>NZ_JBITJP010000009.1:10965-375698 GCF_044460165.1 Embleya sp. NPDC050154
AGCTGACCCGCCCGCCGGGGGACCCCTCGGGGGGCGGCCCCCCGGTCGGCTCCCGCCGTCGGCCCGGGGTCGGGGGGGCGGGGTTTTCCGTCGTATAGGTGGGGGGGGGGGGGGGCCGGCGGCCCCCGCGGCCGGCGACGTACTAGGAGGCGACGATGTTCTCCGCCTGCGGGCCCTTCTGGCCCTGCGTGACGTCGAAGGTCACCTTCTGCCCCTCGAGAAGCTCACGGTACCCACTGCCGGAGATGTTCGAGTAGTGGGCGAAGACGTCGGGGCCGCCGCCGTCCTGCTCGATGAAACCGAAGCCCTTTTCGCTGTTGAACCACTTCACGGTGCCACTGGCCACGGTCGAACTCCTCGATCAGATAAATGGAATCGCGCCACGCGAGGTGCGGGCCCGGAGGTGATCGCCATGGTCCGAGAAGCGCTGTGGACAGCAAAATCGCCCGTGATCGCGATCACGGGCGAACGAACGTCGAGCCACGACTACTGGGGAACGACCGTACCCGAGCAGGGTTCGCCGCGCCATGTCCCCGACCAAACAGTCACGAGCGCAACACCGGCTCGGGGGTCCGACAGCGCCCATGGGCACGGATTTCGGTCGAACTCCCGGAGTGCGCACCCGTCTGCCGACGGTTCGACGAAATTCCGGCTATCCCTCCCCCGCTCGTTGGGCCATGCTTGGTCGGTCAGGGGGGATCGGTGCGAACGGGCGCAAGCCCCACCGATCGGGCACCGCACGAGGAGCCACGAAACCTGTGACCACACGGCCGAACCACGATTTCGAGGACCGTCGCACGTTCGAGGGCTGGGGCACCGTCCCCTGGCCGCTGCTGCAGGCGAATGAGCTCGCCAGGCTGGATCTGCCCCGTAACCCCGCCGCACGCGTCGTCGCGCGCGTGCGCGGCCGGGACTGTGACAACGAGAACGTCGTGCGCGCGCTGTACGACGCACGCGATTCAATGCCCGACGGCGCCGGCATCGAGGAACTCCTCACCGCCCGCGGCGACCGACACGTCTGCTCGGGATGCGACGCCCGCACCGAGCAGGTGACGACGCGATGCGGCGACGGCCGGAATCTGTGTCCGGCCTGCCTGACCGTCACGATGATCACTCTCACCCAGGCGAGGGCCCGCGAGGAACGGGCCCGGCAGGCCGCGTGGGCGCGCGAGGTACTCGCCGACCCCACGTCGACGTGGGTGCACGTGGACGCGACGCCCGGGAGCACGGCACCCGACGGGCGATCGGGCCCGGCCGCCGCCGCCACCGTCACCGTCACCGCGATCGACCGCTCGCGGACACCCCTGCCGCCGCTGTCGATACCCCTGGTCACCGTGTCCCCGCACGCCCCCTCGCGGGCCGCCGCGAGCCGGCAGACGCACCAGGCCCTCACGAGCCGGGACACGGACGAGACCGTCGCCTCGACGTGGCGAGGGCGGCGCCTGATCGTCTGGGACCACGGCCACGGACGGATCCTGACCGCCTGGTCCGAGCGCGTCGAAGTGCGCTTGCGCTGCGACTACCAGGACATGCTCCACCACCGACTGCCCGCCTGGCGCGGCCTGGTCGACGCCACCGGGAATCCCGTGCGCGAATGCCTGCCCCCGGGACGCGCCGACCGGCTGTACGTCGCCACCGCCCGCATGGCCGCCGGCCCCGACCCCGCCACGTCCGACCCCACCGCGACCGGCCACACCTCGGACGCCCCGCCCGACTGACCCCCCGAACTCCTCGCGCACCGCGCGTAGTTACCCCGGCCGACCGCCACCCAGCAGTTCGTCGCCCAGCGGCGCGCGACGGTACAGCACGTGCCGTCCGTCGCGCGCCCGGGAGACCAGGCCGGTGGCGTGCAGCACGCGCAGGTGCTGGGACACCGCGCTCGGGGTGACACCGAGCCGGCGGGCGATCTCGACCGTGGGCAGCGGCTCGTCCAGGAGGCCGAGCAATCCCGCCTTCGGCGCACCCACCAGGGACACCAGAGCGGCCGGGTCGGCGACGGGCGAGCGTGCCCACAGCGTCGCCACTCCGCGGCTGGGGTAGGCCAACGACGGCGGTTCCTCCGGGCTGACCGGGGGCGCGGGCTTGTGCACGAACACCGACGGAACGAGCAGCAGGCCCCGGCCCGACGCCGCGACGTGATGCCGGCCGATCATCTTGTCGATCTCCAGCACCCCGTGGTGCCAGCGCAGATTCGGGTGCATGTCGGCGAACAGCAGGCGGGCGCCGCCCACGGCCAGTTGCCGCGCGCGGTAGGTCATGTCCGCCTCCAGCAGCAGGCGCATCCGCGGCCACGTCGGCTCGACGGCGATCTTCCAGTACCGCCGCAGGAGTTCGCAGATGGCGTCGCGGAGCGCGAGCACGGGCGCGTCGTCCTCGGCACCGGCGTCGAGCAGCGCGGCCGGCAGCGGGTCCGGGGCGTGCGTGGCCGACAGGTCGCGCCGTACCAGATCCGCGGGTGTGCGTCGCACGACGGCCAGTTCCTCGTCGAAGCTCGCCGCGAAGGTCGCCGGCCGCGGCGTCAGGAAGTCGGGGAGGGTAAGCCTGGCCGCGACCAGCGACATCAACAGTTCGGTGTCGAGCGCTCGAATCCCGCCCAGAACCGCTCTGCGCCACGGCAGGTGCAACGCGGCCAGTCCCGGCTCGCGCAACACCCGCAGACTGACCACGGTCTCGTGCAGGGGCGAGAGGGCGAACCGCGTGTCGGCGAGATCCTCGACGCCGAGCTCGTAGCTGATCATTAAGCCATACGCTACATCCATTGGCGGCGTGGCACGGGTGCCGTGAACTGCCACGCATGACACACGCAGCCCGCCCCCGGCCCCCGGTGCCCTCCCCCGGCACGACCCGCCGCGTCGCCGACACCGTGGACGCGCGCGAGTCGGTGGAGGTGCGATGAGCCGCGGCCTGGTCCTGATCCTGTCTCTGACCTGCGCCGTCGGCGTGGGCAACATCTACTTCCCGCAGGCGATCAGCCCACTGATCGCCGCCGGACTGCACGAGTCCCCCGACGCCGCCGCGCTGGTGGTGACCGCGACCCAAATCGGCTACACCGCCGGGATCTTCCTCTTGGTGCCGCTCGGCGACCGACTCCCCCATCGCGCCTTCCTGGTCACCCTGCTCGCCCTCTCCGGCGTCGCCCTCCTGGCCGCGGGCTGCGCCCCGACCCTGCCGCCCCTGGTCGCCGCGAGCGCCCTCGTCGGCGTCACCACCGTGGCCGCCCAGATCGTCGGCCCGCTCGCGGCCGGGCTGGTCGCCGCCGAGCGCCGCGGCGCGATGATGGGCACCCTGCTCAGCGGCTCGATCGGCGGCATGCTGCTGGCTCGCACCTTCGGCGGGTCACTCGGCGAATGGCTGGGGTGGCGCGCGCCCTACCTGGTGGCGGCGGTCCTGGTGCTGCTGCTCGCCGGCGTCCTGGCGCGCATCCTGCCGAAGACGGTCCCACCCTCGCGCCGGCCGTACCCGGCCCTCCTGGCCGAACCCCTGCGCCTGCTGCGCACCGAACCGGAGTTGCGCCGCTCCTGCTTCCATCAGGCGACGATCTTCGCCGGGTTCTCGGCCGTGTGGACCTGCCTGACACTCCTGCTCACCGGCCCCACGTACGACCTGGGCGCCCACGCGGTGGGAATGCTCGCGCTGGTCGGCGCGGCAACCATGGTCTGCACCCCGATCGCCGGACGCCTGGTCGACCGCAGGGGACCCGACACGGTGAACCTGGTCTGCCTGCTCGCGGTCCTCGGCTGTGCCCCGGTCCTCGCCGCGGGCGCCGTGGGCGGCACGCCGGGTCTGGTCGCCCTGGTGCTCGGCACCCTGCTGCTCGACATCGCGATGCAGTCCGGCATGGTCGCCAACCAGGCCCGGGTGTTCGCGCTGCGCCCCGACGCCCGCAGCCGGCTCAACACCGCCTACATGACCTGCGCCTACCTGGGCGGCAGCGCGGGTTCCTGGATCGGGGTACAGGTCCACGACCGAACCGGATGGCTTGGCGTGTGTGCGTTCCTGACGTTCCTCGCCGCGCTCGCCCTGGCCCGCCACCTCGTGGCGCCGCGCGGCCGAGGATCCCGCACGAGCCGTTCGTGCCGGACGGACCGCGCCGGCGACGCCGGAGGAGATCTACCGGAAGTTGCCCGGCGCGCCCGGCACACTGGCCTGGATCGGACTGCACCAACCGGCCGAGGCCCAGCGTCCGGTGAAATCTGACAGCACTTATATAAGTGCTGTTATGATTCCCGCATGCCCCAGGACCACGCACCCGATCCCTCCCGGCACAGCCACTGGCGTCCTCTACGGCTGCTCCAGGCTTCGATGGACGCGGACATCGCCCGGCTGTACGCGGAGAAGCGCATCGACGGGCTCAAGCCGAGCTTCGTGATGGAACTGCTCCGGCTGCACGCCACCGGGCCGATGACCATCACCGAACTCGCCGAGTCCGTCGGCCGGACCCATTCGGCGCTCAGCCAGAAGGTGTCCGCGATGCGCGCGGCCGGTTGGGTGCGGACCGTCGCGGGCGAGGACGCGCGCAGCAAGAAGGTGACGCTCACCGACAAGGCCCGCGACATCGTCGGCCGACTGGCGGCGGAGTGGCGGGCCACCGAGGCCGCCATCGCCGAGATCGAGGCGGAGATCCCCTACCCGCTCACCCGCGTCGTCACCGACATCGAACAGGCCCTCGAACGCAAGAGCTTCCACGACCGGATCGCCGAGAAACTGGCGCAGGACCCCGCATGGGAGTGAGGCACGCGCTGATCGACGTGTCCCCGCTGCGCACGTCACCACCGTTTCGACGGTTGTGGATCGGTCGGACCCTGTCCGGCCTGGGCAGCCAAATGGCGGTTGTAGCGGTGATGTTCCAGGTCTGGCAGACGACGGGCAGTACCGCCTGGACCGGTGCCGTGGGTCTGGCCCAGGCCCTTCCGATCGTCGTGTTCGGACTCTTCGCCGGGTCGCTCGTCGACCGCGTGGACCGGCGGCGGTTCTATCTGCTCACCACCTGCGGCCTGGCGTCGTGCTCGCTGCTGCTCGCCGTCCAGGGCTTCCTCGGGCACCTCCCGCCCACGGGCGTGCTGCTGCTGGTCGCGCTGCAATCCTGCTTCGTGGCCGGCAGCGGCCCGGCGGCCCGCACCTTCATCCCGCACCTGCTGCCCAGGGAGCAACTCGCGGCCGGGCTGGCCCTGAACGGGATGTCCTTCCAGGGCGCCATGCTGGTGGGCCCCGCACTGGGCGGGCTGATCGTGGGGGGATTCGGCGTCGGCACCTGCCACCTGATCGACGCCCTTACCTTCCTCGCGGCGATCCACGGCGCACTGGGCCTGCCCAAGATGAGCCCCGGTGACGAGCAGGTGCGCCCGGGTCTCCGAGGCGTGCTCGACGGCCTGGCCTTCCTGGTCCGTACCCCCGTCATCCGCGGAGCGCTTTTGACCGACCTCGCCGCCACCGTGCTGTCGATGCCGATCAGCCTGTTCCCGTTGATCAACGCCGAGCGGTTCGACGACAATCCACGCACCCTCGGACTGTTCCTGACCGCCATCGCCGTCGGCGGCGTCATCGCGTCCGTGCTTTCCGGAGCCTTCACCCGACTGCCTCGCCCCGGCCTGGTGATGCTCGGCGGATCCGTCGCGTGGGGCGGGTCGCTCGCACTGTTCGGTCTGTCGCCCAACCCGTGGGTGGGGCTCGGCTTCCTGGTCCTGGCAGGTGCCGCCGACACCGTGTCCGTCATCTCCCGGAACACCATCGTCCAGTTGCACACCCCGAACGAGTTCCTCGGCCGGGTCGGCGCCGCCGAACAGATCGTCGGACAGGCCGGGCCGGACATCGGCAACCTGCGCGGCGGTCTCGTCGCGAACGCCACCTCGGGTACGGCGGCCCTGATCAGCGGCGGCCTCCTGTGCGTCGGCGCGGTCGCCCTGGTCGCGACGGCCACACCGGGCCTCCGCCGATTCGCGACAACGCCTGCCGGTCCGGCCGCGCTCACCAAGTCCTGATCGGCAACTCGGCGGCGCCACACCGAACTTCGTGGGTAGGCTTCCGGCCGGCAGGTGACCGTCGCGGCGTACGGCAGGTCGGCCGGAGGCCCACCCGGAACGCGGCGGGTGACCTGGGCTCGGGAGGCGGCGCACGGCGGATGAACCTCAGCTCGCGAGTTCGCCCCGCACTCCACCCGGGTTCGGCCCGGTCGAGACGGGGAGCACGAAGACCATGGTGAGCCCGCCACCGGGCGTGTCCTCGGCGGCCAGCGAGCCGCCCATCGCCTCGGCGAAGCCGCGCGCGACGGCAAGTCCCAGGCCCACACCACGACTTCGCGGGGCGTCTCCGTGCCGCGCGAACGCCTCGAAGACCCGGTCCTTGGCGTCGTCGGGCAGGCCGGGACCACGATCGACCACCCGCAGTTCGACCCGGCCGCGGACCGTCCCGGCCACGACCGTCACGGGCGTGTCCGCCGGAGTGTGCAAAACCGCGTTCTCCACCAGGTTGGCCATCACCCGCTCCAACAACTCCGCGTCGGCCCGAACGGTCGGCAACGTCTCCGGAATCGACACCCGCACCCCCGACCTCGCGGCCCGCGCCACCGCCCCCGGGATCACCTCGTCCAGCGCGATGTCGCTCGGCAACGGGTCGACCGTGCCCATCCGCAGCCGGCTCATGTCGAGCAGATTGCCGATCAACCGGTCGAGCCGATCGGCGCCCGCCTCGATCGTGGCGAGCAACTCGGCCCGGTCCGCCCGCTCCCAGTCGACCTCCTCCACTCGCAGACCGGACGCCCCGGCCTTGATCGCCGCCAGCGGCGCCCGCAGGTCCCGGGCCACCATGGCGAACAACGCGGTGTCGACCCGGTTGCCCTCGTCGAGCCGACGCGCCTCCGCCGCCTCGGCGACCAGGGCACCCCGCTCCAGGACCAGCGCCGCCTGCGCGGCGAACGCGCCCAGGACGCGGCGCGTGTCCGCGGGCAGCGGGCGGCCGGACAGCACCAGCACGAGCGACTCGTCCACCGCGACCTCGACGTCCGCCGTGTCGGGCCGCGCCGGCGGATCCACGCCGACCGACCCGACGCTCTCCCAGGACCCGCGGGGTCCGTCCCGGCGCAGCAGCGAAACGGATCGCATGTCGAAGGTCACCCGAACCCGCTCCAACAGCGCGGGCAACGCCCGTTCGCCCCTGAGCACGCTCCCGGCGAGGAAGCCGAGCGTCTCCGCCTCGGCCCGACCACGTTCGGCCTGCTGGGTACGTCGCGCGGCGAGGTCGACGACCGACGCCACCGCCAGCGCGATCACCACGAAGACCACCAGCGCGAGCACGTTTCCCGGCGCGGCGATGTCCAGGGTGTCCAGCGGCGGCGTCATGTGGTAGTCCATGAACAACGAGCCGAGCACGGCGGTGGTCACCCCCTGCCACAGGCCGCCGAACAGCGCGACCGCGACGGTCAGGGCCAGGAACAGGAGCATGTCGTGGGGCAGCGCGGCGTTGCCCCGGATCGGTACGAGCGCGGCGGTCAGCGCGGGTGGTCCGAGCAGCGCGACCACCCAGGCCGGCACCGCTCGCCCCCGGGCGGTGACCGTGCGCCTGGGTCGGTCGTCCCGCCCGCGACCGGCGTACTCGTGGGTGACGATGTGGGTGTCGATGTCGCCGGCCCGGGCCGCCACGGTGGCGCCCACGCCCGGACCCAGGACGAACTGCCAGGGCTTGCGCCGGCTGCTGCCGAGCACGATCTGCGTGGCATCCTCCCCACGGGCGAAGTCCAGCAGGGCGCCGGGTACGTCGTCGCCGACGACGGAGTGGAACGTGCCGTCGAGCGAGTCCACCAGCCGGCGCTGACGGGCCAGGTCGGCCGGTGAGGATCCGGACAGGCCGTCGCTGCGGGCCACGTGCACGGCCAGGAGTTCCCCGCCCGGGCCCCGACCCGCGATCCGCGCCGCCCGCCGGATCAGCGTGTCGCCCTCCGGCCCGCCGGTGAGCGCCACCACGACCCGTTCCCGGGTCGGCCACATCGCGTCGAACCCGTGCCGGTTGCGGTGTTCGCGCAAGTACTCGTCGACCCCGTCGGCCACCCACAACAGGGCCAGCTCGCGCAGCGCGGTCAGGTTGCCCGGGCGGAAGTAGTTCGCGAGGGCGGCATCGGCCCGCTCGGGGGTGTACACGTCCCCGTCGGCGATTCGGCGGCGCAGCTCCTCGGGAGTCAGGTCGACGAACTCGATCTGATCGGCCCGACGCACCGCGCCGTCGGGCACGGTCTCGCGCTGGGGGACGCCGGTGATCGACGCGACCACGTCGTTGAGCGACGCGAGTTGCCGCACGTCGACCGTGGAGATCACGTCTATCCCGGCGTCGAGGATCTCCTCGACGTCCTGGATCCGCTTCTCGTTGCGCGATCCCGGCGCGTTGGTGTGCGCCAGGTCGTCGACCAGCGCCACGCGCGGTCCGCGGGCGATCACCGCGTCCACGTCCATTTCGGTGAACTCGCCGTCATGGTGGACCAGTTCGCGTGGCGCGACGATCTCCAGGCCGACCAGCATCTCCTCGGTGAGCGGCCGGCCGCCGCAATCCACGACGCCGACCACCACATCGGTTCCCCGGAGGAGCCGGCGATGGGCTTCGTCGAGCATCGCGTACGTCTTGCCGACGCCGGGCGCCGCGCCGAGGTAGACCCGCAACGCGCCGCGCCGCGAGGTGTTCGTCTTCGGGACGGATCCGCTCACCTCCGCGGTGGCGCGCTTCGACGACTTCCGGCACCGGCCGTGTCCGTATGGCACCCGCGCTCAGCCCTTCCGTTCGTCCGCTCGCGGCCGGGTGAGGGCCGGGGTCGAGCGTGCCGACCCCGCTCGTGCACCGACCACCCGCCACCCGGTAGTTCCGACGACCGGGCTCCGGACATTGTCGTGGACGAACGCGCCGACCACCGCCGGGTGGAGCCGGCCGGCACGACCGCGGGCGCGGCAACGTCGGCACGGCCGGGCCGGATCGGATGGGTCCGGGCCGGGGCCCGCGTCGGCGGAGCCGACGGGACGACGGGCGAAGCCGGGGCGGATTACGCTCGTTCGAGTCTCGCGGGTCGGATCCGGGTGCGGCCACGGCGCGCGGTCGCGCGTCGGTGCCTTCGGGTGCGCGCGCACCACCCGGTGCGCGCGCACCACCCCCACACGCCCTGCCACGCGAGGGGGTTCGGGTGGTGGAGTGGCAGCCGGGCGGCCACGCGGCCGCCCGGAAGGAGCGGCGTGCGACCGACCGGGGCGGACCAGGATGCACCCGTCGTCACCGGCGCGGTGGGCGGCAACGACCGCACGGTGCGCACGGCCATGCGGCCGCGCATCGCGGGGGGATCCCGCCGGCGTCACCTACCCCGCGTCATCGCCGACGTTGTCGCGTCCCCCGTCTCCGATCACATCCCTCGTATCACCCGCACCGCCGCCATGTCGACGACGGTGCGTCCCCGCGCGGCCGGCACCACCGGCCGCACGACCCCCGGGAGCGGATCATGTCCCACGACCTGGCACACTGGCTCCTGACCACGTCCCGGCACGTCCTGCGGGCCCGGTCCACCACCCCTCTTCCGACCCAAGTCCCGCTCGGTCCTGGGCAGTTCACCCGAGCCGCGCATGCGGCCGCGAGAACACTGCGCGACGCCGACCCGCGCTGGTGCGTCGTCGGCGCCCTGCCCTTCGACGAGGACACCCCCGCGGCGCTCGCGCTCGGCCGGGTGACGGCCACACCCCGGCAGCGCCGGCCGGGCCCACCGGCCGTACCGACCGGACCCCATCGCGTCGACACGCGGGGGGAGGCGGCCTATGTGGGAGCCGTCGCCAAGGCCGTGCGCCGTCTGCGGGCCGGCGAGGCCCACAAGGTGGTCCTGGCCCGGACGCTGACCCTGCGCCGCGACATCGACCCCGTCGCGACCCTGGCCCTGCTGGACCGTCTCCACCCACTGGCCCATCTCTTCCACGTCGCCCTCGACCCGCCGGGCACGCCCGGCGCCCGAGCGCTGCTGGGCGCCTCTCCCGAACTACTGCTCACCCGACAGGGCGACCTGCTGGCCCTGAACCCGCTCGCCGGCACCGCCTCCCGGCACCGCGACCCCGTCCGCGACCTGGCGGCGGCACACGCGCTCGCCGGCTCCGTCAAGGAGCTGCGCGAGCACGCCCTGGTCGTCGACGAACTGCGCCGCGTCCTGCATCCGCTGTGCACCCGCCTGCACATCCCCGACCGACCCCGGCTCAAGGCCGCCGGACGCCTATGGCACCTGTGCACCCCGATCCGCGCCCGGCTGCGCCGGCCCGCGCCCACCGCGTTCGCGTTGGCCGCCCTGCTCCATCCCGCCCCCGCGGTGTGCGGCCTGCCCCGCGACGCCGCGCACACGCTGATCCGCCGACTGGAGACCCGCCCCCGCGACTACTACGGCGGTCTCGTCGGCTGGACCAACCGCCACGGCGACGGCCAATGGGTCGTCGCCCTGCGCTGCGCGCAGACCGACCCGGACGGCGTACGCCTGCACGCGGGGGCGGGCATCCTCGCCGAATCCGATCCGAGACGCGAACTCGCGCAGACCAGGGCCGAGTTCACCACCATGCTGGACGCCCTGCGACCGACTCCGGCCGTCCTGAGCCCCAGCGCCGCCTTCCGGTGATCCCCGAACACACCACTGCCCCGGCGCGGTTCCCGGGCACGAACACGGGGCCGGGTCCGCCGTGGGATCCATCGACGGCACGCCCGGCTTCCGCGCGCAGCCGACCCCGGAGGCGGGCGAGCCCCGGGGCGGCGGCGCGCGAAAGCCGCGTCCGTGTGCCGGTTGCTACGCCTTGGGAGTCTGCGAGATGCGCACCATGTTGCCCGAGGGGTCCCGGAACGCGCAGTCGCGCGGGCCCCAGGGTTGGTCGATGGGCTCCTGGAGCACCTCGGCACCGGAGGCGCGCACCCTCTCGAAGGTCGCGTCGAGATCGTCGGTGCGGAACACGACCATCGGCAGCACACCCTTGACGAGCAGTTCCTGCAGGGTGTCCCCGTCGGCCTCGGACCGGCCGGCGTGCGGCACCGACAGGACGAGTTCGGCGTCCGACTGGGAGGGGCTGCCGAGCGTGATCCACCGGATCCCGTCCGAGCCGACGTCGTTGCGCACCTCGTAGCCGAGTCCGTCGCGGTAGAACGCGAGCGACTCGTCCACGTCGTTGACGGTGATGTGGCAGTACTGGAGTGAAATGGTCATGCGAACAACGCTAGACGGCGGTGCCGGGAGCCGCTTCTCCAATCCTGACGGATGACTCCCTGGTCGGCCGGGTGCGCACCTTGGCCACACACGTGGGCATCGCCAGCACGGCCTCGTGGTCCGCCGCGCGGTACGCGCTCGGCGTCATGCCCACCAACTCGGTGAACCGCGAGCTGAACGAGCCCAGCGAGGTACAGCCGACCGCCATGCACGCGTCGGTCACACTCATGCCCTCGCGCAACAGCGCCATCGCCCGCTCGACCCGACGGGTCATGATGTAGCCGTACGGCGTCTCGCCGTAGGCCGCCCGAAAGGCCCGGGAGAAGTGCCCCGGCGACATCAGCGCGTGGCGGGCCATGGTCGGCACGTCCAGCGGACGCGCGTACTCGCGGTCCACCAGATCCCGCGCTCGGCGCAGGTGCGCGAGATTGGCAAGGTGTTGCTGGTCCATGCCACGACCCTACCGCCGCATCCCGACAGCCCCGCCGACCTGCGTGAAAGCGGCTCGGCGGGGTTCGTGCCCGGGCGATCGCGGACCCGCCGCCGGCCCCGTCGCGCACCCGCGCGATCGGGCCGGGCGGCCGGTCACGGTCTCAGGCGTCCACGGCCGACCGGGAGTCGTCGGTCGTGAACGCCGCGGCGTGGTCGCGGACGAAGTCGGCGATGTCGCGCGGCGGGCGACCGAGCAGGTCGGCGACCGTACCGGAGGTGAAGTCCCCCCACCCGGAGGCGTACGCCTGCGCGTACTCCTCGAGCATGTCGACGATCCACGGCGGAACGCCGTAGCCGAGCAACGTCTCGCGCTTGGCCGCGTCGCCGACCGGCAGGTACGCCGTGGGTCTGCCGAGAACCCGGCCGGTCTGCTCGGCGACCTCGTCGAAGCTCAGCGAGCGCGGGCCGGTGAGGGTGTACGTCTGGCCGTGGTGGCGATCCGGGTCGTCCGACAACACGCGGGCCGCGCACGCGGCGATGTCGCGTGCGTCGATCATGCCGATCCGAGCCGAGGCCATGTTCAGCGCGAACGTGCCGCCGGCACGAATGTCGCCGGCCTCGTTCAGCAGGTTCTGCATGAACCAGTGCGGGCGCAGGATCGTCCAGCGCATGCCGCAGCGTTCGGTCTCCCGGTCGGACAGCGCGTGCAGCCTGCCGCTGCGGTTCGGCGCGTCGTGCGCCGCGCCGACCACGGACAGGCGTACGACGCGCTCCACACCTGCCCGGCGGGCGGCCCAGAGCAGGTTCATGTTGTTCTCCGGGGCGCGCGGACCGTTCGGGGTGAGCAGCCACAGGTCGTGCACACCCTCGAAGGCGGGCGGCAGCGACCGGGCGTCGTCGAGGTCGGCGACGAAGACCTCGGCGCCCTGCTCGCGCGGGCCGTCCGCCTTGCGTTCGTCGTGCACGAGCGCGCGAAGCGCCACGTCCTTCGCCGTCAGCGTGTTCAGCAGTGCGGTGGACACGGTTCCGGTGGCTCCGGTGATCAGCACGGTGCGCGTCATGTTCATTCTCCCTTGGCGGTGGCGGGGATACGGAGCAGGTCACGGACGACGTCGGGGGTCAGTTGCGCGGCGGCGACGGCGGTCAGCGCGAGCACGAACCCGAAGCACTGCCACGGGGTGAGCGACTCGTCCAGGAACAACCAGCCCAGGAGCGTGGCCACCACGGGCGAGAGCAGGGCCAGGAACGACACGGCGACCACGGGCAGCCTGCCGATGCCCTGGAACCAGACCAGGAAGGAAAGCAGTGCGCCCACACCGGACAACCACGCGTAGCCGCCGAGCGCACGAGCGTCCAGTCCGGACGGAAGTCCTTCGAAGACGAGCGCGAGCGGCAGGAGCACGAGCCCACCGGCGGTGAGCTGCCACGCGGCGATGGTCGCCGGCCCGACGCCGTCCGGACGCCCCCAGCGTTTGGTCAGGACGATCCCGCCTGCCATCACGCCGGCGGCCGCTATTCCGGCCAGGACGCCGAGCAGGTCGAAGGAGAGCCGGCCGCGCAGCACGATCAACCCGACGCCCAGCACACCGACCAGCCCCCAGCCCAGCCGCCAGCCGGTGGGCCTCTCGCCCAGGAGCAGGTACGCCAGGCCGACGACGAGCAGCGGCTGGACGGCGGTGAGGGTCCCCGCGACGCCACCCGGCAGGCGGTAGGCGGCCACGAACAGCAGGGCGAAGAGCGCGCCGATGTTGAGGGTGCCGAGCAGCAGGGAGCGCCACAGCCACGTGCCGTGCGGCAGTCGCCGGGTGACGGCGAGCAGGATCAGCCCCGCCGGCAGCGCGCGGATCACTCCGGACACCAGCGGATAGCCGACCGGGAGGAACTCGGTGGTGACCAGGTATGTCGTGCCCCACGTGGCCGGTGCGGTCGCGGTCAGCAGGGTCAGTCCCAGCGTGCCGCCGGGCGGGGACGCACGTCCCGTTCCGGACCGGCTTGGGTCCCGGAGCATCAATTCTCCTTAACGTTGAACTATTCAACGTTGGCGAATGTAGCTCCCTGTTAGGATGACGTCAAACAGTTTCACGTTAAGAGGTTCTGGGAGGCGGCAGCCCGTGGAGGACAACGTCGACTGGCGGATGGACCAGTGGCGGGTCGAGCGGCCCGACATCGACCCCACGCCGATGGGCGTCGTGGCCCGGATCCAGCGCGCCTGCCGACTGCTCGAGCGGGAGCTTCGCGACCACTTCGCCACGCACGACCTGCAGCTTTGGGAGTTCGACATCCTGGGCACGCTGCGCCGATCCGGTCACCCGTACCGGCTCACCGCCAAGCAACTCGTCGAGTCGTCGATGGTCACCTCCGGGGCGATCACCAACCGGATCGACCGTCTCGTCGCGAGGGAGATGGTGACCCGCGAACTCGATCCGCTCAATCGGCGCAGCGTGCTGATCACCTTGACCGACCGTGGCCGCGAACTCATCGACGGCGTCGTCGTCGACCATGTCGACCTGGAGGCGAGACTCCTCGCGAAACTGAGCGACGGCGACCAGGAACGCCTCGCCGGCCTCCTGCGCCAACTCCTCAACAGCCTCGGCGACCATGCCCCCGGCAACCCCCTGAAAACCGACCGACCCAACGCGTAGCCCCCACGCGGGAGTACGGGCGATCCGCCGCGGAACACGGGTCGATCTCACGAACGTTCGGGTATGCCACGCTTGTGGGGTTCGGCGTGGGATGCTCCGCGAGGGGTGCCCGTCGTGGCCGGTGGCGACGGCGCCGAGGGTGGATCAGATGTCGAGGAAGCGCACGTCCTGGGCGTTGTGTTGGATGAACGAGCGTCGGGCCTCCACGTCTTCGCCCATCAGGACGGCGAACAGGTCGTCGGCCAGGGCGGCGTCGTCCAGCGTGATCTGCCCCAGCACACGGTGGTCCGGGTCCATGGTCGTGACACGGAGCTCCTCGGCGTTCATCTCGCCGAGCCCCTTGAAGCGTTGGATGGTGTCGTCGCGCAGACGCTTGCCCTGTCGCCGACCGATTTCGACGAGGGTGTCGCGTTCACGGTCGGTGTAGGCGTACTCGCTGTCGTCCCGGCTCCACTTGATCTTGTAGAGCGGGGGTCGGGAGAGGTAGATGTGTCCGGCTTCGATCAGGGGCCGCATGAAGCGGAAGAGGAAGGTCAGCAGCAGGGTGTTGATGTGCCGGCCGTCGACGTCGGCGTCCGCCATCAGGATGATCTTGTGATAGCGGAGCTTGCCGAGGTCGAAGTCCTCGTGGACCCCGGTGCCGAACGCCGAGATGAGCGCCTGGATCTCCTGGTTGTGCAGGATCTTGTCGATGCGCGCCTTCTCGACGTTCAGGATCTTGCCGCGAATCGGCAGAATCGCCTGGTACCGGGGGTCGCGGCCGGACTTCGCGGAACCGCCGGCCGAGTCGCCCTCGACGATGAAGATCTCGCACGCGTCGGCCTCGGTGGACTGGCAGTCCGCGAGCTTGCCGGGAAGCGCTGCGGATTCCAACATGCCCTTGCGGCGGGTGAGATCACGCGCCTTGCGGGCGGCGACACGGGCACTCCGGGCCGCGATCGCCTTGCGGACGATGTCCGCCGCTTCGTTCGGGTTCCGGTCGAACCAGTCCGCCAACTGCTCGTGGACCACCTTGTGGACGGACGTCCGCGCCTGCGTGTTGCCCAACTTGGTCTTGGTCTGGCCCTCGAACTGCGGCTCCGCCAACTTCACCGAGACGATCGCCGTCAACCCCTCGCGCACGTCCTCACCGGAGAAGTTGTCGTCCTTGTCCCGCAGCAGCCTCCGCTCTCGGGCGTAGCGGTTGACCACGCCGGTCAGCGCGGTACGGAATCCCTCCTCGTGCGTGCCGCCGTCGTGGGTGTGGATGGTGTTGGCGAACGAGTACACGCCTTCGTTGAAGCGGGTGCTCCACTGCATCGCGACGTCCACGGACAGGTGTTGCCCCGTGCCCTGGGCCCGGAGGGAGATGACCGAGGGGTGTACCGGGTCGCCCCTGCGGGAGTTGAGGTGCTGCACGAAGTCGACGATGCCGCCCTGGTAGCGGTACGAGACCGATCGGGCCCGGTCCGCCCCCGCCTTCTCGACACCGTCGTCGCCCGAGCCCGACGGCGCCCGCGCGCCCGCGCGTTCGTCCGTCAGGGTCAGGGTCAGGCCCTTGTTGAGGAAGGCCATCTCCTGGAGGCGGCGGGCCAGCGTCTCGAAGGAGTACTCGGTGGTCTCGAAGACGTTCGGATCGGCCCAGAAGGTGAGTGAGGTGCCCGTGTCGGTCACGCCTTCGTGCCGCGCCAACGGCGCGGTCGGCACACCGTTGCGATATCCCTGACTCCACCGGTATCCGTCGGCGCGCACCTCCACGAACAGGCGCGTGGACAGGGCGTTGACCACCGACAGCCCCACTCCGTGGAGCCCGCCGGAGACCGCGTATCCGCCGCCGCCGAATTTGCCGCCGGCATGCAGCACGGTCAACACGAGTTCGACGGCCGGTTTCCGCTTCTCCGGGTGCAGACCCACGGGAATGCCACGCCCGTTGTCCATCACCCGAACGCCGCCGTCGCCGAGCAGCGTCACGTCGATCCGGTCCGCGAAACCGGCCAGGGCCTCGTCGACCGAATTGTCCACGATCTCCTGCACCATGTGGTGCAGGCCGGGCTCACCGGTCGAACCGATGTACATGCCGGGCCGTTTGCGAACGGGGTCCAGCCCCTCCAGCACGCTGATCTCGTTGGCGCCGTACGCCACGCCCTCCCCGCCGTCGCCGGACGTGGGTGCGGGGGCGGCGGCCGAGCCGGGGGCGCGGACGGCGGTGGGATCGAGGGAACCGTCGGCTTCGGACTCGGTGGCGACGGAGAGGATGCCGGAATCAGTCACAAGGCACTCTTTTCTGGCACTACAAGCCGCGCTCCCGCCGGGCGGCGGGAGCGTACGTGTCGTCGGGTGGAGCCGGCCGCACGCGGGCAGGCCGAACAAGGCCCTCCAGGGGCGGTACTCCTCAAGCGAGAACGGGCTCCAGCATACCGATCGCGCGCTCATCAAACAGGCATGGAAGCCGTTTCATCATCGATCCAGGATCCAAAAATACCGACCGACAAGTCCCCCCACGCTGAAATGCTCCCAGGCCCGCAGATCGCCACACAGAGCCTCGATGGACAACGGGCAGAGCACCCCTGAACCCGACTCCCAGTGCCCCTTCGCAGGCCGCCGGAGGGGCCTGGGAGCCGCTGGTTCCCCCTCCCGAAGGTGACGGGACCTCCTCCGGACGCCGGCCCGTGAACACGCAACGAGAGGCCGGGAAGGAGGAACCCGACAAGGCGTCCGAGAGCGCCGTCACCCGGCCACCGAGCCCGCGTTGCGGTCCCGGTCGAGACGCGTTCCACATCTCGACCACCTCGTCGACGGTGCGCTTCGCGGACGCGAGCTTCCTCGACGCGCAGATGGCGGTCACGACCTGTGTCGCCACCACCTCCTCCGGCATCAGCCCCCGCACGGCGAACCGACACGCCCCGCAGCGATAGACATCGCCCTCGACCTCGAACCGCAGGCGCTCGTCACAGGTCGCGCACCACACCAGTCCCGCCGGCAGAGCTGCCTGGTGTGCCGGTCAACTCATCCGAGCCTTGATGTGGTCGATCACCTCGGTGAATTCCTCGGTCGGCGAGAAGTCCACGTACTCGCAATCCTCCAGCGCCTCCGGCACGTGACCGGGTGCCCAATAGAACGCCTGGCCCGCCTCGTAGATCTCGTTCCCGTCCTTCGTGCGCATCCTCAGCCGCCCCTTGAGCAGGTAACCCCAGTGCGGGCACTGGCACATACCGTCGGGCAGTCCTTCGAGCCCCGGTGCCATGTCGGCGCCTCGCGGGAATCGCACGAATGCGACGGACATCCCACCACCGACTTCGCGCATCCGAAGTTCGACACCGTCGCCTTCGATCGCAACGGGTGCGTCGTAACGTGTCGTTGCCGTCATGGCTCCTCCATGTGGCGATGGGCGCGGTGGCGGTGGGCACGCGCTCGGACGCACCGAACCACCGAGTCGACGACCACGCCCATCGGACCGCCGGAAACCGGCACCGACCCGGTCACGGACCGCGGTCGACACGGCCACAAGCCGTCTCGACCGCGGCTGCGGTGCAGCCCCTTCCAGAGTGACACTGCGCGAGGAAGTCGGCGACACGCCGATGCCACCTCGGTGATCGTCCCGGGACTACCCCGGTCGCTCGGCCATCGGCATCCGCCCAGCCCGTGCGAGATGCCACGAACGGTGAGCGAGAGCTATCCCCCGGCGGCGACGACGTGCGTGCGCCGTCGACGATCCGTTCCCCTCCGATGCAGCCGACCGCCGACCGCCGACCGCCGACCCATCCTTCAGCCTTCGCCTGCCTCGTACGGCGGTGACGGTCGGTTCCTGAAGCCGTCCAACCTGTCGATGACCAGGTGGAGTTCCCGTGCGCTTCGACGCGACAGAGCCGACGTCAGGGTGTCGAGGAGAGCGCGGGCTTCGAGGGGATTTCCGCAGCAGTACCAGTGCGCGTTGCCCCACTCGTAGTCGTGCCACAGTTCGCGCTCGGAACGGCCGACGTGGTTCCTCCACAGACGCACGGCCGCGCCGACGTCTCCCGGTTGCAGGTAGTTGCGGGTGCGTTCGAGCCGGAAGATCTCGGACATCGCCCGTGCGGACAGTCCGTCGATCGCCGTCCTCTTCCCCGGTGCCCGCCGACGCGACATGCCGGCCCGGACGTATCCCGGCCGCCTACGCGGCATGGACCTTTCGGTTCGTCGTCATGCCACGCATGCTGCCACGACCACCCAACACATCACCCACCCGACCCCCGAGTTCGCCCCGGCCCCGGCCGGATCAGGGCACGACCCGAGCGCCGCGGGATCTCGGGGGCTTTGCTGGCGGTGCTCGCCTCGACCGACGGTTGGGCGCGACGTGCCGCGGGCCACCTTCCTACCACCGGCGCCGCGCCCGGCGCACCCGGTGTGCCACCGCGACTGCGGGGCCGGTCGGCGGACCGGCCCGGGGTCGGGCGGTAGCCACTCGGTTGGTCGGGCGCGCGTTCGAGTGGGACGTGACCGCCGCACGCCTTACTCGCACATCCACGCGCTCTGTCGCCGGTCCCGGCCGTTGACCACCATGAGCGAACGCCGCCGATCCGGGCTCGCCCCGGCCGTGCGAGGCGATATTCGAACTCCCCTCGACCGGCCCCTCCCCAGGTGCGCCCGGTCGACCTTCGGCGACTGGAACTCCGCTCGCCCTGAGGAAAGTTGGGAACCAACGCGTGAACATCGGCACGAAGGTCAAAGCCCAACAGGACATCGGTGAGGGCCTGCAGCAGCGAGTGCCCCAGGGGACGGAAGGAGTGGTGACCGGCAAGGCGTTCGGCGGAAGAATCATCGTCCGGTTCGTGCTGCCCGGAGTCTTCGGCGGTACCCGCAGCGTCGACGTTCCCGTCGATCCCACACAGGTCGTGACCGTGTGAAGCTCGAATTCCGACCGGGTCCGAGGGCGCCACCACGGTTGCTTTCCGGGCCGGGCCGCAGGCACCGCGACGATTCGCGGCGCGCTGCGGGCCGAACGGTGCTCTCGGATGAGCGGCCCCGATCGTGCACGGACGAACCTCGGCCCGATCCCGGTCAGCCGATCCCGGATCGACGTCTGTACCCGGACGTACCGGCGCGCCGCCACCGGCCAAGGAGAGTCGAGCGGGGGCTTCAGCCCTCTTCCGGGAGGCTCTGCCACGCGTCGCCGTCGCTGAAGAGTTCGTAGCCGTGCTCCGCGGCGATTTCCCGGGCATGCGCCCGGCTACGGATCACCGTGTCGTGCCGGTTGCTGACCACCTCGCCGTGAACGCCGCCGTCCTCGACCACCTCGATCGAATATGTCTCGTACACGACGTGCTCGGCCGCCTCCGAGTTCCAGACCACATGCATGCTCGTCGCCAACGAAACTCATCCTCCGAGGGTTTGGCCCTGCGCCAAGGTCGACTCTGCACGGGAGTTCCCCGCCGGTTGTGAGGGTTCCAGTCCACACCTCCGGCCGGGCCGTGACGCTCCGCAGGCGGACGGTCCGCCACTCCATCGGGTGAACACAGGGCGGGTGCGCGCCGGCGACACCCCGGACGCCGACGATGCGGTTGTCCCGGCGATCGCGGGACGGCCGGATCCTCGTGTGGCCTTGAGGCGGCCGTACCGCAGGCGTGTGGGGTCGCCCCGGGCTGTCGGTGGCGACCCCACACGCGAGTGGGCACGGCGCACGCGCCGATCAGAGCGTTCGTGGTCGGACTCGCGGCTCACTGCCGTCCGATCACCGCCGTCCGAAGAGTCGCTTGAATCGGCCCGGCCGGGATCCGGCGGGCGGCGCGGCGGATGCGGAGGGCGCGACGGGCGCGGCATCGTCCGTGCCCGCGCCGGCCTTCGCGGTGCGATCGTCCGTCGGTGAGCGCACGCCCTCGTCCGGCTCGTCCGATGGCTCGTTCTCGTCCTGATCGGAGGTCTCGTCGGCCTCCCGGCGCTCCCGTTCGGCCAGATTCCGCGCCAGGCGCAGGGCGTGTTCGTCCATCCAGGCGCAGCAGAGCATCAGCGCGCAGATCGAGCGCAGGATCGTCACCTCGCGGTGTCGAACGCTCTCGGCGATGTTCACCAGCCGTTCCAGCACGAGTGCGCCGATGTCGTCGCGGGTGTCGGGGTGGGTCCACGCGACGGCGACCAGCGCGAAGCCGGCGGCCAGGCCGAGCGGGTGGGCGATGTCGCCGTCGGCCCGGGGGCGCAGACCGTATCGGGCGGGAGCCGCGGTGGGGTGATCCGGTTCGGTGGCCAAGACCCGCTCGAGCCGGTTCAGGCCCTCGGCCGGGCGGTCGGTCGCGCCGTACAGTTCGGCGACGTCCACGGCCAGGTGGGTGTCGAATTCGCGAGCCGGTTGGGCCTCCCAGACCGCCAGGGCCCGGCCGGGGCGGCCGTCGGCGCGCAGGGCGTTGCCGAGCATCACCGCGGGCATGTAGCCGGGGGCGATCCGATGCGCGTGTTCGGCGATACGGACCGCCTCGGCGGTGTCACCCATGCGCCTGACGAGTGCGGAGGTCATCACCGACAACAAGGCGTGGTCGGGGTGTCGGGCCGCGACCGAGCGCACGAGTTGCTCGAACGGCCGCAGTAAAAACCGCTGTTCCTCGGACGTCGGGTCGGGCAGGGATGCGATTGCGCGGGAGACCGCCTCCGCGAGCGCGTCCGGGTCGAGAAGTTGTGCCGGCTCCGTCGCGGCCGGCCAGGCCGCCGGGGTCCAGGGCGTGGTGGGGTCGAAGACGATGACCGAGGCGATCAGCCCGACGGCGGCGTCCCAGTCGCCGACCGCCGCCTCGACGTAGGCCCGGCAGACCAGCGTGCCCAGGTACATCTCCCCGTCGAGCGGGAAGGGCTCCCGGGCCGCCGCCGGTCCTCCCGGCCGTGGCACCCGCGCACGTTGCGTCGACGCCTGCCCGGCCCGACGAGGGCTCACCGTGCGCTGCCGCGACAAACCCCGCCGTCACGACGTCGCCCTCCTCTCACGCACGAGCGATCGGCCGGCTCCGTGCCCCGGCCGACAGGCGCCGGGGTCGGCCCTGCGCGGGGCCCGGACGAGCCCCCTTCCGCACCGACGCAGGCGGACACCGGGCAGCGCCGCCCGGTCGCCGACCACGTCGATTCCGGCCAGTACAGTACGTGGATGGCGAACCCACGCGAGCAGATTCTCGCCGAACTCGGCGTCAAGGCGACCATCGTGCCCAAGGTCGAGATCCGGCAACGGGTCGACTTCCTCAAGGACTACCTGCGGTCGACCCCGGCCAAGGGCTACGTGCTCGGGATCAGTGGCGGCCAGGACAGCACGCTGACCGGGCGGTTGTGCCAACTCGCGAGCGAGGAGCTGCGGGCCGAGGGACACGAGGCGGTCTTCGTCGCGGTGCGGTTGCCGTACGGCGTACAGGCCGACGAGCACGACGCGCAGATCGCGTTGGAGTTCGTCAAGCCGGACCGGTCGATCACGGTCAACGTCAAGCCGAGCGCGGACGCCGTCGCCGCCGAGGCGGCACTCGGCCTGCGGGAGCTGCTCGGCGACGAGCCCACGCTGCGGGACTTCGTACGGGGCAACATCAAGGCCCGCGAACGCATGGTGATCCAGTACTCCATCGCCGGCCAGCTCGGCCTGCTCGTCGTGGGCACCGACCATGCGGCCGAGGCGGTGACCGGCTTCTTCACCAAGTACGGCGACGGCGGCGTCGACATCACCCCGCTGACCGGTCTGACCAAGCGCCAAGGCGCCGCGCTGTTGCAGGAGTTGGGCGCACCGCCGAGCACCTGGGAGAAGGTGCCGACCGCCGACCTCGAGGACGACCGGCCAGCGCTGCCCGACGAGGTGGCCCTGGGCCTGACGTACGCCCAGATCGACGACTACCTGGAAGGCACCGACGTCACGCCGGACCTGGCGGCGAAGGTCGAGTCGGTATACCTCGCGACACGACACAAGCGGGCCGTCCCGGTCACGCCGCTCGACGACTGGTGGCAGGGCTGATCCGGCACGGCAACCGCCGGCGATCGTCCGGAGCGCTCGGGTCGCTCGGGTCGCTCGGGTCGGCGTTGCCGGCAAGCGCCACGCCCACGTCGTAACCGTCGCCGCCGCCCGGGCCGGCCCTTCCCCGGTGCCGGCCCGAACGAGGGGCCGATTCCGCCGTCGCCCGATAAACGGGCGACGGCGAATCCGGGGTGGGTCAGTGGTGCATGCCGGGCATCGCCGACGTGCTCGGCGTACCGGGGATGCTCGGCGTCGCGCCGCCCTTCCCGCCGAGGAGTTGTTGCATCTGCCGGATCTCCGTCGCCTGGGAGGTCTTGATCCGTTCGGCGAGCCTGCGGGCGTCGGGGTTGGTGCCCTTGGCGAGTTCGGTGTCGGCCATGGCGATCGCGCCGTTGTGGTGGGCGATCATCATGGCGAGGAACTGCCTGTCGAACTCGGCGCCGGTGGACGCCTTGAACGTGGTCATGTCCGCGTCCGACATCATGCCGTCGCCGTGGGTCATGCCGCCGGGTGCGGCCGCGGGCTTGCCCCAGCCGGCCAGCCAACCCTTCATCTGTGCGATCTCCGGGGCCTGTGCGGCCTCGATCGCGGCCGCGAGCTTCTTCACCTCGGGGTCGGCCGCCTTGGCCGGGGCTTCCTTGGCCATCTCCACGGCCTGTTCGTGATGCGGGATCATCATCTGCGCGAACATCACGTCCGCGTCGTTGAACGCACCCGCCGATACCGGGGCGGAAGTGCTCGGCACGGCCTGGGGGTTCGCCGGGGCCGAGGCCGACGGCTTGTCCATGCCGTCCATGTCGTGACCCTTGTCGTCGCTGCCGCAGGCGGCGAGGACGAGCGCCGCGGTGGTGGCGGTCGCGGTCAGGGCGATGCTGCGGGACAGTCGTTTCACGGTGGTTCGTCTCCTGGAGGTACCCGGGTCCGCGCGGTGCGACGGCCCGAGGATGCGAAAGAGGGCGCGACGTCACGGGCCGTGGCTCGTGACCGAGCGGCGGCCTATATGCGCAGTACCTGCAGGAGCGAGAGTTCCGCTGGCCCGGGCGGGGGCAGGCCCGACACGAACCGCGCCGCTCGCGCCCGCGGGCGGAACGCGGGCAGATCGCGAGCGCGGCGAAGGGCGAGCAGGGCCAGCGCCGTGGCGAGCGCGCCGAGGCCGGCGAACAGGACCGCCAGGCACATCGAGGCCGGGTCGGTCCCGTGCTCGGACCCGTGCTTGTCACCGGACCCGTCCCCCGGCGCGCAGTCACCGCGCGGGCACGCCTCCCCGTGACCGATCGCGGGTTCGTTCGTCACCGCATGATCCGCGTCGGCCGCGACCCGCTTCCCGGCGACGGACTCGGCACCCGACGCGACGACGGGCTCGGCTCGCGACGCGACGCCGGACCCGGCAACGAACGCGACGCCCGCGGCCCCGCCGGACCCGGAACCGGACACCCCTCCGGACCCGACAGCGGCGCTCGCCGGGTGGCCCAGGGTGTGCATGCCGACCACACCACACGCGAGGACGACGAGCAGAATCCACCGGGTGAGCACACCGACCCGCCGGTTTCGCCCGCGGGAGGCGGATCGGGTCGTGGGGACCACGTCGCTCACCTCCCGTCTCGCGTCGCCGGCGTACCGACGCCCGCGCCGGCACCGGTCGCGTCCCATGGTGCCGGCTCGGCGATGTCCCGCGCCGACAGGGCGTACTCGGAAGGACTGTGCCGCCGACCGCGCGATCGACCGACCCTGCCGCCGACCGCCGGCGCTGTTCCCTCCCGCCACCGCCCTGGCCACGACGCCCACCGAACCGGCGTGCCG
Source organism: Embleya sp. NPDC050154 (assembly GCF_044460165.1). Classification (NCBI taxonomy): domain Bacteria; kingdom Bacillati; phylum Actinomycetota; class Actinomycetes; order Kitasatosporales; family Streptomycetaceae; genus Embleya; species Embleya sp. NPDC050154. The sequence continues at coordinate 34,949 of NZ_JBITJP010000009.1, forward strand.
GGGCCGAACGCAGCGTCCACGACCGGGTGTCGGCGCCTCACCCGGGTACGGCCAGGACCGTGCGCAGCGTCGCGGCGATGGTCTCGCCCGCGGCGGCGCGATCGAGGCGGCCCGCGTCGACCTCGTCGGCGGCGGTGTGGATCAGGCCGTAGTACGCCGCGGTGAGCCACGCGGCGGGCAGGTCGGTACGGATGTCGCCCTCGCGCCGACCGCGCTCGACGAGTTCGTCGACCCTGGCCAGGACGTGGGCATGCTGCCGGCGCAGGTTCGCCTCGCCCAGTGCCTTCAGGGCCGCCGTACGCAGGCCCCGGCAGCGGTCCAACACCTGCCAGCCCTCGCGGGCCAGTCGGGTCAGCGCCTGCGGGGCGGGTCCGACGGTGATCCCGGCGTCGTCCATCGCGGCGTGCAGTTCGCCCAGGACCTCCTTGATCGCGGCCTCGATCAACACCTCGCGGGAGCCGAAGTGCCCGTACAGGGTCACCCGTCCGACCCCGGCCGCTCGCGCGATGTCGGTCATCGTGACATCGGGATCGCGCGCGAAGGCGCCGATCGCGGCGGCCAGGATCGCGGCGATGTTGCGTTCGGCGTCCGCCCGTCGACGTGTGCCGGGTGGTGGTGTCGCGCCCATGGTGGTCAACCCTACGGTCGGGAACGTGGTGGGGGTCGTGCGGGCGGGGCTGCTCAGTGCACGTGCCGCGGGCCGTCGGAGACCGGCGGCCTGCCCGCCGGCACGAGTACGACCACCACGAGCGCCGCGACGAAGGCCGTGCCCGCGCAGGCCCGGAACGCGTCGGTGTAGCCGTCGACGACGCCGGCATCGGCCCCGGCGACGAGGCTGGGCGCGGCGATCGCCGACGCCAGGGCGACGCCGAGCGCGCCGCCGAGTTCGTGGAAGGTGTTGACGACCCCCGAGGTGATGCCCGCCTCGTGGTGTCGCACCTGGGCCATCGCGGTCGTGGTCGCCGCGACGAATGCGGGTCCCACGCCGGCCGCGGCCAGGGCCAGTCCGGGGACGATGTCGAGCGTGTCGCCGCCGTGAGCGGGCAACCGGCTCAGCCACAGTGCCCCGGCCGCGGCGACCGTCAGGCCGAGGGCTCCCACCGGCCGGGCGCCGAGGCGGCCGACGAGCAGTCCCCCGACGTGCGCCCCGAGGGTCACCGCGACGGCGACCGGGAGGAAGGCCGCTCCGGTGCGCAACGGGCCGAATCCGAGCGTGTGTTGCATGTAGAGCGAACCGAGGAAGAACAGCGGGATCATCAGCGCGCTCGCCACCGTCATCACGAACGCGCCGGAGACGACGGGCCGTCGGGTCAGCAGCGCCAAGGGCACCAGTGGATGGCGGGTCGCGCGTTCGACGAGCACGAAGAGCGTGTACCCGACGGCGGCACCGGCCAGCGGCACCAGCGTCCGGGGCGACCCCCAGCCGGCCTCGCCCGCACGGGTCACACCCAGGATCAGCGCCACGGTGCCCCCGGTGGCCGCGAGCGCGCCCGGCAGGTCCGGACGTGCGCCCGAGGCGACCCGCACTTCCGCCGGTATCACCGACACCGCCAGGACCGAAACGATAAGGCCGATGGGGACGTTGGCGAAGAAGATCCATTCCCAACCCGGCCCGGCGGTCGCCAGTCCGCCGACCAGGACCCCGGCCGCCGCGCCCGCGCCGCCGATCGCGGCCCACACCCCGAGCGCGCGGTTGCGCTCGCGGCCGTGGAAGGTGACCGTCACGAGCGCGAGCGCGGACGGCGACAACAGCGCGGCAGCGGCTCCCTGGGCGACGCGGCCGGCCAGCAGTACCGCGCCGTTGGGCGCGAAGCCGGCGGCCAGCGACGCGGCGGTGAAGACGGCCAGGCCGAGCAGAAATCCGGTCCGCCGACCCAGCGTGTCCGCGATCCGGCCGCCGAGGATCATCAGGCCGCCGAAGGTGAGCGCGTAGGCGGTGACCACCCAGGTCAGGGACTCCCGCCCCAATCCCAGGTCCGCGCCGATGCTCGGCAGCGCGACGTTCACCACCGTGACGTCCAGGATCAGCATGAACTGCGCGACGCACACCAGGGTCAGCACGAACCACCGCCGGCTCGGCGCGGACTCGTGTGCTGCGTCGTGCGCGTGGTGGTCGGCGCCGCCGCCTGTGTGGTGGACGCCGTGGGTTTCGTGGGTCAAGGTCCGCTCCTTCGCCGCCGACACGGGCCGCCGGGCCGGCCTTCCGAATCCGGGCCCGTCGACACATGCCGATATCCCGTACAGGTGTGTACGGGATAGCGAACCGCATGCATCGAACGTGTACAACCGTGTTCGAGTTAGCTGCCCGACCCGCGCGTCGAGCGGAGTTTGCCCCGGCTCACGGGTGCGTTCGGGACTCGCTCGAATCCGGCCCGGCCGGCGGTGTCGGGGGCGTGTGCCGCGCGTCCCTGCGCCACAGGGCGCTCGGCCACCACATGCGTTCGCGGAGGTCGAGGATCAGCGCGGTGACGACCACGGAACGCACCACCAGTGTGTCGACCAGCACACCCAGTGCCACCGCGAAGCCGATCTCGGCGAAACCGACGATCGGCAGCGTCGCCAGGGCGGCGAAGGTGCCCGCGAGGACCAGACCGGCCGAGGTGATCACGCCGCCGGTCGCCGCGAGGCCGGTCAACGCACCGGTCCGGGTGTCGCTGCGGATGCTCTCCTCTCGTACCCGGGTGGTCAGGAAGATGTTGTAGTCGATACCCAGCGCGACCAGGAAGACGAAGACGAGCAGGGGGAAGGAGGTGTCCTCGGCGGGGAAGTCGAAGATGTGCCGGAACACCAGCGCGCTGACACCGAGCGCCGCGGTGAACGACAACACCACCGTGGCGATCAGCACCACCGGGGCGACCACGGCCCGCAGCAGCAGCGCCAGGATGATCAGCACGACCGCGAGGATGACCGGGATCAGCAGCTTCTCGTCCCGCACCGACGCCCGGTTGCTGTCGAGTTGGGCCGCCGTACCGCCGCCCACGAGCGCGTCGGCCCGCGGCACCGCGTGTACCGCGGCACGGGCGTCGTCGACCGTGTCCTGGGCCGCGCTACTGTCGGCGGCGTCGGTGAGGGTGGCCTCCAGGTACGACCGCCCGTCACGCTCCGCGGGAACGTCCGGCGGCACCACGATGCTCTCCGGCACCACGCCGGGTACGGTCGCCAACGACGCGCGGACCGCGTCCAGGGATGGTGTGTTCGCGACGACCTGGAGCGGCTGCCCGGTACCCGCCGGGAAGTAGCGGGCCTGCACCGTCTGGCCGACCACCGAATCGGGTTTGCCGGTGAAGCTCTCGGCGGTGGTGAGCCCTTCGGCGTTCAGCGCCAGCAGGCCGAACGACAACGCGCCCAGGGCCGCGACGGTGCCGATCCACACCGCGCGCGGCCGGCGGGCGATGCGCTGACCGGTCCGGGCCCACAGGCCCGTCTCGGTGGGCTCGGGCGAGCCCAGGTGCGGGATGACCGGCCAGAAGATCCACCGCCCGAGGATGAGCAGCACCGCCGGGAACAGGGTCAGCATCACGAGCAGGGCCACCGCGACGCCGATCGCGGCGACGGGACCCAGGCCGTTGGTGGAGTTCATCTCGGCGGCGAGCAGACACAGCATGCCGAGGATCACGGTCGAGGCACTGGCGATCACCGCGGGGCCGGCCCGATGCAGGGCGAGCGCCATCGCCTCGTGTCGATCCTCGTGACGGCGCAGTTCCTCACGGTAGCGGGCGACGAGCAACAGTGCGTAGTCGGTGCCGGCACCGAACACCAGGACGGTCAGAATGCCCGCGCTCTGCGCGTTGACCACCAGCGACGCGTGTCGGGCCAGCACGTAGATCAGCGCCTGCGCGACGAACAGCGCACCGACCACACACACCACCGGGACCAGGAGCAGCGTCGGGCTGCGGTAGGTGAACAGCAGGATCACCACGACCACGGCCAGCGCCGCGAACAACAGGGTTCCGTCGATGCCCTCGAACGCCTCGTTGCTGTCGGCGGCGACCCCGCCGGGGCCGGTGATGTGCGTTTGAAGGCCGTTGTCGGGGTTGTCGTCCAGGACCGCGCGGATCTCGTCCACGGCCTTGCTGATGGAGTTCCACCCGTTGTCACCGAAGGTGATCGGCACCAGGACGAGCGCGGCGCGTGGTGCCTCCGTCCGATCGAGGATGGGGCCCTGCACCTGGGCGCCGACGATCCCGTGAGCGGTCAGGGTGCGCATCTGTGCGGCGTCGGAGGCGATGATCCGGTCGTCGGCCGGCGTCAGACCGGACGAGCGCGCGAACACGACCACGGCTGAGACGTTCTGCGGCAGGAAGTCCTTGGACTGGTCGACGACCTTGGTCGACTCGGCGTTGCCCGGCAACCACGCGGAGGCGTCGTTCTTCTCCGCGTCCGTCAACTTGCTTGCCGCCGGCCCGGCCGCGGCGAGTACCACGACCCACAGCACAAGGATGATCCACTTGGCGCGCCGACCGCATACCAGCCGCGCGGCTCGCCCCGCTCCGCCCATCGTGGCCACCTCCACCGCTCGAACGTGATGTGATGTGGTGTCCCCCGAGGTGCACTCTCACCAGGATGGCATCGGGCCCTCGATCACGCGCCCGCTGGAACCCTCCGCACGAGCGGAACGCTGCGAACAGGCGCCCCCGGTAGGGCGATCCGCGTCCGGCGCGGGTGGGGGCGACCCGCCTGCGGCACGGCGATTCGCCGATCGTTGCCCGCCGCGCGACCGTGGAGGACATGAGCGACAAGGCACACGGCCACTTCGATTTGGTGGTCCAGGCGTATCCCCCGGGGCAGCCGTACCGACTGGTGATGCTCGCCGACGGCTCCTACCGCCAACTGCACAGCCGTCGCGAACTCGACGAACTCGCCGCGCATCTCGGCCTCGACCCCACGGACCGCGACCGGGTCGCGTGGGAGGGCGGCGACGAGTGGCCCCGGAGCGACGCCCGATGACCCGACCACCCTCCGCGTGACGGAGGGCACGCGGTGTAGCCAAGGGCACACGGACCGAACCCTCGACGACTCATGATCGAACCGGTTGTACGAGACGGAATCACGCCCGACGAGGCGATCGAGGCGATCGAGAATCCCGCCGGCGACCAACTCATCGTCGGCATTACCCCACTTCGTTCATATCGCGAACCAGTTCGAGCAACGTGCTCGGGTCTTTGGAAGTCGGATCCTTCACCCGATTTCCCTTTCCCTACCGAAATTTCCCCGGGAAGACGCAAAGGATCCGGTGTCGGTTCGGCGTCGCAGCCATCAATTCATCGATACCTGGGGCGCGAACCTCGAATCGAAAGGCCTAGCGCGGTGAGCGTTCGGATCCGGACACGGAGCGGGCGAACTCGATCGGACGTCCCGCGCATCCCGGCCGTATCAATCCCGGGGGAACGTCCGCGACAAGTAATCCCGGCAAAGCGATCAGGAACGTTTCCCCGTCGATCCGCGGCGTCCGCGGCAAACCACGGATGTCGAATCCTCAAATTCAGCACAGATCCAACGAACCTGTAGCCCGCCCTGGTTAGTGTTCGCGGTTCCGAGCCGACACATCGGGGGAAGCGAGGATCCGGGGACGTGACAGCCATCTGTACCCATGACCGTGACACCGGCAGCCAGGCACACCCGACACCCGAGAGCGAACTCGCCGAACTCGCCGAACTGGTCTACCGGCGCTACTCCATGCAGTTGTTGTCCTTCTGCCTCAAGCTCACCGGGGGAGACCGACCGTGGGCCGAGGACGTCGTCCAGGAGACCATGCTGCGGGCATGGCGCCACGCGGACTCGATCGCCGACGCCGCGTCGGACCTGATGCCATGGCTGGCGACGGTGTCGCGCCGAATCGTCATGGACGATCGTCGTGCGCGCCGCGCCAGGCCGCAGGAGTGCAGCCCCGAACCGCTGGAGTACGTACCGGCCGACGACCAGTGGGAACCCCTGCTCTGGAAGATGGCCGTGGCCGACGCACTGCCCTCGCTCACCGACGCGCATCGCGAGATCCTCACCGAGACGGTGTTGCGCGACCGTGGACTCAAGCAGGCCGCCGAGATCCTCGGCATCCCGGTGGGAACGGTGAAGTCCCGTATCCACTACGCGATCCGAGCCCTGCGTCAGGCTCTGGACGAGGGCAGTGCAGGATGAACGCGGCGCAGGGGGAGCGCAGCGCACGATAGGCACTCGGGATTCCATGGTGTGTCGCCCGAGAGGCGCGGCGCCGCGACCGGGTGATCCCCTGGAAGTCCGTTGGGAGGAGTTACCCGGCACATGAGGAACACCGATCCGCTCGACTTCTTCACGAACCACCGTGACACGATCCTCCGTTGGGGCGGCATCTCCGCCGCCGCCCTGGTCCTCTTCCTGATCATCCGATCCATCGCGATGCGATTCGGTGGATGGAAGGCGGCATCGCGTCGCCTGGGTCGGGAAATCGCGCTGACGGCATACGCGTTCGGTGCCCCGATGCGGACCTGGCTGCGCTACCGACGCTCGGTGCGGCTGCTGGTGGGGCGATTGGGTGCGAGCACGACCTGGCGGGACGCGGAACGTGCCCTGGTGGCGGCCAAGTTCCCCGCCGCTCCCGGTCAGCCGTACGCCGCGGTCGTCGGCGACGAAACGGTGACGGTGCTGTTCGCCGCCGCCGACATGCCGCCGCCTTCGGGCCTTTGGCAGCCGGTGCCGGACGACCCCTGGGCGTGGACGGCCTCCAGGGCACAGCTGCCGTCGGTCACGCCGGACGCCGAGGGAAGCAGACCGGTCGTCGTCGCCTTGGGCGAGCGCGACCGGGACTGTGTGTTCCTCGACCTGGTGGTCGGCCCGCCGATGGTGTGCGTGCAGGGCGATCCTCGGTCGGGACCGGCACTGTTCCAGGCCGTCGCGGCGCAGCTGGACGCGCGGCTGCCCGGTGGACAGGTCGTGGTCGCCGACGGGGTGCACCGCGACGTACCCGGAGCGCCGGTACGGGACGCGTACCGGGCCGCCCGCGCCACGCCGCCTCGACTGGGCCTGCCGGTGTTCCTGGCGACCCCGGAACTGCCCGACCCATTGCCGCCCGAACTCGCAGAGCCGCAGGGCGATTCACCCTCCTTGCGCGTGCTGCTCGGCGGACCGGGGCGGAGTCATGTACGGACGTTGTTGACCGATGTGCACGGTCGAGTCGCCGTACCCGGAACCCCGTTGGTGGTCTCGTGCAACGCACTCGGGGCTGCCCTCGCCCGGGTACTGCCGACCGTTCCGCCGGTGCTTCCGCCCGTCCCCGCGCCGGTTTCCCGGTCCGGAGCGGGTCACGCCGAGTGGTTCACGGAGGAGGAGAGCGGAACCGCGCTCGCGGAACCGCAGGCGGCGCGGACGGCAACGGTGGATCCGGTGACGACCCTGGAACCGGCCGGAACCATGGCGTCCGCGGTCTCGGCACGTACCGCCGTCTCGGAGCCGCCCGCGCGATCGTCGGGCGGACAGGCCGCTCCGGGTACGTCCCGGCCGGCGGCGTGGAGCACACGCCCCGCGTCGCCTGTCGCCGACGCGGGCCCCGTGCCCGCTCCTTCGGTCGGCGAACCGGCGGCCGGGCCCCCCGCACGAACGTCGACCGCGACGGTGTCGGCAACCCTGGCATCGGACCACGAACCGCCGTTCTCACCCGCCGTGTCGGCCCGAAGGAATCCGACGTCGGAGCGGGAGCCGGAGCCGAAGCCGCCGACTCCGGACGACGGTCCGAATCGGGCTCCCGTCCCCGACCCGACACCCGAGCCCGAACCGACACCGCAGCCCGACCCGACACCCCACCCCGAACCGACCCTCCAACCCGACCCGACACCCGAGCCCGAACCCACCCACGATCCCGACCCGGCACCCGACACCGACCCCACGCGAGAGCCCGACGCCGCGAACCGCCCGACGGTCGGCCCCCGGCCCCCAGCTCCCCCCGCCCCGCCGTCATAGGCCCCGCCACCGCTTCCCGACCGTCCCCCGCGGTCCCTGCCCACCCCCACCCCGCCGTCTCGCCGTCTCGCCCTCCCCGCGAGAGAGTTGGATGCCCGTGAATCTCGCCGTCACCACCACCGATCCGCAGGGCCGCCGCGCCGATCACCTGCTGGACGTCCCCGATTCGGCGACCGTCGCCGAACTCGGTTCAGTGCTCGGTGCCGCCGACCTGTTCCTGGGGAGTCGACGGCTCAACCCCGACGTGCGCGTGGGTGCGAGCGGCATCCGCACCGGGGCGCTGCTCGGCCTCGACGCCCCCGCGCCGACCGAGACGGCGACGCGCGCGTGGCGACCGCCCGGGTCGGATCCGGTGCTCGTCACCGTGCGCCACGTGTCGGGCCCCGGTGCGGGTCGGGTGTGGCGGCTCGGCCCGGGGCGTCACGAGGTCGGCACGGACCGGGCGTGTTCGTTGCGCCTGGACGGCGGCGAGGCACCCGCGCAGGGCACGTGGATCACGGTCGCCACGAACGGATCCGTCGCGGTCGCGCTGCCGGAGGACGCGGACGAGGACCGGTGCGGCCTGCGCAGCCTCACCCCGCCGCCGCCCGTGGATCCGATCACCGGTACGCCCCTCACCGCCGAGGAGCCGGCCGGGACGCAGGAGGGCGGCCCCGGCGGGCATTCCACCGAGCCCGCGCCACCGGGGCCGGACGGGCTGCCGAGCGTGCCGCCGTTGCCGCCGATCGGTTACCTTCCACCGCCCGACGACGGCTCGCTCCCCTGGCCGACGTACGCCGACCTGTCGCTCGGCGACCATCTCCTGCGCCTGGGCCCGCCGGACGAGCCCGAGGCGGCGGTGCGCGCGTCGTCGGACGGACTCGGCGTGGAGTACAACCGACCGCCGCGCATCGCGCCGCACCTGGACGGCGAGTCGATCCGGATGATGGGTCCGCCGACCGACAATACCAAGCGGCCGTTCCCCTTCCTGATGATGATGGCCCCGCTCGTGATGGGCCTGGCGATGATGTTCCTGTTCCGGAGCCTGTTCTTCGTCGTCTTCATCTTCTTCACACCGATCATGGCGGTCGGCAACTGGGTCTCCGGTCGGCGCAGCGGGCGCAAGCAGTACGAGGAGGCGAAGCGGGTCTTCCGGATCCGCCGGTCGGCCCTGGAACTGGAGATGCGGCGCGCGACCGTGGAGGAACGCGGGCTGCGCAACTCGACGTTCCCGGATCCCGCGGCGGTCCTGCTGACCGCGACCGGGCCGGGCCTGGGTCTGTGGCAGCGCCGCCGCCGGGACACCGACCACATGACCATCCGGCTGGGCACGCTCACCCGCGCGTCGCTCAAGCGCATCGACGACCAGGCGCGCGAGACGCACTACCGGCAGGTCAACTGGCGCCTGGCCGACGTGCCGTTCGGTGTGGAGATGGCGGACTTCGGCGTGCTGGGCATCAGCGGTCCCGGGGCCGCGCCGCGCCGGATCGCGAGTTGGGCGGTGATCCAGACGGCCGTGCTGCACAGCCCGCGCGACGTGCGCATCGTCGTGTTGACCGAGGACGAACACGCCGACGCGTGGCAGTGGGTCCGCTGGTTGCCGCACCTGCGGCCGGGCCGGGCGGGCGCGGCGGTGGTGGGGCTGGGCACCGATCCCGAGAGCACCGCGCATCGGGTCAACGAGTTGATCGCCGACATCCAGACCCGCGTCGACTCCGCGCAGTCGGCGCTGGGCCGCACGCTGCTGCGCGTACCGGACGTCCTGGTGATCCTGGACGGCGCCCGTCGGTTGCGCGATGTGCCGGGCGTGATCGAGGTGTTGACGACCGGACCGGCCGTACGCGTGTTCAGTCTGTGCCTGGAGGAACGCGAACACCAGTTGCCGGAGGAGTGCACGGCCGTGGTGACCGCGAACGGCGCTCGCCTGAACGTGAAGGCGTCGCACGTTCCGGAGGTGGCGGACGTGCGGGCCGATCTGGTCGACCCGGCCTGGTGCGAGGAGGTCGCGCGGGCGATCGCGCCGATGCGCGACGTCAGCGTGGAGAGCGACTCGGGCCTGCCGGCCGAGGTCGCGCTGCTGCCGCTGATCGGCCAGGAGCCGCCGGACGCTGACGTCGTGGTGGGCGAGTGGGCGCGCCGCCCGGCGTCCACGACGTTCGTGCTGGGCTCCGGGTACGAGGGCACCCTGCGGCTGGACCTGGTCCGCGACGGCCCGCACGGCCTGATCGGCGGCACCACCGGCTCGGGCAAGTCGGAACTGCTCCAGACCGTGATCGCCTCGCTCGCCGCGGCCAACCGGCCCGACGAACTCACCTTCGTCCTGGTCGACTACAAGGGCGGCAGCGCGTTCCGCGAATGCGCCGAACTGCCGCACACCCTCGGCATGATCACCGACCTCGACGGCCATCTGGTCAAACGTGCCCTGGCCTCCCTGGACGCCGAACTCCGGCGCCGCGAGACGGTCCTGAACGAGGTCGAGGCCAAGGACCACACCGAGTACCGGATCAAGCGCTCGCGCGATCCGCGACTGCCCGCGCTTCCCCGACTCATTCTGGTGATCGACGAGTTCGCCACCCTGGTCCGCGAACTGCCGGACTTCGTCCCCGGTCTGATCAGCCTCGCCCAGCGCGGCCGTTCACTGGGCCTGCACTTGCTGCTGGCCACCCAGCGGCCGGGCGGCTCGGTCAGCAACGAGATCAAGGCCAACACCAACCTGCGGATCGCCCTGCGCGTGACCGACCGTTCGGAGAGCCAGGACATCATCGACAGCGGCGACGCCGCCGGGATCTCACCGAACAATCCGGGTCGGGCACTGGTCCGCCGGGGTGAGGGCGCGCCCACGCCGTTCCAGACCGCGTTCGTCGGCGCGGAGCGGCCCGGTGCGATCCCGAGCGCGGTCGCCGAGGCCGCGGTGGCCCGGCCGGTACGCGGCGTGCAACTCGGCTGGCAGCGCCTGGGCCGCCCACTGGACCTCTCGGTCCTGGCTCCGGACTCGCCCGCCGACCCGCAGGAGGGCGGTACGACCACGCTGTCCGAGGAACAGCCCACCGACCTGCGCGCGTTGGTGGACGTGCTGCGCGAGGCGGCGGACCGACTGCCCGACTTCGAGCCGCTGCCCAGTCCCTGGCTGCCGGCGCTCGACAGCCGGCTGCGTCTCGACGATCTGCCGGCCATCCCGGAACCCGAGCCCGGCGCGTTGCCGATGGTCCCCTACGCGCTGCTCGACATCCCGCAGTTGCAGGCCCGACGGCTCGCCGCGATCGACTTTGCGACCTTCGGGCACCTGTACATCATCGGCGCACCCCGCTCGGGCCGCACCCAGGTCCTGCGCAGCATCGCGGGCGCGGCGGCCCTCACCATCCCCTGCTCGGACCTGCACATCTACGCCATCGACGCGGCGGGCGGCGGGCTGGGCGTATTGGAGGCGCTGCCGCATTGCGGCGCGGTCGTCTCGCGCCACGACGCGGAGCGCATGGAACGGCTGATCACCCGCCTGTCCGGCGAACTGACCCTGCGACAGCGGCTCATCGCGCAGCACGACTGCGCGGGCGTCACCGAACTGCGGGCCAAGCTGCCCAAGGACCGCCGCCCCGCGCACCTGGTGTTCATGGTGGACGGCTGGGACGCGCTGAGCAACATGCTCGACGACTACGACGGCGGCCGACTGTACGCCGAATTCGTGCGGCTGTTGCGTGAAGGGCAGGCGGCCGGGATCCACGTGATCGCGACCTCCGAGCGCCTGCTGCTGGGTGGACGCCTCGCGGCGCACAACGACCGCAGACTGTTGTTGCGGCAGACCGACCCGGGCGACTTCACGCTCATCGGCATTCCCCGCAACAGCGTTCCGACGCATGTCCCCCCGGGGCGCGGCTGGTTCGCGCCGGGGGCGGTCGAGGCCCAGATCGCGTTGTTGCCGTCGACCGCCGAGTCGTCCATCGGCCGGCCGTCGATCGATCAGCCGTCGACGGCCTCCGCCGCGGGTGCCGTCGAGGCAGGCGACACCTCCGCGGGCGACCAGAGCGACCAGGCCGAGGCGATGCGGGACCTGGCTCGGCGGGCGACGATCCGCGACAGCAATGTGCCGGGCGTGCGGCGACCGTTCCGGGTCAACGAGATGCCGACGCTGATCGGCTTCCAGGAGGCCCACGACCGGGTGCCGCAGGCGCTGCGCACGCCGCTGCGGGCCCTGTTGGGCGTGGGGGGCGACGCGGTCGAGCCGCTGAGCTACGACTTCTCGGACGGCGCCGGGTCGTTCATGGTCACCGGGCCGCCGCGCAGTGGGCGCAGCACGGCGTTGGCCGCCATGTGCGTGTCGCTGCTGATGGGCGGTACCCATCTGATCGTGCTCACGCCGCGCGACTCACAGTTGCGCAAGCTGGCCGCGCACGGCCTCGCCCAGGTGCTCACCGACCCCGATCCGTCCCCGGAGGAACTGAACGAGGCGTTGGCCGCGGTAGAGGGGAAGCCGGTGGTGGTCGTGGTGGACGATGCCGATCTCATGCTGGCGTGCGACGCCGACTCGGTGCTGCGGAAGTTGGCGACGTCGGGCCGCGACCGCGGGCAGGGTCTGTTGCTGGCCGGCACGGCGGAGTCGATGAGTTCGCTGGGCTGGGTGGGCATGGCCCGCAGGTCGCGCCGCGGCCTGCTGTTGGGGCCGAAGACCCTGGGTGAGGGAGACCTGATCGGGGTCAGGTTGTCGGCCGAGCAGGTGCGCGCGTCACTGGGTCCGGGTCGGGGCTGGACCGCGGGCGACGCGGGGTCGGCGATCGCGGTGCAGGTGCCGCTCACGGTCCTGGACGGCTGACGGGCGGGAGCGCGCACGGCACCTGCGCGCGAGGTGGGGCGGCGGAACGGCGGTGTGTGCGCCGCCCGCCGCCCTTGCGGCGGCTACTTCTTCTGGGCCGCCGCGTCGGCCTGCATCTTGTCGATGGCTTTCCTGATCTCGGTCGTCAGGTTCTCGTCGGAATCCGTGAGCGACTTCGCGATCTCGCGGAAGTTCTGGCCGTACGAGTCGATGTTCTTCGCGGACGACTTCATCTGCGCGCTGAACGTGTTGTATGCCTCCGTCAGGGCGGGGCTGGCCTTCTCGAACACCAGGCCGTCTTGAAGCAGACCGCTCACGGCCGTCTCCAGGTCGCCGAGCTCTTTGGAGATGTCGGCCAGCTTGGCAGCCATTCTCGTTGCGCCGCGGGCGATTTCGTCGACATCGACGTGGATATCGGCCATGAGGTCCTCCCAAGGGGTCGCTGGACGGTTGCTTGCATGGGTAAACGGGCTGCTACTGGGGCGAGTTGACCTTGTCCGCGATGTCCTTGTCCAGGTCCTGCACGGACGTCATGATCTGGCGGAACTGCGTCGCGTAGCCCTTGATGCTCTCGGTGGCCTGGGTGAGCGCGGTGTTGAACTTCTCGTACTGGCTCTGCAACGCCGGACTGGCCTTGGTCAGCACGAGGTTCTGGGTGAGCAGGGTGTCCACCTCGTCCTTGGCCTCCTTCATCCGGGGCACGAGCGTGTGGTCGACACTGTTGTCCAACAGATTGGACACCCGGGTTATCTCGGCGTAGGTGAGTTTGATGTTGGCGGCCATGGCGAATCTCCTCGGTCACGGAAGCGAACGGAATCGGGAACGGGAGCGGGAACGGGAGTCGGTGCGGAGGCGGGTACGAGTGCGCGGGTGAACGCCGGTGGGGCGGGGGTCAAATGATGTGGTTCTTTCCCTTGTCGCCGGTGCCGGTGCCCGTCTTCTTGTCGCGACCGGAGTCGCTGTCGGCGTACGCGGGATCCGGCTTCCACTTGTCTTTCGGTCCGCTCCGGATGTAGTGCTCGGACTTGCCGTCTGCGGTGGAGACCATCGTGCCGCCGCCGTCCTTGTTGATCGTGAAGACGGCCGTACTCGAGGTACCGTCACCGAAGTTGGTGGTGATGGTGTAGTCGCGGACGTCGATCCGGTCCGGCTCGTTGCCCTTGTCGTCGCCGTCCGGGATCTCGACCCATTCCGGCGGGCCCTTGTACGTCGTGATCGTCTCGTAGCTCTGCCCCTGCGCGGTGGTGATCTTCGAGGTCTCCTTGACGACGTTGTTGTCCTTGTCCAACTCGACGCTGACGTCGATCTTGCCGTCCTTGTCCTCGTGGTGGTACGAGGTCGGGGGCTTGTCGTCGGGTTTGGGCGGCTCCTTCCCGGGGTTGGGAGGTGCGCTGTCCTCGCCCTTGGCGATCCACGCGGCACACCACGCCGGGGCGTCCGGGGCGTGGCATACCGACCGGATTCTCTGGTCGGGATGGTCGCGGAAGTAGTCGGTGGCACCGATCGAGGCCAGGTACGCGTCCCACTTGGCCTTGTCCGCCACCCACTTGTCGTGCGTCGCCTTGATGTTCCGCCACTTGTCCAGGCCCAGACCCACGGTCATCAGACCGGCCCCGGCGGCAATCCGCTGGTCGGCGTCGAAGAACCGGTCGGACACCGCCTTGAAGGTGTCCGCAAGCTGGTTGAGACCCTCCTTCGCTTTACCGGTACGGGACTTCGAGTGGCGGTGGAAGCTGTTGAACGCGTACGACAGACTCGACGTGCCCAGACACGCCTTTCGTTCGCCGGCCGCCGCCTCGCCGAGCTCCCGAAATGCTCCGCCACTGCCCGAATCGGCCTGCTTGGCAAGGTTTCGCAGCTTGCTCTGGATCGTGTACAGGTTGTTGTAGTCGACCGCGAAATCGACCATTTCGACCTCCTGCCCCTCGACGAGACCGCGTCGTGCACCGCTCCTCGAACTGCCTTCACTTCTGTACGCGTTGCAACCGATGGAGGTTCAACGACGTTACTCGGAGAAAGATTGAACCTCTCCCGAGGAAGGCGCGTACAGAAGGCGGCCGTGGTTGCACGATCGAGCGAAAGGGGCACCTCGATGGCTCGTCCGGGAGACTGGAGTGCGCTCGGTCTCGACCGCGACCCCACCCCCGGCGACCCCGACCGGATCGACCGCGTGATCGCCGCGGAACTCGAATTCATCGATCTCGCACGGGAGATCGACAACGGCCTGAACGAGGTCAAGAACACCGCGAGCACCGTCTTCATCGGCAAGACGGCGGACGCCATGCGCGGCGTCATCGACGGCAATCTGCGCAACTACATCTCGACGTACAAGAAGGCGCACGAAAAGGTACGCGCCGCCCTGGTGACCTACGTCGCCATCGTGCGCACGCAGCAACAACGCGCGGACACGGCCCTGTCCGCGGCCGCCGCGCTGTCCGAGGACGACGACGCGGGCCGGGACACGCACAAGGCCACCGCGGCGGATGCCAAGACCACCCTGGAGGACGCGGCCGACACCGCCGCGCGAGCGCTCAACGCCGCCGCCGAGTCCATCGCCTCCCCCGTGGACGAGTGCGACGAGTTCTGGAAGGCGCTCTCCTGGATCGCGATGTTCCTGGTCGTTCCGGCGATCTTCCTCGGCGGCGTGGTCGCGCTGCTGTCCATCGCCCTGAATGTCGCGCTCATGATCAAGACCGCGATCGACTTCGCGCACGGCAAGGCGGGCGTCACCGAGCTCGTGCTGGGCATCCTGGGGATGATCGCCCCGACCACCAAGGGACTGCATCTCGGCAGTCTGTGGAACGTCATCAAGGGCACCGGTACGCGCGGCCTCGCCGGCACGAAGACCTTCTTCCGCGGCGGCGCCAACTCGTTCGGGCTGCTCGGCCGGATGGGGCTGGGTATCGACGACGCGCTCGCCGCGGGCGGCGCGTGGATCAAGGGCGGGATCCAAGGCATCAAGCTCGGTCCCGCCCTGACCCACATACCCGAACTCTCCATGTTCGGCGTCAATGTCGGGCGCGGCATCCGCGTCTTCCCGATCGGCGCCGACCTGACCGTGATCAACCTGGCCGGCGCGAAGACGTTCTTCGGCCTGCGCAGCATCGTCAGAACGGTCAACGCCTTCAAGGGGCTGGGGGGTTCGATCGCGAGCGGCCTGAGCGGCTTCAAGAGTCTGCGGCTGTTCCTGCCGGTGGCGGCCGACGAGATGGGCCAGGGCCTGGGGCTCGCCTTCCGGATCGGCTTCATCGACCGCGGCATGTTCAACATGTACCGCTACGGCGCCTTCATCGACGGCAAGTTCATCGGCGCGGGTTCCAAGATCACCGGCGGCGTACACGCGGGCTTCACCGCCTTCGGATCGGGCGGCGGTCTGGGGAAGCTGCCGCATGTCGACATCGGTGGCCTCGACGCGCTGAACACCGGTCCACTCGGTCGCGGGTTCGACATGCCGCCCCTGTCCACGCGATTCACCAGCGGACTCGGCGAGTTGGGCATGGTGAACGTCCCCTCGCTCGGCAAGTTCGGCGACGGGTTCCACGCGGGTACCTTCCCGAGCCTGGACACCTATCTCGCCAACAGCGGCAACCTCGGCGCGGTGGTGCCGCTCACCGGGTTCGGTGCCAAGATCGTCGACCTGCCGCCGTTCTCCTTCAACGGACTGGGCACGTTGGACCTCGGCGGCAGACTCGGCGTGCCGCCCGCCGTCACCGGGACGGGCGTGACCGCGCTGGGCACGGGCGGGCTCCACGCACCGGCGAGTTCGCTCGGCCACATCAGCATCCCGAACCTCGACACGGTCACCAACGCACTGCCCAAGGTCGACGTCGGGCTGCCGGGATCGAGCGCGCTGGTGCACGACCTGCCCTCGACCGGCTCGATCGCCCTCCCCCATGTCGAAGGCATGGGGACCGTCGCCCTCCCGCAGATCGGCAACGTCTCGCTCCCGCACTCGGGCACCGCCGCGCTGCCCAACGTGGCGACGCCGACGCCGGCACACGTCAATCTCCCGACCGTGTCGACCACACCCGTCTCCGGCCTCACCGGCTCCCTCGCCCCCACGCTCGGCCACAATGCCGGGGCCTTCCCGGGCCAACTGCTCGGCGATCTCAAACCGCCCACCGTCGGCGCACAACTGGCCGACGTACCGGCCGTTTCCTCCGCCAACCTCTCCACCCCGCAGGTCACCGGGCTGCACGACGGCGCCCGGGTCAACGTCCCGGAGATCGGCTCGGTCCCGCTCGCATCGCAGGTCCAGGCGCCGAGCGTCGGCGCGCTACCCCACACGGGTCAGGTCTCCACGCCGGGGATCGGCGTCACCGGGGGACTCGGACACGTCGCGACCCCGAACCTCGGCAGCGTGCCCAACGTCGCACAGCCGGCCGCGCCCAACGTCGGCGGAGTGTCGGGCATCACCCAGGTGGGCACGCCCGACCTCCGAACGCCGCACACCGGCCCCGGGGTCGGGGCGCCGAACACCGGTGCCGTCGAAATACCCCCGGTCCGGGGTGGGCACGTCGCCACCTCGCCCACCGCGCCGGCCCCGAACACGGCCGACCTCAAGGGCGCCGGCGGCGCGACGACACACGTCGACGTCAACGGCAGCCGCGTGACGTTCGGCACCCTGTCGCCGCGCGGCGGACCGGGCGACACCCCGCCGGTGGACCCCGCGGGCACCGCGGGCGTGGGCGGCGTCCCCACCACCGGGGGCCACTTCCCCACGCTGCGCCCGACGGCCGACGACCTCACGGTGTTCATGGTGAACAACGTGCGGTACGACTTCGCGCACACCTTCAGCAACATCCCCGGCCTGGGCGGCGTCGAGGTGCGGGTGCTGCCGAGCTCCCGGGCGGACCGGCTCGTCGACATCCACGTCGCCTCGGGCGGGCGCACCGACATCAGCGCGACCCACATCACCGTCGGCGACCAACAGATCCTGCGGATCGAACAGGCCTTCGCGGGCGGCGTGCACCGGTGGGACTACGAACTGAGCGCGCTGAACAACCACCGACTCCTCGACGACCAGATCATCGACGCGCACGTCACCGGCCCCGTCCCCGGGCAGTCCGTCGAGCTGACCACCATGCCCCCGGCCGGCACGATCACCGGGTCGACGACCCTCGGTGCCGGCACGACCGTGCCGACGGTGCCCGGCCCGGGCACCGTGACCGGCCCGGGCTCGCACCTCGTCGACATCCCGGGGCTGCCCGGGACCCGGATCGAGGTCCGCCTCGGCGCCGACGGCATCGAAGGAATCCGCACGGTGGGCGCTGCGGACGGACCCCCGCTGATCCCCTCGCACCACACCGGACCGTCCGGGAACACCATCGTGCGCGTCGAGCAGGACGTGGTGCCGAACGTCGAGATCCGCCGTTGGGACTTCGACATGTCCGCGGCCGGCGGCCGACTCGTCGGCATCGAGCGGCGCATCACGCTCAGCGGCGGCGACTTCGACCGCAACCTCGTCGTCATCCGCGTCGATGTGGAGGACCAACCCCTCGGTATCACCCACTTCGACGCCGACGGCAAGG
Organism: Embleya sp. NPDC050154; assembly: GCF_044460165.1. Classification (NCBI taxonomy): domain Bacteria; kingdom Bacillati; phylum Actinomycetota; class Actinomycetes; order Kitasatosporales; family Streptomycetaceae; genus Embleya; species Embleya sp. NPDC050154. The sequence continues at coordinate 53,192 of NZ_JBITJP010000009.1, forward strand.
TGCACAACCCGGGCGGGTCACCGGTACGGGTCAGCGCGACCGGGGTCAACATCCCCACCGGCACCGGCTTCCGGATCCACGACCGGACGACCGGCGCACCCTCGCACAGCGGCCTGCGGCTGACCGATTCCACCGGCCACGTGCTGCCCATGCACGTGCTGACCCCGGACGACGGCGGGGCCCTCTCCCTCGTCGACGCCGGCGCCACCAGGACACTGGGCTCCGTCACCGTGCCGCCGGGTGCGAACGGCATGTTCCATGTCGTCCCCACCGACGCCGGTCCCGCCGTCCGGGTCTTCGGCGCGAACGGCCGGTTCTCGCACGACTCGCTTGCGCTCGGCGGCATCGACGGGCTGGGCGTGCCGGGTGGTCACATCCGCTCGCCGCATGTCGACACGCCGCATCTGGCCGGCGCCGACGGCACGCCGATCCCCGGCACCCGGGTCGTCCCGCAAGTGGGCGGCGAGTTCCGGATCCAGCACCCGGGCGGGCAGTTCCACGTCGACGCCACAGGCGCCCGCGGACACGACGTCGTCACCCTCACCACCGCCGACAACCGGGGAACGGGGCTGCACGTCTTCACCCCGGTCGGCGCCGCGGACCCGCTGCCCGCCCCGCGCGGCGTGGACGGTACGCCGTCCACGACCGCGACCGTCGCCCACGTCGACAACACGTTCCACATCACCCGCACCGGCCCCGACGGGCAACCGCATGGGACGGTGGACGTGCACACGCCACAGGGCGTGTTCTCGCACACCGCGCTCCCGCTCACCGGCGGCGGTGCCCCCGGCGGGTTCATCCGGATGCCCGAGAACGTCGGCGGCGTCCCGCACCTCACCCGAGGCGACGGCACGACCGTGCCGCACACGAGCGTCACACCGCAACACGGCGGCGGGTACCTGGTCGAGTACCGCGGCGGCGCGATCCTCGTCGACGGCGCGGGCGCGCGCACGCACAACGTCCTCGAACTCAGGGTCGGCGACGCGTCGGTCGGGCAGTACGTGCACACGCCGGTCGACACCCCCGACGTGCCGGTGCCGCACCCGAGCAACCAGGCCGGCGTACCCGATCCGAACGTCACCATCACCCGGGTCGGCGACGAACTGCGGCTCACCGACCCCGACGGGTCGTTCGCCGCGCACGGTCTCGACGGAGTGCGCCGGTACCAGGCGATCCACGTGGTCGGCGGCCCGTTCGGGGGGCGGTTCGTCCGGGTCGACGCCGCCGGGACCGTCACCCTCGTGGACGGACGACTCGGCCCCGTCCCGGACACGCACGTCGTGCGGCAGAACGGGTTGCGGGGAGACGGCTTCCGGATCCTCGACGACACCGACCACGTCGTCGTGGGCCTGCGGGGCGAGCACCGCTTCGACGCCATCGGCCTGCGTGGCCCCCATGGGGCTCCGACGGGCGAGTTCGTCTTCTTCAACCCCGCCCCGGCCGCCGGGGCCGCCGGGGCGCCCGCGCCCGGCCCGCTGCCGCTCGTCAAGCACGCGAACGGCCAAAACCTCGAATTCTCGGTGCACACCCGCCCCGACGGTACCCTCCAGGTCGCCGGCCACGAATCGCCGTCGATTCGGGTCTTCTCGAACACCGGCGAGTTCGACTTCCGGGTGTTGCGCCTGCGCGACGTGGGCGGCGCGCACCTGCCGCAGAACGTCCGCGTGCACCCGGGCGGGGCACACTCCCTGGTCGGCGGCGACCTCGTCGACATCCCGAACATCACCGTGCATCCGCGCGACGGCGGCGGGTTCAATGTGCGCACCGCCGACGGCGGGTTCCGCCTGTTCGACGAGAACGGCGGGCTCGAATTCACCGCGACTCCGCACCAGGTGCCGCGCGACGGTGGCCACATCACCGTCTTCCGGGTGAACGACGGCGCCGGCGTCCACCGCTTCGACGGCATCGGGCTGTCGGACGCCCGGATCGGCAAGCCCGGGCAGACGCGATTCCTGGACACGACGGCGGGCAACCTGCGGATCCTGGACGGCAATCTCGACGCGCTCCCGGGCCTGCGGGCGATCCCGCAACCGGGCGGCGGATACCGGGTCGACGGCATCGGCGCGCAGACCCGCGAGTTCCGACTCTTCGACGCGGGCGGTCGCCTGGAGTTCCAGCGCATCGACATGGTCGACGCCAAGGGCCGGATCCACCCGAATCGGCACTTCGCGATCACCCACCCGGCCGACGGCGATCCCACGTGGGCGCTGGTCAAGACCGACGCGCACGGCGTACCGGTGCCCGCTCCGCCGACCCGGAAGTGGTTCGAGGGCGGCCCGGTCGACATGCAGGGCGCGGCGGCGGGCCGGGTCCACCTGATCAGCCATCTCAAGGTCACCGTCTTCGAACGTCGCTGGTTGCCCGACGGCGGCATGCTCGACGCGCACCACTCGACGGCCAGCCTGGGCACCTTCGGCTGGTTCAATCAGCGCGGACCGTGGGCCGAGTTCACCCCGAACGGCAACCTGGTGCAGCACGGCACCCGGCACTGGGGCGAAAGCACGCGCAGTTGGTTCGACGTCAAGAGCGTGTTCGGCTTCGACGTCCGCGTGCGGCACTTCCAACTCAGCGCGGACGGCGGCCACGTGCTGGCCAGGCTGGACACCGTGCCGGCCGGGCAGAGCTTCGCGGACACCACATGGGTGCGGTACGACGCCGACTTCGGGCAGATCGCCTCGGGAACCCGGCACTGGGGTCCCGGGCGTGGCTGGACCGACAAGATGAACCATCCGATCACGAACCGACTCCTCACCTCCCAGGAGAAGTACGGCCGCTTCCAGTTCGGTCTGCACGACGTGCGCCGCTACCACCAGGTCGAGATGGGCCCGGACGGCATCCCCAAGCGGGACTTCGTCTCCCGGCACCCGGACGGCAACGTCAACGGGTTCGGCAAGACACTGTTAAACGGCGACTTCCTCAAGGTCGAGCGGTTCGCCGAGCAGCGGCCTCCGGTGTTCTTCCGCAACATGTTCAGCTCCGACATCCGCACCACCGACCTCAGCGGGCACCAGTGGCTGGCCAAGGACAATCGCCTGCGCGTGGCGACGTGGACCCAGGAGCCGGCGGGCGGCGGCGCGGGCACCCGCGGCGTGCAGTTCACCACCAACAACAAGACCGTGATCGACGTCGCGAGCAACGGCGACATCGTCCGCGAGACACGCACGCTGCTCGGCGGCAAGACCCTGACCGTCGGCGACGTACGGCTGCCCGCCGTCCACGCGGGGCCGAACGTGGGGCAGCCGGTGGCACATCGACCGCACTACCTCCCGTGGACCGAAGGCGCCGACGGTCTCCAAGGCCACCGGACGTTCGTACAGGGCGACTTCGTCCCGACCCCGGGCGTGGGCGGCAAGCGCGTCACCTGGCAGGACCGCGTCACCAACGACCTGGCCGACGGCGACTGGTACACCCCGGGCGCCAAGCCGTGGACCGTGGTCCGGACCGGCTTCGACGACGGCACGTTCATCGACTACCGGCCCAGGCCGAACGACGGCGCGGGGGGCGCGGGGCCCAACACCCGCACCTCCATCGATGCCCACAACGGCGACTGGACGATGTACAACCACCACGGCGTCGTCGTCGGTCGTTCGGATTCCTTTCCCGATCCCAACGGGGCCGGGCACCTCGACATCGTCGGCACCATGGGGGCGAACACCCGCCGGTTCCGGTGGCACGACGCGGCCCACCCGGAGACGGGCGGCATCCGCACCACCGCGTTCGAGCGGCAGATCACGCCGTGGCACTTCGACCGCGAGTCGTTCCAGGACTACGACGCGACCGGCAACCTCATCCGCGACCATCGACAACTCGGCGAGGGTCTGAGCGTCGTGGCGTGGCGTGGCGTCGACGCCCGGGGCAATGAGGTCTGGCACTGGAACAAGCTGGACCCGAACGGCAATGTGATGTCCTTCGGCGACGGCGTCGGCGACCGCGTCCGGCACTGGTTCGACGCGGACGGCAACCGGCTCCCCGGCTGGGCGAAGGGCGCCCGGTGGTCCGACCGGATCAGCAGCCTCGACGACCAGGTGGTCCAGGAGATCCCGGAGCGCAAGTTCACCAACGCGTTCCGGGACTCTCTCACCGACAGCCCGTTCCGGGTGCGCGACTTCCGCCCCTCGCCCACCACGGCGTTCGACCGGCACGTGTGGCAGGAGTCCGACCAAGGCATCCTCGCCCAGGTCAAGATTCGGCTCTCGGACGGCACGTTCCTGGAGACGAACAACTTCAACAAGCACGCGCGGCGCTACGACACGGACGGCGTCACCGTCATCAACGACCGCACGATCCCCGGGTACATCCACGAGTACGACGTCAACGGCGTCGACACCATCATCGGACGGGAGACGCACTTCACCGGCTGGGCCAACGAATACCGCGGCCTCAACCGCACGTTCCGCGAACCGAACCGCTGGACCTTCGGTCCGTCCGTGGACGGCGAGGCGGTCCCGGCGCCGTTCGCGCTCCGGGCGATCCAGTCCATCGGCATCGACATGACGCACGAGTTCCTGCTCGACTTCGCCATGAACCTCGTCGTCCTGTCCATGGTCCGGATGATCTCCGGCGGCGCGTTGAGCATGGTGGACGTCGGACGCGCCGCGTTCGGCGCCTCGTTGAGTTCGATGACCAAGGGCAGCGTCTCGGCGGCGCACATGGCGTTCAACCGGGGCGGCTGGAAGGTGCACTGGTCGAACATCGACTACGGGATGCCGGGGAGTTGGCGGCCCAACGACGACAGCCACAACACCGAGTGGGGGGCGAACGAGCGTCCGGTGCGGTGGCGCGGCGGCACCTACGAGTTCACCCTCGGCCTCGCCACCGGCGCGCTCGCCGGGTTCGTCAGCGGCGCGTCGCAGTCCGCCATCTTCGGGGTCCGCAGCGCCGACGGCGCGATCATCAAACTCACCGGCGGAGACGCCGCGTTGGCCGGCCTGGCGTCCATGGTCGGCGGGGCTCTCGACACCGTCTCGGTCGGCGCGCTCCGCACCCTGGTCCAGCACTTGGTCGGCAGTCGGTGGATCCACCGCCAGGGGCCGATGGACATCTTCGTGGTCGGCGCACTGGGCAAGCTGGTCGACAAGCTCGTCGGCCTGCTGGTGTTCAGTCCCGCGACCGTGCGCTGGATCGGCCATGTGCCCGACGGAACGTCGTCCGACAACCTACTGCCAGGAACGGGTACCGGATGAGCACACCGGTCTTCCGCGTCGGCCCCAGGGGCCGAGGCGCCCACCGCGACATCGGGGCCGCACTCGCCGCCGCACCCGCCGGCGCCGAAATCCTCGTCGCGCCCGGCGAGTACGAGGAGCGCCTGCGGCTGGAGCGGCGGGTGGTCCTGCGGCCGGAGAACGGGGCGGGAACCGTCGTGCTCCGCCCGCCGGCCGGAGTGGCCCTGACCGTCGCCGCCCCCGGTTGCGTGGTCCGCGGCCTCGTCCTGCACGGCGCCGACCCGGCGGAGCCGGTGGTCCGGGTGGAGGACGCGGCCGGCCTCACCCTCGACGCGTGCGAACTCGACCGCGGCCGCGTGGACGTGCTCGGCTCGGCGAAGGCGAGCGGCAACGCGCGGAACGCCACACTCACCCTCGCCGACACCCTCGACGCCGACCTCGGCGACCCGACCGGCGGCGGCGTCCTGCTGATCCGCCGGACCCGGCTGCGCGGGGCGCGACACGCCGCGGTGGTGCTGGACGGCGACGCCCGGGCCCGCGTCGAGGACACGACCCTGGAGACCATCGACGGCGTCGGGGTGGTGTTGTCCGGTCACGCGGTACTGATCGCCGACCGGTTGCGGGTGCGCGAGACCTCCGGTTCGGCGCTGCGGGTACGCGGCGACGCCCGACTGCTGGCCCGGGACAGCACGCTCGACGGCGCCGGACGCAACGGCGTCCTGGTCGAGGAGCGCGGCGAGGTGTGCCTCGACGACTGCCGCGTGCGCGACGTCGGGCGCAGCGGCGTCCAGGCCGAACACGAGGCCCGCGTCCACCTCGACGACTGCCGGATCACCGACGCCAAAGGCAGCGCGGTGGCGGTCGGCGGTACGGCGCACCTCACCGCGCACGGCTGCCGGATCGCCGGCCCGGCCGCCAACGGCGTCGTCGCGCTCGGCGAATCCGAGGTGACCGTGACCGCGTCGCTGATCACTCGCACCGGATTCACCGCGGTGCACCTCGGCGCGAACGCCCGAGCCCGGATCGGCGGTTGCCGTCTCGACGGCAGCGAGGAACACGGCTTCGCGGTGGTGGGGTCCGCCGACGCGGAGATCGTGGACACCACGGTCACGGGGGCGAGCATGTGCGGAGTGCACGTGGCCGACCAGGCCACGCTCTCGATGCGCGCCGGCCGGATCGAGGGCGGCGAGACGGGCGTCCGTCTGCGCTCCTCCACGGCCTGCGAGCTGCGCGAATGCGTGGTGAGCGGGCAGCGCAGGACGGGCGTCGAGATCGGCACCGACGCGGTCGCCGCGCTGTACGCGACCCGGATCGCCGAGACCGGCAGCGCGGGTGTCAGCGTCGACGCCGGTGCGCGGCTGCGGATGGACGGTGGCGGCATCTTCGCGGTCGGCGGCAGCGGACTGGTGGTGGGGCGCGGCGCCGAGCCGACGGTGCGCGGCATCCGGGTGGACGGGACCGCGAAGAACGGCATCCTGTTCGGCGAGGGCGCGCGTGGGGTGATCGAACACAGCGACCTGTCGGCGTGCGCGTACCCCGCCCTGCACATCGGCCGCGACGCCGAACCGCACTTCGTCGGCTGTCGGGTCTTCGACTGCGCACAGGACGTCGGCCACAGCGAGGGTGCGCGCCCGGTGTTCGAGGAGTGCGTGTCCGTCCGGGTGGCCGCGCCCTCGCTGCCCACCCTGTCGGAGGCGTCCACGCGGACACCGCGCCAACCCGCGGCACCGCCCGGGGTCGCGGCCGGCGTCGCTTCGGCGGGCGGGCCGCCCACGGTCGCCGCGCCGGTGTCGGCCGACCTGGCCGAGTCGGGCGAGGCTCCGCCGCCGCCCGAGACCCTGGAGGACCTGCTCGCCGAACTCGCCGAACTCGTGGGACTGGGCGGCGTCAAACGCGATGTCGGCGGCATGGTCAAGCTGATGCAGACGGTGCGCATGCGTCAGGAGGCCGGGCTGCCCGCGCCACCGCTGAGTCGTCACCTGGTCTTCGCGGGCAACCCGGGCACCGGGAAGACGACCATCGCCCGCCTGTACGGAAGGTTGTTGAAGGCGCTCGGCCTGCTCGAACGCGGCCATCTGGTCGAGGTCGACCGCAGTTCCCTGGTCGGCGAATACGTCGGGCACACCGGCCCGAAGACGACCGAGTCGTTCAATCGTGCCCGCGGCGGCGTGTTGTTCATCGACGAGGCGTACGCGCTCGTGCCCGCCGGTGTCGCGAACGACTTCGGCGGCGAGGCCGTCGCGACGCTCGTGAAGCTCATGGAGGACCACCGGGACGAAGTCGTCGTGATCGTCGCCGGATACCCCGGCGAGATGGAGCGGTTCATCGCCTCGAACCCGGGCCTGTCCTCGCGTTTCACCCGCAGCCTGCTGTTCGACGACTACTCGGCCGACGACCTGGTGCGCATCGTCGAGCACCACGCCGGCCTGCACCGCTACGAACTCAGCGTCCCCGCGCGCAAGGCGCTCGGCGAGTTGTTCACCGCGATGCCGCGCGGCGCGCAGTTCGGCAACGGCCGCACCGCGCGCCAGGTGTTCCAGCAGATGACCGAGCGTCAGGCCATGCGGATGGCCGAGATCGACACGCCCGACGAGCGGCAACTGGTCGTCCTCGACGAGATGGACCTCCCGCGACTGGTCGGCTCCGACTGACGGCGCACACCGCCCCGTCAGAATGTCGTGCCCACGAAGGAGAGCTTGTGTCCGAACCCAACGAAACCGGCGCGCACGTCGGTTCGTCCGCGCCCTCGTTGGCGCAGGCGTACGCCCGCCGGCCGACCCGGCCCCGACGCGGTCTCGCGCCGGGGCGCCGGGTGTGGGTCTCGCTCGGCTCGGCCGCGGGCATCGCCGCGGTCACGACGCTGGCCGTGGCGCTGACCCCGACCGGCGCGAGCGGCGACACGTCGGCCGGCGATCGCACGGTCGCGGCTGCGGGGGCGGGGGCGGGGGTGCCGGGCGCCGTGCCGCCCGGGGAACCCGGGGCGGCCGGCGCACCGGGTGCGCGTGGTCTGCCCGGTTCACCCGGGGCACCGGGTTCGCCTGGAGCACCCGGCGCGCCCGGCCTACCCGGTGCACCCGGCGCACCGGGGGAGGCCGGCGCGCCCGGTGAGGCCGGCTCGACCCCGACGGGCGCCGGGTCGACACCGCCCGCCACGACTCCCGCGCCGCCGGTCGCCGAGCGACCCCCTGCCGCCGGGCGGCCCGCGACGCAACCCGCGATGGAGCCCCGGCAAATGCCGCTGACCAAACCCGCCCCGGAGCAACCCAAGGTGGCTCCCCAGCCCCCGCCGGCCCAGCCGAAGCCGAACGTCCCGGGCAACCCGCTGCGGAACGGGTACTCCGGCAAGTGCCTGAGCGGGTCCGCGGGTTCCGACGGCACGCCGCTGGTCCTGTGGTCGTGCAACGGAGACGTGAACCAGAAGTGGGACATCAGATCCGACGGCACGATCCGCACCAAGGGCCTGTGCATGGACGCGGCCTGGGGCTCCACCCAGAAGGGCACCGTCATCCAACTCGCCTACTGCAGTGGGAACCCCGCCCAACAGTTCACGCTGCGCGGCAACAACATCTACGCGAAGGCTTCCAACATGTGCGCCGACGTCTGGGACTTCAAGACCAACGACGGCGCGGCAATCCGCCTCCACCCCTGCCACGCCGGGCAGAACCAGGTGTGGACCCGCGCCTGAGTGCCGCAACGCCCGCTCGACGGCCCTGACCGAACCACGGGCCGCTCCGCCCCGAAACAGGGGCCGGCTCCGACCGCACAGACGGTCCGAGCCGGCCCCTGTTTCGGGCCGGTTCGGGATCAGGTCCGGGCCCGGTGGGGACGAGGAGAAAGGCGGTTGCCGGGCTCCGGGTTCGGTGGGCTTCGTCTTCGCGCCGAGGGACGCGTGCGATCAACCCAACATATGGACCGCCGCAGGCGGGTGGGACGCGGCAGGCGGGTGGCGGGCTAGGATTCCGGGTCCCGCAGCATCGTCAGGAAAGGGCCCGTCGTGGCATTGGACATCGAACCGGAGCGCCTGTCGGCGATCGTGGCCGAACAACCCGATCCGCTCGTGTTCGCCACCGTGTCCGGCGCGCACCTGTACGGCTTCCCCTCCCGGGATTCCGACGTCGACCTGCGCGGCGCGCATCTGCTGCCGCTGACCGCGTTGGTCGGCCTGCGCGAGGGCGAGCACACGCGCGGGCGCATGTGGGAAGCCGACGGCGTGGAGAACGACCTCGTCACCCACGACCTCGGAAAGTTCGTACGGCTCCTGCTGCGCCGCAACGGCTACGTCCTGGAGCAGTTGCTTTCTCCACTCGTCGTACACACCACGCCGGCGCACGCCGAGTTGGTGGCGCTCGCCCCCGGACTGGTGACCCGGCACCACGCGCACCACTACGCCGGGTTCGCGCGCACGCAGCTACGGCTGTTCGAGCGGACCGGCGAGCTCAAGCCGCTGCTGTACACATTCCGGGTCCTGCTGACCGGGATCCACCTGATGCGCTCGGGACAGGTCGTGGCCGATCTCCCCACCTTGGCCGACCTGTGCCGGGACATCGCTCCGGCCTATCTCGGCGACCTGGTGGCCGCGAAACGCGAAGCCGAGCACGGCGCGCTGGACGAGTCGGTGGCCGTCGACGCGGCACGGGCGGACATCGATCGGCTGCGGGCCGCCCTCGACGACGCGCACGAGGCGTCCACACTCGCGGAACGCCCCGAGGGCCACGACGCGCTGCACGACCTCCTGGTACGGGTACGCCTGACCGGCATCCGAACCGGCCCACCCTGTCCCCATTGATCGTTCCGGAGCCGGAACCTGCCGGCAACGGGTAGTCATCCCGGACGCCGCGCCTCCCGAGGCGTCACGGGAACCGGTGGCCGTACGCCGTGCAGGACGTACGCGAGGATCTCGGCACCGCGGACCACGCGCGGTCCGGGCCGGTTGAAGTACGCCGGGCCGTCCAGCACCCACACGTTGTCGTTGCGAACCGCGGGCAGATCCGACCAGCCCGGCAGGCGCGTCAGCAAGTCCCGTTCCGCCTCGGTGCGTTCGGGTGGGAATCCGCATGGCACGACCAACACCACCTCCGGCTCGGCGAGACGATGCGCATGCGGGGGTCACAGGAGCACGGAAGTCCCGGACCTGGTGGACACACCCTCGGATCCGAATCGTGGACATGCGCCGACGATGGTGCCGATTTCTCGGCGTCGTTCGGTTACGGTGAATGACCATGACCTCCTACGTCACCGACCCGCGCGTCGACGACTACATCGAAGCCCTGCCCGATTGGCAGCAGGCCATCTGTCGCGAGGTCCGCGACCTGGTCCATGGTGCCGACCCGGAGGTGGCCGAGACCATCAAGCGCACCGTTCGACCGTACTTCGTCCTTCAGGGCAACATCTGCGCGCTCCTGGCGGCGAAGGACCACGTCAACGTGTTCCTGTACGACGGGGCAATCGTCCCCGACCCCGAGGGGATCATCACCGGCGGCCACGACAACAAGACCGCCCGCACCGTGGCCGTACGCCGGGGCGAGACGATCAACGCACCCGCCCTGACCGCCATGTTCGAGCAGATCATCGCCAACAATCGTGCGGGCGGTTGGCGCAAGCTCAAGCGCTGACATCGCTCGCCCCGTCGGCGATCGACGATCCGAACCATCGAGGTCGAGGAGGCCCGGCGCCTTACGCGAGCAACTGCTCGCGATCGCGCCAAGCCCGTTCCCATTGACGGGTCAGCGCCGGATAGACGATCAGGTAGCGGAACGGTGCGATGAGGGACATGTACACCCTGCCGTACCGCCCGTTGGCCTTGACCAGAACCGCCATCCGCAATTCGTAGTCGCCGACGTCTCCGTTCCCATCACCGTCACCCTCACCGTCACCGCCGCCGGTGTCCCCGCTTCGCACCCACCCCAGATGCATGATCCCGTGCACCGTCCGGTTGGCCAGTTCGCGCGCGGACTCGTTGTCGAGGTCGTACACGGGCGTGAACGGACTGCCGGCGGGGAGGGAGAGGTCCACGGTCTCCGCGAGCTCGCGCGGCACGCGGTCGCGCAGCGGCCGGACCCGCGTACCCAGACCCGTCTTCGGCTTGTCCCAACCGAGCAGGGCGCCGAGCTTCCAACGCACCGCGAACAGGAACCGGGCCGGGAGCGCCTGCTTGCCGAGCCCGCCGCCGGCGCGCATCGCGGCGAGCATGACGGGGAAGTCGTCCGGACCGGAGCCGGGAGCACGGTAGGACCATACGTCCTCCACCCGGAAGTCACGGGCGAGCTCGTGGATCCGCCACGGCTGATCGGTATGGGCTGTGCGGGGAAGTCTCACGGCGCGCCGCCGCCTTTCCTGCCTCGGGCCATTGCTGCCACCTCTGTTATACGCTTGCGTATAACGCCAGGCAAGATCGAATATGCGGTTACGCATAATCGGACGGGCGGCTGCATACGTCCGGTGCACGGGCACGAGGGGCACGACCGGCACGACGGGCACGAAGGGACACACCGTGGGCGCTGCTCGCACACCGCGCGACAGGTGGGTCGAGGAGGGCCTGCGCGCGCTGGCCGACGGCGGCCCGGACGCCGTGCGCGTCGAGGCGCTGGCGAAGCGGCTCGGCGTCACCAAGGGCGGGTTCTACGGGTACTTCGCCGACCGCGACGCGCTGCTGCGGGCGATGCTGGACGCCTGGGAACGGGAGAGTACCGATGAGGTGATCGACCAGGTCGAGCGCGAGGGCGGCGACCCGAAAACCATGATCCAGCGTGCGGGCATGCTCACCTTCTCCGACGACCGACTGCTCCCCCTCGACCTCGCCGTCCGCGACTGGGCCCGGCGCGACGAGGCGGTCGCCGAACGCCTGCGCCGGGTGGACAACCGGCGTATGGCCCTGCTGCGCGAGATGATCGGCACCTTCTGCTCCGATCCCGACGAGGTCGAGGCGCGCAGTCTGCTGGCCTTCTGCGTGGCGATCGCACACCGCTCCCTTGCCACCGATCACGAGGGCCGCACCCGCGCCGAGGTCATCGCCCACGCGGCCGACCTGATCCTCGACCGCCCACGCCCCGACTCCCGATAGGGCACTCCGCGACGCCCGTGCGGTACGGATCGCTCTACGCCGACCGCCCATGCTCCTGCCCGGTGATGCGTTCGGCGGGCCCGAACCCCACCAGGAGTCCAACTTCACATGCCCTGCGGGCGATTCGTCGCCGATGCCCGTGGCGGCGTGATCCGCACCCGGGTACGCTGCGGCGCCTGCCGCAGGTGCCGGTTCCGGTCGGCCGGACGACGTCGAGTCCGCGAGCTTCACCGCTTTCGTCTCGTTTGTGTATCGGACCGTACGGGGACTCCCGACGTGCGGTGGACTCGAACAAGCGGAACCGCCCGCCCGGAGCGGCGTGTTCTTCGGCGCGTGATGGGGGAGACAGTGACCGACACCTGGGGCTGTGAGTGTCTGGTGGAGCACGGCCGCGCACGGGTGGTGGTGCCGAGGGTCGTGGACGCGTCCGTCGCCCACCGGCTGCGCAAGGACCTCGTGGCGCGGATCAACGCCCTGCCCGACGACGTCGTCGAGGTGACGTTCGACCTCGTGGCGACCGAGGTGCTGGACGAGGCGGGTGCGGCGACGATCGGATCCGCGTACCGGCACGCCTTCCTCCTCGGCCTGCGCCCCACCTGGCGGACCGCGACACCGGAGATGCGCGCCGCGCTGCTCCACGAGGGCGGCGAACTCGTTGCCCGAGAGCACGAACTGAACGCGTCTCCCGCGTAGCGCACGCCGGCCGGCGCGCGTTCGGGCCTGCCCGTCGAGTCACGGAGCCGGTCGGCGCGCCGGAGGCGGGATCTTCCTCGGTGTCGGCAGTACCTCTGCGGGGTCGTACGGATCGGGCACGCGGGCATGCGCACCCGCACCCGATCCGCCGCACCGAACCACCCGGCGTGTCGATCCGCCGGACCCTCGGCTCCCCCGGCTCCCTCTGCTCCCCCGGACCCGACGAGGCGTCCCCACCCGCAAGGGCTACGAGGACGGCGCCGGGAACACCTTCGAGAAGATCAGCTTGGTCAGTTCGTCGGCCGGCGCCTTGCCGTCGGGAGACTGGTTGAGGTTGACGAGGACGACAACGGTCGCGCGCGACTGCGGGTTGTAGCCCACGAAACTGTTATAACCCGGCAACTGGCCGTCGTGGCCGAGGAAACCACCGAAGTCGGCGATGGCGAGACCGTAGGTCGGCGCGCCGGGCTGATCGGAGGCCGGGACGAAGGTCAACCGCTCGCGCTGGACCTCGGGGCTCAGCAAGGCGCCCGTGGCCAGTGCCGGGGCCCAGCGGAGCAGGTCGTCGACGGTGGAGACGGCGGCGCCGGCCGCCCAGGCCCACGAGGGATCGGAGTTCGTGACGTCCTTGGGATTGCCGGCCGACCAGTCGGCCCAGGCCGCTTCCTTGCCCTCGAGTACCGGCGCGGTCAGGCTGTCGACGTTGGAAATGAACTCGTAGCCGTGCGCGTGCGGGCGGGGAAAGCGGGAGTCCGTGGCCAGACTGCTCTCGGACATGCCCAGCGGCCGGAAGATGCGTTGCCGGAACAACTCGGCCAGTGGCTGTCCGGTGAGTTCCTCGGCGATCAGTCCGAGCAGGATGGTATTGGTGTTGGAGTAGTGGAACCCACCTCCGGGTGGGAAGTACGACGGGTGCGCGAAGGCGATCGCCAGTAGTTCGTCGGGGGTCCACGGGGCCTGTGGATGTTCGTCGAGCGCCCGGTTGAACGCGGGATCCTCGCTGTAGTTGTACAGCCCGCTGGTCATCTGGAGGAGCTGACGGATGGTGATGTGCTGCCCGTCGGGTACGTCGGGCCGGTAGGCGGCGACCGGGTCGTCGAGGGACAGCCGCCCGGCCTCGACGAGTTGCAGGATGATCGTCCCGGTGAAGGTCTTGGTGACACTGCCGACCCGCATGTGGTCCGTGGACCGGATCGGCGCCCCGTCGGCCAGGTCTCCGGTGCCGAGTGTGGTGGTCCACGTACCCGACTCGGGGGTGCGGATGGAGACGATGGCGCCGGGCACGCGCATTCGCTGCATCAGGGCGATCAGCTCGGGCGTCAGCGTCTCGGCGAAGGACGGAACCCGCTCCGCGGACCCGGCCGGCGCGTCGGATCGAATCGCGGTGGCCGGCGCCGGCGCGGCGGCCGTCAGGCTCAGCAGCGCCGCCGCCAGCACGGCCGCGGCTCTGGGGCGGCGCCGGCGCGGCCGGGTTCGACGCGAACCTCGTTCGGCGGGCGGGAGCGGGCTCGACAGTCGGGTTCGCACGAGGTGGTCCGTTTCGTTGGGGAGCGGTGGACCCCACAGATACCGGCCACGTCCCACGCGTGCCCGGTGTTGCGCCACCGGTGGGCGTGTTCGCCCCACCGTCCCGCCCGACACCGGGAATCCGGAGCCGGTTCTCGCGCGGCCCCGAGCACGACCGGTTCGATCGTGTACACCCTGCCGGCGGCTCCGCTCGAGAAGCCGGGCCGACCCGTTCGGCCTCCCTGTCGGCCGAACGGGCGGGCGGCCCGACGGAAACGGCGGATGCGGGCGTTACACCGCCGCCTCGTCCCACAGTTCGCTCACGTGGGCGTCCACGAGGGCGCCCACGCGTGCGAGGACATCCTCGGCGGGTTGCGGGGTGATGCGGCGGCCGTCCCGCAGGCGTAGGGCGATGTGGTCGTTCGCGGCCTCCTTGGCGCCGATGACGGCCTGGTAGGGAACGAGACGGGACTCGCGGATACGCGCACCCAGGGTGCCGCGTTCGGGCTCGGCGATCTCGACCCGCAGTCCCAACTCCAGGCAACGCCGCGCGAACGCGTGCGCGTTCGGGAGCTCGGTCGCCGCGATCGGGAGCACCACCAGTTGCACGGGCGCGAGCCACGCGGGGAAGGCGCCGCCGTGTTCTTCGATGAGGTGCGCGACGGCCCGCTCCACGCTGCCGATGATGCTGCGATGGATCATCACCGGTCGGTGCTTGGCGCCGTCCGCGCCCATGTAGTGCAGGTCGAACCGCTCGGGCTGGTGGAAGTCGATCTGGACGGTGGAAAGGGTGGACTCGCGCCCGGCCGGGTCGACCACCTGGACGTCGATCTTGGGGCCGTAGAAGGCGGCCTCGCCCTCGACCGCCTCGTACGCGACCCCCGAGCCGTCGAGCACGTCGGTCAGCAGCGCGACGGACCGCCGCCACATCTCGGGCGCGGCCACGTACTTGCCTCCCGCACCCGGCAGCGAGAGTCGATATCGCGCCGCACCGATGCCGAGCGCCCGGTACGCGCGAGCGATCATCTCCAGGGCTGCCCGCGCCTCCTCGGCGACCTGGTCCAGGGTGCAGAAGATGTGCGCGTCGTTGAGCTGAATGGCCCGGACCCGGGTCAGCCCACCGAGCACGCCGGACGGCTCGGATCGGTACATGCCGCCCAACTCGGCCATACGCAGCGGCAGTTCACGGTAGCTGCGGCCCCGGGAGCGGTAGATCACCGCGTGATGGGGACACAGGCTCGGCCGCAGCACCACCTGCTCGCCGCCCACGTCCATCGGCGGGAACATGTCGTCGCTGTAGTGCGACCAGTGGCCCGAGATCTCGTACAGTTCCCGCTTGCCCAGCACCGGCGAGTACACGTGCCGGTAGCCCGCCCGCCGTTCGGCGTCGCGGATGTACTCCTCCAGGGCGTGCCGTACGGCGGCGCCGTCGGGCAGCCAGTACGGCAGTCCCGCCCCGATCAGCGGGTCGGTGTCGAACAGTTCCAGCTCACGGCCGAGTCTGCGGTGGTCGTGCATCGGGTCTCCTCGCGTACATCGGGCGAGTGACCGCAAGACGAAGCCCCGGGGCACTCGCCCCGGGGCTTTGACCAAGAAATCCGTCAGCGCGCCGGGACACTCTCCGGCGTCGTCGTCATCATGTGGGCGCGCTTCATGCCATCGACGCTAGCAAACTCGCCGTGCCGTCGCGATCGTATTTCGCCGGAGCCGCGCCGGAGCCCCTGCCCGCGGAGCGACCCTCACCGCGCCGGCGCGACGCTCACCTCGGACGAGGATCCGGAATCCGTACGGACGCCATGCCCGCCGCCGTCGCCGCCCGGATGCCCATCTCCGTGTCCTCGAAGACCAGACAGTGCTCCGGCGGCACGCCGAGGTGCTCGGCCGCCCGGAGATACCCCTCGGGGTCGGGCTTGGCCCTCGTGTAGTCGCCGGCGCACACCAGTACGTCGAACCTGTCGAGCAGACCCAGTGCGGTCAGCGACGCCGTGACGGAGTCGCGGGTGCTGCCGGAGACAACGGCCGTCGGTATACGCCCGGCGGCGTGTTCGATGTGCGCCAGGACGCCCGGTACGACGGTCACTTGCGGGAGGTATTCGCGGAAGAGGAGTTCCCGGCGATGCGCGACGGCCTCCACCGGCATGGCCAACCCCTGGTCCTCGTTGAGCGACGTGATGATGTCCGCCACCGTTCGCCCGCCCCAGGCGTAGAACAGATCCTCGGGGAACACGCAGCCCCACTCGTCCAGAGCCTGCTTCCAGGCCCGGTAGTGCAGCGGCATCGAGTCGGCGATGGTGCCGTCGCAGTCGAACAGGTAGGCGCGGAAATCGCCGGGCGGCAGGGAAAGGATCATCGCGTCACCGTATAGCCCCGCGCCCGAGCACTCGTGTCCCCGTACGGCCCCGCACCCGGGCACCGGCCCGCCGGCGGTGTGTGGACGACTTCGGCTGATCCGTGTGGCCCCGCCCGGGATGCTCGGAACACGGGTCTCGGGCACGATCGGGACATGCGCCATCACCCGCCGACCGGTGAACGAACCCCTCGACACTCCCCTGGGCCCGCGATCCCGGTGGGCTCGGACAACGAGTGGGATCCGCTGGAGGAATGTGTGGTCGGCACCGCCCGACGATCGATGTTCCCGGCCGAGGACGACGACATGTGCGCACTGGTCGAAGAGTTGGGCCGCCGGCCGCTCCGTTGTCCCTTCCGGCACGTGCAGAGCCTGGGCGGTTCGTTCCACTGTGCCACGCTCGACATCCGTCGCCGGGGCGACCGGCCCGGGTGACGGGCGCGCCCACTGCCTCGACGCACCGAGCGTCTGCCTCCGCATCCGCGTCCGCGTTCGTCGCCGCGCCGACCGCCGGCGCCGGCCGTCCGCCCGACCGCCTCGATGTCAACCCCGAGGGTCAAGGCGTGGCCGCTCCCCGGGCCCGTCGCGACGGTGTGCGCACGGCGACGGCCTTGGCGTTGAAGGCTCGGATGCGGGCGGTCTCGTGCGACGCGCGCCACACGAAACCCCATTCGATGGGCGGGGCGTCGGAGATGGGCACGTAGGTCACGTCGGGGCGGGTGTAGAAGCGGATCACCTGGCCGCCGACGGTGAACGCGCCCTCGTCGGCCGCGATCAGGGCCAGGGCCTCCTGGAACGAGGCCACCCGCGGCCCGTGTGCGATCGGCCGACCCTGTGGCGTCGCGGCCGGGACCCGGTCGTCGGCGATGGCGGCGGGTGCGTTGGCGGGCATGCGCAGCAGGGTGACGCGGGCCAGGTCCTCCAGGCAGACCTCCGGCCGGGCGGCCAGTCGATGCCGCGAGGAGACGGCCAGGTATCGAGGCTCGCTCCACAGCGCGGGCCCGGCGACCATGTCCGGCTCCGTGACGGGCCGGGTGTTGAGCACCATCTCCGTGCGATGCTCGCGCAGTTCCGTGAAGGAGTTGTCCATCTGGAGCTCGTGGACGATGACGTCGCCGGTCGGGTGCTCGGCGCGATAGGCACGGGCCGTCTCCAGAACGAGCGCACCGGCCGCGGCGCCGAGAAAGCCGACCCGCAGCGGGCCCTCGAAGCCGCGAGCGGCCATGATCGCGCGTTCCAATGCCCTTTGCACCTGCTCGTGGCCGGGGCGCAGGTCGTCGTGGAACAGGGTGCCGATCGTGGTGAGCGTCACCAACCGACTCGTTCGGTCGAACAGGGACGCCCCGACCCGGCGTTCGAGCTTGCGGATGATCTGACTGACCCGCCCCGTGGACACGCCCAATCGCTCCGCAGAACGACCGAAGTGCAGTTCCTCGGCGACCGCCAGGAATGCCTCGATCTCGTACGTCTCCACGCAGGCCCCCGCCCGATCGTTGAATCCTGCTCAACGATAGTTGATCATGGCGGCGTTGTTCCCGTCCGGCGGCTGAACGATCTTTGAGGAACACATTCACGATGCCGAACGGACACGACATGACGGTGAGTTCGAACAAGATCCTGGTACTGGGCGGGACCGGCAAGACCGGCCGCCGGATCGTGGATCTGCTCCGCGCGCGCGAGGCCGACGTACGGGTGGGCTCGCGCGGGGCCGACCCGGGGTTCGACTGGGAGGACCCGGCGACGTGGGCACCCGCGTTGCGGGACGTGGACACGGTCTACGTGTCGTTCTTTCCGGACCTGGCGGTACCCGGGGCTCCCGCGGCGATCCGGGCCTTCACCGAGGCGGCGGCGAGCGCGGGCGTGCGGCACCTGGTGCTGTTGTCCGGGCGCGGCGAGGAGGAGGCCCAGGTGTGTGAACGCGTCGTGGCCGATTCGGGAATCGCCTGGACCGTGGTGCGCGCGAGCTGGTTCAGCCAGAACTTCAGCGAGGGTTACCTGGTCGGGCCGGTCCTGGAAGGACAGGTCGTGCTGCCCGTCGGCGACGTGGGTGAACCCTTCGTCGACGCGGACGACATCGCCGAGGTCGCCGTCGCCGCGCTCACCGAGGACGGGCACCACGGGCAGACGTACGAGGTGACCGGGCCGCGCCTGCTCACCTTCGCCGACGCCGTCGCGGAGATCGCCGCCGCCACCGGACGCCGCGTCGACTTCGCGACCGTGGGCGCGGACGAGTACGCCAAGGCACTCGAGGAGGCCGGCCTGCCCGCCGGCGACATCGACTTCCTCATCTACCTCTTCACCACCGTGCTCGACGGCCGCAACGCACGCGTCGAGGACGGCGTCCGCAGGGTCCTCGGCCGCGCACCGCGCGACTTCGCGGACTACGCACGCGCCACGGCCGCCACCGGAGCCTGGAACCGGGAAACCTCGTGACCGGCCGGCCGACCTCGGAGTCGGCGACCACACGGCGAGGCTGAACCCCCGGCCCGTTCGCCGGGTCGCCGATACTCGGTGACGCTCGGGACCCGGCGCACGACCGCCACGACAACCGCGCCCGGTGCCGACACGCAAGGACGCCGGCACCGGGCACAAAATAGGCAACCTCGACGACCGCGGACCCGGGTCGGCGGCAGGGACGGGCACGAAGCCCGGCCCGGCCGCCGCGGCCCGGGTCGTACGCATGCCCGTGCGCGCCCTGCCCGGCCCCGACCCCTGCGGGACATCGCCGTCCCGCCGGTCGCGACCCCGCGTCGGCGGATGTGGGTCGCCGGTCGAAGCCGGGCCCGTCGATGCGGTGCCGGAGACGGCAATTCGAGGGGGCATGGTCGGAGCGCGCGGCCGCAAAATCGGAGGTTCCGCTTCCTTGAGATTGTCAACGATATGCGGCGGGGTCATGACCCGAAAACTCATGGGCCGATCCGGTCGGGCGGCGAGGATCGATCTCGTCCACGATCTCGTCCATGTGCGGTTCGCCTCGCGTGCCGGTCGGCCGATATCCAAGGTAAAGCGCCTGATCAATGGCATCCCGGCAGTTGTCAAAGATTGGGGAACCGGAATACGATCTTCGCGTTTTCCGTCCATCGGCGGGTAATCGATCTTCCCGGGAGGGTCGCCGCGACGCACTAGCCAAGCCGCCGGCCCTGCTATAGAGTCTATCTCGGTCATCAGCCCGCGCGAACTCGCGCGAAAAGATTTGATGACGCGACTCTCCGGTCAAACCAAAGTGAATAGCTGAGTAATAGCCGTTCCGAAGCTTCTCCGCGGAGTCGGTACCCCTTCCGCCAGTCGTCACCGACTAAACGGACGGACCGGGACCGAAGCTCCGCGACCTGCCTGCCGTGCTCGAAATCGAGATTAAGCGGGCAGGGAATCTCGTGTGCCTGAAATCCGACCACCTGTCGCCGCCCGGCGTGCGCCGCGGACAACCGTTCGACTTCCGCAGCGCGTGGCGGCCAACCTCCGAGAAGCATCTGTCGTGAAGCTCCGCGTGAGCCGGTTCCCGGCGCACCGGGGCTGTTCCCCGGCCATGTCGCGAGTTACGCGCGTTGCGCTGGGGAATTTCGCCGGATGACCAGTCCTGCGCGAGTGCTGGGAGTGTCGTCGAGCCGTGGGGAAATCAGTCGAAAACCGTATTCCGGGAAAAAACGAACCCCAGTCGGCGCAGTACCGCTGTGTCGGCATCGGAGTCGGTCCTGCCAACCTGAGCCTGGCGTCGCTGCTGCACGGACGCTCGGAGACGCCGAATCTCTTTCTCGACCAGAAGGAGCAGTTCGGCTGGCACGACAATCAGCAGATACCCGGCGCGTCGTTACAGGTGTCGTTACTCAAGGATCTCGTCATCCTCTCCGACCCGACGAACGGGTTTTCCTTCCTCTCGTACCTGCACGAACAGGGGAAGATCTACCACTTCATCAACGCCCAATACGAAGCGGTTCCCCGTCGGGAATTCCGGAATTATCTGGAGTGGGCGAGCCGGCGCAACGAGAACATCGTGTTCGGCGAAAAAGTGGTCTCCGTCGAATTCGACGACGCGGAAGATTCATTCGTCGTGCACACCAGTCGCCGCACCGTGACCGCGGACAACATCTGCGTCGGCGTCGGCACCAGACCCTGGGTTCCGGAACAGGCTCGGGACAAGCTCGGCGACACCCAGTTCCACGTCTCCGACTTCATCGACGGAACGCGCGCGGGACTCGTCGGCAAGAGGGTGGCCGTGGTCGGTGGCGGCCAGTCCGGAGCGGAAGCTTTCCTGGATCTGATATCACGGACGCCGAAGGAATTGCCTCGGCGCGTGACCTGGATATCGCGGCGCGGGAACTACTTTCCCATCGACGACTCGCCGTTCACGAACGAGTACTACATGCCGAGCTACTCCGAGTACTTCTCCGGCCTCGACAAAGCGGTCCGCGAGTCGCTCAACAATCGCAACGTGCTGAGCAGCGACGGCATCTCGGAGTCGACGCTGCGCGAGATCTACCAGCGCTGCTACGAGCACCGCTTCATCGACGGGGCGCAGGATCTGCTGGCGCTGCTTCCCAATCGTGGCGTCACCGATGTGAGCGCGAACGAGTCCGGCGGGTGGACCATCAAGATGGGCCACAACGACCGACCGGGTGTGGTCGAGCACGTGGATGTGGACACCATCGTGTGGGCCACCGGATTTCGTCCGGCGTCGACGGATTTCCTCGCGCCGATCGAAAGCCGCCTGGAGCGCGAGGGCGACGAGTACCGCATCGACCGGGACTTCGCCGTGCAATGGGACGGCCCCCGCGATCGCCTGATCTTCATGCAGAACGCGGCACGTGGCCAGCGCGGACTGGCGGATCCCAATCTGAGCCTGACCGCCTGGCGCAGCCGGCGCATCCTCGACCGGCTTCTGGGCGTGGGCTCCGACGAACAACTGCCGTCGTTCGTGGAGTGGTCCGCCAAGCCGCCCGTCGACGAACTGGACGCTCTGTGAGCCCCGAACACGCCGATGTCGCCGTCGTCGGCGCGGGAATCGTCGGGTGCCTGGTCGCCCGGGAAATCACCGCACGCGCGCCGGAGGCATCCGTCGTACTCCTGGACCGGGACACCGTCGGTGCGGGCGCGAGCCGACGGTCGGCGGGACTGCACTGTCCGCGCGGCGCGACGGAGCGGGTTCGGCGCATGACGGCGTACAGCCAGGACTACTACGCCCGGCTCAAGCAGCGCGCCCCGGAGTTGCCCATCCACGCGGTACCGATGTCGGTGGTCGCCTCGCCCGCGAACGCGGCGCGAGTGCGCGAGATCTACCTCGACAGCGCCGAGTTGACCCGCATCGACACCGTGACCGACAGTCCCGCGCCGGCCGATCCCTCCGGCGCACCACCCGGGCAGGATCCGTCCGGCCCTCCCGACCTCCGCCTGCCCGAGCACGCGCGGATCTGGAACTGTCGAGGCGCCCAGTACGCCGACGTGTACGCCCTGGTCCACGACCTCGCCCGGGAGCTCCGTCCCCGGGTGACCCTGCGCGAGGGCGTCCATGTGGACGCGGTCCGCGCCCTGGCCCACGCGAGCCCGGGCCGCGACACGAGCGTGAGCGGTGTCGAACTCACCCTCGGCACCGGCGAGACGCTGACCGCGGAGCGGGTCGTCCTGGCACCGGGCCCGTGGCTCGCCGAGCCCGCGTGGCGGGAGCTGCTCGCCCCGCTGGGCGCCCGGGTCAAGAAGATCGTCGCCCTGCACATCGAGCGGGTCCCGACCCGCACCGACCGAGCCGTCGTCTTCCAGGACGAGGACGCCTTCCTGTTGCCCCTGCACGCCTCGGGGCACTGGTTGTTCAGCTACACCTGCACGACCTGGGACGTCGATCCCGACGACCTGGTCGACGGGCTGTCCGCGGACGACGTCGACCAGGCGCGCGCGAGCCTGCGCCGCTACGCCCCCGAACTGGCCGAACGCTGCGTCTCGGGCCGGGTGTTCTGTGACGCGTACAGCCCCACCGGAGAACCGCAGGTGCGGGCGCTGGGCGAGGGGCGCGTGGTCTTCGCCGGTACCGCCAACGGTTCCGGGTATCGGCTCGCCCCGGCGATCGCGGCGGAGGCCGCGGACCTGCTGGACCTGTCCTCGATTCCTCCGCACGCGTGGGAGAAGCAAAGGAGTCTGTCGTGAAGATCAGCACCTATCGCCCCGACGCCCCCCGCGCCGTCGACGGCGTCGCCGTGGCCGCCGTCGAGACGGGCTCCGCGACGCGGCTGGGGGTCGGCGCGACCTGGGTCGGCATCGCCCCCGGCACGCGTTCGCAGGCGCACCAGCACGACGAGACCGAGACCTGGGTGTTCGTCTCCGGAACCGGGGAACTGACCGTGGACGCCGAGCGCCATCCGGTATCCGCCTCCACCGTCGTGCAGTTCGAACCGTTCGAGACGCACTCGGTGGAGAACACGGGCGACACCGACCTGCTGTTCGTCAGCTTCTACTGGCGCGACGGCGAACGAGCGGTACACGCGGCCAACGACACCGGACACCGCGGGTTCGGCAAGCGTCCCGTGTTCGTCTTCTCCTCCGCGCCCACCCCCAACGGCGACCTGCACCTGGGGCACCTGTCCGGGCCGTTCTTCGGCGCCGACGTGTTCGTCCGGCACCAGCGCATGCTCGGCGCCGACGCGTGGCACATCACCGGCAGCGACGACTACCAGAACTACGTCGTGGCCGCCGCCCGCCGGGAGGGCCGCACGCCGGCACAGACCGCCGCGCACTACAGCGCCGAGATCCTGGCCACGCTGAAGCTGATGGACATCGACGTCCACCAGTACACCGCGACCAGCCGTGACGACGCCTACCCGGCCGCGCTGCGCACCTTCTTCTCCCGGCTGACCGCCTCGGGGACGGTGGCACCGAGGGAGGGTGCCGCGCTGTTCGCCGCCGACACCGGCGAATACCTGTACGAGTCGGGGGTCACCGGACGCTGCCCCGCGTGCGACGCCGACAGCGGCGGGAACATCTGCGAGACGTGCCTGGAACCCAACGTGTGCACCGACCTGGTCGAGCCGCGTTCCGCCGCGTGCGACGCGCCTCCGCGCGAGAGTCCGCTGGTGCGATACACCTTCCCGTTGCACGAGTTCGGGAAGGTGGTCACCGACCACCACCGGCTCGGCCGCGTCCCGGCGGGGGTCAAGGAACTGGCCGAACGGCTCTCCCGCCGCGAGCGGTTGCACATCCCGGTCACGCATCCGGCCGGATGGGGCATCACACCCGCCGAATCCGACGTGCCGGGTCAGGTCATCTGGTCGTGGCTGGACTACGCCTTCAGCATCCTCTACGGCATCGGGGCACTCGGCCGCGACCTGGGCCGTGACTGGGACGCGGACGACCCCGGGGCCGACTGGAAGATCGTGCACTTCCTGGGTTCGGACGGCAGCTTCTTCCACCCGATGTTCATCCCGGCGCTGTACCGCGTCGCGCATCCACGATGGCAGCCGGACATCGACTACAACATCAACGAGTTCTACCTCCTCGAGGACAGCAAGTTCTCCACCAGCCGCGGCCACGCGATCTGGGGCAAGGACGTGCTGAACCCGCGCACGGTCGACGCGATCCGCTTCTACCTGGCCCTGACCCGTCCCGAGGGCCGACGCACCAGCTTCTCCCCCGACGCGTACGAGGGCTTCGTCCGCGACACCCTGGTCGGCACGTGGCAGGCCTGGCTGAACGACCTGGGCGAGCGCGTCGCGAAGCGGTACGGCGGGGTGGCGCCCGACGCCGGCACCTGGCGGCCCGAGCACGCGGCCTTCCTGGCCCGGCTGGAGGCGCGCCGATCGGCGCTGACCGGAGCCCTCGGGCAGGACGGATTCTCGCTCAACCGCGCGGCCGAACTGTTGGACGGCATCGTCACGGACGTCACCACCTTCGCCCGCCTCCAGGCCCCGGCCGCGGACGTGGCGGACTTCAAGGACGAGGCGCGCACGGTGGTCGCCCTCGAACTGGCCGCCGCCCGCCTGCTGGCCACGTGCGGCGCGCCGGTGATGCCGAGGTTCGCGAACCGCCTGTCGACCGCGCTCGGCGCGCCCGCGCCGACCCGGTGGCCCACCGGGATCGACCTGGTGCCCGCCGGAACCGCCGTCGACCTGGCCGGCCAGGTGTTCTTCGCCGACCCGGGAACAACCGACCCGGCGCCCTCGAACCCGACTTCCTCGACCCCGGCGTCCGAACACCCGTCTTTCGACCACCCGGCCCCGCCGCTGCTCCCCTGGTTCAGCGGTCTGGTGCGCGACCTCCTGCGCCTGCCCGCGGACGAGCCGGTGCGGGACCGGTCCCTGGTCCAGCTCGGCATGGAATCGTTGCAGGCCATCGCCCTGCAGTACCAACTCACCGAGCAGGTCGACGCCGACGTGCCCATCGAGGAGTTGCTCGGTGCCCGCACCGTCGCCGAACTGAGCGCGCTGATCGCCGAGGGCCTGGATCCGGACGAGGTCGCCGCGCACACGGAGGTGCCGGCATGAGTCACATACAGGTTCTCCGCGAGATCGAGGCCAGGGGTCTGACCATCACGGCCGTTGGGGCCGACCTGCGCCTGCAAGGCCCCAGGGAGCGCATGGATCCCGACCTGCTGCGCCTGATCAAGGAGCACAAGGCAGAGATCGTCGCCCATCTGGACGCGCCGGACGGCTTCGCGATGACCGATCTGCAACGCAGCTATCTGGTCGGACGGGGCGAGCACGTCGAGATGGGCAACGTGGCCAGCCACGTCTACCACGAGATCGAGGGCGTCTGGGACATCGACCGCCTGGAGGCGGCGCTGCGCGCGGTCGTGGCGCGCCACGGCGCGTTACGCACCCGCTTCACCCCCGATGGTCGACAGGTCCGAGAGCACGACGTCGATGTGCGCGTGGCACGCGTGGACTTGCGCGGCGCGTCCGAGGCGGCGCAGCACGAACATCTGCTCGCCGAGCGCGAGTCGCGCTCGCATCGCATCCTGCCCGCCGATCGTGCGCCGCTGCTGGTGGTCGACGTCACCGTGCTGGCGGACGACCGGATGGTGCTGCACGTCGACCACGACGGCCTGGTCATGGACGCCATCAGCATGTTCCTGTTCTTCCGCGACTGGCGCCACGCCTATGACGTGATGGCGGACGCGACGGACGAGACGACCGGGAAGGCGACCGGGGAGGCGGGCGCCGAGCACGCGGATCCGCCGGAGGAGGCGTCCTTCGAGGCGTACGTGGCCGCGCTGGAGGCCGCGCGCACCCGTGCCCCGGCCAAGCGCGCGCGCAAGTACTGGCTGGACCGGCTCGAGGATCTCGCGCCCGCTCCGGACCTGCCGCTGCGCACGAGTCCCTCCTCGATCGTGGCCCCGCGCTTCTCGGCGCACTTCGCGCGGCTGACCCGGTCGCAGTGGATCGCGCTCAAGGCCCGGGCGGCGACGGCCGGACTCACCCCCTCCGCACTGCTGTTCGCGATCTACGCGGACACCCTCGCGGCGTGGGGCGCCGGTTCGCGCTTCACGATCAACACCACGGTGGCGAATCGTCCGCCGATCCACCCGCGCATGTTCGAGGCCGTTGGCAACTTCTGCGAGACGATGCTCGTCGAGATCGAGGTGGACCGGCGAATTCCCTTCGTGGAGCGAGCGCGTGCGCTGCAGGCCGGGCTGCGCCGGGGGTTGGACAACCGACACTTCACCGGCATCGAGGTGCTGCGCGAGGCGGGTCGGCGCGGCGGTGCGGCGCGCGGGCCTATGCCGTACACGTTCAACAGCGCGCTGGGTTACGCGCACGCCGACGTCGACGGCTCGGCCCTGGAGTTGTTCGGGGCGGAGGTGTACACCTCCAGCCAGACTCCGCAGGTGTGGCTGGATGTGTCCACGTTCGAGCAACACGGCGGCGTGGTGGTCCAGTTCGACAGCGTGGACGGCTTGTTCCCGGACGGTCTGGTGGCGGACCTGGTGTCCGGCTACCAGCATCTGCTGGAGGCGCTCCTGGCCGAGGAGGCGTGGTCGGCGACCACGTTCGACCTGCTGCCCGAGGCGCAGCGCGAGCGCCGCCGGGCGGCCAACACGACGACGGTGACGCTGCCTTCGCCGGGGATGCTCACGGACGCGTTCCTGGCCCACGTGGAGCGCGCGCCGAACGCGCCCGCGGTGCTGACCGGCGCGGCGTCGTACAGCTACGCGCAGGTGTACGGGCACGCCGCGCACGCCGCCGCGTGGCTGCGCGCCCGCGACGTGTGCCCGGACGAGTTGGTCGGGCTGGTGATGCGCCGCGGGCCCGAGCAGATCGTCGGCATCCTCGCCACGATGCTCGCCGGGGCCGCGTACCTGCCCGTCGACGCCGCACTCCCGCGGGCGAGGCGCGCGTACATGCTGGGCAACGGCCGGGCGCGGGTGGTTCTGACCAACGACGCGGAAGCCGCCGGCGACGACACCGGGCGCGAGGTCCTGGTGCTCGACGCGAGCCGCCCGCTGCCGCCCGGTCCGGTGCCCGATCCGCGCCCGGTGCCCGGCGCCCAGGACGACGACCACCTGGCGTACGTGCTGTACACGTCGGGGACCACCGGCGAGCCCAAGGGCGTGATGGTCAGCCGCAGGAGCGTGGCCAACGTGGTCGCCGACTGCAACGCGCGGTTCGGCGTCGGGCCGGCGGACCGGTTCTTCGGGATCAGCGCCTTCAACTTCGACCTGTCCGTCTACGACGTCTTCGGCGCCCTGTGTTCGGGCGCGGCCGTGGTGTTGCCGGACGCGGACAAGGCGGCCGATCCCGCGCACTGGTTGCGGTTGTGCGGCGAGCGGGGCGTGAGCGTGTGGAACTCGGTCCCGGCGATCGTGTCGCTGCTGCGCGACCAGGCGGCGGAGGGCACGGACGCGCTGGACACGCTGCGGCTGGTGATGATGAGCGGCGACCGCATCCCGCCGACGTTGCCCCTGGACCTGCGCAAGCTCGGGTTGGACCCGCGGATCGTCTCGCTGGGCGGGCCGACGGAGACCACGATCTGGAACGTGTCGCACCCGATCGGCGAGGACGAGGACGGCTCGCGCAGCATCCCGTACGGCCGGCCGAACGCGAACAACCGGGCGTACGTGCTGGACGAGTACGGGTGCGACGTGCCCGACGGGGTCACCGGCGAGATCTGGGCCGCCGGGGTGGGCCTGGCACGCGGCTACTGGGGCGACCCGGAGTTGACCGCCGAGCGCTTCGTGATCGACCCGGAGCGGGGCGAGCGCCTGTACCGGACCGGGGACCTGGGCCGCTATCTGCCGGACGGCGAGATCGACATCCTCGGCCGCGGCGACTTCCAGATCAAGGTGAACGGCTATCGCATCGAGGCCGGCGAGGTGGAGACCCGCCTGGTCGCGTTGCCCGCCGTGGAACGTGCGGTGGTCTCCCGACAGGGCGGCGCGCAAGGCGATCGGCTGGTCGCCCATCTCGTGCCCGCCGGCGACGAGCGTCCGGACGTGGAGGCGGTGCGCGCGGCGCTGCGCGAGCATCTGCCGCAGTACATGATCCCGGCCGGGGTGTACTGGCACACCGCGCTGCCGCTGACCCGCAACGGCAAGGTCGACCGGGTCAGGCTCGCGGAAGCCGCCGAATCCGCCGCGCCGTCCGCGTCCGCGCCCACCGCCGCCGACTCGGAACTGGAGCTCGTGGTCGCCGGGTTGTGGGCCAAGCCGCTGCGCGTCGCGGACGTGGACCTGGACGTCACCCGCCCGCTGTACGACCTGGGCGGCGACTCGCTGGTGGCCGCCCGCATCCTGGCCGGGGTGCGCAAGCGGTTCGGCTTGACGATCACGCTGGACCGGCTGCCGGAGGTGGACACGGTGCGCACGATGGCCGCGCACATCGAGCGCGGCCTGGCCGAGCGCGGTGGGGCGGGGTCGAGCGCGACATGAGCGACTCGGTGATCAACCACATCGTCTCCCGGGCCCCCACCCCCGGCCCGCACATCTCCTTCTTCCGGCTCGGCGGGATCCGGACGATGGAGCTGACCGAATTGCACGCGCGCGCCGGGCGCCTCGCCGTGTGGTTGCGCGACCTGGGCATCGATCGGGGCGACCGGGTCGGCATCCTGGCCGCGAACTGTCTCGAGTGGGCGCTGCTGGATCTCGCGGCGATCCGCCTGGGCGCGGTGACCGTGGGCTTCGATCCGGCCAAGTTCGACACGGACACCGGTCTGCGCGAGCGCTACCGCCTGGGCGTGCTGTTCACCGACGGCCCGCCGCGGGCCCCCGGCAGCAGGGCCCTCGCGGAGGTCGACGCGGCGGCGAGCGCACCGGACGACGGTCGCGTCCCGGAGCCGATCGTCTACTCGCCCGACGACGTGTTGTCGCTGAAGCTCACCTCGGGCAGTACCGGCGAGCCCAAGACGCTCACCGCGTCCGTCGGCAGCATCGACGACGATCTGCGCGCGGTCCAGGAGATGTTCGGGCACGGCGGCGCGGACAATCTGCTCGTGTTCCTGCCGCTGTCGGTGCTCCAGCAGCGCTACTGGACGTATTCCGCGCTGCGTTGGGGCCACGACGTCACGATCAGCACGTACGAGGCGGCGTTCCCGGCATTGCGCCGGATCCGGCCGACGGTGGTGATGGGCGTGCCGGGATTCTTCGAGACGGCCAGGAAACACATCGAGGCCCGGATGCGTGGTGCCGGCGTCGACGGCGACGAGGCGACGGCGCGCCGCGGCGCCGCGCGGCAGTTGTTCGGCGACCGCATCCGCTATCTGTGGACCGGTTCGGCGCCGGCTTCGACCGGCACGCTGGCCTTCTTCGAGGACGCCGGATTGCCGATCTTCGAGGGGTATGGGCTCAACGAGACGTGCATCGTCACCAAGAACCACCCGGGCGCGCACCGGCGGGGCAGCGTCGGGCGCGTACTGCCGGGCAAACGGGTGTTGTTGGACGCCGAGGGGGTGATCCACGTGCAAGCCGAGCACCCGGTGTGCCGGGGCTACGAGCAGGCGCCGCCCGGGGTGTCCGAGCGGGTGTTCGCCGCGGACGGGACGGTGCGCACCAACGACATCGGTCATCTCGACGAGGACGGGTTCCTGTTCGTGCACGGTCGTGCCGACGACGTGATCGTGCTGGACAACGGCCGCAAGATCGTCGTCCGACCGCTGGAGGAGCACATGAAGTCCAGCCCGGTGATCGAGGAATGTGTGGTGTTCTGCCCGACGCAGACCCATCTGGTCGCGGTGGTCTCGCCCGCCGCGGATCCGGTGGGGCCTGCCGAGGAGCGCGCCATCGCCGAGCAACTCGCGCGCACCAACGCGGCGTTCGGCCAGGACGAGCAGATCCGCACGGTGGTGGTGGCCAGTCCTCGGTTCAGTGTCGAGAACGGGCTGCTCACCTCTCAGCTCAAGGCCAGGCGCGGGCGCATCCTCGACGCCTACCGTTCCCGGATCCACGACAACCAGGGAAGCATCCATGCAGTGCGAGATTGAGACGGTGGCCAGGCGGAACCTGGCCCAGGTGCTGGAATCCGGCGTCGCGCCCCAGGACATCGACCTGGACCAGGACATGGTCGGCACGTACGGGTTGACCTCGCTGAACAAGGTCCTGTTCCTGATGTCCGCCTGCGACGATGCCGGGGTGGACCTGGCCTGCTTCACCGAACCCGACGTGGCGGCCATGAGCACGCTGCGCGATGTGACCGAGGCGCTGTCGCGCCACGCCGGAAAGGTGGCTTGAGATGACCTGGGTGCAGACCGCGTCGACGACGCTGGAGAACGAGCACGTCCTGCTGCGGCCGATCGTCCCCGAGGATCGCGAGGCGGTGCGCAAACAGGCGATGGACCCCGAGATCTGGCGCTATTTCGTGCTCGTGATCGCCACCGATGCCGAGTTCGACGCGTTCTTCGACGCGGCCCTGGCCGATCAGGCCGCCGGTCGCCGCGTCGTCTACAACGTGATCGACAAGTCCGTGGATCGCACGGCGGGCAGCATGAGCTTCTGCAGCATCGCCGAGCCGGACGGGCGGCTGGAGATCGGCTGGTCGTGGCTGGGCGCCGAGTTCCGGGGCAAGGGCATCAACCGCTGGGCGAAGTTCCTCATGCTGGAGCACGCCTTCGAACAACTGAACGCCGAGCGCGTGGAGTTCAAGACCGACGTGCTCAACCTCCAGGCGCGCGCCGGACTGCGCAACATCGGAGCCACCGAGGAGGGCGTGCTGCGCAGCTTCAATCCGATGCCCGGCGGCAGGCGCCGGGACGCGATCTACTACAGCGTGCTGCGCGCCGAATGGCCGTCGGTTCGCGCGCAGTTGCTCGCCGGGCCCAAGGTGACGCGACCGACGGGGAAGGCGTGACCGCGGCCGGCCCGCGGGTGCCGGTGGTGCGGGCTCGGGGCGACGCCTTCGAGTGCGGCCGACGGCACGGCGTCGAGCGCGCCGAGAGCCTGCGCGCCTTCCTCGACGACGGGCTGGCCCGGCTGAACCGGATCATGCCGGCCCCGGTGTCGTGGGCGACGCTGAAGCCGACGCTGGATGCGTACCGGGTCGAGATAGAGACCCAGACGCCTTTGCTGGCGCAGGAGTTGCAGGGGCTGGCCGAGGGCGCGGGGCTCGGTGCCGACGAGGCGCTGCTGTTGCAGGTCCGGCGCGAGATCATGGGATACCAGCGCATACCGACCATGGGTGACTGTACGACGTACGCCGTCGGCGGCGCGGCCGGCCCGGTGCTGGCGCAGACCGTCGACCTCAATGGCGACCTGGACGACCAGATCTGCGTCCTGGACATCACGCGGACCGGCTCGCCCCGCCGGGTCCTGGTGCTCGGCTTCGGTGGGCTCCTGGGCTACCTCGGGGTCAACAGCGACGGTCTCGCGGTCGGGCTCAACCTCGTGCTCGGCGGCCGGTGGCGACCGGGCCTGCCGCCCTACCTGGCCATCCGCCACCTGCTGGACAGCGCCCGCGACGTGGACGACGCGGTACGGATCCTGCGTACCCTCAAGCTGGCGAGCTCGCGCAACCTGGTGTTGTGCGACGCCCGCAAGTCGGCGTGGGTGGAGATCCTCGGCGACGAGCTGCGGGTGAGCGAGTCCTCGACGAGCACGCACACCAACCACTTCCTGCACCCGGACTTCGTCGCGCACGACGAACTCAACGTCTTCGCCCGTAACTTCTCCCGGCAGCGGCTGGACGCCTGCCGTGCCCGCCTGACCGAGCTGGCGCCCCGAGCGGGCGTCGAGGAGCACTTCGCGCTGCTGTCGCGGGCGCCGATCCGGGTCGAGGGCAACGGCGACGTCCGCCGCGAGCGCACGGTGGCGGCCGTGGTGCTGCGGCCGGACCTGGGCGAACTGCACGTGCGGCCGGGCGATCCGGCGCTCCATCGCACCCACTCGTTCTCGCTGCGCGCCGCCGTGGCCCGGGGCGCCGCACCGGCGGAGGTGATCTCGTGAGTGTGTCCGTGGCCGGCGGCGGCTGGTTCGTCACGCGCGACGGCGCCGCCGCGCACACCCCGCGCGTGTACTGCTTCGCCCACGCGGGCGGCGACGCGCGTTCGTTCCTGTCCTGGCAGGAGGAGCTGGGCGACGAGGCGGAACTGGTCGCGGTGTGCCCGCCCGGCCGCGCGCACCGGGCACGCGAGGCCCGACCGACGCTGGCGGAGTTCGCGCACGGCGCGGCCTCGGCGATCCGGGCCCGGGAGTCGGGCGCCGACGGCACGCGGCTCGTCTACCTGTTCGGACACAGTCTGGGCAGCCTCGTCGCGTTCGAGACCGCGCGTCGGCTGCGCGATCTGTCCACGCTGCGACGGTTGTTCGTCTCCGGCGTGTCGGCCCCCTCGCTGGCGCCCTCGCAGCGCGTTCGCCATCTCGCGGCCCTGGAGGGCCGGGAGTTCGCCGAGGCGCTCCAGTTCTTCGAGGGTCTGCCCCCGGAGGTGATGGCCCAGGAGGAGGTGCTGGACCTGCTGCTGCCCGGCGTGATCGCGGACTTCCGGATGGCCGCCGGTTACGAGTACACCTCGGCCGCCCCGCTGGCGGTGGGCGTCACGCTCATCGCCGGCCGCGACGACCCCTACCTGTCCCCCGACAAGCTGGCGCTGTGGGACCGCGAGTGTGTGAGCCCGCCCGAGTGCCACTGGGTCGACGGCGGCCACTTCCACTTCCGCGACAAGGGCCCCTCGGCGGTGATCGACCTGCTGCTGACCGCCGTTCGGGCCGATCAGCACATCGAAGTGATCTGACCCCGCAAGGGCACGCTGAACGCATCCAAAGCGCATCGGAAGGAACGGCAATGCTGCTCGACCCGGCAGACCGGTACCGAAGGGGCCTCGCCTTCAAGGAGGCGCACGAGAGCGAGCAGGCGTTCGTGGTGGCGAACGCGTGGGACGCGGGCAGCGCCCGCCTGCTGACGCAGCTCGGCTTCACCGCGCTGGCGACCACCAGCGCGGGCCTGGCCTTCGCGCTGGGCCACTCCGACGGCGTGAACCTGTTGGATCGCGAGCAGGCGCTGGACAACGCCCGCGCGATCGTGGCCGCGACGCCGCTGCCGGTCGGCGCCGACCTGGAGAGCTGCTACGGCACGTCCGGCGAGGAGATCGCCCACACGATCCGGCTGGCCGCCGACGCGGGCCTGGTGGGCGCCTCCATCGAGGACGCCACCGGGGACCCGGACGACCCGATCCTGCCGATCGAGGCGGCCGTGGAGCGGGTGGCCGCGGCCGTCGAGGCGGCCCGGGCGCTGCCGTTCCCGTTCACCCTGACCGCGCGGGCGGAGAACTTCCTGTACGGCCGGGGTGATCTCAAGGACACCGTCGTGCGGCTCCAGGCCTACGAGGCGGCGGGCGCCGACGTGTTGTACGCGCCGTGTCTGCCGGACGTCGAGGCGATCCGCACCGTGTGCTCGGTGCTCGATCGGCCGGTCAACGTGCTCGCGGGGGTCGGTCCGGCGTTGTCGGTCGAGGAGTTGCGCGAGTGCGGCGCTCGGCGGATCAGCCTGGGCTCGGCGTTCGCCCGGGCCGCGCTGGGCGGCTTCCTGCGCGCGGCGCGCGAGGTGCGCGAGCACGGGACGTTCGCCTTCGTCGGGCAGGCCGTGCCCTACGCCGAGGTGAACGCGCTGATGTCCGAGCCGGCCGCCGAACCGGAGGAGGACTCGTGACCGGACCGTCCGCCCACCTGCACGGGCCGCGGTACGTCCTGGGCGAGTTCGAGGTCCCGCACACGAGCATCGCCAACCTGGCCGCGCGCGCCGCCGAGTTCAAGATGGCGCCGACGCCCGGCCTGTGGGGCTGGGGCACCGTGCGACGAACCGAGCGAAGCCTGGAGGCGATCGCGGCGCAGAGCGCCGCAGCGACCCTGCGGGCCACGGCGAGCGGCG
The DNA here is from genome assembly GCF_044460165.1 of Embleya sp. NPDC050154. Taxonomy (NCBI): domain Bacteria; kingdom Bacillati; phylum Actinomycetota; class Actinomycetes; order Kitasatosporales; family Streptomycetaceae; genus Embleya; species Embleya sp. NPDC050154. The sequence continues at coordinate 87,224 of NZ_JBITJP010000009.1, forward strand.
CCGACGCGGTCGTGCTGTGCTCGACCCGGGTACCCGGCCCCTCGGAGGGTCACGGCGCGTTCATGGAGTCCTTCCTGGCCGAGTCGGGCCTGGGCGACGTCCCCTTCTACGGGCAGAACATGAATCGCTGCGTGAACCTGCTGGCCGCGATCGACACCGCGACCGCGTTCGTCCGCGCCGGTCGCCACCGGCGGGTGCTGGTGGTCACCACCGACAGCGCCGCGCACGAGGACGACCGGATGGCGAGTTACGCGCTGTTCAGCGACGGGGCGGCGAGTTGCCTGGTGGCGGCCGAGGGCGAGGTCGAGGGCGGCTACGAGATCCTCGCCTGCGCGAGCGCCCAGGACCCGGGCAGGCTGGCGCACGCCAACGAGATCAGCGCGGACCTGGCCCGCACGGTGAACGAGCGCCTGCTCACCCCCCTCGGGATGAAGCCGGGCGACATCGCGGGGCTGATGCACGCGAACATCTTCAAGCCGGTGATCGTGATGAAGGAGCGGCAGGCCGGTTTCACCCCGGCCCAGCTCCATCTGGACAACATCACCCGGGTGGGCCACTGCTTCGCCGCCGATCCGTTGATCAACCTGGTCGACCGGGCCGAGGCGGGGCACGTCGAACCGGGCCGGCACTACCTGTTGGCCGCCGGCGTTCCCGGTCAACGGATCGGAGTGCTGCTGCGCAGGGCCGCCGGATGACCGTGGACGACACCCCCAGGAGGAGGCCCAGGATGACCACCGCACCGCGTACGCCGGGCCGCGACCGTGGCTTCGTGCCCTTCGTCCTTCCCGACACCATCGACGCGCTGCCGCACCGGCCCTTCGCGTTCAGCCGCGCCGGCTGGGAGGAAGCCCGGGCTGCCACGCTCGCGGAGCCGAACGAGTTGTTCCGGCTTCTGCTGCGCGACCAGGAGTCGGAGTCGACGCTCCTGGTCGCCCGGCGCGTGATCGACGCCTTCCTGCCCGCGGCCGAGGACCGGGCCCCGGACGCGGCGGCCGGCACCTTCGCCGACGCCGATGCGATCGCCGCCGAAGTACAGGCCGTCCGCGCCGAGTTGGCCGCGGTCCTGGCGGCCCTGACCCGATCGGGTCCGCAGGCTCGCGCGAGGGCCCTGCGGGGGCGGGCGCCGCTGGCCCTGTCGGCCGGCTGCCGGCTGGACACGCTTTCCCAGCCCGCGACCCAGCCCTCCGTCGTCGTCAACCGGCTCTTCGCCCACCACCTGACCCTGCGCGGCGGCGGCAATCCCGAGCGCGGCCAGGCCCGGTTGCGCCGGCGCGCGCTGGAGAGCGAGGGTGTACTCCTGCCGGAGATCGCCGCCGCCGACTTCCTGGACAAGGCCCGGGCCCGCCCGCTCACCGCCCTGCACGGCAGCTTCCACCTGGCCCTGTCCCGGCTGCCCGCCAATTTCCTGCCCGAGGTCTCGGGCGTGCACTACGCCTTCCACGCGCTCGGCGTGGACGACCTGCTCACCGACACCGCGCCGCTGTTGTCCGAGCCGGATCTGCGCGAAGTGCTGGCCGAACATCTGGCACTGGCCGGTCCGGCCACGCGGCGCCGGCTGTACGCGGCCGTGCGGCTGACCCTGGACCTGGAGCGGGAACACGTCGCGATGCTCGCCGAGCTCGGCGCCTGGCACGACAACCTCACCCTGGAGTCGAAGGTCGCCGACATCATCGCGCGCCACGCCCCGCTCGCCGGCCGCCAGCACGGCGACGTGCGGATCGGCGGCAAGGCGCTGACGGACGTCTTCGGCGCCGCCCGGATCGACCTCGCCGGCTTCCTGGCCGACCTACGCGAGTCCGGCCACCTGCGCGGGCCCGGCAACGGCGACTGCCGGCTCCTGGACGCGATGCGCTTCGGCGGGCCGATGTTCGGGATCTTCGACGAACACGAGGCGGCGACCTTCCGGGCCTGGGCGGCGAGCGTCCAGGCCGGCGAGCGTCCCGTCATCGAGATCTCACCCGAGACCGCCGGGGACGAGGCGGCCGAGCGCCGGCGGGCCGCGATCGCCCGCAGCGCGCCCGCCGACGTCGTGATCGCCGAGGCCGAACCACGCGACCACCGCGAGTTGTTCCACCGCCTGGTCAACATCGAGAACTTCCCCAACACCCTGCCGATCGCCGCCGAGCGGGCCGAGCGCTGTTTCCGGGACGCGGAGATCCTGTTCGTGCACGGCGCCGGCGGCCGGTACACCGACGCGAGCTGGTTCGACTACAGCCCACAGGCGCTGTACGAGCGGGCCGAGCGGGTCTATTGGGAGAAGCTGGTCGACCCGTACGAGCCGCTGCGCGAGATCCCGGACCGCGACGAGGTGCTCTTTCGGCAGTCCACCTACTACCTCACCTACCTCATCGACGGTGCGTGGCTGCACCGCCTCGGCAATCTCGGGCACGACGAGCGCGAGACCGACGCCATGTTGTTCGCCATCTACGCCGACGAGATGGGCAACGGCGACCTGCGCAAGAACCACATCACGCTGACCCACCGGGTGTTGGCCAGCGCGGGCATCCGGCTTCCGCACATTCGCGACGAGGCCTTCATCGAGCAGGATGAACTCCCGGACGATCTTTACGGGTTCGCGATCCAGCAGTTGTGCATGTGCCTGTTCCCGGACCGTTTCCACAACGAGATCCTGGGCTACAACCTGGCGATCGAGATGTTCGGCTCCGGCGAGATGCGGCTGCACGAGTTGCAGAAGTTGCGCCATCACGGCATCGACGACTGCTACGAGCAGGCACATCTGACCATCGACAACTTCTCCGCCGGGCACGCCAAGCAGGCCGCCGACGTCATCGTCGGCTATCTCGACCGGGTGCGGCGCACCGTGGGAGAGGCGGCGGTGGCCGAACAGTGGCGTCGCGTGTGGCGCGGGTACGCCTCCTTCGCGTACTTCCTCGAACAGCCGATGCTCAAGCGCATATCCGCCGGCGACCCGCCCGCCGGCCCGGACACCCCGTCCCCCGGCGAGACCGACGACCTGGCCGACCTGGTCATCTGAGTCGGCCCCGACCCCGCGAGATCACGAACCGGCAACCGGAGGGCACCACATGGCCGAACCCCACCCGCGCACGACCGACGTCGGGATCACGATGCGACACGAGGCGCGCGAGAGCGAGCGGCGGGCACCGATCGTGCCGGCCGACGCCGCGCGGTTGGTCGCGCACGGCATCACGCTCACGGTCGAGCACTCGCCGCAGCGCGCCTTTCCGATCTCGGACTATCTCGACGCCGGCTGCGTAGCCGCCGAGGCCGGTTCCTGGCTCGACGCCCCGGCCACGGAGTTCATCGTCGGGCTCAAGGAACTGCCCGCCGAGCCGGCTGCGTTGGCGCACCGGCACGTGTATTTCGGCCATGCGTACAAGGGCCAGCGCGACGCCGCGGCGCTGCTGCGGCGCTTCGCGGCGGGTGGCGGCGCGCTGCTGGACATGGAGTACCTCACGGACGCGGACGGTCGACGGCTGGCCGCGTTCGGCTATTGGGCCGGTTACATGGGCGCCGCGCTCGCGGTGCTCCGGCATCGGGGACGGCTGGACCTGCCGCTGCGACCGCTGACGAAAAAGGCCCTGGATCGGGTGTTGCGCGAGACGTCCGGCGGCACGCGGCCGAGCGTGCTGGTCGTCGGGGCACTGGGTCGGTGCGGGCGCGGCGCGCGGGACGCGCTGGCGGTCGCGGGGATCGAGCCGACCTGCTGGGACGTCGCCGAGACCCGATCGCTGGACCGCGCGGCCCTGATGGATCACGACATTCTCGTCAACGCCGTGCTGGTGACCGCGCCGACCCCGCCGTTCGTGACCGTCGAATCCCTGCGGGCCGGGCCCCGGCGACTGTCCCTGATCGCGGACGTCACGTGCGACGTCACCTCGCGCGACAACGTGTTGCCCATCTACGACGACACCACCGATTGGCGCGAGCCGGTCCGCCCGTTGCGCGACGTCGGCGACCCGCTGGGCGTGATCGCCATCGACAACCTGCCGTCGCTGCTGCCTCGCGAGGCCGGCGTCGCCTTCTCCGCCGAACTGACGCCCCATCTGCTGACCCTGGGAGAACCCGGCCAACCCTGGCAGCGCTGCCTGCGGGTCTTCCGCGACGCATGCGAAGCGAACGGCCTGGAAACGGAGAACGTCCATGTCTGACGCGATTCCCGCCGACGGAACCGTGCACTGGATCGGCACCGGCCTGTCCACCGGCAGCGGCTTGCGCGTGGTGGCCGACCGGGCCCGGCGGCTGCTGGTGTGGGGCCGCACCGACGCCAAGGCCGAGCGCTGCCTGGCCCGGCTGGGCCTGACCGACCGCGCAGGCGCCCGCGCGTACGATCTGGGCCGGCTCGCACAGGAGTTGCGCACCGGCGACATCGTGGTGTCGATGTTGCCCGCGAGCGAGCACCCCGCGCTGCTGCGGCTGTGCGTCGAGCACAACGCCCATTTCGCCTGCAGCAGTTACGTCTCCGAGGGCATCCTGGCCGAGGCGCCGGCCGCGGCGAAGGCCGGCCTGGTCGTGCTGACCGAGGCCGGCCTCGACCCGGGTATCGACCACCTGTTCGCCGACCTGCTGGTGGCCAGGGGCCGCGAGGTCGTCGGCGACGGCCCGGCCACCGTCGAGTTCACCTCGTACTGCGGCGGAGTCCCGGCCGAGCCCAACGAGTTCCGCTACCGCTTCAGTTGGGCGCCGCGCGGAGTGTTGAGCGCGCTGCGCGCACCGGCCCGCTACCGCGACGAGGGTGTCGAGCGGGTCGTCGACCTCCCGTGGACGGCGACCCGCGCGCACGTGCTCGACGGCGAGACGTTCGAGGCCTACCCCAACCGTGACAGCGTCCCCTACCTCGCCCAGTACGCCTTCCCACCCGCCTGGCAGGCGCGCGTGTTCGTCCGCGGCACGCTGCGCCTGGAGGGCTGGCTGCGGGCCTGGGAGGACGTGTTCGCCACGGTGCGCACCGGCGACGGAGACCGCATCGCCGCCCTCGCCGACGAACTCGCCGCCCGCCATCCGACCACCGACGCCGACCGCGACCGGGTCGTGCTCGCCGTCGCGCTCGACATCCGCGGCGCGAACGGCGCGTCCTGGCACGGCGAATACGTCCTGGACACGGTCGGCGACGCCGAGGAGAGCGCGATGGCGCGGTGTGTGTCCCTGCCGCTGGCGTACGGCGTCACCGAGATCCTCGACGGACAGGCGCCCGCCGGCCTGCGCCAGGCCGCCCAGGGCGCCGAGGACGCCCGGCGGTGGCTGGCCTTCCTGAGCGCGAACGGCGTCGACTGGCGCTTCGACGAACAACGCCGGACGGGCTGAGCACCGGCCGGCCCCACGATCCACCGATCCACCGATCCACCGATCCACCGATCCAGGAGGACACGGAACCATGACCCAGGCACGACTCGAGTCGCGGGATTCCGCCGACCGGCCCAAGGCATTCATCCTGACCGGCTCGTTCCCCGTGATCCGCCGCAATCCGCTGTATCTGACCGAACTCTCCGGGCGCGGCCTCGAGATCCTGGTCATCACCGCGGAGTCCTACCGCGAGCAGGCGACGGCGGCGATGGCCGACACCTCCAACCCCGCCTCGCAGATCACCGAAATCGCTTACGTCACCGGCGACTTCACGGTGCAAGGCGCGTTCGTCGCGGGCGCGATCGCCCGGACCGCGGCCTGGCGCGAGGCGTACACCATCGTCGGCGCCTACGCGGTGGGCGACTACCTCGCCGAGCCGACCGGCCTGCTCGCCGACGGACTGGGGGTGCGCTCGCCGGGCTTACGCGCCAGCCGCGCCTGCCGCAGCAAGTATCTCCAACGCTGGTACGCCGCCGACCTGGGACCGGCGTCGCTGACCATTCCCGCCGGCGAGCGCGCGAGCGTCGATCTCGGCGCGGTGCGCTTCCCGGCCGTGGTCAAACCCGCTTCGCGCGCCTCCAGTTCCGGTGTCGAGACGGTCGACGACGTGGCCGCGCTGCGCGAGCGGCTGGCCTCCTACCCCGACCACGAGGTCGTCCTGGTCGAGGAGAAGGTGCTGGGCCCGGAGTTCTCCGTGGAGAGCCTCGTCCAGGACGGCGCGGTGGTCTTCGCGTCGGTGACGGACAAGGTCACCACCGACAGCCACACGCACACCTTCGTGGAGATGGCGCACAGCGTGCCCGGCGTGCGCGAGGACCTGCGCGAGGCGCTCGTGACGGCCAATCGGCGGCTGGTGGAGGCGCTCGCGTTCGAGAACGGGATCGCGCACTCCGAGTGGCGGGTCGGCGACGACGGTCTCCCGCGCCTGATGGAGGTGGCCGCGCGCACCCCCGGCGACGGGCTGCTGACGCTGTATCAACTGGCCACCGGCCGTCCCCTGGAGCCGGAGATCCTGCGCGTCGCGCTCGGCGAACCGGCCGGCTACCCGCGGCCGCACCGCTACACCCGGCAGGTCTACCTGGAGCACCGGCCCGGCACGCTGGAGGACGTCGTCCTGGACTGGCCGGATGTACGGCCCGAGTGGATCGGCGACAGCGGTGTGTGGCCGGACATCAAACCCGGGGGGCCGGGCGAGGAACCGACGCTGCGTGCGGTGCTGGTCCTGCAGAAGCGCGGTGCCTCGCTGGTGCCGCTCGCCAATTCCGACGACCGGTCCGTCACCTTCTTCATCGACGCCCCCACGCCCGACGGACTCGACGCCCTGGAGCAGCGCGTCCGCGCCGCCATCCGCATCGTCATCGGCTGACGGGCATGACCGACGTCGTCCACGAGGAGGGCCACGACAGCGACAAGGCCGCCGTGGTGGCCACCTTCCGGCAGGCCTCGCTCCCGGCGAAGACGCTGCTCGCGGGGGCGTTCGTCAACCGCCTCGGCGCCTTCCTGAACATCTTCCTGGTGTTGTTCCTGACCTCGCAGGGCTACTCGGACGGTCAGGCGGCGTTCGCGCTGGGTGTGTATGGCGGCGGCGCCATCGTGGGCGTGCTGCTGGGCGGGGCGCTGTCGATCAGGCTCGGCGCGCGCAACGCGAGCGTGCTGAGCATGGTCGGCGCGAGCGTGCCCCTGGCGGCCATCCTCTACCTGCCCTCATTCGGCCTGATCCTGGTCGCGGTGGCCCTGGTCAGCCTGGCCGGGCAGCTCTACCGCCCGGCGTCGGCCACCCTGCTCTCCGACCTCACCCCGGCGAACCGCCAGGTGATGATCTTCGCGATGTACCGCTTCGGGCTGAACCTGGGCGCCACCGTCGCGCCGCTGTTCGGATTCGCGCTGTACAACCTGGCGGGCCGCAGCTACGCACTGGTCTTCTGGGTCGAGGCGACGATCGCGCTCATCTACGCGACCATCGCGTGGCTGACGTTGCCGCCCCGATCAGCCGAACCGGGCGCGGCGGGCGCGCCCGCCGCCGCGGGCGCCGACGGGGAGGAAAGCGCGCGGGAGGCCGATCGGGTCGGGCGAGGCGGGTATCGCGCCATGCTGCGCGATCGTCGCTACATGCTCTACCTGACCGCGATCTTCTTCTTCGGGGTCGTCTACGTGCAGTACCTGTCCACGCTGCCGCTCGACGTCAAGGACAGCGGCGTGGCGATCTTCTGGTACACGCTGGCGGTGTCACTGAACGGCTTCATCGTCATCTCGTTCGAATTGCTGGTCACCAAGTACGCGCAGGCATGGTCGCAACGCCTGACCATGGCGTGGGCCCTGGTCCTGGTGGGCGTGGGCGTGGCCGTGTACGGACTGCCGCTGGGCCCGGCCGTGATCCTGCTCGGCACGCTGATCTGGTCGGTCGGCGAGATCCTCGGCGGTCCGGCCACCACCGCCTATCCGGTGGTCGCCGGACCCGCGCATCTCAAGAGCCACTACATCGGCGGTTTCCACTTCGCCTGGAGCCTGGGCGCGGCGGTCGGACCGGTCGTGGGCGGGTGGTTGTTCATTCGCTTCGGGCATCAGGTGTGGCCGGTGCTGACGGTGGGTTCGGTGTTGTCGATCGTGCTGGTGTTGGTGTCGGTGCGGGACGAACCGGCGGCGGAACCGGTGGGTTCCGATGCCGCCGACGCGTCGAGCAGCACGGCCGGCGCGTCGGGCGGGTGACGGGGAGGATGTGGCGGGGTGACCGGGGGCGGGCGTTGGTCGCGGCCGGGATCACCGTGTTGTTGTGGGCGTCGGCGTTCGTCGTCATCCGTGACGCGGCGCCGCACTTCTCCGCCGGCGCCCTGGCGCTGGGCAGACTGGTCCTGGGGGCGGTGGTACTGGGCCTGTTCCTGCTGGTGCGCGGCGAAGGAGTGCCGGCCCGTGCGGCGTGGCCGGGCATCCTCGGCTCGGGTGTGCTGTGGTTCGGCGTGTACTTCGTCGCGCTCAATCGCGGTGAGCAGGAGGTCGACGCGGGCACCGCGGCGCTGGTGGTCAACGTCGGCCCGATCCTGATCGCCCTGTTCGGCGGTTGGCTCCTGAAGGAGGGGTTCCCGCGGCAGTTGATGGTGGGCGTGGCACTGGCCTTCGCGGGCGCCGCGTTGGTCGGGTTCGCCGGCCTGGACGCCGGCCGCGCCCCGTTGGTGGGCGTACTGCTGTGACTGGTCGCGGCCGTGGGCAGCGCCGCCGGCGTGATGGCGCAAAAGCCCGCGCTCGGGCATGCCTCGGCGCTCCAGGTCACCACGTTCGGCTGCGCCGTCGGCGCGGTGGCGTGCCTGCCGTTCGCCGACGGCCTGGCGCACGATCTGGCGTCCGCGCCCCCGCGCGCCGTGCTCGGCATGGTCTATCTGGGCCTGTTCCCGACCGCGCTTGCCTTCTACACGTGGGCGTACGCGCTCTCGCGCACCACCGCCGGAAGGATGGGCGCGACGACGTATCTGGTGCCGGTCGTCGTCGTGCTGATGTCCTGGGCCCTCCTCGACGAAGTGCCCGAGCCGGTGGCACTGGTGGGCGGCGCACTGTGCCTGACGGGGGTGCTGGTCTCCCGGCGCGGACCCACGCCCGAGGCGTCGACGGCGGTGCGCGAGGGAATCAGAGGATCGAGGGCGGAACGTGTCGCTATCGTTGCGTACCGTCCGTGCCCGTCCGGGTGCGCCGAGGGAAGGCTCATGGTGTTCACAAGCGTTCTGATGGTCGAGCAGCCGCTGTCCGCGGCGGACGTCGAGCTCGTCACCACCCTCCACGACGACACGATGTCCTTCGTCGTGCTGATGCAGCCGCGCGGCAACGAGGACCGACTGCTGCGCTCGATCGACGACGTCGCGCTCGGAGAGCTGAAGCAGGCGGTCCACGAGGCGGACGAGCCGGAAGGCGAGGGAGCCGAGGGGCCCGCCGCCCTGGCACTGGAGCACTCGCTCCGAAGCCTGCGGGAGGCCGGCAGTGAGGCCGTGGGCCAACTCATCGAGGGCCACCCCTTGGACCTGCTGCGAACCGTGGTCGAACAGACGCACGCCGACGAGGTGATCGTGCTGACCGCCCCGCACCTGGTCGAGGAGTTCTTCCACCGGGACTGGGCCAGCCGGGCCCGCCACAAGGTGGGCGTTCCGGTGCTGAAGCTGTACGCCCACGACGACCAGGAGGAGTGACCCGGCACATCCGCGACGGCGGCGAGCCGAACGGACCCGCCGGTCGCCGCCGCCTGCCCCGGCACCACCGCCGCCCTCGCCGGCGCCGACGGTGAGATTGTTCAGGATCCCTGCCGGGGCGCCGATGGTCTCGGTGTGAATTTTTCGTTCCCGATTCCCGAATTCAAGGGCCTCCGGCCGCATCCGGCCGCTCCACCTCGGCCCGTGCCACCGGCACGCCGGCGACGTTGGACGGGGGTCGTCGTGGCGGTCGCCGTGACGTCCGCCCTGGTGACCGGCTCGGCGAGTCCGAGCCCGAAGCGGCCGGTCGCCTCGCTCGCGTCGACGAACACCAAGCAGGCGGCGGGCATCACGCTCGACGGTGACCACCTGACCCTCGCGCAGATGAAGGCCGTGCTGCACGGGAACGCGGGTGCGGTACGCCTGGCCCCGGCCGCCGCCACGCGCATGCGCACCGCCCGCACGGGAGCGTTGGCGGCGCTCGCCCGCGGGCAGCGCGTGTACGGCTGGAACCAGGCGCTGGGCCCGCTCAAGGACCATCCCCTCACCGACGAGCAACAACGCGACTTCCAACGCCGGGTCCTGCGCTCGCACGCCGCCGGTACCGGCGAGGAACTCTCCCCCGGCGTGGCCAGATTGGCCCTGGTGTTGCGGGCGAACGCGATGGCCCGGGCGAAAATGGGCGTGCGGCCCGAGATGGTCGAGCGCATGCTCGCGTTGGTCAACGCGGGCGTGACCCCGGTGATGCCCTCGATCGGCTCGCTGGGGACCGGAGACCTCCAGCCGATGGCCGCCGCGGGACTCGTGCTCACCGGCGACGCGGGCACCGCCCGGTACCGCGAGGGGCCCGCGCGCGGAGCCCGCGAGGCGCTCCAACAGGCGGGGCTGCCGGTCGAGTTCCCATTGGAAGCCGGTGAGACGCTGCCGCTGATCAGCGGCAGCGGTGTGCTGACGGCGCGTTACACGGCGTCGGTGGATCGCTCGGAACGGTTCCTGGACCAATTCCGGGGCGCGTTCGCGCTGTTCCTGGAGGCGACCCGGGCCGAGGCGAGTTCCCTGGACGAGCGCACCCACGCCGAGCGGCGCATCCCCGCCGAGGAGCACGAGGCGGCCCGGCTGCGCGAGTTGACCGACGACAGCGCGTGGATGACCGAGCAGGGCCGGGAGCGGTTCGGCGAGACGTCGCCGCGCGTGCAGGACGCGGTGTCCGTACGCGCCGCCCCGCACATCGTCGCGACCGCCCGGCAGACCCTGGACGAGGCGCAGACCATCATCACCCGCGAGGCCAACGCCTCGACCTCCAACCCGCTGTTGTTCGAACGTCCGGACGACACGTGGGAGTTCGTGATGGGCGGGAACTGGGACGGCGCACAGATCGGACACGCGATCGACACCCTCAACGCGCAGATCACCGACGTGTCCGTACTCTCGCACGAGTTGTCCGGACGGCTGATCGCCTCCAAGTGGAGCTACGGGCTCCCCGACAACCTCGCCGGCCCGCCGGTCGGACTCAACTCCGGCATGGTGCAGGTCCAGACCGTCGGCGCGGCGCTGATCCCGGAGATGCAGGCACGCGCGATGCCCGCCGGGGTGCTGTCCCGACCGGAGAAGTTCGGGCAGGAGGATCACAACACCATGGCCATGGCCTCGGCGCGCAACCTCGACGACAACCTGCACCGCGCCGAGATCGTGTTGGCCGTGCAGTTCCTCCTCGCCGCGCAGGGCATCGACCTGGCCCGTCCCACCATGGGCGACCTGCCGCTGGCCAAGGCCACCGACGAACTGCACCACCGCTTCCGCGAACGGGTACCCACCCTCGGTGAGGACCGCTGGATGACGCCCGACGTCGACACCGCCGTCGACATGGTCGCCCGTGGGACCCTGCGCCCCGACGGGGTCTGAGCCCCGCGCGACCCCGCCGGATCGGCGGCGTCGACGCGGGTCGACGCCGCCGACCGGGCCGGCCGTCCCGGAGCCGTCGAGCTCCGGGACCGGGGCGCGGCGTCTCCCGGGCGGCGGGGCGCATGATCGGCACCCTTCGGACCCGCGTCCGGGCCCGGGTCACTACGCTGCCGTCATGTCCTCGCACGAGCCGGTCCTGCCGCCGTGGATCGAAGGGGAGGTGTGCGGGTACTGCCCGTCGCTGCGCTTCGCTCCCGGCGAGTTCGACGTGGCCGACCGGCCGGACCCGGCGTGGCCGTGGCGCCCGGGCGAGGGACGCCGCATCGACGCCGAGTCGGGTGTGGGGGTGTGCGTGCATCCGCACAAGGTCCGCTTGCCGGTGGGCCGCTGGGGCAGCGAACGCCGAGCCCCGGACCTGTCCGCCTGGCACGCTCCCGAACCGGACGCCGCGCCCCCTCGGGACCCGGAACCCGCGCGGCCCGCCGAGCCGGTCGCGTTGTCCCCCGGCCTGCGACGCCTCCTTCGCGGCACACGTCCCACCGCGCGCAAGCCGCAGCGCGACGAGCGGCACCCTCCGGTGGTACGGCCCGCCAACTCTGTACCCGGCCTCGTGCTGCCCGAGGTTCCGACCGACGCCGACCGCCTCGTCCCATGGCTGCGCGAGGTGCTGGGCCGCGCGGAACCCGACCGGTTCGCCGACGTCCTCGACGCGGCCGAACACGCCGCCGCCGCAATCCACCCACCCGAAACGATCGTCGCCGCGCTGCGCGACGCGATGTCCTAGGCCCCTGTCCGGCGGATCTTGGTGGATCGGGCCGCGTCGTGAGCGCAGCGAGGAGCCCGAAGGGCGGATGCCGTGCATCGGCGTGCCGGAGAAGCAGCCGCATGGTGCTTCCATTCGGCTGCTTCTCCGGTGCGGCGAGGCGCGGTGCCGGGCGGCGCGGACCCACCAGGATTCGCCGGACAGGGCCTGGCCGCGGTTCATCGCGCGGAGCGCGGCCGGGGCCTCGGACCCGAGTCGACTGTCGTCGGGACTCGCACGTCGAGCACACGCCGGTGGGCGGGACCCCGAAGGAATCCCGCCCACCGGTGGGCCTCGACCGCGCGCGGGCGCGGGCTACGGCCGGTTCTCGACCGTGACCGTCTCGTTGTCCGAGTGCACCAGGAGTCGGTGCTTCCGGTCCGGTTGGTCGGCCATCCACGCCACCTGGTTCGGTACGTCGACGACCACCCGGGCCGGGTGTTCGCCGTGCGCGCGGGCCACGTGCTCACGCATCGCGACCTCCTCCGCGTGCAGTCGGGCCGGGGCCCCGGCCGGCAGGCCGTAGACGTAGGCCAGCCCGCCGGTCGGCCAGTCGGCCTGCTCCAGTACCGCCCGGTCCAGCCGGCTGGCGCCCCCGACGACCTGGGACATGCTCATCGCCGGGGCGTAGCGGCGCTCCAGGAGGAAGGCCCGCCGATCCGCGCCGGATTGCAGTTCCAGCACACTCGGCGGCGAGACCATGCTGACGTTGCGGAACGCGGCGCACAGCCGATCCCCCGCCAACACCTGGAAGTCGACGAAGAGCAGATCGCCCTCGGCTCCGGCCGGACGGGCCTCCACGCGCAGTTGCCCCTCCGTGGGGAACGGGGCGAACAGGTCCATCCGAACCAGGCCGTGTGGATAGGGCACCACGTTCGGCCCGACCTGGGGATAGGGCAACCAGAACACCCGATCGGCGATGATGTGCGTCGCCGCGTCGAGCAGCCCGGGATGCGTGAACGTCCCGGGGACGGAACCGCGTCGCGCGTCCAGGATGCCCACCGCGCCACCGCTGCCGTAGCCGACCTCGGTGAGGTACTGGAACGCCGGGCCGTGCGGCAGCCGATTGGTCAGATACGGCAGTTCCGCGCGCTGGGCGTCGGTGAGCGGCGGCAGCGGAGCCGGCGTTTCGGGCCGGTCGAAGGTGATCGTCGCCTCGGCCACGAGTTCGAACCGGGACAGCGCCTCGTTCCGGGCCGGCCGCCACATCAGCAGGCTGACGTGTACGTCCCGGTCCCGACCCGCGATCGGCTCGACCCTGGTGGCCAGACGGGTGGGGCTCACCACCGGGATCCAGCGCTGGAGGCGCAGTTCCCGCAGGCCGGTCGCCTGGAGACCGGTGTGCGTGCTCGCCGCCTGGAAGAGGTGGTCCACCGTGCACATCATCGGCAGCACCGGCAACGTCCAGGTGGGGCAGTGGTCCAGCACCCACGGATCGTCGTCGGGGCTGACCACGAACTCGCGCTCGGCCGGGCCGCGTTGCGGCGTCGGCATCGGCGCGGCGGCCTCGGCGATCGTGGCGACTTCGGCGGCCGGTTCGGCCGGCCGCACCGGGGCGATCGCGGCGACCGGAGGCACCGGCTCCGCCGATCCCACCGGATGCGGTACGGGTGCGCCCGCCTGCGGCACATGCGGTACGGGTACCACCGCCTCCGACGGATGCGGATCCCGGAACGCGCTAGCGACCTCGAGCAGCGCTCGGGCCGCCCGCTGCTGCATCTCCAGGAACAGCAGGTGGTTCTCGTGCCGAGCGTTCAGGAACTGCAGATGGGATCTGCCCACGAGCCGCTGGTGGGCGCTGAGCGCGGCCGGTACCAGGCTTTCCTCGACCGACACGTGGCTCGGCGTCGGCGGAGGCGGCGGGGCCGCGGCCATTGCCGTAGCCGGGACCGGGACCGGGACCGGGACCGCGGCCGAAGTCCGGGCCGGCGCCTGTGCACCGGCACCGATCTCGACCGCCGGCACCGCGCGGGCCGCCGGAAGCGCCACGAGCTCGCGCGCCGGGCGCGCCTCCTGGAGCCGGAGCACGGTCCTGAGGTCGAAGAACGCGATGCTGGACAGACGCCGGGCGGGCGTCTCCCCTTCGGCCCTCCGGCCCAGTGTCGCGAAACCGGTCTCGGCCGGCGCCGTGTCCCCCGCGTTCAGGACCAGTTCGGCCGGCGGCGCCCCGAGCGCGGCGACGCTCACCTTCGCCCGGGTCAACTCCGGCCGTGGCACTGCCACGCCACCCAGGGTGGGCACGCTGCGGTGGTACAGGGCCACGGTCGCACAGGCCACACTCAGGAGGCCGGCGGCGCAGTGCGGGCGACCGAACAGGCCGGACGGATCCAACCGGTCCGACCGGTCCGACCGGCCCGACCGGCCCGACTGCGCGGGCGCCGATTCGAGGTCGCCGACCACCAGATCGACGGCGTCCGACGCCGCCGCTCCCTCGGCCGAGTCCCGGTCCCGGTCCCGGTCCTGCGGTTCGATCACGGCGAGGACGGGGTCGCCGTCCCGGCGCGCGTGGTCGAGTCGCTTCAGGGCCAGCACCACGGCCGCGTTTCCCTCGGCTCCGGGGAGTCCGAGGTCACGGACGACCGCGCGGTGGACCACCGTGGAGGCGAGGTCGACCGCGCCCACGAGTGCCGCGTCGCTCGCCCCACTGCCGATCGCGTCGACCGCCATGTCGAGCGCCCGGATCCCGGATGCCTCCTCGGCGCAGACCGCGACGCTGTGGTCGGTCAGCCGAAGCTGCGCGCTGATCCGGTTGGCGGCGATGTTGCCCAGGCCCCCGAGCGACCACGGCGGGCAGTTCAACGGGTCGGCGACGCGGTCCTCGGAGGACGCCTCGGCCGCCGCCGACCGGCGGGCCTCCAGGGTGGTGCGGTTGTGCCAGACCGAGAACTCGGCGTGCACGGTCGCCGCGCCCACCCCGACGAGCACCATGGTGCGCTCTTCGGGCAGTTCCAGCGCGCGGGCGGCGTCACGGGCGGCCTCCAGCACCAACAGGTGTTCGCCGGAGGTCTGGAGCATGTCGTTGGGCGGCATGCGCAGGCCGTCCACGCGCAGTTCGACCGTACGCGGCGGTCGCAGCCTGGGCTCGCCCGCCAGCAGGGCGTCGACGAAGTCGCCCGTGGTGTCGCCGTCACCGACGCGGGCGCCGAGGCCGACGACCGCCACTTGGTGCCGGCGGCGCGCGGCGGGGCCGGGCACGGCCACGCCGGGGAAGGAGACCGACGCCCGGTCGGCGGTGTTCCAGGCGTCCACGACCAGGTGGGCGTTGACACCGCCGAAGCCGAATCCGCTCACCGCGGCGCGCCGAAGACCCCGCCACTCCTCCGGCCGGGCCAACGGGCGCAACGGTGTGCCGCGCATGGCGTCGATGGCCTCGTCGGCACCGACGGTGGGCGGCAGCGTGCCGTGTTCCATCGCGCCCAGCACCTTGAGCAGCGCGGCGCCCGACGCGGCGGTGAGTGGATGGCCGAGGTTGCCCTTGACCGAACCGACCGGCAGGTCCGTACGTTCGGCGAAGATCCGGGCCGCGCAGCCCGCCTCCACGGTGTCGCCGACCGCGGTGCCGGTGGCGTGGCACTCCAGCAGGGACACCGTCTTGGGATCGATGCCCGCAGCCTGGTAGGCCAGGCTCATCGCACGTTGTTGCCGGCCGCCGTCCGGGACGAGCATGCCGCCCCGGCCGCCGTCGTTGGTCGCCCCGATGCCGCGGATCACGCCCAGGACGGGCACGTCCGCGGCCAGGGCGTCCTCCAACCGCATGAGGGCGACCATGGCGGTCCCCTCCGCGGGGACCAGACCGTCGGCGTCCCGGTGGAAGGGCCGGGAGCGTCCGCTGGGGCTCAGTGCCCCCAGCCGACCCATGCCGTGGCTGATGATCTCGGGCGCGCCGCCGTTGAGCGCCCCGGCGACCATCAGGTCCGCCTGCCGGAAGGAGAGCTTCCGACAGGCGAGTTCGATCGCGTACAGCACCGACGCGCAGGCCGCTTCCAGGACCACCGCGCCCGCGCGCAGCTCGAACGCCCGGGCCACCAGTTGCGCCGGAAGCCCGAAGCAGAATCGGCTCGCCGGGATCGGCGCGTGCCGGTCGTGCCGGGGCCACCCGGCCCGGACCTCGGCCGGCTGCGAGCGCAGCCAGACGTCCTCGGCGTAGGCGGTCATCGACGTGGTCGGGCACGAGATGTTGCCCAGGACCAGACCGGCGCGTGGCTGCAGGCCGAGTCGGCCGACCTCGGCGAGTGCCTGCCGGGTCGCGTGCATGACCCAGCGGACGGTCGGATCCAGGCCCATGACCTGTTCGGCGTCGATGGCCAGGCCGTTCGGGTCGAAGCGTTCCTCGAACCCGGTGACATGGCCGAACACGGTGCTCGCGGGGTCGGCCCCGCTCCAATCGGGTCCGGCCTTCGAGCGCCCGATGGAGAACGGGGTCAGTCGTACCGCGCCGGAGACCACGGTGTCCCACAGTTCGGCGGGATCGTTGGCTCCGGGCAGAACGCAGCCGCGTCCCACGATGGCGATGGCGGGAAAGTTCATGCCCCTCACGCGTCCGTCGAGATCAACGCCGCAGTTCGCTGCGGGCTGGACAGGTCCGGGCGGTAGACCATCTCCACGCCGGCGAGCACGCCCAGGACCCGCTCCGCGCCCTCGTGCTCGGTGGTGAGCCAGATGTCGCAGATCGCGTTGTCGGTGCCCTGCATGACGCTGTGGACGGTGCACTTGACCGGGGTGTCCACGGCGCCCGTCGACAACACGCGTACCTCACGAACGCCCATCGGCAGGGACTGCACGCTGGCCGAGGACAACACCCACAGGCAGGCCGCCTGGAGCGCGCCGTCCAGGACGAGCGGGTCGGTCTGCCAGGCGTCGTGCGCCCAGCCGAGCTGCCGCAGCCCGACGAGATCGCAGGTCGCCCCGGCGGAACTCAGCCCGTTGATCGTGGTGATGGCGTGGAAGAGCGGTCCGTGGAAGAGCATGGCCCCGTCGTAGACGGCGCTGCCCGGGTGTACCTCGAAGCTCTCGTCGACGGGCTCCGCGGCCGGGGCGGTCAACGTCGCGACCTCGCCCGGACCCGCGAGGGCCGCGTAGTGCAGGGCGCCGTCGGCACTCTTGAGTTCCAGGCGCAGCGGGGCGTCCGGCTGGGTGGCGTCGGGGCGCGCGTGCACCCGCAGCCGAGTCTCCTCCACACCGAACTTGTCCAGTGCGACGGCGCGCAGCACGCGCAGGTCACGGACCAGTACGGAATCCTGGTCGGGCAGGGCCGTACGCGCGGCGCGGGCGAACCATTCCAGCACCAGGGCCACCGGCACCACGGGGCGTCCCGCGATGCTGTGGTCGACCAGGTAGGGGTGGGTGTCGGCGCCGACCAGAATCTCGGTGACGCCGCCGTGGTCGGTCCCGACGGCGGGACCGGCCGCGCCGGCGGCGATCGAGACGCAGGCCGGACCGGACTGCTCGAGTTCGGTCATGAACGCCTGGACGCCCGCGCTCTCTTCCAGGAGCGGGACGCCGAGCCGACGGAAGTGCTCGGCGTGCGCGGGGGAAACCATGCCGGCGGCCCAGGGGCCCCAGGCCACGGCTCGCACGGTGCACTCCGGGCGGTGGGCCGCCTCGGTCGCGGTGATCTGCTCCATGGCCTGGTTGGCCGCCGCGTAGTCGCTCTGCCCGGCGGTACCCAGTCGCGCGCTGACCGAGGAGAAGGCGCACACCAGGCGCACCGGGTCGTTGTCGGTCAGCTCCAGGAGGGTGCGGAATCCGCGCACCTTGGTGTCGTAGACGGAGGTGAACTGGGCCTGGGTCTTGTCCGAGATGTTGCTGTCGGCGATGACACCGGCGGCGTGGATGATGCCCGTGATCGGGCCCCAGTCCCGGCGTACCTCGGCCAGTGCCTCGAAGACCCGCTCGCGGTCGGTCGCGTCGGCGGTGACGTAGCGGGTCTCCGCTCCGGCGACGGCCAGCAGGTCCAGGGTGGTGCGGATCTCGCGGGAGGCGAGCACCCGGCCGGAGGCGACGGCGAGTTCGGCCAGGGTCGGGGTGGCGCCGGTGTTCTCGTCGCGACGGTTGCTCAGCACCTTGCGGATGGCGGTCTCGTCCGCGGCGCCGCGCAGTTCGTCGTCCTCGTCGACGGGGCGGGTCCGGCCCAGGAGCAGGAACTTGGGCCGGTGGGCGCCGGCCAGGGCGATCAGGCAGGACGCGGTGATGCCGCGGGCTCCGCCGGTGACCACGATCACCGGGTCCGGTCCGAGGTCGAGCGGGCGCGGTGTGCCGAGGGTCTCGGTGGTGCCGCGGAGCAGCGCGCGCGAGCCGTCGGCGGTCAGCGCGACGTCGGTGGTGTCGTCGCCGTGCAGGAGCTCGGTGGCGATGGCCTGGGCGAGGTCCTGGGGCGCGCGGGCGGCCCGCTCGATGTCGATCGTCTTGATCGAGGCGTGCGCCCATTCGTTCGCGGCGGTCCGGGCCAGCGCGGCGATGCCGGCGCAGCCCTCGCGACCGCGGATGCCGGAGGTGCCGAACGCGCCGCCGGTGTCCTGGACGACGACCAGGACGCCGCCTCGGCGCTCCATGGCCTCGGCGATGGTGTGCAGGGTCGTGAAGACCTCGCGGGTGGGTGCGTCCGGGTCCTGCTCCGGGTCGATCTCGCGCAGGCCGGCGAGGACGATCACGGCGGTGGAGTCCTCGGTCACCCGGTCGGTGACGGAGACCTTGATGCCCTCGCGGCGCAGCGTCTCCGCCAGGCATTCGGCGACGCCGGTGCCGTCGTCGGTGATCAACAGCGGTTGTTCGCGCAGGCCCTTGAGGGGGCCGCCGTTCGCGGCCTCGGTGGGTACCAGGGTGGTGCCGGTGCGCAGGACCGTGAGCTGGGGCGCGGCGTGCTTGGCCTGTGCGGGGATCTGCTCCTGCGCGCGGGCGGCCGGCGCGGCGGGCGCGACCGGGGCCGGGGTCTGCGGGGTCGCGACGTCGGGCGCCCGGAGGGAGGTGATCTTGTCGGCGATGGCGGCGATCGTACGCAGCCGGGCCAGGTCCGCCGGGTCGACGTTCGCCTCGTCCGGGAAGTGGTCCCGCAACCGGGTCAGGATCTGCACCCGCTTGATCGAGTCGACACCCAGGTCGACCTCGAGGTCCATGTCCGGCGTGAGCATCTCCACCGGATAACCCGTCAGTTCCGCCACGATCGCCAGCGCCACGTCCGCGCCGCTCTCCTGGGCCGGAGCCGAGGCCGATTCCGGAAGCGGGGCCAGGGCCGGGGCCGGGACGGAGGCGAGCGCCCGGGTCTGCGGGGTCGCGCCGTTCGGTGCCCGGAGCGAGGTGATCTTGTCGGCGATGGCGGCGATCGTACGCAGCCGGGCCAGGTCCGCCGGGTCGACGTTCGCCTCGTCCGGGAAGTGGTCCCGCAACCGGGTCAGGATCTGCACCCGCTTGATCGAGTCGACACCCAGGTCGACCTCGAGGTCCATGTCCGGCGTGAGCATCTCCACCGGATAACCCGTCAGTTCCGCCACGATCGCCAGCGCCACGTCCGCGCCGCTCTCCTGGGCGGGGGCCGCGGGCGCCGCGACCGGAGCCGGGGCCGGGGCGGAGGTGAGGGCGGGGGCGGGGGCGGCGGTCGGCGCCGGGATCTGCCGGAGCGCGGGCGCCGCGTGCACGGCGGCCGGTTGCGCCGGGGGCCGGGGCTGGGCCGGGGCGACCTGGGCCGCCGGCACGGGCGGCCGAGCCTGGGTGACCGGGGTCGGCGGGTACTGCGTCACCGCGGCGGGCGCGGGGCTGATCTCCCGGGGGGTGTGCGGCCGGGCCTCCAACGCCTGCGGGGCCGGTGCGAGCGGGGCGGGCGCGGGCATGAGCGCGGGCGCCGGAGCGGGCGCCGGAGCCGCCACGGCACGGGGCTCGGCACCGGGCTGCCAGGCCATCAGGCCGTCCAGCGAGGTCCTGGCCAGGTCGAGGTAGGAGGCGTGACTGGCCGAGGTGGTGCTCTGGTACGCGCTGTGCGCGTCGCTCGCCTGCCGTTGTACCTCGAGGAAGGCGTGCAGCCAGGCACCGGACGAGGTCACCGGCGACCAGGTGGACCCGGACGAGGTGACGTCGTGCGTCGTCGCCTCCGCGACCGGTGCCTCGTAGGTCCGCACCGGCACGGCGGGCGTCTGCTGCGCGGGCACGGGAACGGGCGCGGGCACCGGTGCGGCCGGCGCCACCGGGGCGGGCGCGGCGTACTGCGCCACCGGAGCCGTCGGGGCGTATTGCGCCACCGGAGCGGGCGCGGGGTACTGCGTCACCGGCTCGGGCGCGGCGTACGGTGCCACGGCCGCGGGCGGAAGCGCGGCCTGGACGAGGGCGGGCGGTGGTGCCTGGGTGACGGCCGCGGGCGTCGGCGGCGGCGCTTGGTGCACCGCGGCGACCGGCGCGGTCGGGGTCGTCGGCGGGCCGGCCTGCCTGAACCCGGCGGCCGACTCGCGTACGGCGGGCGCGGCAGGGGTCTTCTCGCGGTGACCCACATCGGGGTTGGGACCGGAGATGGGGATGGTCATACCCGTCCTTGTTGACGATGGCGAAGGAGTGCTCGAGGTGAACGCAGCCCACAGCGGGGCGAAGTCCAGGGGGCGTCCGGCGACGGCCAGCGCGCCCAGGACGCGGTGCAGTGCGGTGAGTCCGGATCCCCGGGTCTGGTCCGCGCTCAGCGCGACGTGCGGACGGTCCGCGAGGATCCGACCGACCAGGCCGGTGAGTACGGTTCCCGGCCCGGCCTCGACGAACGTGCGGACGCCGTCATCGTGCATGGCCAGGATCATTTCGGCGAAGCGCACGGAGGAGGTGACGTGATCGCGCAGCACGGTGCGGATCTCGGGCGCCGTGTCCGGATACGGCTTGGCGTCGGCGTTGCCGTAGACCGGCAGTCGAGGCGCCGTGAAATCGTGTTGTTCCAGGGTGGGCCGCCACCCGGAGGTCGCGGACTGCAGCAGCGGACTGTGGAAGGCGCACGAGACCGCGAGCCGCTGGGTGGGCAGTTGCTGCTCCAGGGCGCGTTGCTCCACCTTGGCGATCGCGGACTCGGCGCCCGAGATCACGTGCTGCGTCGGGGAGTTGTAATTGGCGACCCAGGCCCTGCGGATGCCGCGCACCAGGTCGTCCGCTTCCTTGCTGGAGGCGGTGACCGCGAGCATCGCGCCGGAGACCTTGCTCGCGTCGCGCAGGAGTTCGCCGCGGGCGCGGGCCAGGGACATCAGCGTGGCGTCGTCGTAGACACCGGCCGCGTGCAGGGCCGAGAGTTCGCCGAAGCTGTGGCCCGCCACGCAGTCCGGCACGAAGCCGACCGCGCCCAGGATCTCCTGGATCATCAACGCGTGTGCGGCGAGCGCGGGTTGCGCGCACTCGGTGGCCTTGAGCCGCTCGGCGTGCTCGCGCTCGGCCGCCTGGTCCGCCACCGGCGGCGGGAAGACGCTGCGGTGCAGGGGGCGTCCGTCGATCGCGAAGTCGGCCACCGCGTCCCACGCGGCGAGCGCGCGCGGTTGATGCAGCACGACGTCGATCCCCATGTCGGGGTACTGGCTGCCCTGTCCCGGGAACAGCAGCGCGATCTTGTCGGTCGAGGCGGCGCCGCACGCGTAGCGCATGCCGGCGGGCGTGTGGAACCCGCTCTGCGGTTCCGCCGAGATCCGGCGTCGGGCGTCGGATGCCTGGGCCCGAAGCTCGTCCTCGTCGCGCGCGACCAGGCACAGCCGGTGTTTCGCCGCGGCTTCGAAGGCGAGTTGGGTACGACGTGCCAGGTCGTGCAACGGCGCGGTGTCCGCGGTCAGCGCGTCCAGCGCCGCGACCAGCGCGGGACCGGACTCTGCGCTCAACAGGACCAGTTCGCTCGGAGCGGTGCGGGTGTACGCGTCGACCGCCGGGGCGGACTCTTCGGTGCGGTGCTCCTCGAGCGTGACGTGGAAGTTGGTCCCGCCGAACCCGAAGCTGGAGACCGAGGCCCGGCGCGGGTGTTCGCTGCCCCGGATCCAGGGTCGGGTCCGGGTGCTCAGGTAGAAGGGACCCTTTTCCAGTTCCAGGGCCGGGTCGGCCCGGTCCGCCTTGAGCGTGGGCGGCAGGATCTTGTGGTGCAGCGCGAGGGCGGCCTTGGCCAGTCCGACCGCGCCCGCGGCCGTACGGGTGTGGCCGATCTGCGACTTGACCGATCCGAGTGCGCAGCGCGCGATGTCGGCCGGGTCACCGGTGCCGAACACCTCTTGCAGGGCCGTGACTTCGGCGGTGTCGCCGGCCTTGGTGCCGGTGCCGTGCGCCTCGATCAGTTCCACCGTCGCGGGGCTGTAGCCCGCACTGGCGTAGGCCCGGTGCAACGCGCGGACCTGACCGGCGACGGCGGGGGCGTAGATCGAGGATCCGCGTCCGTCGGAGGAGGTTCCGACGCCGCGGATCACCGCGTAGACGCGGTCGCCGTCGCGCTCGGCGTCCGCCAGCCGCTTGAGCATGACCATGGCCACGGCCTCGCCCAGGAGGGTGCCGTCGGCCTCGGCGGAGAAGGGCCGGCACTCGCCCGACGGGGACAGCGCCGGGGTCTTGCTGAAGCAGGTGAACCCGAACGCGTCACACAGCGGGTCCACGCCACCGGTGATCATCATGTCGGCGCGGCCGAGCGTGAGTTCGTCGATGGCGGCGCTCATCGCCGAGAGCGAGCTGGCGCAGGCCGCGTCGGTGGTGTAATTGCTGCCGTGCAGGTCGAAGTGGCGGGCGACGCGTCCGGCGATGACGTTGGTGAGCATGCCCGGGAAGGAGCTTTCCTTCCATACGGGATACGAGGCCGAGATCGCGTCGCACAACTCGTCGGCCTTGTGCTCGTCGACGCCACCGGCCAGCATGACCCGGCGCCAGGTGGGCCGTTGGGACCGGAACGACATGCGGAAGGCCAGTTCGGTGGGACTGGCGCCGAGGATGATGCCGGTGCGTTCGCGCAGCGTCTCGGACGGCCCCTGCTCACCGCAGGCGTCGCGCAGAACGCGTTCGGCCGCGATCAGGCTGAGCAGTTGCGCGGTGTCGGTGGCGTCGATGGTCGACGGCGGAGTGCCGAAGGCCAGCGGGTCGAACGCCACCGGCGACATGAACGCCCCGCGCTTGCCGTACGTCTTGTCGGGGGCGGTGGGGTCGCTCGAGTAGTGATCGCTCACGAGCCAGTGGGTTTCCGGCACGTCTCGGATGAGGTCGCGGGCGTGAACCAGGTCGCGCCAGAACCCGGCGACGTCCGCGGAGCCGGGCACCAGGGTGCTCAGACCGATGACGGCGATGGGCGGCTGCGAGGGGCGGGAACTCTCGGGCACGGGGCTCCTTGCAGTGGACGGATCAGAGCAGTTCATGGGCGGGGAAGGTGAACGCCTGGGCCGGCAGGTCGACGCCGTGGCTGCGCAGCTGGTGCGCGCGGGTCAGGACCGTTGCGCCCTCCATCAGGTTGCGGGCGATCTGCACCACGGACAGGTTCGCGGGGTCGGCGAGGAAGCCGTCCTTGCGCCAGTCGTTGAACGCGCCGACCGCGGGGCCGCACCAGATCTGGTAGTCCACGCTGCGGTCGGCGGTTCCGGTGGTCGCCCAGGTGCTGGACATACCCAGGTACCAGCGGAACACCAGCGCCATGCGGTGCTTGGCGTCCACGGCCGCCCGGTCGGCCTGCGCGGGCTCCCTGGCGCGCCAGAACTCCTCGGTCTGCGCCCAGACGTCGGCCAGCGGCTGCCGGAACATCTCCCGCTCCAGGCGGGCGATCTGGGCCGGGGGAATCTCCTCCAGTGATTCGTGATCGCGGTAGAGCTGCGCCAGTTTCGCGGCCCGGGCCGCGAACATCGTGCCTCGACTGAGGACTTGGACCTTCGCCCCGAGCTCGAACATGTCGGCCGACGGCGCCATGGCCACGTCCATGGTGTCCGCGGCCTGGAGCATCGCCCGGGCCCGGTCGGAGGTGTCGGCCTCCAGACTGAGCTGGTTGACCGATCCGGTCACCACGTACGCGGCGCCCATGGCGAACGCGGCGGCGACGGCGTGTGGGGTGCCCAGGCCGCCGGCCGCGCCGATCCTGGTGCGCGGCGCGATGCCGTGCCGGTGGGCGACCGCGTCGCGTAGGGCGAGGATCTGCGGGAGGGCGGTGGACAGCGGCCTGCCGTCGGTGTGCCCGCCGCTGTCGGATTCCACGGTGAGGTCGTCGACCATCGGCACGTGGGCCGCGAGGGCGGCCTCGTCCGCGGTCAGGAGCCCCTCGGCGACCAGCTCTTGCAGCAGGGCCGGCGGCGCGGGGGCGAGGAACTGTTCGGCGACCTCGGGACGCGAGACCTTGGCCATCATCATCCGGGGCCGCTCCACCCGGCCGTCGGCCCGCGCGCGCAGGCCCGCGGCGCAACAGTGCACGAGGGCTCGGGTGACCTCGCTGAAGGCGGACACCGAAACGCACCGCACGCCGTGTCGGATGGCGAGGGCGGCCACCTCGTTCTCCCAGGCGGGCGAGTGCGGGTTGTGGATGATGTTCACGCCCCACGAGGCGTGTTCGGGCAGGTCCCGCCGCAGTTCCTCGATGGCCCGCCGGACCGCGTCGATCGGCAGGCCGGCTGCGCCGAAGATCCCCAACAGGTCCGCTCGGGCCATGGCCTTGACCATGGCGACGCCCGCGATCCCCTGGGCCATCTCACCGGCCACATAGGGGAATCGCACGCCGTGATCGGCGGTGAAGGATCTGTCGCCCAGCCATTCGGGGTACAACGGAGGGAGTGTGCCGACGACTTCGCAGCCTTCGACCGGCGCGTCACCGGGCACGGCTACGGTCGCGGAGTCGGACCGGCGCCGAACGATCGTGGCCGCGCTCCGCGGTTGGCGGAGCACGGCCAGGAGACCGTCGGCGGTGGGGTCCGGCAATTCACGACGGGGTGATGCCTGCAGTCCGATGGTCATGAACGGTTTCTCCTGTGGCCTTTCGGAAAGTTGGCCGGATTTCGGGGTCGTCGACCGTCATAGAATCCCGTGCGTTCCGGCCAGGAGGTAGGCCATGTCGACGGGCGTCCGGGAACAGGGCGCGCCCAGGACACGGCGCGCGTTGCGGTCGTCGAAGACGCGCGTGTGGCGAAAGTACGCGGAGAATCCGGCGTAGCTGTGAAAGCGCTGTTCGGCCGGGGAGAGCCGCTCGGGCAGCGCGGTTTTCAGCACGATACGGATCGGCGCGAACTTCTCGAAGAGCTCGATGAGCGTCGTGGCCGCCACGTACTCCGGATGCACGATGTGATGGGTCTCGACGGTCGTCGAACGGTATTCCGCGGCGATGCCGACCATGGCGTTCGCGGCGTCCTCCACCGGGAGGCAGTTGAGCTGGGCGTCGACCCGTCCCACCATGTGGATGACCGGCCGCAGACCTCGCGGAATCGAAAGACCGGCGATGCCCCTTTCGATGGTCGACGCGCGCAGCAGTGCGCTGATGGTCTGAAAGGGGTGGGCCGGCAGACCCGGCACCGGCGGGCGGTCGGTGAGGAGAATGCTGGGGCGCATGATCAGCGCCGGGATTCCCTTCTCACCGGACCAGCGGTGCACGAGGGCTTCGGCGTCGCACTTGGACCGCTCGTATTCGTTCTCGAAGCCGTACGTGTCGACGAGGTCGGCCTCGTACACCGTTCCGGATCGTCGCGCACCGGCCACGAAAGCGGTGCTGACATGACAAAACGGCGCGCCGTAGGGACTCCTGGACGCGATGTCGAGGAAATTTTGCGTCCCGTTCACATTGACGGGCCGGATCGCACGGGCGCCCGTGTTGAGGTCGATGTTGCCGGCGCTGTGAAGGAACATGTCGGTCCGCCGGACGAGCTTTTCCACCGTGTCGTCCGGGAGGCCGAACAACGGTTGCGCGATGTCGATCTCGATTTCGTCGGCGCGCCGACGAAACTTGTCGATGAAAGCCGACGGCTCCGCCAGTCGACCGAAAGCCTGGGAGGCTCGGTCGATCGCACTTACATCGCCGCGACGCGACAGCAGGGTGACGGAACAATTCCGGTTCACAAGTTCACGAATGAGTCGCAGACCGAGGAAACCGGTGCCACCAGTCAATGTAACCCGCAAGATCGTGTGCCTCTTCTCGATGGGACCCGATGACCGGTATTGCGGGTCGATTCTATGCACGGACACGGGACCGGAAAGCTCCGCTAACAGGCGATCGAGTCGGATTCATCATGATGGACCAATTGTCTGCGGACGCGTCGTCGGGTCGGCGAATGACCCAAACGGACGAAACCGGCACATATTCGTACGCGTATTCGCTCGAATCTCGGTGCGACTGTCGGATTATCTTCGTCCGAATTCCGGGATCGGCGTGGTCGATGTCCGCAATCGCGACCTGCCGGTCCGCGGCGGGGTAACCTCGCTTCCGGCGCGAGCAGTGATTCCCCGGACATCCCCGTGTGTGCGGCGGACCGCCGGCAACGAAATACCCCTCGTCGATGGCCGCCGGCCCCGGGCGCCGGCCGTTCGGGGCCCGCCGCGTCTCCACCTGATCTCGGTTCACGGGCGACGCCACCCACCGCGCAGGCAACGTCGCCATGGGAGGACATGCAATGCTCGACACAATCCCGGTCCCGCCCCCCGAGCACGAGGTGTCGCACGAGCGCCCGCCCGGCGGCGCGCTGAACCGCCTCGCGGGGTGGTGTGTTCGGCATCGTCGCTGGCTCCTGGTGGGCGCGATGATCGTCCTGGTGTTGGCCGCCACGGTGGTCGCCGGGGCCAGGGACCGCTGGTCCAACGGCGGGTTCACCGCGACGGGCACCCAGGCGGCCGAGGCCGAGCGCGTCGCCGCCCGCTACGGGGCGAAGGCCGCCGACCTGGTGCTCTACGTCCGCGCCGACACACCCGTCGACGACGCCGCGGTCGCCGAGACGGGCCGCCGGCTCACCGCCACGGTCGCGGGACGGCCCGGCGTGCGCGAGGCCCAGTCCTACTGGAGCACCGGCTCGACCCTGTTGCGCTCCCGGGACGGACACGGCGCCCTGATCCGCGTCGACCTCACCGGCAGCGAACGCGACCACGTGGCCACCTCGCGCTCCCTGGTCCCGGCCGCCCGCAAGGCCGCCGGCGACGGTCTGCGGGTCAGCGCCACCGGGCCCGCCTGGCTGAACGCGCAGGCCACCGACGAGTCCGAACGCGACCTCAAACGCGGGGAATTGCTCGCGGCGCCGCTGACCATGATCATCCTGCTGCTGGCCTTCGGGTCGCTCACCGCGGCGGCGATCCCGCTCGCCGTCGGCGCGGTCTCGGTGGCCGGCGCCCTGGCCGTGCTGGCCACGTTGACCCTGGTGATGCCGATCACCGTGTTCGCGATCAACATCTGCGCCGCCCTGGGCTTCGCGCTGTCCGTCGACTACGCCCTGTTCATCGTCACCCGATATCGCGAAGAGCTCTCCCGGGGCGCCGATTCACGCCGGGCCATCACCCGCAGCATGGCCACCGCCGGACGTGCCGTGCTGTTCTCCGCGGCGACGGTGGCCCTGTGCCTGTCCGCGCTGTTCGTCTTCCCGCTGGAACTGCTGCGCTCGTTGGCGTGGGCGTCGATCCTGGTCGTGATCATCTCGGCGCTGACCTCGCTGCTCGTACTGCCCGCACTGCTGGCCGTGTTGGGGCCGCGCCTGGACCGGCTGGACCCGTTCCGCCGGTTCCGGCGCGGGTCCGGGCGCGTGGGCGGCGGCAGTCCGCTCTGGCGTCGGATCGCGACCGTCGCCACCGCCCGCCCGATCCTGTGCGGCGGCGCCGCCGCGGTACTGCTCCTGGTCCTGGCCCTGCCCTTCCTGCACGCGCGGTTCACCACCGTCGACGAGACGATCCTGCCGACCCGCTCCGAACCCCACGCCACGGCCAACCTGTTGCGCACGGACTTCGCCGACCCGCCCGAGCGCATCATCCCGGTGGTGCTGCCCCGGGCGAACGCGGCGACCGACGGCCCGGCGATCGACGCCTACGCCCGGCGGTTGTCCGCGTTGCCCCATGTCGCGCACGTACTCGCCGACACCGGCGACTACCGTGCCGGCCTGCCCGTCCCGGGACCACAGTCGCCCCCGGCGAGCAACGGACCACAGTCGCCGTCGCCTTCGGCGCCGGTGATCGACGTACCGGAGTCGCCCTCGCCGTCGACACCGGCGGCCGACGTACCGGCCCCTGACGACCAAACGCGGGTCGTGGTACGCCCGGTCGAGCCGCCGGCGCCGGCTCCCCCCGTCGTCATCGGCAGTGTGCTGCGGGTGGTCAGTACCGCCGACAGTCAGGCGCCGGAGACGGTCGCGCTCGTGCACACGCTGCGGACCCTGCCGGCGCCGCAACCCCACCTGGTCGCGGGCAAGGCCGCGGAGTTGACCGACACCAAGCACACCCTGCGGGAGGCCCTCCCCTACGGCGCGGGCATCATGCTGATCGGCACCCTGGTCATGCTCTTCCTGTTCACCCGCAGCGTCCTGGTGCCGATCAAGGCGGTCCTGATGGGGCTGTTGAGCATCACCG
Organism: Embleya sp. NPDC050154; assembly: GCF_044460165.1. Classification (NCBI taxonomy): domain Bacteria; kingdom Bacillati; phylum Actinomycetota; class Actinomycetes; order Kitasatosporales; family Streptomycetaceae; genus Embleya; species Embleya sp. NPDC050154. The sequence goes on from NZ_JBITJP010000009.1 coordinate 115,886, forward strand.
CGAGCCTGGGCGCCATCGTCTACGTCTTCCAGGACGGTCATCTGCGGTGGCTGGTTGGTGACTTCAGCACCAACGGATCGCTGGAGACCACCATGCCGTTGCTGACCCTGGCCGTCGCCTTCGGGATCTCCGTGGACTACGAGGTATTCCTCCTCGCCCGGATCAAGGAGGAGTTCGTGCGCACCGGGGACAACACCCGTTCGATCGTCTTCGGGATCGAGCACACGGGCCGCCTGTTCACCGCCGCGGCCCTGATCGTCGCCGCCACCATGGTCGCGCTGACCATGTCCAACGTCACGCTGCTCAAGACCGTCGGCGTCGGCCTCGCGGTCGCCGTCGTCGTGGACGCCACCGTCGTGCGCGGCATCCTGGTCCCCGCACTGATGCGCCTGACCGGCCGAGCCAACTGGTGGGCGCCCACGCTCCCCCGGCGTCGCCCCCGCGAGATCGGCGCCAAGCTGCCCGACGCACGCGCCGAGGCCTGCCCGGAGCTGGTCGGCCAGACCGCGGACTCGGCAAGCGAAGGCCCTGACCAACAGACACCCTGACCCGGTCGCGGGATCGACACCACCGTGCCATGGCATGGCAAAGACTCGACCATGAAGCGGAGTTCAATTCCCATCCGTGCTCGACCCGGGCCCCGGTGGTGACCGCGATCCGAATCTGTTCTGCAAGTCGACTCATTCGAAAGGCCGTTCCGGTCATTTGTCGATAGCGTCGACTCCATTACCCCGTTCGGCGGATCGTGTTTCCGGCCCAACTCCCGCGGGGGCATAGAGTTTCCGCGATCAGCCGGCTTTCGCCGAGCGCACCCGATCCCGCCGCCTTTTCGCGCGAGACGAATCGAGAATCGCCTGTGGAATCCATCTGCCGTCCGCTCAGCACTTCACCACGCCCCGACCTCGTCACCTTCACACCCCGGCCGCAGGCCCCGGTAAGGCTGTTCGCCATCCCCTACGCGGGTGCGGACGCGATGATGTTCGCGCCGTGGGTCGAATACCTGCCGGACTCGGTCGAACTGACCGCGGTACGACTTCCGGGACGCGGCGCACGGGCGGGCGAGGTCTCGCTCACCGATCCGGCGCAACTGTGCGCGATGGTCGCGGAACTCGTCCTGGATACCGACGACGGCCGTCCCTACGTCTTCTTCGGCCACAGCATCGGCGCGATGATCGCCTTCGACACCGTGCGTGAGCTGCGCCGATGCGGCCACGCCATGCCGTCGCTGCTGGCCCTGTCCGCCGTACCCCCGCCCCAGGGCGGTGCGTTCGCGCGGGCGTGCCGACCGATCCTGGTGTCGGACCAACCCTGGCGCCAATTGGGTCTGACCGACCTGCTTCCCCCCGAGGTGTTTCGGGACCAGGGCGCGATGACTGCTTTCGGTCCGCCGATGATGGCCGATCTCCTGCTGGCCCTCCAGCACCAATACGTGCACGAGGCGCCGCTGGATTGTGCGATGAGTGTATTCGGCGCTCGGGGCGACACGCTGGTCGCCGTGGAATCCCTGTCGAATTGGCAGGAGCAGACCACGTTGCCCATGCGGTTGCGCACCTATCCCGGTGGACACCTGTACGTGCACGAGGCATTGCCGAGTCTGCTCACCGACCTCTCCGCCGACCTGCGCACCACCGTCGGCGCCTTCTCCTGATTCCGGGAACGCCGACCGTCATCCGAATGTCTTCCAGTTTTGGAGTGAGCCCGTGATTCGGGACTACGCAGGACGCGTGTGCACGGTGACGGGAGCCGCTTCGGGGATCGGCCGGGCTCTCGCGCTCGCCCTCGCCCGACAGGGCGCGCTGTTGGCCCTCTCCGACGTCGACGCGGACGGCTTGGACGAGACCGCGGAACAGGCCCGGCACCTGGGCGCGAAGGAGGTGTACGCCGACGTGGTCGACGTGGCTCGGCGTGCGATGGTACAGGGCTGGGCGGACACCACGGCGGAGCGCTTCGGCCAGGTCAACCTGGTGGTCAACAACGCCGGTGTGGCGTTGACCGCGAGCGTCGACGAGATGGAGTGGGCCGACTTCGAGTGGATCATGGGCGTCAACTTCTGGGGCGTGGTCCACGGTACGAAGTCGTTCCTCCCGCACCTTCGCCGTGCCGCCCCGGAGCGCGGCGCCCACGTGGTCAACGTGTCCTCCTCGTTCGGGTTGTTCGGCATGCCGAGGCGTAGCGCCTACTCGGCGACCAAGTACGCCGTCCGGGGGTTCTCCGAATCGCTGCGCAACGAACTCCGCCGCGAGGGCCCCGAGATCGGGGTGACCACCGCCTACCCGGGCGGGATCAAGACCGCCATCGTGCGCAACTCGCGTGCGGCGGAGGGAACCGACCGGGCCGAGGTCGCGGCGATCCACGACTCGTTGTCCAAGACCTCGGCGCAGGAGGCCGCACGGGTGATCCTGACCAGCGTCCGCAAGGGCCGCTCCCGCGTGTGCATCGGCCTCGACGCGAAGGTGATGGACCTCGGCACCCGGTTGCTGGGTTCCGCGTTCGAACCGGTCGTGCACGCCTCGATCGAACGCGCTACGGCGAAGGTCGCACGTCAGGCGCCGAAGGACACCGCGGGCACACTGTCGTAGCGAACACCACGTCGCCGTGACGAACGCCGCAACAACATCGGCCTGCTCGATCCGATCGGATCGAGCAGGCCGATGTCATCCGCGGTAGCGGGGTGGCGGTGGTTACCGCAGGCCGCCCCAACCGCCGCCGCCACCTTCGCCACCGCCGCCACCGCCGCCCCACGGGCCCCAGCCGCCGCCACCGCCGCCGCCGTGGGCGTCGCCGTGGCCGTAGCCCCAACCACCGAAGATGCCGCCACCGCCGCCACCGCCGCCGGAGTCGCCGTCACCGGAGCCGTGACCGCCCGGCTGCGGGGCCGACGCCGGCCGGTCGGCGACGCCGTCCAGGGCGAACGCCGGTGCGGCGGACGCGGCACCCGCCAGGAGCACGGCCGCGACGGCCGTGACGGAAGCGCGAGTGAGCCTGCGCATGAAAACCCCTTGCCTTGGAAAGCACCACCTCGGCCGAGGTGGTCGGATTCATCCTGAACGCAGATCCGGGGGCCGAGGTGCACAGCCGACACCCGAAACGCCGCCGGATTCACGGCTTTTCGGGCATCGCCGCTGCTCACCACCCCTGCGCCGGATTTTCGGAACCACTCGTACGGACGCAGGCCGCGCTGCTGCATTCAGGGGTCAGAGGCGGGTCGACTCCGGCGCGGGCGCCTCGCGCAGGGACCCCCGCTGTTCGCCCTGGGCCGCTTCCGCACGGCGCTCGTCGGTCGGGTGCAGGCGGGACTCGATCGCCTCGATGATCCGCGGGCGCAACTCCGCGGCTCGGATGACCGCGTCGACGGAACCGACCTCGACCGCACGCCGAATGTCATGCACCCGGTCGAACTCCGCGGCCACCTCGCCGAGTTTTTGCGCCCGCACCGACGAGCGCAGTTCGTCGAGTTCCGCGATCAACCCGGCGCGCTCGGCACCACAGGCCGCCGCGACGAGGGCCTCCAGGTCGCGCACACGCGAATCGGCCGCCGTACGGCGGTTGACCTCGCCGGAGAACACCACCGCCGCCGCGGGCGCACCACCGAGGACCGAGGCGAAGGACCCCTCCAGGGCCAGGACGGTCATGTTCGGGTTGAGTGCCTTGGAGAAGACCACGAACGCGCCGCCGTGGTAGCGCGAGATCACGCAGAACACGATCGGCCCACGGAAGTTCACGATCGCCCGGCCGATTTCGGCGCCGTACTCCAGTTGCAACTTGCGCATGGATTCCGGTGATCCGTCGAACCCGGAGAGGTTCGCCAGCACCACGAGCGGCCGGTTGCCGGAGGCGGCGTTGATCGCCCGGGCGGTCTTCTTCGAGGACTGCGGGAACAGGGTGCCGGCGGTGTAGGTGTCCGGGCCGTCCGTGGGCGGGAAACCGCGTCGCGGCACCGACCGCGACTCGATGCCGATCAGGCACACCGGCATGCCCCCCAGATGCACGTCCTGCACCGCCGCGGTGTCCGCGTCGGCCATGCCCGCCCAGCGCTCCAGCACCGGATGGTCCTGGTCGGAGAGCGCGCGCATCACGGTCCGGATGTCGAACGGCTTCTTGCGGTCCGGGTTGTGCTCCGCGGAGAAGATCTCGCCGACGGTGGTGAAGTCGCTGCCGCCCATCTCGTGCCGGAAGTCGCAGACGTCGCGATCCACGGGGTCGGACGTCCGCGCCCGCCGCGGCAGGCTCTCGCCGGGCACGACGTAGGTGTGGTCGTAGTGGGCCATCAGGACGTCGCGGGCGGCGGCGAGGTCGGGTGCCCAGTACTGGGCCTGGCCGTTGGGGCCCATCACGCGGTCGTAGCCGCCGATGCCGAAGTTGTCCTCGGCGGAGACGCCGCCGGAGAAGTCCAGCGACTGCTTGCCGGTGAGCACCATCGCCGAGTCCGGGGTCATCACCAGGATGCCCTTGGTGTGCATGAGCATCGTCGCCTCGGCGTTCCAGTACGGCTGCGCGCCGACGGTGATGCCCGCGACCACGATGTTGATCTCGCCGCCGTCCTGGGTGAACGTCACGATCCGCTTGAGCGCCGCGGCCACCCAGTCCATGTTCTCGGTGCCCGAGGTCATCGAGATCCGCGCGCCCGCCGAGAGCGCGAACCACTCCAACGGGACCCGCAGGTGCTCCGCCAGGTCCAGCGCGGCGATCACCCGACGGCACTCCGGCTCCGACAACGCACCCAACGCCTTCGTCGGATCCCCGAGCAACACGACACGGGTCACACCCTCGGGATGCCGCTCGGTGGGCGTGCTGACCACACCCGCGACGATCGCCGCGGTGTTGCCGCCCCTGAGCCGGTCCACCGGCACCAACGCGCCGTGTTCGTCGAGGTCGTGCTCGACGAAGCCGCCGTCGGTCCCGGCGAGCAGGCGGACCAGTTCATACGGATACACGGTGTTGCGGCCACTCGCGCGCAGCACCTTCTGGCGGTAGTCGTCGACCGGCTCCACCGGCTCCACCGTGCGCTCGCCGACCGTGAGTTCGGTGCCGCCGGAGGCGTCGAAGGTGATCCGTACGACAATCTTGTTCAGTTCACCGGTCCTGCGGTCGCGCTGCCGCAGGATGAACAGGATCTCCTCCAGGCCGGCGCCCGCCGTGGTCGGCAGTACGCGTCCGGCGATCGTCTCCAGTTCCGCGCGGGTGATCTCGCTCGGCGGCCAGACGTAGATCACGATCCGGTTGGTGTTGGCGTGTTTCGTGGTCGACCGCCGCGACCGCGCGCGGCGGATCGAGTCGAGGCAGGTGGCGAAGACGTCCTCGGCCGTCGGCAGCGCGAGCAACCTGCCGTCGTGCCCGCGCAGTTCGGTCAGGTCTCGGACCTGGGCGCAGGCGACGAGCCGGTCGTCCGACGGGTTCTCCTTCGCCACGCACTGGTAGAGGTAGACCTCCTCGTCCGACGACGGCAGGCGGGTGAGGTCGAACCGGCTCAGCCGTTCCAACTGCATGCGCTGCGCGATGTAGGGATGCAGACCGCGAATCAGTCGCTCCTCCACCATCCCGGTGCCGGACGGGCGGAACGTGAAGTGGTGGTGCATCACCGCGCCCCGGCTGCCCGCGACGGTGACGGTGAGTCGACGGACCCGGTTCGGCAGCGCGTGCATGTCGAGGACCTCGTGCAGCGCCGCCGCCATCTCCTCGGAATCCGCCGGCTGCTTCTCCCAGGCGAGATAGATGTCGGCTTCGACGGCGTCCTCGCCCGCCAGTCTCGCCAACCCGCGCAGCGCACCGCCCAGCGCGTCGAACCGCACCGCCGCGGAGACCAGGTGTGAACTCGCGCGCTCGGCGACGACGAACTTGCAGCCCGCGACCTCGGTGGTGCGCACGCCGATCAGAGCCTTGTTGCCGTAGTACCGCCGAGTCAGCACTTCCAGCATGATCGTGTTGTCCCGGTCGTCGCGCACGAGCCGCCGGCCCAGCAGCCGCACCAGCGGCTCGGTGCTGCGCACCATCGCGGCGATGCGCTCGGCGCGGTCCGGTGTGTCCGGGTGCGCGTCCAGGTGACGCAGGTGCTTGCGGACGTCGGCGTACACGCGAGCGCGGTTGCGGCGCAGCAACGGCTGGGCGAACCAGGCGAACACCATGCCGCGCGCGAGATCGGCGACCGCCGGGAAGCGCACCTGCGTGGCGGCCACCAGCCGCTCCAGCACCAACCCGGCGGGCTCGCGCAGCGTCTCGTCCGGCGGCGGGTCGCGCAACCACGCGCGCAGCAACGTGGTCACGAGCGAAGCGTCGGCGGACGCGCGTTGTTGGGCAAGGAAGATCCGGAACACCGCGGCCTCGAGCGCGGCCGAGGGCTCGAACCCGGTGACGCCGTAGTGTCCCAGTGCCTTGGCGAGCTTGGCCCGGAACGCCTCGGGCAGTCCGGCTCGTTCGGCGTCGAGACTTTGCAGATAGGTATGGAAGTGTTCGCGGGCGCTGTGTACGTGGCCGTCGCCGGGGCCGTCCTCGCCGGCCGGGCGGTTGCGGCTGAGTTCGGCGAGGTCGGCGAACATGTCGACGAGTTCGAGTTCCGCGGCCAACGGTCGCCCGTGGCCCTCCTCGCCGGCCGCCCGGCGCGCGGCGAGGTAGTCGTCCAGGACCCGGCGTTCGTCGTGCGGATCGACGTCGAAGCCCAGAAGCAGGCCGCGCAGGTCCTCGCAGCCGCGGGTGACCCGCTCCTGCGTCGGGATCGTCGCGGGCGCGGCGGGCAGGTCCAGTTCGACGGATTCGGCGGACGAGGTGTCCTCGGCTCGGGCGTTGTCGTCGGCGAGCGGTTCCAGTCGCAGCAGCGGTGCTCCGGTGTCCACCTGGCTGCCCACGGACACGGCGCATTCCTTCAGCCGCGCCTTGAACGGCGCCCGCAGCACCGTCTCCATCTTCATGCTCTCCAGCACCAGGATCGGTGCACCCGACTCGACCTCGGCCCCGACCGCCAGCGGCGTGGCGACCACCAGTGCGGGCGCGGGCGAGCGGACCACGCCGCCCTCGTCGCGGCTGACCCGGTGGGTGACGCCGTCGACCTCGACCTGGTGGATCGGCCCGTGGGTGTCGGTGAGCAGGCGGTAGGAGGTGCCGTTGACGATGATCTGGCCGGTGTGCCGGTCGAAGCGGTCGAGCTCGAAGTCGGCGGTTCGGATGTCGTCGCCCGCTTGGATGGCGACGCGGAACCGGTGGGCGGCGACTCGAGCGACGCGTACCCGGTAGCCGACGCCGCGCAGCTTGAGGTCGAGCGGCCGGCCGCTCTCGTGCCGCACCTGCGGGCGTCCGCCGAACGCGGTCGACAACAGCCTTCGGCGCTCGACGCGTTCGTCCTCCTCGTACGCCTCGATCGCGGCGGCGGCCAGCGCGACTGCGGAGTGCCGGCGCGTGACGAGCCTGCCCTCGGCACGCACGCGGTCGATCCAGCCGGTGTCGGCGCTCGCGTCGATCACCTCGGGCTGGTCGAGCAGATCGAGTACGAAGCTCTTGTTGGTCGCGCCGCCCTCGATGATCACCGTGGTCTGCGCCATCGCCCGGCGCAGTCGGCCCAGGGCCTCGTCTCGGTCGCGGCCGTGGGCGATGATCTTGGCGATCATCGAGTCGAAGTCGGCCGGGATGGTGTCGCCCTCGCCGACGCCGGTGTCCACCCGGATGCCCGGTCCGGCGGGCAGGTCCAGTCGCGCGATGCGGCCCGGGGAGGGCGCGAAGTCGCGGTCGGGGTCCTCGGCGTTCAACCTGGCCTCGATGGCGTGCCCGCGCTCGGCGGGCGGCCCGCCGTCGAGCCTGGCCCCGGATGCCACCCGCAGTTGCGCCTTGACCAGGTCGAACCCGGTGGTGATCTCGGTGATCGGGTGCTCGACCTGGAGGCGGGTGTTGACCTCGAGGAAGGAGAAGCGTTTGTCGCCGGGGTGATACAGGAACTCGACGGTGGCCGCGCCGCGGTAGTCGACCGCGATGGCCAATCGTTCGGCCGATGCCTTGAGTTCGGCCGTCTGTTCCGGGCCGAGGACCGGCGAGGCGGACTCCTCGATGACCTTCTGGTTGCGCCGTTGGATCGAGCAGTCGCGGACGCCGAGCGCCCACGCGGTGCCCTGCCCGTCGGCGATCACCTGGACCTCGACGTGCCGGGCCCCGGTGACCAGGCGCTCGAGGAAGACGATGCCACTGCCGAACGCGCGCGCGGCCTCGTGGCTGGTGCGCTCGTAGGCGTCGGTCAGCTCCGCCTCGCTCGTGACCACCCGGATGCCGCGCCCACCACCGCCCGCGGTGGCCTTGAGCATCAGCGGGTAGCCGATCTCGGCCGCCGCTGCCAGGGCGGCGTCCAGGGTCTCGACCGCGCCCCGACTCCACGGCGCGACCGGGACGCCGACCTCCTCGGCGATCAGCTTCGCGCCGATCTTGTCACCGAGCCGGCGCATCGCCTCCGCGCTCGGGCCGACGAAGGCGACGCCGATCCGCTCGCACAACTCGGCGAACGCCGGGTCCTCGGCCACGAAGCCCCAGCCGACCCAGGCGGCGTCCGCCCCGGTCTCCACCAGCGCCCGCTCCAGGACGGCATGGTCGAGGTACGGGCGGGCCGAGGCGGGGCCGAGATCGTAGGAGAGGTCGGCCTCGCGCACGAAGGTGGCCGCGTGGTCGACGTCGGTGTGCAGGGCGACGGTCTCGATCCGAGTCCCGGTTTCCGCGGCCAGTTCCCGGACGGCGTGGACAAGCCGCATCGCGGCCTCACCACGGTTGACGATGGCGACACGACTGAACACCCGAACGACCCTCCTGTGAACCGACGATGAGCGCGCCGCGACAGGGGGGCCCGGCGGTGACGACCTCCGTCCCGCGGCCGTGGCCATATCGCAGACGGCGCACGCTACAGGTGACGGGGTGTGCCGAACGACCACCGACCGTCACGCGCCGCGGCCCGACCGGGGCGGGCGTGAGGGTCCTCGTGGCAGGCTCCGCCGCACCCGAACCGCACCTCGTAGCGGGTCCTCGGCACCGCGCGCCCCGATCACCCACACGACGGGTGCCCTCGGATCCGGCTTGATGATTGCCTGATTGGCCGTCATCCGTTCGGAGCAGCGTCGCTCGTCCCGGTCTTCGGCCCCACCCTCGGCCCTCGCCTTCGGCCGAGCCGCGCAACCCCCGTACGAGAGGCCGCGTTGGGGGTCGTGTGGCCCGTCGTCGACTCGTCGGTCCGGTCGGCCGCGGCCGTGGCGCGATGTCGCGCCGCGGCCGTGGCGCGATGTCGGGCACGTGGGCTCGGCGGCCCTCCCCCGCCGGGTCGCGCGCCGGCGCGGGCGGGTCGAGCGACGTTCCGCCGTGGTCTCGTCGCTTTCCGTGCTATCTTGATTCCAGTTGCAGTTGTGGTCCTCATGAACTTTATGTGCACCTGACGGGCGTGATCCGTGGGTGCACTTTTTGTTTGGCCGGTCATCTCCGGGTGGGCTCCTTGCGGCGAACACGGAATCGCACATCGCATTCCGGCACTGCCCCCGAAAGACGGAGAATGACATGGCGACCACCGGCACCGTGAAGTGGTTCAATGCGGAAAAGGGCTTCGGCTTCATCGAGCAGGACGGCGGCGGCCCGGACGTCTTCGCCCACTACTCGAACATCGCCGCCCAGGGTTTCCGCGAGCTCCAGGAAGGCCAGAAGGTCTCCTTCGACGTGACGCAGGGCCAGAAGGGCCCGCAGGCGGAGAACATCGTTCCCGCCTGACGCCCTTCGATATCCCTTGCGGGACCCGCGCCGTGAAGGCCGCGGGTCCCGCTTTCGCTTTCCCGCCCGAGCCGCCCGCGTGCCCGACCGCGGCGGCCACGACGACGGGGCAGCACATGCCACGTGTACGGGCGCGCGGTCACGCGAGGGTCGGGGTGCCCCCACCGGTGGCATACCTACCGAGATCTCCGTTCATCGGAGACGTTTCCGCAGGGAAACGGAGACCGCCGCCCGCTCGACTCGACGAGCAATCGCCGGACTCGGCCCGGGACTTCACGCCGCTCGGTCGGCGGTGTGGACACGCTCGTCGGCCGAGACCGACGTGTCGTTCCTCGCACCGGGCCGGGTGCGGGGCAGGAGCAACGCCGGCAGCAGACCCAGGGCGGCGAGTCCGGCCAGGGTCAGCAGAGCCGGACCCATCGTCGGGGCGGGCATCGCGCTCGCGGGCCCGACGCCGGACGGCTTCGGCAGCATGACGCCGGCGGCGACCGCGATGCCCAGGGTCGGACCGACGTTCATCGCCGTCTGCTTGAGTCCGCCGACGACCCCGGCGTACCCGGGCGGCGCGTCGCCGACGACGGTCCCGGTGCCGGTGACCATCACGGCGGCGAACCCCGCGCCGAGCACGGCGAAGGCCGCCTCCGTGAGGATCCATGTGCTGCCGGGATCGATCCGGGACAACGCCGCGATGCCGAGGACGACCAGGCCGACGCCGGCGATCGCGGTGTGCCGCGCTCCGTATCGGCGCAGCGCGGCGGTGGCGACGGGTGCGCCCAGGACCATGAGCGCGGTCAGCGGAAGCACCCGCAGAGCGGTGTCGAGCGCGTCGAGCCCGAGCACGCCCTGAAAGAAGAACGTGCTCACGAACAGGGCCCCGAACATGCCGCCGCTGACGACCAGCAGCAGCACCATCGATGCCGTCACCGGTATGGAGCGGGCCACCGCCAAGGGCACGATGGGGTGCGCGGCGCGACGCTCGTGCACGACGAACACCACCGCGACGCCCGCGGCCACCGCGAACCCGAGCCACGTCGGCGCGGCGGTCCATCCGCGCGTCGGAACCTCGGCCAGCGTGTGCACCAGGATCGCCGGCGCGCTCGCGAGCAGGGCCGCACCGACGAGGTCGAGCCGCTGCGACCCGGTACGCGCGGGCGTCGGCACTCGCAGGGCGAGGGTGAGCGCGGCGATCACGAGTGCGACGGGCACGTTGATCCAGAACACCGCGCGCCAGCCCAGTTGTTCGACGAGCACGCCGCCGAGCAGGGGCCCGGCCGCCGCGGCGATCCCGATCGCGCCGGTACGGATGGCGACCGGCGTACCCAGGCGATCCGGCGTGTATGTCAACCTCAGCAGGGCGAGGGTGGCGGGTTGCAGAAGTGCGCCGAACACCCCCTGGACCGCCCGCAGGACGATCACCCAGCCGACGTTCGGCGCGAGCGCGATGCCGGCCGAGGCGGCGCCGAAGCCGAGTACGCCGATGAACATCAGTCGGGGGTGTCCGTACCGGTCGCCCAGGCGTCCGGCGATGACGAGCAGTCCGGCCACCGCGAGCAGGTAGGCGGTACTGGTCCACTGGACCTGCGCCACACTCGCGCCGAGGCCGCGCTGGAGGCTGGGCTGCGCCACGAGCAGGACCGTGCCGTCCAGCGCGACGATCATCGCGCCGGCCACGCTGACGGCAAGCGCGAGGTGTCGCCTCGTGTTCTCGGTCATGCGGTCGCCGGGCCGAGGTGAGCGTCCAGGGCCGCCCTGACGAGCAGATCGAGAGGTCCGCGGTCGGGGCCGACTTCGGGGCCGACCGCGGATCCACCCTCTGGTCCTCCTTCGGGTCCTCGTCCGGATCCGCCGCCCGCCGACCTGGTATCGAGCGCGAGTTGCAGGCTGTCCCAGGCCCACAACTGGGCGATGCCGTGCAGGTTCGACCAGAGCGCCGCGGCTGTCACCGCCGGCGACGGAACCGGCCCGGCGTTGCTCGGTGCGTCGCCGCGCCGCGCGTCCTGCTCCTGCTCCGTCCGGCACCGCGTGATGAGCCCGACGATGATCTCGAACAGCGGGAGGGTGGACTCCCGGAGCCGCGGTTGCTCCGATCCGTGTCGTTCGCTGTCCAACAGGTCGTGTCGGAACATCAGCTCGAACATGCCGCGTTGCTCCAGCGCGTACCCGACATACGCCCGCGCGAGCGCCGCCAACCGGTCGCGCGGCGACGCTCCGGCGGCGATCGCGGCCTCGAACCGGGTCCTCAGGTCCGCGAAGCCGCGCCGGGCGATCGCCGAGAGCAGCGCGTGATGTGTGGCGAAGTATCTGCGCGGGGCCCCGTGCGACACCCCTGCCCGGCGGGCGATCTCACGCAGACCCAGTGCGGAGATCCCATCGGTCGTCACGACCTCCACGCCGACGTCGATCAGCCGTTCCCGAAGCGATTCCTCGCGTGCCATGTCTGCCATAGACAGTGTCTACCACACCCGTAGACAGTGTCTACGAGTGCGGGTCCGGAGGTGCGGGTCCCCGAGGTGCGGGTCCCGGGTGCGGGTCCCCGGGCCTCATGCCTTCCGCAGGGCCATCGGCCCCGAGGCCGACGCGGCCGGTCGCAACTCGTCCAGGAGACCCTGGTCGCGCAGAGCGCCGACGTGGACTCGGCCTCGGGGGCGACCACGACCAGCCGGGCCTACGTGAAGTCGCTGACGGCGGCAGGGTGTTCGCGATCGACGCCGAGCACCGGGTGTTCCGCACACCGGGCCTCCCGCTCGCGGGGTGAGCGACCTTCGCGTCCGCGCGCGAGGGTGTCGGCTCGGCGTGGTGGAATCCCGGCCGAGACAATTGGTCCCTCCACCACGCACCCGGCGGGACGACGAATCGAGAAGCGGGAGTTCGCGGTGTCGATGCATGAGATCGAGGATCTGGTGACGGACTCGATCAGGGTCCTGGACGCCCACCACGGACCGGACGAGCCGCGCCTGCGCGATTGGTTCGCCGTGCTGTACGGCTTCCAGGAGGGGTTCGACTGCTCGTTCACCCATTTCCGGGTGATGGATATCCTGCTGCGCCGCCGGTTCAGCTACGCCTTTCCCCTCGATCGGCACCCGGACTACCCGCAACGGCAGGACTATTTCGACGCGCTGCGCGAGTTCACCGGGTTGCGCACCTACCCCGACGACGCGGAGGAGCACGACGACTTCGACGGCTACGCCTCCTGGCTCGAGGACGGCTACGTCGATCCGCCGTTGTTGTACTGCGACGCGGGCTCGCAGTTGTGGCGGCGCATGGTGGAGTCCGGCCTGCTGGACGGCCCGGACGCGGCGGCGCCGCGGCCCGTCCCGTTGATCGACGTGGTCCGCGAGGTCGCGGTCGCAGCCGAGAAGCACGGCGACCGGGAATTGATCGCCATGTGGTACTCGCTGGGCTGCCATATGCTCCTGGACGGCCCCGTCGGCTGCCCGTTCGACGTCGAGGAGTTGGCCGAGATGCCCGCCGTCCGCGAACTGCGCGAAATCGTACGCCGCACACACGCGCTCGCCGTCGACGTGCCGCCGGGGGACCGCCCACCGGCCGGGGTACTCGACGGCGACGAGCTGGAATCCTGGTGGTGGACCGGCGTGTCCGCACCGGGGATGCCATAGCGGCCCGCCGACACGTTCGCTGCCGATCGTCCGCACGACCTCGCCCGGCCGCGGCACGGGCGCCTCTCCCACGATCCGCCGGACGGGAATCGCCGCGGCGGGCCTGGTCGTGGTCGCGGCGACGGCCTGGTCGGTACCGCGTGCGCGACGTCGGCGTCGTGCGTGAAGCCGGTCACCCGATGACCGGGCTCGACGATCACGCTTGACCTCAACCCAACTTGAAGTTCCAGAATACCGATCGGGGGTCGCCACCCCACTCCACTCGAACAGCCGGTATCAGGAGCACTGACATGAGCACCGACCAGGGTTTCTACTCGATCATCGACTACACCGTCGACGGCCCCGCCACGCAGAGCGAACTCGTCGATGCCTTCGCCGAGATCCAGGAACAGTGGGTCAATTTCTACCCCGGCTACCGCTCGGCCCGCTTCCACGTGAGCACCGACGGGACGCGGGTGTACAACATCGTGCATTGGGCGAGCGAGGCCGACTACCGCCACTTCGTCGAGAACTCCGACACCGACGGCAGGATGGCCGCCATCGGGCAGGCGGTGGAAGCACTCGGCGGCCGGGCCGAGCCGCGCATGACCGGGGCCCCCACCTACACCGTCGTGCGCGAAGTGGGCCCTCGGACCGGGGAATAGCCCGAAATCAGCCACCGTCCAGGAGAGAGGGCCGGCCATGAAGGTCGAGATCTACGGAGACGTCCTGTGCCCGTGGTGCTTCATCGGCAAGAGACGCGTCGAAGCGGCCGTGCGGGGCCTGCCGGAGGGCGGCCCGCTCGTCGGGATCATCTGGCGAAGCCGCGAACTCGCCCCCGATGCCGGCCGCGTGCCCGGCCCGACGGCGGCCGAGGCGATGGTGACGTGGTGGGGCGATCGAGCGGCCGAGCGGATCGAGCACATCCGCGCCGAAGGCAGGCTCGAAGGGTTGGAGTTGAACCTGCATCTCGCCCGGCCGGTGAGCACGTTCGACGCGCACCGCCTGGTGTACCTGGCCGCCGAGCACAACCTGGCCGACCCGGTCGTGGAAAGCCTGTTCAACGCCTACCACACCGAGGGTCGCAACATCGCCGACCCGGAGGTCCTGGCGTACCTGGGCACCACGGCCGGACTGCCCGGGTCCGATGTCCGCCGCCTGCTGCACGGTGACGCCTACACCCGGGAGGTACGAGCGGACGAGGCCCGTGCCACGGCTCTGGGCATCACCGGCGTCCCGTCGGTGGTCATCGACGGGCGATCCCCGACCTCGGGCATCCAACCTCCGGCTCGACTCCGTGCCCTGCTGGAGGAAGCCATGCCGGCAGCACGCGTCGAGGCCGCCGACTGACGGGCCGGGCCGCCCGGGGGCCGACAGTGCGGCGGGGCGAGGCGTGCGGCAACCCTGTGCCGACACCCCTCGCCCCGCCGCGTCGGTTCGGCGCCAGACGCCCCCACGCCGCACGTACGCGCCGCCCGATCAGCGCTTCGGCAACCGTGGGGTGCCGGTGACGGCCGCGACCAGGGAGTACAGCGAGGTGTTGGCGGCCAGGAACATCCGATTGCGCTTGGGGCCGCCGAAGGTGATGTTGGCGACGGGCTCGGGGGTGCGGATACGGCCGATGAGGGTGCCGTCGGGGGCGTAGCAGTGCACGCCGTCGGCCATCGCGGCGACCCACAGACGGCCCTCGTCGTCGAAGCGAATGTTGTCGAACCGGCCGTCACCGGGGCGGCATTCGACGAAGACCTCGCCGTCCGAGAGCGTCCCGTCCGCACGAACGTCGAAGACGCGCACGTGGTTGGCCCGGGTGTCGGAGACGTACAGCCGCTGCTCGTCCTCGGACAGCACCAGCCCGTTGGGGCCGGCGAACCCGTCGGCGACCAGGCGTACTTCGGCGGTCACCGGGTCGATCCGGTAGACGTTGGTCGCCCCGATCTCGCTCTCCGCACGATGGCCCTCGTAGTCGCTGGTGATGCCGAAGTCGGGGTCGGAGAAGTAGATCGAGCCGTCCGAGTGCACGACGGAGTCATTGGGGCTGTTCAGCCGCTTGCCCCCGAAGCGGTCGGCCAGCACGGTGATCGAGCCGTCGTGTTCGGTACGGGTGACGCGACGGTTGCCCTGTTCGCAGGTGACCAGTCGGCCCTCGCGGTCGAGGGTGTTGCCGTTGGGGTGTCCGGCCGGCGAACGGAAGACGCTGACGACGCCGCTGGTCTCGTCCCAGCGCAGCATGCGGTCGTTGGGGATGTCGCTCCAGATCAGGAAGCGTCCCGCGGGGAAGTACAGCGGGCCCTCCGACCAGCGGCCACCCGAATAGAGCGTCTCCAGCCGGTCGTCACCGTTCATGCATCGCCCGGTGCGGAAACGTTCGTCGATCATGTCGTAGATCGGGGTTTGTGCGTCGGACATCGTCTCGCAACTCCTCGCCGCCACTGAACATCATCCTATCGATCATCATGATTACAGAATATGCTTCAGTTGCGTCAAGGCCTCGCCGAACCCGTTCCGCACCTGCGGGTTCGTACGGGCGAACCCGGGCACCCGGGCTCGGCGGCGTCCCGGTCGGCAACGATCGCGGCCGGCCACACGCGGTCACGGCGGCCCCGACACGGCTCGCTACCATCGAGCCCCCTCGATCGGCGCGACAACGGAGGAACCGCAATGGACGACATCGATCGGGGTCTGCTGGCGCTGCTTCAGGAGGACGCGACGCGCACGTACGCCGAACTCGGCAAGGAGGTCGGCCTGTCCGCCGGCGCCGCACACGAGCGGGTACGCAAGCTGCGGGCGGCGGGCGTCATCCGCCGCACCACCGTCGACGTCGACCCGGTCGCGGTGGACCTGGACGTCCTGGCCTTCGTGACCGTCGACTCGGTCGCATGGATGGGCGACTCCGCACCGTCCTTCGCGGCCATCCCGGAGATCCAGGAGGCACACGTGATCGCCGGGACGGCCTCGATCCTCCTCAAGATCCGTACCGGCTCCACCGCGGCGATGCAGGACGTCCTGCGCCGCATCCACGCCATCACCGGCGTCAGCAGCACACAAGCCACGATGGTCCTCGAAACCTTCTTCGAACGCTCCATCCCCACGGGCGACACGAGCTCCTGAGCAGAAGGGAGATGCCATGAACGGAACGGCGCGAGGCGGCCCGGCCCTCGCCGACGGACCCATCTACCTGGACTACAACGCGACCACCCCGGTCGACCCGCGTGTCGTGCTCGCGATGGGGCCGTTCCTGACCCACTGGTTCGGCAATCCCTCCAGCGATCACCCCTACGCCGACGAACCCCGTGCGGCCCTGGCGGCGGCACGCGCCAGGGTCGCGGCCCTGCTCGGAGCGGATGGCGAGCGCATCGTGTTCACCGGTTCCGGCTCCGAGGCCGATCAACTCGCCGTCCGCGGCGCGGTCCTGGCCTCCGAGGCCGCGCGGCCGCACGTGATCACGCAGGTCACCGAGCACCCGGCGGTCCTGGAGACATGCCGCGCGCTCGAGCGTCTGCACGGCGTACGCGTGACGTATCTGCCGGTCGACGCAGCCGGACTGGTCGATCCCGGCCGACTGGCCGCGGCGCTGGACGCCGACACCGTCCTGGTGTCGGTAATGGCCGCCAACAACGAGACCGGAGCCCTCCAGCCCGTCTCCGAACTCGCCGCGGTGGCGCACGAATACGGCGCGCTGTTCCGCTGCGATGCCGCCCGGGCGGCCGGCCGGATCCCCCTCGACGTGCGCGACCTCGACGTGGATCTGCTGACCGTGGTCGGGCACAAGATGTACGCGCCCAAGGGCACGGCCGCCCTGTACGTGCGCGCGGGGCTCGCCCTGGAACCGGTGGTCTACGGGGGCGGCCAGGAGTACGGCCTGCGCGCGGGCACCGAGAACGTCGCCCTGGCCGTCGCCCTGGGCACGGCCGCGGACATCGCGGCGACCGAACTCGCGGACGGCGCGGCGACCCGAATCGCGGCGCTGCGCGACGACCTGCACCGCAGCCTGGCCACCGCGCTGCCCGGTCGCGTACACCTCAACGGCCCCGCGAAGGAGCGCCTGCCGAACACGCTCAACATCAGCATCGACGGCACCCTGGGCCACGAACTCCTGGCCGCCGCGCCGGGCTTGGCCGCGTCCACCGGCTCGGCCTGCCACAGCGGCAGGCACACCCCCTCCCCGGTCCTGACCGCGATGGGCATCGCCCCGGAACGCGCACTGGGCGCGCTACTGCTGTCCCTCGGACGATGGACCACACCGGAGGACGTCAGCACCGCCGCGACCGCCCTGATCAACGCGGCGGGCACACCGTGATGTCGATCCGGCCGACCGTTGTCGGTGCTATGCCTGCCCCTGGGCGCGCCCGCTGTGCGCGAGGGCGCTGGGAGTGCGGCAGCCGACGATCGCCGGGGCCTCCCGGACGAGCGTGTCGTCGGTGAGCGCCTCCACCATGAACAGTGCGAAGTCCACCCGGCGGGTCAGGTCGCTGGCCAATACCGGGTCGCCCACGTGCCGGCTCCATACGGGCAGTCCCTGACTGTCGCCCTCCTTCAGGGTGCTGCCGCGCACCACGGTCCACCGGGTGTCGCTTTCGAACACCCGGCGGCACGCCTCCACTTGGTCGTCGATCTCGACGGCACGGACGAGCTTGCCCAACACGCGGGCGATCCGGACGCCCATCGTGAACATCCGCGAATACCGGTCCTTGCCGTCGCGGGTGATGTGCCAGCCGCAGGAGAACACCAGGCGAGCGCCCGGCCGCGCGTGATCGAGCACCGCCTGTGCCGTACCCGACGCGTACTGCTGCACGCCCCACGGCACCAGTACCGTCAGGACCCCATCGCAGCCGGCGACCGCCCGCCGGATCACCTCCGGGTCGTTCGTGGGCCCGGGGACGACGGTGATCCGGCCGTCGAACGCGGCCAGCTTCGGCACGCTGCGCTCGCGGCACACGCCGACCACCTCGTAGCCGCGGTCCAACGCCTGCCGGACCATGTACTGCCCGAGCTTCCCCGAGGCTCCGACGATGCAGACCTTCTTCATTCGATCCGTGCCCATGGCGCGGCCCCTTCGTCGAAATGACGACCTTATGTTGTAAGGTAAGCTAGCCTTATGTTGTAAGGTAGTCAACAGAAGCAAAAGGAGGAGCGGATGAGCGAGGAAGGCAAGCGCCGGCGCGGGGCCTCGGCGCGCACGCCGCTCAGTCGCGAGCGCGTGATCCGCACGGCGGTGGCGGTCGCGGACGCGAAGGGTTCGGCAGCGCTCACCATGCGCGCCATCGCGGAACCGCTGGGCGTCGAGGCGATGTCGCTCTACCACCACGTCGCGGGCCGGGACGACGTGCTCGACGGCATGGTGGACGCGGTGTTCGGAGAGATCGACCTGCCACCGCGCGACACGGACTGGAAGAGCGCCATGCGCCTGCGAGCGTCCTCCGCCCGTTCCGTACTCCGGCGCCATCCGTGGGCCGTCCCCCTGCTGGACTCTCGCACCCGACCCGGCCCCGCGACGCTGCGCCACCACGACGCCGTCATCGGGGCATTGCGCGCCGGAGGGTTCTCCGTCCGGATGACCGCGCACGCGGTGTCGCTGATCGACAGCTACGTGTACGGCTTCGTGATCCAGGAATCGAGCCTGCCGTTCGGCGACTCCGCGGAGTTGGACGAGGTCGCGGGCGCCATCCTGCGGGAGATGCCCGCCGACACCTACCCCCACCTCACCGAACTCGTCACCGAACAGGCCCTCGAACCCGGATACGACTACGCCGAGGAGTTCACCTTCGGCCTCACCCTCATCCTCGACGCCCTGCGCCCCGACGAAGTCATGGGCGAATAGCGCCTGTCCCCCGCAGCGCCGTGAAAAACCGGCTCAGCACCGCGCTTTCTGGTGCTCGGCGCGCCGGCTCGGAACGGGGACCGGGGAAGGCAATCGGCGGGGTGCGACGATGCCGTCGTGCCCACCGATGCCGGGTTGCCCCAAGCCCTCCACGACGCGGGTTCGCCCCGCGTCGTGGGCGGCGGCGGAATCTGGTTCTACGCCCCGAACACCGGCCACTGGGGCGACCTGTTGTCCGAGCGCGAGGAAGGCTCTGCGGGCAAGTACCCGTTGTGGGTAGGGGAATCATCCGCTCCCACGGTGACCGTCCGGGGTGTCTCGGGAACCCGAGGCGTCGGTCGGGCCGAACTCGCCCCGACCGCTCAGGGACTGCCCGGCGCCCTGCCGATGGGCGTCGAAGTGCCCGGGCCGGGGTGTTGGTTGGTGACCGCGCACAGCGCCACGGGCACCCCGAGCATCACGGTGCGGGCGAAGACGTAGCCGAGCCCGGGTTCGGGTCGGTATCCGGGTTCGGGTCGTTCTCCGGATCCGAGTCCGGCTCGGGTGCGAGCGTCGCGCCGGCCGCCAGTAGTCGCTCCGCGAGCACGCGACAACGACTCGCCAGCTCCGGCGGGTCGAGTATCTCGAAGTCGTGCCCGAGCAGGAGTACGTGCATCAACACGACGTCGAGGTTGCCGGCGCCGCTGAGCACCTCGCAGCGCCGGCTTCCGCGTGGTCGCACCACAGCCGCCGACGCCGAGATCTGCGCGCGCACCGTGTCGGCCGAAGCGTGCACGAGAAAGCGGGCCCGGTGCGGGTAGACCCGACTCGCGACACCCTCCTGCACGTACGCCGCCGCGTCCGGCGCCGCGCGCGGCCGAAACCGCCAGGTGCGGGCGGACACGGCGGTCATGCGATCGACCCGGAAGCTGCGCCAGTCGTCGCGATCGAGGTCGTAGCCGAGGAGGTACCAGCGCCGGTCGGAGGCGACCAGGCGGTAGGGCTCGACCCGCCGCCGGCGCAGCCCACTCCCGGAGTTTCGAGAACTCCCCGTGTCCCCGGCACCCCCGGATCCCCCCGAACTCCCGGTCGGATAGTCGAAGCCGGCCTCGACCTCGTCACGGCAGGCCCTGGCCAGCGTCATGAGCACCTCGGGGTCGACCGACGCGCGGCCTGCGCCGAACGACTCCACCGAACCGGAAAGCGCACGCACCTCGTGCCGAAGCCGGGTGGGCAACACCCGGTCGAGCTTGGTCAGCGCCCGCAGCGCGGCCTCACCGGACCCGACGACCGCACCACCGGCACGACCCGCGCCGCCCGCACCCGCGATCAGCGAGACCACGGTGGCGATCGCCTCCTCGTCGTCGAGCAGCAGCGGTGGCAAGTCCTTGCCCGTGCCGAGTTGGTAACCGCCGCCGACTCCCTGACCGGCATGTACGGGATAGCCGAGCGACCGCAGCCGCTCGACATCGCGCCGCACCGTACGCGCGGTGACCCCCAGGCGGTCGGCGAGCTCGGGACCGGACCAGGCCCGGCGCTGCTGAAGCAGCCCGAGCAGCGTGAGCACCCGCTCCGTCGTACCCCGCTCGTCACCGCGCGCCACGTCCATATCGAACACCCTGCCGGCCATGGCGGACAGATCCTGTCCGCCTATGGTGTCAGGGTGGGTCCATGGACGCAGACGAGATCGACTGGAACCGGACGCCGCGCGAGCAGTGGGAGGCCCACTGGAACCGCCGGCTCCGAACCCGGTTCGACGGCCTCGCCGAGGCGAATATGGCCGATCCGGTCCCGCACATGCACCGCGAGCCGATCCACCGCCCGTCCGAGGTCCGCCTGCCGCGCGACCTCCATTCGCACATCCGACCCGCCACGAACGGAGCAACCCGATGAGCCGCCACATCCAGGTGACCTTCGACGCCCACGACCCGGCGGCGCTGTCGTCCTTCTGGGGCGAGGCGCTGGGCTATGTCATCCCCGGCCCGCCCGGAGTCGACCTGCCCGAGGGGGCCGACCCGCTGGCCGCGTGGGACGAGTTCCTCGCGCGGATCGGCGTGCCCGAGGACCAGCGCAACACCCGGTCGGCGCTCGAGGACCCGGACGGAAACGGTCCGCGAGTGTTCTTCCAGCAGGTACCCGAGGGCAAGGTCGCCAAGAATCGAGTGCACCTCGACGTGCGGGTGTCTCCCGGACTACAGGGTGAGGAGCGCATGGCGGCGTTGGAGGCCGAGTGCGCCCGGCTCGTCGCGTTGGGGGCCGCCCGGGTGCAGCGCCACGAGCCCGCTCCGCCGCTGGGCAGCGGCCACATCGTGATGACCGACCCCGAGGGCAACGAGTTCTGCCTGGACTGACCCGCCCCGACCGCGGTCGGGGGGCCGGCTCGGCCGCCCTTGCGGTCGGGCCGGCCGGCGGTGGCACGAGGCGCTCCCGTGGCTACCCGGGCGCGGCTTCGGGCCCGTCGACCCGCACCACGGTCCGGCGATCGTCCGGCAGGCGGCGGATCCGGCCCGCGCGCTCCAGGTGTTCCAGGACGGGCATCGCCACCCGGCGGGTGGTGTGCAGCGCGGCCCGTGCCCGCGCGACGGTGAACGGCTGCTCCAGTACGGCCGGCCGACGCATCGCCTCCCGCGGCGCGTCGGGCAGCAGGAGTACCGCGTCGGCGGCCCGGAACAGCGCGCCGGCGCGCACCGAGGCCGCCAGCGCACCAGCGTGGACTTCCCGTGATCGACATGCCCCGCCGTGGCAACCACCCGCATCTCACAGCCCCCCGCGCGGGCGCGGGACCGCGCCCGGGCGTCGCGGGCCGCGAACGACCCGCGACGGCCCCGTGGACCCGCGCACGAGCGGGATCGCCCGGCCCCGGACTCGCACCCGCACCTCACGCCTCCTTGTGCGCGCGTACGACCGCCGCGATCACATCCGGATCCCGGTCCGCCGGAACACAGCGCAGATCGAGCAGCAGGCGGCCCTTCTCGACCCGTCCCACGACCGCGGGTTCGCCGATGCGCAAGGGCCCGGCGAGTTCGTGCGGCAGCGCGACGGCGAAGGATGCCAGTGCCACGCCCGGCGCTCCCCCGCCGCCGACCCGGCCCTGGGCCTGGACCGCGTGCGCGGGCACCCCGGCCGCCTCCAGCGCGCCGGCCAAGCCCTTGACCGCATGGCGAGTTCCCGGGCCCGGGTGTGCAAGGCTGCGGTCACCGGTGGGCGTGGCCCGCGCAGGGTCGCCTCCAGGGCCGCCAAGGTGAGTTTGTCCACGCGCAGGGCGCGGGCGAGCGGGTGCGCGCGCAGCGCGGCGATCACGTCGGCGTGCCCGAACAGCAGCCCTGCCTGCGGGCCGCCGAGGAGTTTGTCACCGCTCGCGGTCACCAGCGTCGCTCCCGCGCGCACCATGGACGCCGCGTCGGGTTCGTCGGGCAACAGCGGTTCGGGCGAGAGCAATCCGGAGCCGATGTCGACCACCACCGGACAGCCGAGCGTGGCCAGCGACAAAATCCCCGGCCACCCCGTGATCGGCGAACTCGTGCCCGCGCGCCCGGGAGTCACGATCGCGCTGCGCTGATCGGGACTCGCGACCCCGGAGCCGGGCTACCACCGACCCCGGGAGCGAGGATCGGGCCCGGGGCCAACGCCCGGGAACCACCGCTCCGGGGTCGCTGTCCGAAGCAACGCTCCGGGTCGCTGTCCGAAGCGGACAGACCACGTCATGGCACCACCGCCCCTGGGCTATGTCCCGAGCAACGGCACTACCGAAAACGTGTGGTCGTTCCGGATCCGGCGGGAGGTCTCGGCGAACGGAATGCCGCGGAAGACCGCCACACCCGCCTCCCGGCTGCCGTGCAGCACGCCGGCCCCGATACGGACCTCGGGTCGGGGTCCGGGCGACACCGACGCCTTGGACGCCCTGGACGCCCTGGACGCCTTGGATACCCTCGGACGGCTCGGACGGCTCGGATGCGTCACCGGTCGTCGCAGGTCCCTCCATGAGCAAACGGCGCGAGCACAGCCAGGTTCGCGTCGGCCCCGACACTGCACAACCTCCTGCCGCGTCCGGACCCGCGCCGGCCATTTACCGATGCCCCGGACTCGGCCGACGGCGTACCGTCGAATCCCTCGGGGTCCCTCGCCTTCGGGCAAGGGTCCCTCGGGATCGGGATGCGATCTTTCGTCGGTCCGCGAGCGGCGGAAGACTCGTGCTCTCGATCGACCCATGGGGGAACTCGGCACATGCGCAGCGCACGATTTCGTCTCGCGACCCTTGCCGTCGCCGCGTCGGTGCCGTTGTTGTTCGCGTCCGCGTGCGACTCCGACTCCGGAACGGACGACAAGGGTGCCAAGGGGGTCGTCACGACGGGCGCCGCGGCCGATGGGCCCGGTCCGTCCCAGGCGCCCGGCCCCGCCGATTCGAACGGCTCCGGCACAGCGAACGCCACGTCGCCCTCGGCCAAGCCGAATCCGTCGAGCGGCGGCGGGTCGACCGGATCCGCGGGCCGGGTGCTGACCCAGGATCAACTCTCCTCCGTGGTGGTGACGCAGCCGGAGATGAACACCGGAGCGGACTACACCAAGGACGTTCCCAACCCCCGTGTCCTCGGCGGGAAGGAGACCGCCGAGCGGCCCGAATGCCAGCCGTTCGTCGACCTCATGCTGCCCGGCAACGGCACGCCCGCGCCCCTGGCCGCCATCAAGGCCGCGACGTCCGCGGACTCGACCCCGGCCGACCCGATGCCGAGCCGCGTCGACATCGTCGAGTTGTACGCCTTCAGCCCGGGCCAGGCGGAAAATCTGCTGGCCAAGGGCCGCGCCGCTCTCGCCGCGTGCTCGACGATCACGACCAGGGACGAGCAGGGCACGCGCACCACGATGGCCTACACCCGGGCGAACGGGCCCGCCCTGGGCGACGAGTCCCTCGCGGTGACGGCGCAGGATCCCGAGGCGGGAGCGAGCGGCCTGTTGCTGGTGCGGGTCGGATCGCTCCTCGTGCTCGTATCGACCGTCGACCTGGAGAGCACCAAGGCGGTCCAGCCCAACCAGACCCTGGCCCGCACCCAGGTGGGCAAACTCCAGGCGGCCGTGCGCTCCTGACCGAAGCGGCGTCCCGGGATCCACCTCCGGGCACGCCGCGACGTCGCCCCCAGGCAACGTCATTTCGCGAGGCCGTGCGTCCGGCTACGGCGTCGAGGGACCCGCGGGTACGACGGGCCGGTCCCGGCCCGGGTTACAGGCCGATTGCTCCGTCGATGCGTTCGCGGAGCAGGTCGGCGTGGCCGTTGTGGCGCGCGTACTCCTCGACCATGTGCACGAGTACCCAACGCAGGGACACCGTTCCGCGCCACTCGTCATCGCCCTCGACGTCGAGGTCGGGCGCCTCGGTGGTGAAGCGTTCGGCGAAGGCGACCTCCGTACGCCAGGCCTGCCATGCCTCCTCGACGATCGCGGAGTCGGGCGCCGCGCCGTCGAAGTCGCCGTCGGGATCCGCTCGCGAGGAGAACCGGGCCGGTGTGTCCTGGCCGGCCAGCACCCGGCGGAACCAGCGCCGCTCCACGTCGGCGAGGTGGCGCACGATGCCGAGCAGGGAGAGGGTGGAGGGTTCCACGGATCGCCGGGCCAATTCCGGGCCCAGACCGGAGCACTTCAGTTCCAGGGTCGCGCGCTGGGCGGCCAGGATGTCGGTCAGGATGCCGAACTCGCCCCCCGTGGTGGGGCCGTCGAAACGCCGGTTGGCGGCGACGCCCACGAATAGGTCGCCTCGTCTGCTCGGATCGGTCGTGTCCGTCATGGTCGGCCATCACGATCTGCCCGGTCGGGCATAGGAGTTGTCGGGGACTCGGAGACCAAGGAACGCGGGGGCTCGGCACCGCGCCTTGTCGGCGAAGTCGCAGGGCCGAGGCCAGGGCCGAGGCCGAGGTCAGGTCTTGACGGCGTGGAGGATGCGCATGCCTCGCGGGCCCGTCGTGTCGTCGCGTATTTCCAGCCCTGCCCGCCGGCACTGCTCGTTCAGCCAGTCCGAGGCGATGCGCAGCTTGGGATAGCTGCCGGCCCGCAGGCTCCAGGTGTCCCCGCTCCGGGTGTGCAGGAGGTCGTGGACCATGACGGTGTCCTCGTCGACGTACTCCAGGAAGCACGTGAACACGCGATCCCGGTCGCCGCGTACGGGGATGAACCGGTCCGTCCCGTGCAGGGGTCGGGACTGGTCGCGATAGGTGACCACGAACCGGCCTCCCGGGGCCAGGGCACGCGCGGTGTCGGCGAGCAACGCCGTCACGTCGGCCCTGCTCGGCAGGTGGGGAAGCGTGTCGCCCATGCACACGACGAGGTCCACGGTCCCGGGTCTGGCGACCTGCGGAAGCACGCCGCGGATGTCGGCGTGGACCGGGTCGATCCCGGCGATGTCCCTTGTGTGCCCCGCGAGTTCGGCCAGCAGGAGTTTGCTGCTGTCGACTGCGACGACCGACGCGAAGCCGGCGCGGGCCAAGGCGAGCGTCTGTTGGCCCGGGCCGCATCCCAGGTCTACGGCCACGCCCGGAGCAGGCCCGGGCAGCACGCCCAGGTCGCGGAGCAGCGCGGCTTGTCCGGCGGCGAGTGCTTCGATGTCGTCGCCGAGCATCCAGGTGTACTGCTCGGCCAGGAGTCGGTCGTAGTGAACGGTTGCGTCGGTCAAGGCTCTCGATCCTTCGTTCCGAGTCGACCGGGTGAACGGTCGAACGCGGCGGCACGCGGCACGCGTCGATCGGTCGGCTCCGGCCTCGACCCCGGCGCCGACCTCGGCCCAACTCACGTATGGCGAACCCAGCCCGCCAGTTCGGCCAAGTGGACGTTCTCGCGAGCGGCGTCCAATTCGGCACCGAGCGCCGCGCGGTAGGTGGCCGTCGCCTGCTGGTAGCGAAGGTGTCCGGCCGTACTGATCGTCGCGCGCACGCCCCGGCCGTCCTCGCCACCCACGGAGGTTCGTTCGGCCATGCCCTGGGCCTCCAGTCGCCCCACGAGTCGGGTGACCGAGCTGACCTTCAGGCCGATGCGCTCCGCCAACTCCCCCATTCGCAGGCTTCCTCCGCTGTCCTCCCTGCTCAGTGCGCACAGCGCCCGATACTCCGAGAGCTGCAGGCCGTGGGACTGCCGCAGGGCCTGGTCCAACCGTTGTTCGATCCGACCCAACAGACGCACCGCCATGCACCAGCGGTCGTCCTCGTCGTCACCGGCGGGCGCCGCCCCGGGCCCGCCGGTCGGCATGAAGTCCGACATGGCGACAACCTACATACTGCTTGTACAAGCAAGCAAGTCCTCCGGGCCGAGCGAACGGCGCGCACCCGGGAACCCGGGCATCCGGTTCCCGGCACCCGGCACCCGGCATCCAGCCTTCCGACGCGCCGCCGCTCCGTGCCCTGCCTCTACTCCACAGCGCAGAGTCCGTCGATCGTCGTCGCCAGCAGCGCTGTTCGCATCGGCATGCTCGTGATGTCGACGAACTCGTCGCGGGCGTGCGGGTGCCCTCCGACGGCGCCCATGCCGTCCAGGGTGGGAATGCCGATCGCGGCGGTGAGATTCCCGTCCGACCCGCCGCCCGAACGCACCGTCTCCGGCTCCGGGACGCCCATCTCGCGGGCCGCCGCGCGCACGCGCGCGAGCAGGTCGAGGGACATGGCTTCTTCGAGCGGATAACGATTGACACCGCCGCTGACCGAGATCTCGGCCCGGGGCAGAACCGCGCGCAGACCTTCCATGTACCTTGCGACACGGTCGAGTTCGGCCCGGCTCCAGGCGCGGACGTCGACCGCCAACGTCGCCGCCTCGGGCACGGTGTTGACCGTGGACCCGGACGCCGCGACGGTGGGTGTGACCGTCGTGCCCAGCTCCGCGCGCGCCACCGGAACCAGCGCGAGTACCTGGTGGGCGAGTTCCACCGTCGCGTTCACGCCGAGCTCCGGTTCCAGGCCCGCGTGGGCCGCCCGGCCCCCGACCTCCACCCGAAATCGGGCGACCCCCTTGCGTGCGACTTTGACCGCGCCCCCGTCCGCGCTCGGCTCCCCCACCAACACCGCGCCCGATTCGGCGGCCACCTCCTCGACCAGGGCACGTGAGATCAGCGATCCGGTCTCCTCGTCGCCCGTCAGAAGCATCCCCACCCGATCCCGCGCCGTGGACGCCCGGGCCGCGTACAACATCTGCACGATCCCGGCTTTCATGTCGAAGACACCGGGACCGCGCGCCACCCCCTCCCGCACCGAGAACGGCAGTTCCGCGAGGGTTCCCATCGGCCACACGGTGTCGTAGTGCCCGAGCAGGAGCGGCCCGCGTCCCCGCGGCCGCCACACCAGATTCGTGATGCCGTCCAGCAGCACACGCTCGGGTTCACGACCGAGGAACCGCGTGCCCACCGCGGCCAGCAACTCCGCGCACCGGTTCAGGGCCGCACGGTCCTCGGACGGGGATTCACAGGTCACCAGATCGCGTAACAGAACCACCATCGCGTCGAGCTCGGCCGACATGTCCTCGAGACAGCGCTTGGGGGAAGCCATACCCGAATACCTCTCCAGTCGACCGGCTCGATCCACCTCGACATCACCGTCGGGCGGCGGCATCGGCGTCGGCGAGTCGCACAGCATCGCGGATCGATCTTCGTGCACGACGACGATTCGAGACGTACGGACGCTGCCTAGCGTGATCGACGTGTGCGGCGAGCGCCACATCCCCAGGAGGAATCCCGTGACGAGACGATCCGAACTGCCGGGCCCGCCGCCCGGCCACCGTCGACGAGCGGTGGCCGAGGAGTCGGACGCGGCGAACGGCACCGGTCACGCCGCCGCCGGCCGCCGCACGGGAAGTGTGCGGATGCGACGCGTGTCCCGAGGGGCCGGGGCGGCCGTCGCACTGGGGCTGCTTGCCGCCGGGTGCGGGGGAACCGACAGCGGCGGCACCTCCACCGGCGGCAACACGATCACCATCGGGGTGCCCGGCGACCCCGGTGGCATGAACCCGCTGACCACGCTGGCCTCCAGCGCGGTGATGATGAACCGCTTCGCGTACGACTCGCTGGTCAACATCCGACCCGACGGGCGCATCGCCTCCGGCATCGCCGAGACGTGGACCGCCGACACGACCACGGCGAACTTCACCCTCCGGCGCGGCGTGATGTGCGACGACGGCACATCGCTGACCCCGTCCGCGATCGCGGCGCAGTACAACTACATCGGCGACCCGGCGAACAAGTCGCCGATGGCGGGCCTGTTGGTGCCCGTCGGCGCCACCGCCACCGCGGACGACGCCGCGGGCACCCTGACGCTGAAAGCCCCGGAGTCCGCCCCGTTCCTGCTGCGCAGTGCCGGGACCGTGCAACTGGTGTGCCCCTCCGGCATGCGGTCGCAGGAGAAGCTGGACCAGGCGTCCGACGGCACCGGGCCCTATCGGCTGACCGAAGTGGTGGCGGGCGACCACTTCACCTTCACCAAACGCCCCGGATATACGTGGGGCCCGGACGGTGCCGACAACGCCGCCACACCGGACCGGGTGGTCTTCAAGTTCGTCGGCAACGAGTCCACCAGGACCAATCTGCTCCTGGGTGGACAACTCGACGTGGCGCGGGTCATCGGTGCCGATCGTGCCCGGCTCGCGGCGGCCGGCCTCGGGTTCGAGATCCAGCGGGACCCGTTCGGCATGCTGCTGTTCAACGAGGCCCCGAATCGCGTCACCGCCGACGCCCGGGTGCGCTGGGCCATGATCGCCGCGCTCGACCTCAAGCAGATCGGTGCCGTGGCCACCGGCGGCAAGGGTGCGCCGGCGACCCGACTCGGCACCACGATGGCACCGCCCTGCCCCACCGACTCGGTCACCGCCAACCTCCCGCCGCACGACGTGGCCCGCGCCGCGGAGGCACTGCGCGCCGCGGGATGGAAGAAGTCCGGTGGGCGCTGGAGCAAGGACGGCCGACAGTTGTCCCTCTCGATGCCCTACCCCGGCTACCAGGGCACCCAGGTGATCGCCGCCGTCGAGTTGGCGGTCCGGCAGTGGAAGGCCTTCGGCGTGAAGGTCGACACCAGCCAGACCTCCCAGTCGACCAACGTCTCCACCTTGATGGCCGGCCAGTGGGACATCGCCTGGGCGCCGATCTCGGTGCCCACCCCCGATCAGAACCTGGTGTTCTTCTCCGGTCCCAAGCCGGCCGAGGGCCTCAACCTCGGCGCCACCGACAACCCCGAGTACCAGCGCCTCACGGCCGAGGCGATGACCAAGCCGGACACCGCCGGCTGCCCGGAATGGACCGCGGCCGAGGCCGAGTTGATCAAACGCGTCGACGTGGTGACCTTCATGGACTCCAACTCCCCCTGGTTCACCCGTCGTTACGCCTTCGAGGTGGACGGCGGCGGCATCCTGCCGACCACGCTGCGCAGGGCCGGCAAGCGATGACTCCTGCCTCCGGGCGCACTCGCCCCGGAGGTAGACGGCTTCCGAGGCGCACGCGCCCGGGAGGTACACGGCTTCCGAGGCGAACTCGCCCCGGAAGTGCACGGCTTCCGAGGCGTCGGCTCCTCCCTGACGGGAGCCGACGCCTCGCGGCCATCGCCGGCCATCGACCGTGGATGCGGCGCCGGGCGATCTGCCGTCGGCCCGCACGCGACCCCCGGCCTCACCTGGCCCCTCCCTGCTCGGCGTCCGGCTCGAACGTGCGGCCGTACGCCGACCGCGCCCACGAAACCGACGACGGGCCGGCACGGCGGGCGGCGCCTCGGCCGACGAGGCGACCCACCCGTAACCGTCGCATGCCGACGGGCGTTGACCCGCTGTCGCCGGGCGACGCCAATCCGCGCCCGGGCGCTCCCCGCCAGGGGGCGACGGAGATCCGCCCCGCCGGGGCGTGACCCGCGACCCATGACCCGTGGTACGGAAGGGACTTGCACATGACTCTTCGAGGACGGCTCGGCGGGATCGCCGTGCTGACGGCATTGGCGGCGGTCGGAACGGCCGCGACGGCGGGCAGCGCCCACGCCGATCCCGCTCCGCAACCCCCGACCACCGCGGGGGAGGTTCCCGGAGCGGCGGCCGGCATGTTCGCGGACGCGGTGACGACGGGCGGCCTGCCGATCGGCGGGGTGCAGACCGGTCAACTCCCCCTCGACGAGTTGCCCACGCTCGGCTGAGCCCCGCCCGAGGTCCCAATCGGGAGGTCGAGAGGTCGGGAGGGTCGGGGAGTCGGGAATGCGGGCGGCCGTCAACCCACCGTCGCCGAAGGCGACATCGGCCCGAATGGGCCGAACCGGATGTCCGCCCCCGACAACCCGAAGGGTGTGGTCCGCATCGGCACCCCAAGTCGGCCCACCATCCCCGCCTCCCCGCAATCGGCACACCTTCGTCCCCGCAAGCATGCCCGGCGACGCGTCACGCGAAGCGCAAATGCTCCTCCCGGAGCCCTTCCTCCTCGCGGATGGCCGGGTCGAGCGGGCTCTTGCCATCGCATCCGCGTTTCTTATGCCGTGGCGCGCGCCGGTCGGTGGCGTGCGCTCGAACGGCGGCAGGGGCGCTCAGTCGGCGGCGGGCGCACCCTCGCCGGCGCTCGGTTCGTTCAGCCAGGTGCGGATGCCCGCGAGCGCGGCGGGGCCGTAGTCCTCGTCGACGCTCCTGGCCAGATCAGCGATGGTGATCGCGTGCAGCGCCGCGCGCCACGCGGCGTCGGCGGCGGCCATCGCACGGGAGATCGCGCAGGGTCGGATGCACGCCTCCGGCGCCGCCGCCAGCGGACCCCTCTGGCGGATCTCGGTGCACACGAACGCGGGTTCCGCGCCGTCCACAGCCGTCACGACGTCCAGGACGGTGATCCGTTCGGCCGCCCTGGTCAGCACGTACCCGCCCGACTTGCCCTGGATCGAGCCCACCAGATCCGCGCGGGAGAGCGCCTGGAGTTGTTTGGCCAGATAGCTGCCGGAGACGCCGTGGAGTTCCGCGAGCCGCGCAGCGGGTACCGGCTCCGTCGCCGTGGTCAGCACCACGCAACAGTGCAGCGCCGACTCCACTCCGCCCGACAGCTTCATCCGCTCGACCGTCCCTCCGGTTGACTCGGATGAACTCTATCCGAGTATTATCACGGACAAGATGTATCCGAGTTTGGATGCGTTCCCGCGCGACCTCGCGCACTCGACGAGAGGCAGAACAGCCATGAAGATCACGGTCGTCGGCGGAACCGGGCTGATCGGCTCGCAGGTGGTCCGGAAACTGACCGCGAGCGGCCACGAAGCCCTCCCTGCGGCGTTGTCCACCGGTGTCGACCTGATCACCGGGAAGGGCCTGCGGGAGGCACTGGAGGGCGCCGAGGTGGTGGTCAACCTGGCGAACTCGCCGACCTTCGACGAGAAGTCCCCGGACTTCTTCCGCACCTCCATGGGCAACCTGCTCGACGCGGCAGCGGAAGCCGGGGTCGGACACCAGGTGATCCTGTCGATCGTCGGCGTGGACCGGGTGCCCCGGTTGGACTACTACCGCGCCAAGGCCCTACAGGAGGACCTGCTCCGCCAGGGGCCCACGCCGTACTCCATCGTGCGCGCCACCCAGTTCTTCGAGTTCATGGATGCCGTGCTGTCCTGGACCTCCGACGACGACACCGTCCGTCTGCCCGCCACCCCGGTCCAGCCGATCGCCGCCGCGGACGTCGTCGACGCGGTCGTCGAGGTCGGTGTCGGCACCCCGCTCCAGGGCATCCGCAACGTCGCCGGCCCAGACGTCTTCACCCTCGACGAACTCGGCAGGATCACCCTGGCCGCGCGCGCCGACGCCCGCACCGTGGTCGTCGACGACACGGCCGGCATGTTCGCGGCCGTCCCCGGCGACGTGCTCACCGCGGGGCCGGACGCGCACCTGGCACCGACGCACTACCGGGACTGGATCCGAACGGACCGGTAGCGGCGGCGCGTCGACGGAATCCGAGGGATCCGGGAGTAGGGTTTCGGTGCGGTCGGGTGCGGCGACATCGTCGCGGGGGAATCCACCGCGGCCGGACACCGACGAGGAGGACCCATGTCGAAGCCGCCACTGCCCGAGCAGGCGATCGAGATGCTGCGGCAGCCCAATCCCGCGGTCGTGACAACGCTCCGGGCCGACGGCCAACCCGTCTCCACGGCGACCTGGTACCTGTGGGACGAGGGCAGGGTGCTCGTCAACATGGACGAGGGACGCAAACGGCTCGAGCACATCCGCAACGATCCGCGCGTCTCGCTGACCGTGCTCGACACCGGGAACTGGTACACGCATCTCAGCCTGATCGGCCGGGTCACCGAGATCCGCGACGACAAGGACCTGATCGACATCGACCGCCTGTCGCGTCATTACGGCGGCCAGGACTACCCGCAGCGCGCCCGGGGCCGCGTCAGTGCCTGGGTCGAGATCGACCGCTGGCACGGCTGGGGCACGCTCAAGGACAGCGACCAGGCGGGCGGCAGCCGTACCGCTGCGGAGTAGCCGAGCCGGTCCCGGGCGATCGCGGCGGCGGCGCACCCACCCCGGCCCCGGCACCCGGGCCGATGTCGACCGCGTGGCGGGCGCGTTGCCGTCGAATCGGCGAGTGCGACATCGGCAGGGGTGCCGTGCCGCCGCACTCGCCGACCGATCAGGACACGCCCGTACGCGTCGGCAGGTCCCCACGTAATCGTCGAAAAAGTCGGTCACGGCAAGGCGGACCGCCGGAGCCGCGTGTTCCGGAAGTGCCGCGTGGCCGGCCTCGTGGACCACCGCCGCGCGCACCGTCGCGGCGGGCGCGTGGTACGGCCGTACGACCGCGGCCGGCGCCGGACCCGAAGAACATTCCGCGGCGCCCGGGCCACAGGAGAACGGCTCGCGGGCGCCGTTGACGGTCGGTACCGGGATCGCGACGCGCGTCGAGGCGGCGTCCACGACCTGGGCAGGTCCGCTGAAAATCTCGGGCCACGTTCCGGTCTCCTCGGCACGTTCCTCGAACGCCAGGACGGCGGGATCGGTCGCGGGCGCGTGATGGAAGACGCCGCGCGAGCCGGACCGGCCGGTGACGTAGTCGGCGTCGCGGCCGAGGCCGGCGAACTTCGGGTCGCCGGCGGCCCCGTCGGCGGTCAGGGGGTGGACGGCCCGAGCGTCCGTGCGGCCGGGGCCGGGACGAGTCGGCGGACCACTTCGGCGACCACCGCGTCGCGTTGCGGTGTCAGGTAGAAGTGGTCGCCCGGCAGCACCCGCAGGTCGAACGGCGCGCCGGTGACCTCCTCCCGGCGTCGGGCCTCGGTCCCGGTCACCTCCGGGTCGACATTGCCGATCATCGCGGTGACCGGGCAGCGCAGCCGGATGCCTTGCGTCGGGCGATAGCGCTCGGCGAGCCGATAGTCGTTGCGCAGGATGGGCAGCACGATCTCGCGCAACGCGGGGTCGGCGAGCAACGCCGTTCCGGTGCCGCCCAGTCGGCCGAGTTCGGCCGGCAGCCCGTCGTCGTCACACAGGTACACGTCGTCGTCGCGGACATGGGCAGCGCGTGCCGCCCGGACACGAACAGGTGGGTCGCACCGGGTCCGTGCGCCTGTAGCCGCAGCGCGACCTCGTACGCGACGGCCGCACCCACGCTGTGCCCGAACAGCGCGCACGACGACCTGATCCGAGTCGCGATCGCGGCCGCATGCGCGCGCGGGCGTTCGTCAACGACCCCTCCTCGGTTCCCGCGAGTCGAGTTCGTTCCCGGGGCGGGAACCCAAACCCGGCCTGGCACGTTCAAGTTAGGCAAGGCTAACCTAAATGATCGCCATACAGGGGTCGTCGAAGGCGCATCGAGCGCGCTTCGCCGACGAGGGGGCGCTCGCGCGACCGTGCCCATGATCGAAGCCAAACCCCCTGCGGGAAAAGAAGGTTCGATCCGCGCGGCCGGGCTCGCACGACTTTGGGACGTCGTCGGTCCACCCGGATCCGACGTCCGTCGCCGGATCCGCGCCTGCCGCTCCGGCCCCCCTGCCCCACTCATGCGCAGCTTCCGAGGACGGTGCAACCAGTGACCATCGACTCCCCCACGACCGCGCCCACCCGCCGCTACCTGCACGTTCGTCGAGAAGGGAGGTACGATCCGCCGGCCGTCGCGGTGCGGTTGGCCGAGTCCGGACTCTTCGACGAATCGCTCGTCTACGCAAGCGAAGCGCGCTGGTGGTTCGCCGGCGGCGCGGCCGTGGTGCTCACCATCCACCACGACACGATGGTCGGGGTGGGCGAGGGTCGTACGAGCGTGCCGTGGGCGGGCTCGCCTGCGCGGGCGATCGAGACCCTCCTGGCCGACGCACCGATCCGGGACTGGCGGGTCTACGGCCGCTTGGACTACGAACTGGGCTGCGTATCAGCGAAGTTGCCGCCCTCCGACCAGGGCCCGGAGCTGGGCCGACTGACCGTTCCCCGCGTCGAGGTCGAGGTCGACGAGACGTCGCTGACCGTGCGCGCCCTGGCGGACGAGGACCTCGACCGGGTGTTGCTCGCCGCGACGGCCGCGGACCGGTCGAGCACCACGACGACGCGGCCTGTGGAGGTCGAGACCGACGAATTCGCGTTGTTCGCCACCACCGTGGCAGCCGCGATCGACCGCATCCGGGCGGGCGAACTCGACAAGGTGCTCCTGTCTCGCGGTGTCGAGGTCCCCTACCCGGTGGACTTCCCCGCTACCTACCTGCGCGGGCTTCGCGCGAACACACCCGCGCGGTCGTTCCTGCTCGACCTGCCCGGGCTCCGGGCCGCCGGGTTCAGTCCGGAGACCCTCGTGGAGGTCGACGCCGACCTGCGGATCGCCACCCGACCGCTCACCGGCACCTGTCCGCGCGACGGCGACCCGGTGTTCGACGCACGGCGGCGGGCCGCGCTGATCCAGGACGCCAAGGAGGTGTACGACCACGCGATCTCGGTACGCCTGGCGCAAGACGAACTGGCCCCGCTGTGCGACCCGGACGGTGTCGGCGTCGACGAGTTCATGACCGCCAGGGAACGCGGCAGCGTCCAACACATCGGCTCCCGGGTGTTCGGGCGCCTCGACGCGCGACACGGGCCGTGGGACGCGCTGTTCGCGCTGTTCCCCGCGGTGACCGTGTCCGGCGTGCCGAAGACGGCCGCGTGCTCGATGATCGCCGAGTTCGAGGAGGCGCCTCGCGGCCTGTACGCGGGCGCGGTCGTACGGGGCACGCACGCCGGGGAGTTGGACGCCGCGCTCGCGCTGCGCATGGTCTACACGCGGAACGGCCGCACCTGGTTGCGCGCTGGTGCGGGCGTCGTTGCCGACTCACGGCCGGTGCACGAATACCGCGGAACGTGCCACACCCTCGCCACCGTCGCTCCGTACGTTGTGCCGGCGACACCGGAGGACGAACCACCCAAACCCTACGCGGCGTTCACCGACGGCTGAGCAAGCACCGGCGCCGAAGCCCGGCCGCGCCGAGCCCGCGCCGCCCCGGAGCCGCCCCGGCTCGACAACCGTCGGACGCTCGCGCGCGTCCTTCGCAGAACGCGGTATCCGGCCGCGTTCGCGTGCGCCACGGCGTACGGAAGGAGAGCGTCCATGTCGCAGATCCAGGATTCTTCGAGCGCGGACCACGACCGTTGGCTGAGCGACTTCCGGGCGGCGGCGCAACGACGCGCGGACGACGGCGACCCGGCGTGGGCGGCCGGCGCACGGCTGCACCCGGCCGTGGTCCGCAGCATCCAGCGCTTCCAGGTCGGCGAGGGAAGCGACGGCCGCGTCCTGATCGCCAAGGCAGCCGCCGACGGCGACGACGTCTACACCGCGACGATCCGGCTGTTCGTGGCCGAGGAGCAGAACCACGCCCGACTCCTGGCGCACCTGCTCGCCGCGGCCGGCGCGGACACCATCCCGGGCCACTGGTCCGACGCGGTCTTTCGCCGGCTGCGGCGTTCGCTCGGCCTGCGCCTGGAGTTGATGGTCCTCATGGTCGCCGAGGTGATCGCGCTCCCGTACTACCGCGCGCTCCACGACGGCGTCGGCGACCCGCTCGCCGCCGAGGTCGCCGCCCGCATCCTCGCCGACGAGGAACGTCACGTCCCCTTGCACTGCGACGTCCTGCGCACGTCGTTGGCGGACCTGGCACCGCCGACCCGAGCGATCGCGGTCGCCGGTTGGTGGATGATCACCGCGGGCGCGACCGCCGTGGTCGTCTACGACCACGGCAAGGCACTCGCGTCGCTCGGCACGACCCGCCGTCGCTTCACCGGTCACGTGGCCCGCGACTTCCGCGCCGTCACCCGACGGATTCACTCCCGCCCGCACCGGAATTCGGCGGTTGCCGTCGGTGGTTCGTGAGGTCTGAGGGGGCGAAGGGGCTCCAGCGATATGGCTATAGTAATCACATGATTACACTTAGTCGCCTCCCTCGCCCACACCCGCACTTACCCTTACGCCCCGCGTCGAGCGGAAATGTGCCTTCACCACGACGCGACCATGCTCCGATCGGGCGGGAGGCGGGTCGGTGACGATACGTCCCGACACGAGCACCGCACACATCGACCTCGTCTCCGCGTCCTTTCGGAACGATCCCTACCCGGCACTGCGGGCCCTGCGCGAGCACGATCCCGTGCATTTCGACCCCCGGTGGAATGCCTGGCTGATCACCCGGTACGACGACGTGGTCCGCGGAACCGCCCATCCCGACATCTCCGCGGACCGGATCACCCCACGCCTGCGGCAGTTCCCGCCCGCCCACCGCGATCGGTTTCGTCCGTTGGCCGAAGTGCTCTCGCGCTGGCCGCTGATGGCCGATCCGCCCGAACACCGGCCGCTGCGCGCTCCGGTGACACGTTCGATGAACCAACGCGTCATCCGGTCCTTTCAGCCCCTGGTCCGGCGCACGGTCGCCGAGATCCTCGACCGTGCGCCGGCACGCGGTGAGTTGGACGCGGTCGCGGACCTTGCCGTGCCGCTGCCGCTCTACGTCGTCTCGGAGATCATCGGCGCACCACGCGAATCCCACGAGTTGCTCAAACGCTGCGCCATCGGCATCGTCGACTTCTTCGGCGCCCCGCCCGCGACCTACCTGTCCACCGCCGCCGAGGCGTTCGACAGTGTCCGCGAAGCCTCGGCCCACCTCGGCGAGTTGGTCGCCCAACGCCGCCGCGCGCCGGGCCACGACCTGATCAGCGTGCTGCTCCGGAACGGTTCCTCGTCGGACGAACAGGTGGTCTCCACCTGCCTGATGATGATCTTCGCGGGTTTCGAGACGACCACCAACCTGCTCGGCAACGGCCTGTTGCTGCTGCTGCGCCATCCCGGGCAACTCGCGCGCCTGCGCGAGAGTCCCGACCTGCTGCCCTCGGCGATCGAGGAGATGTTGCGCCTGGAGAGCCCCGTGCAACGGCTGTCCCGGATGGCACGCCGGGACCTGGTGCTGGGCGGTCGGGAGATCCGCGCGGGCGACCTGGTGTTCTTCATGCTCGGCGCCGCGAACCGCGATCCGAGCGTCTTCGTCGACCCGGATCGCTTCGACATCGCCCGCGAAGGGCGCCGGCACCAGGCCTTCGGGCCGGGAGTCCACGCCTGCCCCGGCGCCGCGCTCGCCCGCATGGAGGCACACATCGCCTTCGGCGAACTCCTGCGCCGAGCACCGGTGATGTCACTCGCCGACGACGACATCCGGTGGCACGACAACCTCTCCGTACGCGCGCTGCGCGAACTGCGCGTACGACTGGGCTGACACCGCCCCGACCCCGCCGGTGATCGACACGCGGGGTCGGGGCACGGAGCGCGTCGACGGGCGCGGCCCGCACGATCCACGCGGCCGGCCCGGATCCTCGCCGCCTATGCCGCACCCCGACGTCTCGTCACCCGTTCGGCCCTGACGGATCACCCTTGCGAGGCATCTTCGGCCCATACGCGTGACATGGCGGGCCGGAAACCGGTTGTCTCCCCCTATGCCCGGATCATCCGCCAACACCGGGTCGTGACAAGGGCGTTGCCACGATCGTGCGAGATCCGCGCGGTTTCGACCCGCCGGGGCGCGCCTGGTACGGATCCGCCCGTCCCGTACGGATGTGCCCGCCGCGACGCGCACGCCGTCCCGCCCGGCCGAGGAGCCCCATGCGCCGTTCCCGTTCCGTCTACCGCGCGGCAGCGATCGACGAACCGCGTCTCGTCGAAGGCTACGAGGCATGCCGCAGGGCGATCCGCCGGGCGGGGGGCACGGAGTACCCGACCGCCCGGCTGATGCCGCCGGCGTTACGCCCGGCGCTGTGGGCGATCTACGCGGCCGGCCGGGTGATCGACGACGTCGCCGACACCGGTGATCCCACCGGCAGAGAGGCGCTGTTCGACGCCTGGACCGCCGCGTTCGACGAGGACCTGCGGCGCGGCGACAGCGAGGATCCGGTACGCCGGGCCCTGGTGCACACGATGCTGACCTGGGACCTGCCGACCGACGGCCTCTCGGCGGCGTTCGCCGCCACCCGAGCGGACATCACCGGCCGTATCCATCCCACCTGGAAGGCGTGGAGCGCCTATTCCCAGGCGGTCAACACCTCCTTCTTCGCCCAGGGCGCGGCGCTCCTGGCCGCTGCGGGCCTGTACCTGCCACTGCGGTTGCGCTACCTGGACGCCGCCCGGCAGTGGGTGGACGCGCTGAGCATCATCGACAATCTCGAGGACCTCGCGGAGGACCTCGCCCAGGGCCGGATCACCGTGCCCGTGGAGGTGCTCACCGACCACGGCCTCACGGCGGCGGACCTGGCCGGCGGCACGCACGACGCGCCCGTCGAGGCGATGATCGCGCACCTGGCGGCACAGGCCCGCCTCTGGCTGGCCCAACCCGACCTGTTCCGCGAACTGCCCCCCGCACTCGCCGTGGTGGCGCGTGCGGTGACCGACATCGGCCGGCTGCGGCTGGAACGCGTGGAGCGGGCCGGGGCACAGCTACTACGCGGAAAGCCCCGGTTGCCCCGGCTGGCGAGCCGGCGCATCCTGCTCCCCGCCCGGCTCAAGGCGCACGTGGCGTGGCGCTTCCTCACGCCGATCGGTCCCGCGCGGTCCCGACGGGACACCGCGACCCCTCGCCCGCCCGCCCTGTCGGCCCTGTTGCCGGCGCCCCGCACCGAGACCCCCACGCCTCCCCGGCCGCATCCCTCGGGCGCGCGCCCGCCGAGCTGTCCCCCGCGCCGGCTCCCCCGGCATGTGGCCGTCGTGATGGACGGCAACGGCCGCTGGGCCACCGACCGGGGCCTGCCCCGTACCGAAGGCCATCGCGCGGGCGGCGAGTCGATGCGCGACGTCGTACACGGCGCCTTGGAGATCGGCCTGCGGCACCTGACGCTCTACGCCTTCTCCACGGAGAACTGGCGTCGGCGACCCGAGGAGATCGACGGCCTGCTCGCACTCGTGCGAGAGGACATGGTCGACGCGGCCGTGCTCGATCACGACGTGCGCTTCCGCTGGGCCGGCTCCGCCGAAGGACTGCCGCAGGACGTGCTGGAACGGCTCGTGCGCCTGGAACACGCCACCCGGGATCGCACCGGGCTGACCCTGACCCTGTGCGTGAACTATGGCGGCCGGATCGAACTCACCCAGGCCGCCGCCTCGTTGGCCCGAGCCGCCGTCGCCGGCCGGATCGACCCGGCGCACATCTGCGAGCGCGTGTTCGCCGCCCACCTGGCCCTGCCCGACCTGCCGGACGTCGACCTGCTGTGGCGCACGGGCGGCGAACAGCGCACCTCGAACCTGCTGCCCTGGCACGCCGCCTACGCGGAACTGCACTTCAGCGACACCCGCTGGCCCGACGTCGACCGCCGCGACCTGTGGCGGGCGATCACCGCGTACGCGGACCGCGGCCGCAACTTCGGCGCCGTACCGGATTCCGCGGCGCCGGCGG
Source organism: Embleya sp. NPDC050154 (assembly GCF_044460165.1). NCBI lineage: Bacteria > Bacillati > Actinomycetota > Actinomycetes > Kitasatosporales > Streptomycetaceae > Embleya > Embleya sp. NPDC050154. Next base: position 155,818 of record NZ_JBITJP010000009.1, read on the forward strand.
GGCAACCCGCCCACGACGCGGGCACACCGGGCCACTGACGCGGTGCTCCCTGCCGAGAGCGTCGTGGGGAACGGCTTCAGCGATGTGCCTCGCGGAACCGACGGTGCAGGGCGCGTACCTCCTCCGCCAAGTCGGGAACGGGGCCCTCCACCACGAGCGCGGGAACGACCTCCCGAATCGGGAGGTTGCGTACGGGCGCCGCCGAAACGCCGAGTTCGGCAAGCCAGGTGCTCGTCTGTTCGGCGGAGCTCACATAGACGATGCGACCGAGTCCCACCCAGCCGTGCGCCGCCGCGCACATCGCGCAGTGTTCGCCGGACGTGAAGACGGTGGCCGCCGCCCGCTCCGGCGGCGTCATGTTCGTGGCGGCCCAGCGGGCCAGTTCGAACTCCGGATGGCGGGTGGCATCGCCGGTGGTTCGCTCGCGGTTGCGGTCCTCGGCCAGGACGCTACCGTCGGCGGCCACCAGGACCGACCCGAACGGCTCGTCGCCGGCCTCCACCGCCTCGGCGGCGAGTTCCACGCAGCGGCGCAGGTGGGTGAGGTCGTCCGGGGTCACTGCCATGGTGTCTCCGTAAGGTGATGGGTGAGCGGGCCCACCCGCTCGGCCACGGTGGCGAGCATCCGCCATGCGGCCTGCGGGTGCGCCGTCTCGCCGGGGTCGCCGTTGAACGGGTCCAGGACCACGGTGTCGGCGCCCAGGGCCCGCAGGTGATCCAGGTCGGCGGCGATCTGGTCGATGCTTCCCTCGCCGGCGAGGCGCTCGGCATCGGGCAGTGGTTCCCGGGTGACCCGCAGCGCGATGCGCGGAACCAGCGCCGGCACCGGGCGCTGCCGCTCGACGGCGACGGCCCGCAGCCGGTCCGTCGCCGCCCGCATCCAGGGCAGGGTGCGTCGTAGGGGGTGCCACGCGTCGCCGAGGCGCACCGCCCGATCGATGCCCGCGTCACTGTTGCCGCCGACCCAGATCGGGATGCGGCCGACGCCGTAGTCCCCCTCGTCGTCCCAGGCCGTGCGGATGGCCGCGAGATGGTCGTCGGTCAGCTTCCCGCGCTGCCGGAACGGGACGCCGAGCGCCTCGAACTCCTGCCGCGCCCAGCCGACGCCCACACCCAGGACCAGGCGCCGCCCGCTGAGCTGATGGAGGTTGGCGGCCATCCGGGCCACGAGTAGGGGATGCCGATAGGGGACGATGAGCACCGTGGTCCCCAGACGCACCCGCCGGGTGACACCGGCCAGCCAGGCGAGCGTGGTGAAGGGTTCGTAGAACGGGGCGGGGTACTGCTCCGCGACATCGGGCGTGACCGCGACGTGGTCGGAGACCATCAGCAGATCGAATCCGAGCCCCTCCACGGTCTGCGCCCAGTCGCGCAGAACGCCCGGATCCGTGCCGGGGCCGAAATTGGGAACATTGACGCCGAGTTGCATGCCCCGAGGCTATCCGGCGACAACCACATATCTGAAGACATCATTCACTGCCTTCGCCCGCGTCCACCGTGGATCTGCCGGTATTCTGGCCGGATGACCGAGGATCTCGACGACACCGATTGGGCCATCCTGGCGGAGCTGCAACAAGACGGGCGCATCGCGCTGACCGAACTGGGACGACGCGTCAGCCTCAGCGCCTCCGCGACGACCGAGCGGGTCAGACGCCTGGAGACCATCGGCGTCATCACCGGATACCGAGCCGAGGTCGACCTCTCGAAGGCGGGCTTCGCCGTACTGGCCGTGGTGCGCCTCAAGTACCCCGGCAGCAGGCACGCGCCCCTGCACCGACTCCTCGAAGAGCGCCCGGAGATCCTGGAGTGCCTGCGCACCACGGGAGAGGACTGCTACACCCTCAAGGTCGCCGCCACCTCGATGACCCACCTGGAAAGCACCATCGACCGACTCGCGCACTTCGGCAGCACCACCACCAACATCGTCTACAGCCAAACCCTCCCCTACCGAGGCCCTCAACGCCCCACCCCACCCACCGACGACCGGGACGCGTAGCGCACGCCGGGCACGCCCGGGCGGCGCAGGGCCCAGGCGTCCGAGCCGGGCTCGACAAGCGGTGTGTTCGTCGCGTTCGTGTCGCGGCGCGATCCGAGGTCGAGTCGACCGCGCGTTCCGGCGCCGCGGACCGTGCCGCTCACGATCCATTCCGTGGAGGCGGCTGCGCGCGGGCGGAAAAGGCGTCGACATCGGCGCTTGCCGCGGGAATCGTGGGGGGCATGGGACTGGATGAGATTTGGGGCGTGGAGGCTGCCCGAACGTACGACACGCCGGGTACCGGGATGTTTGCGCCGGAGGTTTTGCAGCCGGCTCTGGACCGGCTCGCGGAATTGGCGGGCGGGGGACGGGCGCTCGAGTTCGCCATCGGTACCGGACGCGTTGCCGTACCGCTCGCGGGGCGAGGAGTGCGGGTCACCGGTATCGAGCTGTCGCAGCCGATGATCGACCGGCTGCGTACGAAGGTGGACGAGACGACGATTCCGGTGGTCGTCGGCGACATGGCGAACACCCGTGCCCCGGGCACGTTCCGACTCGTGTATCTCGTCTACAACACCATCTCCAACCTGCTCACCCAGGCCGAACAGGTCGCGTGCTTCCGCAACGCCGCTCGCCACCTCACACCGGACGGAAGGTTCGTCGTCGAGCTGGGGGTTCCCGAGCTGCGCAAACTGCCGCCCGGTCAGCACGCCGTGGTCTGGCATTCCGAGACCGGTTACATCGGCCTGGACACCTACGACGTGCTGCGCCAGCACCTCGTCTCGCATCACTTCCGATTCGACGACGGCACCCGGGCCCGACTGTTTCGCAGCCCGCACCGCTACATCTGGCCGGCCGAACTGGATCTCATGGCCCAACTGGCCGGCTTCGAGCTCGAATCGAGGCACGCCGACTGGCAGGGAACCGAATTCACCGCCGAGTCGAGCTCACACGTGTCCGTCTACCGACTCCCACCGCCTCCCGACGCGAATCGTGCCGGCGCCGGCACGGAATCGCCGACCGAGGACGGCGGCTGAACCCACCCGGGGGCAGGCGCCGACGGGGTGCGGTCAGCGGTCGGGCACGCTCCGGTCACCCGTCCGGTTCCTTCCTCAAGGAACTGCGCGCGTTCTTCCGCCCGTTCCGAGCGGCGGCCGCGGGCTGAGACGACCGCCGCGCGGGCAGGACCGCCGGGTCCCGCTTTCCCGGCCCCGAGCCCCGACCGTCGCCACCGCCCCCGATGGATCCCGAAAACGTCGATCCGGGTGGTGTCAGCGGGAGCCGTGCGAGGTGAGCCCGTGTGCGTCCAGCCACCGGGCGATCGCCGTGCCGATGGCGTCGGGCCGGTCCTCGGGGGCGTGGTGTCCGGCCGGGCCGCAGTGCTCGATGTCCAGGGCGGCGATGTGCTCGCGGCTCCAGGCGATCATCTCGTCACCGATGAGCAGCGTCGGCGAGGAGTCGAAGGTCAGGAGCAGCTTGGGAACGTCCGTACTGGCCCCGAGCCAGGCGTCGTAGTCGGTGATGCGGGCGACGACGTCGGCCGGCTCTCCGTCGATGGGCATCATCCGCGGCCAGGCCAGCAGTGGACGCCGGCTCTCCGGCGTAGGGTACGGGTCGCGGTAGGGCTGCACGTCCGTCTCGCTCAGCGGATTCAGCACGCCGCCCTTGAACGCGGTCTCGATGAAGACGTTCTGTTCGAGCACCAGTTCCTCGCCGACTCCGGGCGTACGGAACGCCTCGAAGCGGGAACGCGCGGGCGGCGGGAGTTCCTCGGCGGTCAGCGGCTTGAGCATCGTCTCCAGCATGACCACTCCGCGCACCCGCGTGGGGTGTCGGGCCGCCCGGTCCAGGGCGAGCGCGCCGCCCCAGTCGTGGCCGACCAGGACAACCTCGCCCAGGTCCAGGGCATCGAACCAGGCATCGAGGTAGCGGGCCTGGTCGGCGAAGTCGTAGTCGATGTCGGGCTTGCCCGAGGCGCCCATGCCGATCAGGTCCGGGGCCAAGGCGCGGGCTCCGCCGGCGACGTGCGGGGTGACGTTGCGCCACAGGTGCGACGAGGTCGGGTTGCCGTGCAGGAACACCACGGGCAGCCCGTCGCCGGTCTCCGTGTAGGCGATGTGGGAGTCGAGGACGTCGACGGTACGCATGGTGAGTGTTTCCTCTCGTGGTGCCCGGCTGTCCGGACCCGGCTCCTGACCCTGACCCTGACCCGCGTGGGGATCGAAATCGGGATCGGGATCGGATGTGGCAACATCCCGGATCATTCGTTCGGGCAATGAACGTTCGTGTTTCTAACGTTTGATCTCCTGGATCATATATCGTTAGTCTCACTAATGCAACGGGGTAATATCGATGCCATGAGCAGCCGAGCGGCCAACGACACCGCCGCGAACACCAGCACCCCTGGGACTTGCGGCGACGGCCCGGACGCGGGGGAAATGCCCGCCCGGGTACGCGGCTTGCCGAGCAGGCTGCTGACCCGGAACGCGATGCACGCCGATCGTCTGGTGACCGACGGCCTCGCCACCGAAGGTGCCCGCAAGTGGCATTTCGTGGTCTTGGTCGCGCTCACTCGGAGCGGCCCCGCAAGTCAGTCGGCGCTGAGCCGTCGCACCGGCGTGTACCGCAGCGACATGGTCGCCGTCATCAACGACCTCGCCGAACGCGGCTTCGTGGACCGCACGCCCGACCCGGACGACCGCCGTCGCAACGTCATCACCGTGACCCCCGAAGGCCGCGACCACCTGTGCCGCCTCGACGCGATCATCAGCCGGGCCCAGGACGACCTGCTCGCGCCCCTGACCCAGGCCGAACGCCGCACACTGACCGGTCTGCTGACCCGGCTCCTGGACCATCACACGAAGACCGCACCACGCACCGCCGGCGATTGATCACGGACTCACCACACCCGACCCCGACCCCGCCCTCGACCGCGTCACGCGGAAACCACCGCCGCCGGCCCACGGACCATCCATCCCTCGCCAAACGGTCGAGACCCGGCCTGACGCAATCGCGTCCGAGCGGCCTGCGCGCACCGCCTCCCCACACCGCAGCGGAGCGGAGCGGACAACCATTGGTTGACGTCGGGGGGATCGTGAGACCCTGGCCTACGTGGGCCGTGCGTGGCCGTACCGGTCGCCGGCGCGGCTTCGGAGGCCGGGCGGGACGGCCGGCCGCGATCCTGGGAGTACGAGTTGAGCACGACCGAGAAAGCCGTCATCGCCGCCGCATGCAACCTGGCCTGGGTGAACGTGGACGACATCACCGGGACGACGAACCTGGAGAGCGACCTGGGATTCGACTCGATCCAAAAGGCGGAACTGCTTCTCAACCTGGAACGCGAACACGGCATCACCTTGACCGCGAGGGAGCGCCTGGCCACCGTCAACGACGTGGCGGCGGCCATCGACGCCGCCAAGCGGGCCGGGTAGCCGAATCCCCTCACGCCCGGCGCCGACTCGGCGGCGGAATCGAGCCGAGTCGATACCGACGTGCGCGGGTCACCCAGGAGTGAGGTCGGCGAGGTCGAGGGTGAGTCGGTTCCTCCAGTCCTTCGCGAAGACGGCGCTCCCCCCTTCGTTCATCGCTCGACCACTCCCACGACCCGAACCCCGCCGCTCCGCCCACCCGGCTCTCCCGTACGCGGGAGGGGACGCGACACCGCCGCGTCTGGACTCCGCCTCCGCCTCCGTGGATCGCCAACTCGGCGCAGCGAGGCGATCGTGTGTCAATCGGGTGAACCGTTGCGTTAGTGGTTTCCCGAGACGAACAGCCTCGTTGAGAGGAGTGCGCGTCGTCATCGGGCGGCGCGGATACGCTACAGGGGAGATTGTCGTGAACTCGTTCAAGAAGGCCGGTGTCCTGGCTGCCGGTACCGCCGCCCTCGTGATGGGAGGCACGGGTGCCGCGAGTGCGAGCTCCGAGGCCGACGCCGCCGCGGTGCACTCCTCGGGTGTCTTTTCCGGGAACATCGGCCAGTCCCCGTTCCATACCCCGGCAATGGGATGCGGCGACACCGCCAACGGGGCCGCTGCGCTCAACCCGGCGTTCGGCAACGAATGCATCGTCGCCGAGGTCGAGAACGAGGTCTACTACGACGGCGACCACGAGCACGAGGGCCACCGTCCGCAGGGCCACCCCCACGGTGGTGGCTACCAGCACGACAACGGCAACCGCTCGCTCCTCGAGCGTGTGGGCGTCTGACGCCTCGTTCAGTGATTCCGGTTCGGCCGCCTCCTCCGCGTCCGATACCCGGGGCCTCTGCGGGTTCTCCGCGGGGGCCCCGTCGTGTTGCCCCACACGCGACGAGGCGGACACACGCCCCGAAGCGGCAAACCGGGCCGAACACGAGAGCCGAACTCGTCGAAACCGTGCCGCCCACCCACAACGCACAGCACCAGACCACCGGTTCGCCCCCCAAAAACCGAATCCGCCGACGCCCGCACCCCCTCGATGCCACGATGGCCCCGATGGACACCCTGCCGCCTGCCCCCAGGCCGTTCCCTTTGCCGGTACCGGACCCGCGCGCCTGCGACGTCGCACTCGACTACGCGGACATGGACGCCCTGGTCGCCGGCCTCGTGCTGCCCGACGAGGCGTCGATGCACGTCATGAGCGCCCTGGAGACCTCCCGCGAACTCATCCGACACTCCTACTACCGGTACGAGTTCGCCACGGTCGCGGTCTCGCACTCCCTGTACGCGCTGGAGCACATGCTCGCCGAGCGTACGGCCGGCGACGAACCGCTCCGGGACCTGATCGAACGGGCCGTCGAGGCAGGGCTCGTCCCGGCCGAACTCGCCGCCGTACTCGACCGCGGCCGCGTGTTGCGGGACGACCTCACGCGCGGCGTCGTGACGAGTGGCGCCGTCCACCCGACCAGGGCCATCACCATCGTGCGTGCCGTCTTCGACGCCGTCGCCCTGCTCCGTCGCCCATCGTCCGCAGTGGAAACGAGATCCGCCGATGAGGGCGGTGAGGCCCGTCGCGATGGGCTGCTCGGGCGGCTCTGGGCCGAGCATCGGCGAGCGTCGTTCCCCGCGAGCTTCCGCGGCGTGGACATCGCGGGTGTGGAGTTGATCCTCCTGGACGCCGACGTCGCCGGTCTCGTGTCGAGAGAGTTGAGCGGCGGACTCGACGGCGATGGCATCGCTGTCCTCTGGGCGTGCATCGCCGACCTCGACAAGATCGTGCCCCTGCTCAACGAGGAATACTGCGCCTCCTACTTCTCGAAGCTCCGCACGATCGCCAACCTCGCGGTAGCGCGATACCTGCCCACCGCGACCTGACCGTCGGGTGGGGGAGGCGCGGGGTGCGCGTGGTGCAAGTGGCCGAAGCAACCCCGCGATCCTTCCGGCGTCGACGCCTCCCCCGCCGCGCTCCCCGACTGATGCGCACGCCTCGAGAGCGCCGCCGGTGCGCCTCTGCCGATCAAGCCGGGCCGCTGCCAGGCTCTCTGCATGGCTGCTTGGGACGGGACCCACATCGTGCGCGGCGAGGCGATCCACCGCCCGCTCGAATAGGCGGCCGTACCGGCCACACCTCGCACGCAGAGTGAGTCCTCGACCGGTCGAGAACGGCCGAGGCCCACGCACGGAGCAGCTCCGCGCGGTCATCCCCGACGCAACAGGCCGGGACTGTACGCGCGTTCACCCGACGTGAGAAGGGTCACGACCGCCACTACCCGCACACGCGTCCGCCCGGGCGCGGCTTGCCCGCCGGGCCCGTCCGCGCAGGTCGTCGCGATCCCGCAACCTGCGGCCCAGCGCACGCGGGCGCACTCGCTCCCGGGGCCGAGACCCGGCCACCGACCGTCGAGCGGTCGCGCGGCTGGCCACCCGGTGAAGAAAAACGACGCGGGGTGGCAACCGGGCGGATCCGGTATTCGAGTAGTTCAGTAAGCGCCGAAACAACAACCGGCGCCGACCACTCCGACAGCAGTACGCCGCAACCGACGCCCGACGACGATCGCCTCGTTCGCGGCGCGCCGACAGGATCACACTCGTCGCCGGTATGGGTCTCGCCCATCCCCGTGTTGTCCCGGACCGGGCACCGGCGGCGGAAGGTCCAACGCCGACGCCCGGCCGCGTTCACGGCATCCGCCGCCGACCGCTCACCAGCCGTCCCACGACACCTTCACCGAAGGCATCCCACCAGGAGATCCAATGAACCCCAACGACAAGCCCGTCGACCAGGTCCTCGGTGCCCAGGCCGCAGGCGCCCTCGTCAACGCATGGATCGACACCTTCATGACCGAGGACCTCCTCAGCCGCGAGGCCGCCACCCGCGCGGCGTGCGAGCGCCTCGCCGACCGCTCGCCGTGGCTGATCGTCGAACCCGGGCAAACCTGGCGCCTACGCGAGGAGTTCGCTCCCACCTCCGACTTCTCCCCGGGCCGGGTCCGTATCCTCGCCGTCCGCCGCGCCGGCGGCATCCATCCCCATGAGGGCACGGCGGCCGTCCGGATCGGCGACGCCGAACACGACCCCGACCACGCCATCGGCTGGATGGACCTGGAGGACTTCGACATCCTCTACGCCCTCGACGCCTGGCCCCGAACGAGCCCGGTCACCCGCGACTCCTCCACCACCGTGCCCGAAGACTCCTCCACCGAACCGCTGATCGAGCGCCTCCAGGAATCCGAATGCGGCCGGCGGGACCAAGGAATCGAATAGACGCACCGCATGCGGGCTCACCCGGCGAACAACCAAACCCCGGGCCCGACTCCGACAGATCGAGCAGAGGGATCGACGAGAAGGATCCACGAGAGGAGTCGACCGGAGGGATCGACCGGAGGGATCGACAACCGGCCACGTGCGGCCGGATCACCTGGGGAAGCCCGGAGCTTGGCGCAAAACCTACCTGCGAGGTGTTCGCGGATAGTGATTGGGTGACTTCCGTCGGTTATCGCGTTGAGGTGGGGAGTCACGCGTGATCATTCAGTTGTACGGCGAGTGGACCGGGCGTTCGGATACGGTCACCGGCTACGAACAGGCGGTGGCCGGCTGCCCGGAACTGGCCGATCGGCACAAGGAATACGTCACCTCCGGTCGGCGGCGGTTCGAGCGGACGATGCTCGACAAGGGACTCGCCCTCTACATCGACGTCCCGCACCACCTGCTCGGCTTCGACGACTCCGGCGCCCGTGGCATCGCCGAGATCAAGCCGAACAGCTGGGAGGGCGGCTTCCTGAGCTTCGAGGTGGGCAGCGGCCGGCACTGGACCGACGGCCTCGTCACCGCACCCGAATCGGTGTTGTGGCAGGCGATTCACGCCTATTGGAGCGTGAAGGTGCCGGCATACGAAGGCGCGTCCGCACAGGAGCGGCAGGCGTACCGGCGAGGGCGTCTGCCGTCGGAGGCAAAGGGCGTGCCCACCATCGAGGACCTTTCCGGCCTGATCGACTACACCCGATGCGAGCAGTCCGGGCCGGTCCTGGTGGTGAAGGGCTGGAACATGGAGTTCGAGCAACCCGACAGCCGGGACGAAGAGTTGCCCTTCCTCGTCGCGCTGTCCGACCCGCTCCGCCATCCCGTCCCGCTCACCGGCCCCTACGGCTCCGGAGGCGACCGCGACGAGACGGCACGGCTGGAGCGCATCAGAAACCAGGATTCCCCGATGCGCATGGGCCGCCGCCGGCCCCGCCGCACACGACGCCCCCGCCCACCGGGAGGACGCACACCCACCCCCGAACGAATCTCCCCGAACCCCTCACTGGCTCGATGACCGAACCCGGGCGAGGACGAGGGCCCGGCCCGGGCCCAGGCCCGGCCAGGCCCGGGGTGGGCACCAGGCACGCGTGGTCGTCGATTGTCGGCAGCCACCCATAGGTAGTTTCGGTTGAGAACAACGCCGTTGGAACAACTACTGCGTGCAGACTCGGACGGCCCTCGCCGCCTGGCGTGCCTACAGCGATGTGCTGTTGGAGCGGGGCGACGCCCGGGGCAGCCTGATCGCGTTGGAACTGCGCCTGACACGCGAGGTGCGGGAGGACCGACGCGAGGCACTGCGAACAGAGATCGACCGATTGGCGAAGGAGCACGAAGGAAGCTGGGACGCCGAGCTTCCCGAGGGTGTCCGGGCCGTCGCGCGCTTGTACGGCTTTGCCACCAAGGTGGCGGTGACCGGCCGCCGGAGACACCCGCGCGCATAGCCGACATCGCAGAGGAGTACGAGGAGGAGGTCGAGAGCGGTCCCTGACGTTCCAGCGCAGTAGGTGGTCGAAGTCCTTCGCCGGCCTCTGCCGATCGGGTCAGACACCCCGCATGTCGTCCCACGCGGTCTCCCGATCGGCGGATGTCCAACACCCCACCCACCGACGAAGGTTGAGGCACCGCAGGAACGACTCCCGAAAAGGACGCAGACATGACCGCCGCCACGATCGCCCGACCCACCGAGTCGCCCGCCGGCGGCGTCGCCCTTGAGTCGCCCGCCCGCCCGGTCGTCTCCCGCCGGGCCCGCTGGGCCGCGAAGGGGGCCGCGCTCACTCTCCTGCCGACCGGCCTGTGGCGCACCGCGATCGCCTTCGGCATGCCGAGCGGGTTCGCCGCGGGCGATCCGCTCCACCAGTCCAACTACCCCGGCAAGTACTCGTTCTACTTGATCGGCCTGAGCATCTTCGCCGAACTCGTAGGTCTGCTCGCCCTCGGCCTGGTCCAGCGCTGGGGCGAGGTGATGCCGCGCTGGGTCCCGTGGCTGGGCGGCCGCCGTATTCCGCGCCCGGCCGCGGTGATCCCCGCCGCGACAGGCGCCGTCCTGGTCACCCTGATCACCGTCTTCGGCGCCATCGGTTGGAACGACCCCGACAACATGGGCCACCCTGACTCCCCCGACGGCGGCTACTACTGGTTGATGACCGCCGCCTACGCCCCTCTTCTCCTGTGGGGTCCGCTGTTGGCCATCGCCACCATCGCCTACCACCGCCGCCGCAAGATCACCGGGTGACGACGGCAGGCTCAACGGATCAACGCGTGACCCGCGTGATCCGCGTGACCCGCGTGATCCGCGTGATCCGCGTGATCCGGATGAGCCTGCCGCCGTTTCGCCGACTGTGGACCGTGCCCTGGCGCTCTACCACGGCACGGTCTCGCCGTGCCGATCCAGGAACCGCAGGCCGGGGGCGCCGATTTGCGCCTCCAGCACATCGACGACGGCCGGGATGCTCTCCTCGGCGGCGAGGGGCGCGTCGGGTCCGCCGAGCCGGGTCCGGTTGTGGCCGGGGTCGATGAGCAGTTTGGTCCGGCCGTCGTCGGCATAGCGGGTGGCGTAGCTGCGCATGAGCTGGTTGAGCGCGGCCTTGCCGGCCTTGTACAGGTCGTAGCCGTCCTCGGTGTTCCGCGTGATGCTGCCCTGCTCGGAGGACATGACCGCGACGGTGCCGCCGGGCACCACGAGGTCGCGGAGGGCCTCCAGGGTGCGCAGCGGGCTCAACGCGTTGGTGACCATCACCTCGGTGAACATGTCGGTCGGGACCTCGCCGATCGGCAGGTTGCCTCGGTCGATCGCGGCGTTGACGAAGAGCAGATCGAGTCGCCGGCCGGCTAGGCGCTCGCGCAGCGCGGCCAACTCCTCGGAGCTGGTCATCTCCAGTGATTCGACCTCGAGAAGTCCGTTCGAGGCATCGGCGTTCGCTTGCAGTTCCCCGCCGCTGCGGCGCGCGGTGGCGGTGACCCGCCAGTCGCGTCGAGCGAGCTCGTTGGCGAGGACGAGTCCCAACCCTCGGGAGGCTCCGATGACGAGAGCTTGGCGATTGGACGTGACGGACATATCGACTCCTTCTCGGTGAGCGGATTCCAACATAGACGCGACGTTGCGTCTAGGCAAGATTTTTGCCGCCGCCGGACGGGTACCGTGTCCCGCATGCCCGCCGCCGGCCCCCAGCCCCGCAGGACGCACTCCGGCAACCGGCGCGACGAGGTCGCGCGCCTTGCCGTGCTCCATGCCGCGGACGATCTGCTCGTCGAACACGGCTTCGGCGCGCTGACCGTCGAGGCGATCGCGCGCCGCGCCGGCGTCGCCAAGCAGACGATCTACCGCTGGTGGCCCTCGAAGGTCGAGATCCTCCTCGACACACTCATCGAGGACAGCGAAAAGCGTCTTCCCGTCCCGACGGAAACGCCCACGGCGGACAACATCCGCCGCTACGTGGGCGACTTCGCGCGATTCGTCACCGACGACTCCGCCGGCAAAGTCCTGCTCGCACTCATCGCCGAGGCACAGCACAACCCCGACGCGGCCAAAAGCCTGCACCGCCGCTACCTCGACCCCCGCCGCGAGCGGGAACGCGCCATGCTCACACACGCCATCGACGCAGGCGAGATCTCCCCCGCCCTCAACCCCGACGACACCATCGACGCCCTCATCGGCCCGATCGTCTACCGCGCCCTGACCCGGTCGCCCCTCTCCCGTGCACTGCTGAGCACCCTCACCGAGGAACTCCTCAAACCTCGCTCACATTGAGCATCACCAAGGCGACGCCGGCGGGGCGTGGACGCCGGCTCCCTCTGCACCCGCGCGCTCGGCGAGGCCGCGAACGGCCCCTGGTGGCACCGGAGTAGGAGGATGCCGGGTGGGTCGCGACACGAAGCCCGGTGCCCTCGTGGGGGTTTTCCCGAGTCGGGGCGGGGCAGCTGCGAAGGCGACCCGATCGGAGGACGGCGATCATGACCAGTGCGACAACCCCGGGCAGCGCGTCGGACGAGCGCAGAACCCTCACCACCGATGTTCCCGCCCGCCTGGACCGGTTGCCGTGGTCATGGTGGCACTGGCGCATCCTGATCGGCCTCGGCACGGTGTGGATCCTCGACGGCCTCGAGGTCACCGTGGTCGGCAACGTCGCCGGCCGGTTGTCCGAGTCGGACAGTGGGCTCGACATCACGGCGGCTCAGGTCACCGGGCCGGCCGCCGCGATGTACGTCGCGGGGGCGTGTGTCGGTGCGCTGTTCTTCGCGTGGCTGACGGATCGATTCGGCCGCAAGAAACTCTTCATGGTCACGCTCGCCGTCTACCTCGTGGGCACCGCGCTGACCGCCCTGTCCGTCCAGGCCTGGATGTTCTTCCTCTTTCGGTTCATCACCGGCCTGGGCATCGGCGGCGAGTACGCGGCCATCAACTCCGCCATCGACGAACTCATGCCGGCCCGCTACCGAGGCCGGGTCGATCTCGCCGTCAACGGCACCTATTGGGCCGGAGCCGCCGGCGGCGCGCTGCTGTCGGTGGTGATGCTCGACACCTCGATCTTCCCCGCCGACATCGGCTGGCGTCTGACCTTCGCGCTGGGCGTCGTGCTCGGCCTGGTCATCCTGTTGGTCCGCCGACACGTCCCCGAATCACCGCGCTGGCTCTACCTGCACGGCCGTGGCGACCAGGCCGAACGCCTGGTCGCCGAGGCCGAGGAGGAGGTGGTGGCCGAGAGCGCGCGAAGCACCGGCGAGAAGCGCGCATTGCCGGATCCCGAGGGCGAGTTGACCATCGACACCGGCAAGGCGGCGGGTCTGGGCGCGATCGCGCGCAGCGTGGTCCGGGACCATCCGCGTCGTTCGGTCCTGGGCCTGTCGTTGTTCATCGGCCAGGCATTCCTCTACAACGCCATCACCTTCGGCTTCGCGTCGATCCTGGAAATCTTCTACGACGTGCCGAGCAACCGTGCCGGCTACTACTTCGCCGTGATCGCCGTCGGCAACCTGCTCGGTCCGCTGCTGCTGGGGCCGTTGTTCGACACGGTCGGACGACGCGTGATGATCACCTCGACCTATGTCGGCAGCGCGCTCGCGCTCTTCGTCACCGCCTGGCTGTTCGGAGCGGGACACCTGAACGCGACCACGCTCACCGCGTGTTGGTGCGTCGTGTTGTTCCTCGCCTCCACCGGCGCGAGCAGTGCCTACCTGACCGTCTCGGAGATCTTCCCGATGGAGGCCCGGGCATCGGCCATCGCGCTGTTCTACGCGGTGGGTACCGCGGCGGGCGGAATCGCCGGGCCCCTGGTCTTCTCGGACCTGACCAAGTCCGGCGATGTCGCGGACACCGTCCTCGCGTTCTGCATCGGCGCGGGTCTGATGCTGGCCGCCGGCATCGTCGCCGGATTCCTCGCGATCAACGCCGAAGGGCGCTCCCTCGAGGACATCGCCCCACCGATCTCCTCGGTCGACCGCGGCTCGGCGGCCGATTGAGGCCGGTCCTGTTCACCCCCGGCCTCCCCCATCGACGGACGCACGCTCGGAAGCCGAAGCAGGAGCGGAAGCGGGTACGGAGACGGCAACGAAGACGGGGGCCGGGAGCGCTGCCGAAGCCCCACCCGGCCCCGACCCATCCACTCGTCACGTCGAGTTGCCGGCGCGCCGGTGGGTAGCGCCGATGTGGTGCAGGTGGATGAGGATGTCGTAGCTCGCGCGCAGCCGAGTGTTCTCGTACTCGTCGCAGGGCCAGACGACGCCGAGGCTGCGGATGGGGTGCGCGGCCTCGATCCAGTCGTGCGCGACGCCCGGGGCCGCGGCGCGGGTGTCGAGGTACCAGTCACGTCGGGAGACTCTCTCCAGGACGTCCTCGCCGGCGCGGGTGGCGGGCGGGCCGATCGTAAAGCGACGCCACGGTGCGCCGGGGGCGTTCTGGTCGATCGCGTTGAATGATCCCTGGCCGAAGGTGAATCCGGCGTTGACGTAGCGGGCCCCGAGACGTTCGCGCAGGATGCGCCCCTGGGTCCCGGTCCCGGCCCGGCCCTCGCCGGCGATCTGCGCGTTGTGGGCGGAGAGGAAGACCCGCGTGCCGGTGTGGCGCTGCCACCACAGGGTGTAGTCGGCGGCGACCCGGTCGCGGTACCGCCGCGCCGCTTCGTCGGCGATGTCGAACGCGCAGTCAAGGCCGTTCCCGGCCACCCGGACCGGACTGTCGGGCCGGCGTACGTTCCACACCCGCATCCACCGCAACAGGTCCCGCGTCTCGGTGGTGTTCCACGCACTGTCACCGGCCCGGAACTCTTCGTCCATGATCGTCCTCAGATGGCCCGTGCCGTGCAACACCCACGCGTCCAGGCGGACCCCCGCATCCCGGTGGACCGCGAGGACGAGGCTCCGGAAACCGCGGTGTTCGACCAGGTGCCGGAACAGGCGATGCTTGACGGTGCAGAACTCGCTCGAACCGTGCGTGGCCTCGCCCACGCCGACCACGTCCGCGCCGCCGATCATCGTGTCGAACGCCCGCAGATCCGCCTCGGAGCCGCCCGGCAGGGTACTGCCCAGCGCATGCGCGGAGTGAGCCAGGGCCGCCGCCGGGTCACCGCGCGCCGCAGCGGAGTCTTTGGGCGGCGCGGCACCGGTGGCGACCCACCCCGGCGCCCCGGTGACGGTGGCGGTGCCGCGCGCCGGCGGCGGGTCCGGAACCAGGCCGAGGGCCACAGTCGCACCCGGCCCGTGTCGGGGCGAGATCGCCGGGGCCTCGATCTCACAGGATGGGTACACATCGTCTGATTTCATGACTCCGACGCTAGACAACGGTTAGCGGCCGGCGCCTCGTCCGCCAGACCCAGGACTCGGGTACTCCTTCGGTCGAATTCGACAAGTACCCGACACCCGGAGATACCCGGGACCGAGGCGCCGGCACGGCTCCCCACTCCGCAAGCCGTCCCGCCACCGGCGCCGGCCGCGCCCCGGCCCCGACCATCAGTCCACCGTCGCCTCCCCACCCTCGTAGTACCCGTCTCCCGCGAACCGCACGAGCAGCGGTTTCCCGGCGAGGTCGGACGGCACGCGCAGGACGGCCTCGCCTTCTCGGCCGGTCCAGGCCCGGACGGCCTCCCCGCCCGCGTTCACGAGCACCACCTCGACCTCGAACAAAGGTGCCGCGCACGCGTCCCGGAGCGAGACGGCGATCGTGTCGGGTGCCCGCTTCGTGGCAACCAGTCGGGGCGCACGGTTGCCGCACACGCTGCCGGTGAAATCGCCGACCTCGAAGAGTTCCGCGCCGCCGAGTCCGCCGGCGGACCAGCCGACCCCACCTCCCGCGCGCACCACCGGACGGTAGTGGGCGCGGTCGCGCAGTACGGCGAGCAGTCGAAGCGGCGCCCGCGCACGAACAGGGCGATGGCGACGAGCACGACCGGGAGCAGGACGTAGATCCATTGCAGCCCGAATCCGCCGGGTTGCTGATCGTACGTGTAGGCCACGCGTTCACGGTCGAAGGTCCACGAGTGCCACGTGGCGCGGAGCTTGCTCTCGCCGCGCACGACCCATGCCGTGTTGTGGACGATGATCAGTTCGTCGACGGTGCCCTTCCCGTGGAAGCCGAGCATCGTGAACGGGTGGAAGGGGTTGCCGTATCTGAGCCAGGTGCGGATGTACCAGTAGCCGCCCAGCGCCAGTGTGGGCACACCCAGCACGGCCGCGTTCGGCAGCGCCACGCGGGCGGCGGCGGCGTGACCGCGCAGCCGGGCGGCGCGGGTGACCGGCGCGGACCCGGGGCCGGGCGGCAACGAGCGCCGCAGCGCACCGACCACACGCCAGGTCTGCACCACGACCAGAACGCCGACCATGGCGGCGGTCAACAGGTTCGAGGACTTGACGCCGATCGCCGTCCCCAGCGCGATCCCGACCATCGGCACCCGGTAACGCAGACAGCGCGTCGCGTCCTCGCCGCGCCGCATCGCGTCCACGACGGCCGGGTGCAGGTCGAGCGTCAGGTGCAGCGCGGTCAGTGTGGTCGCGGCCGTGGCGAAGTCCACGTAGGTGGTGGAGGCTTCCAGGAACACCGCGGGGATCGCCAGGATGCCGAGACCGGCGAGTACGGCGTGCGCGCGGCGGGCGCCGGCCGTACGGGCGAGCCCGGCCGTGGCGAGCGCGCCCAGGGCGAGGAAGGGCAGTCCGGACGCCCAACCGAGTCGGGTGTCGCCCAGGAACGCGCCGCTGAAGCCGGTGAGCAGTTCCTGCCCTTGCGGGTACACGTCGGCCCACAACACCTGCGGGGTGTGTCCCACATGGCCCTGTTGGAGCCACAGGGCGGGTCCGGGCAGGTGGTACCACAGTCCGTCGAAGTCCAACGGGCCCAGGAACACGGCCAGTGCGGCGCGCCAGCAGTACTGCGCGGCGACCAGCAGCGCCGCCACGACGACCAGCGGATGCCGCCGGCAACGCCGTACGCGCGGCCACAACCCGGCGACGGCGGCGACACCGCGGCGTCGGGCCGCGTCGGTGCCGGGCCGTCGGGTGAGCACGACCTCCACCGCGGCGACCGCGATCGCGGCGGGGAACAGCGCGGCGTAGTCCTCCCAGTAGCGCAACACCAGTACCGCGCGGTCGTCCGGGGACAGTCGCGCCAGACCTTCCAGAAGAGTCAGGCGCAGCTCGATGTCCTGGCCGTCGGGCGCGTGCGCGTCCGGGAGATCCTCGGCGGGATATTCCGACCAGCGTTTGAGTCGCCGGACGGACAGGAACGTTCTGACCAGCGTCCGGTGCGCGTACGCCATGGGCGCGTCCATCTCGCTCACCCGGTTCCAGCGCGGGAACAACTTCCCGAAGGTCGCCTGGACCAGGTCCTCGGCCATGTGCCAGTCGCCGGTGAGCAGGCAGGCGGTGCGCAGCAATTGCCCGCTGCGCGCGTGCGCGAACTCCTCGAAGTCCGCGGCCGCGGCCTTGCTTCCCGACATGGACCCTCCACACGTTGACGTCACACGAGAAACGCCACGAGCCCCGGGTTTTGATAACACCTTCGTCGGAAATCTCTTCGGGCCGGAATCCCCGCGGGGAGGACGCCCGTGCGGGATCAGGCGTCCGCGTCCTGGGGCTCGTTCAGCCACTCCTCCACCGTCTTGCCTCGGCGCCAGTAGCCGGCCGCGTGCAGGGTGTCCCGGTTCAGACCGCGTTCGTTGCGCAGGTAGCGACGGATGGTGCGCACGGTGAGCGCCTCGCCGGCGACCCAGGCGTGCACGGTGCCGTCCGGCCAGGGGAATTCACAAACCGCGTCGGCCAATTGATCGTCGTCGGGGTCGGCCGAGGTGTCCCGGTGCAACCATCGGATCCGCACGTCGGTGCCCGGTGCCGCGCTCAGGGGCTGCTCCTCGAAGCGGTCGGCGACCTCGACGAAGACGTGCGCGCGCGTGCCGGGGGTGAGGCGTTCGAGGATCGAGGCCACGGCGGGCAGCGCCGTTTCGTCCCCGGCGATCAACAACTGGTCGGCGTCGGCGGGCGGGAGCGTACCGACCGCCGGGCCGGCTATCCCGAGCACGTCGCCGGGTCGGGCCTCGCGGGCCCATTCCACGGCTCGGCCGTGGCCGTGGATCACGAAGTCGATGTCGAGTTCGGGCCCGGCCGGGTCGAAGCGCCGCACGGTGTAGTTGCGCGCGTGCGGCGGCGTCGCGCCGGCGGGATGGACCAGACCCTCGGGGCCGAATTCGGGTAGCACCGGTATGCGTTCGCCCCGAGGCGGGAAGAAGAGTTTGACCCGTTCGTCGGCCTGCCTTCCGCCCTCGAACGTACGCAACTCGTCTCCGCCGAGCGTCAACCGCAACATTCTCGGCGTCACCTCGGCCGACCGCACGACCGTGGCCAGACAGGTGCGAATCGGCGACCGCCCGGCACGGTCACGGGTGTCGCCGGCCTGGTCGTCTCGCGCCATGGGATGCCCCCTCGTCGTTCGGTCCCGATTGCTCGGCGCCTCGGGTCGGAATCGGTATGCGTGCGCGACGCCCGGCGGCACGGCGTCGCAACCGGGCGTACTGGGCAAGTCTTTCAGGTATGCCTTACCTTACTGGGGTGTCTCTCCGGGTCGATTCCCCCGATGCCCCGTCCGCCGTCGCCGCGTCCGACGCCCGGGCCGCGCCCGGTCGTTCCTCGCGTGTCGGGCTGCTCGCGATGCTGGCCGTGCTGCTGCTCGGCGCGCTGTTCGCGTCCCTGGCGATCGGCACGCGCAACGTCGCGCCGAGCGAGGTGCTCGCCATGCTGGGCGGCGAACGCACCGGTGACGCCGGGCTGATTCGCGATCTGCGGGTGCCGCGCACGCTCCTGGGACTCCTGGTGGGCGTCGCGCTGGGGGTGGCCGGCGCCGTCGCCCAGAACGTGACCCGCAACCCGTTGGCCGACCCCGGTCTGATCGGGGTCAGCGCGGGTGCGGCGTTCGCGGTCGCGGCGAGTGTGGGACTGCTCGGACTGACCGGATCGCACAGCCACCTGTGGTTCGCCTTCCTCGGCGCGGCGATCGCGGGCGCGATCGCCTACCTGGTGGGCGGCGCGGGCGTGGGTGGCGCGACACCCGCCAAGCTCGCGCTCGCGGGGGCCGCGGTCAGCGCGCTGTTGGAGGCCGGGACCGGCGCGCTCGTGCTGACCGACCCCGACTCACTGAACCGCTACCGCTCCTGGGCGGTCGGTTCGCTCGCCGGCCGGGACAGCGAAACCACCTTGTTCCTGCTGCCGTTCGTCGTGGTCGGGATCTGCCTCGCGCTGAGTCTGACCGGTCGGCTCAACGCGTTGGCGCTCGGCGACGAGTTGGCCACCACGCTCGGCACGCGGGCGGGCACCACCCGGGCGCTGGGCGCGCTCGTGGTCGTCCTGCTGACCGGGACCGCGGTCGCCGCCGCCGGGCCGATCGTCTTCGTCGGTCTGGTGGTGCCGCATGTGCTGCGGGCCTTCACCGGGCCCGACGCCCGCTGGCTGGTGCCGTGTTCGGGGCTGGCCGGTGCGGTGTTGTTGCTGGTCGCCGACGTGGTCGGGAGGGTGATCGCACGGCCCACGGAGGTGGAGGTCGGCGTGGTCACCGCCTTCCTCGGGGCGCCCTTCCTCATATATCTGGTCAGGCGCGGAAGGATCGGGGAACACACCGGATGAAGACTGCCGATCCCGCACCGCGCGTCCTGCGTTGGGAGCGAGGGCCGCTGGGATTCGCCGTGCGCCCGCGTACGCTTGCCGCCGCCGTCGGCCTGACGGTGCTCGTCTTCGTCGGCCTGATCGCGTCGCTGGCGCTGGGCGACTATCACCTGCCGTGGCGCGACGTGGTCACCGGGCTGTTCGGCGCGGGTCCCGCCGACGCCGAGTTGGTCGTGCACGAACTCCGGCTCCCACGGGCCCTGGTGGGAGTGCTGGTCGGATTCGCGCTCGGGATGGCCGGGGCGGTCTTCCAGGCCGTGACCCGCAATCCGCTCGCCGGGCCGGACCTGATCGGGATCACGGCCGGCGCCGGGGCCGGCGCGGTGCTGGCGATCCTGCTGGGCGGTGTGAGCACCACGCAGTCCACGACCTACGGCGCGGTGCCCTTCGGCGCCCTGGTCGGCGCGCTCGCGACGGCCGCCGCCATCTATCTGTTGGCGTTTCGCGGCGGCACCATCTCCGGGTACGGCTTCGTGCTCGTGGGCATCGCGGTCAACGGCATGCTCGCGGCGCTCACCCGCTGGATGCTCGCGCGCGTCGACGTGAACACCGCGACCCGGGCCACCTCGTGGTTGACCGGCAGCCTGGACGGGCGCGAGTACACCCACGTGCGCTGGTTGGGCTATGCGCTCGTGGTGCTGGTGCCGGCGACGATCGCGCTCGCACGGCCGTACCGCATGCTCCAGTTCGACGACGACACCGCCGCGAGCCTGGGCATGCCGGTCACCCGCTCGCGGATCGCGCTGCTCGTGCTGGCGACGGGACTGACGGCGGCGGCCACCGCGTGCGCGGGACCGGTGGTCTTCGTCGCGCTCGCCGCCCCGCAGATCGCCCGCAGACTGGCCGGCACCCCCGGGCTGCCCTTGGTGGTGAGCGGTCTCGTCGGCGCGGCCCTGGTGGTCGTGGCGGACGTGGTGGCCCGCACCGCGTTCACCAACGAACTCCCGGTCGGCATCGTCACCGGCGCCGTCGGGGCGCCGTACCTGCTGTGGTTGCTCGCCCGGAACAACCGGGCCGGAAAGGGAGGCTGACGTGGGTTCCGCGCCGGAGCAGACGAAGCAGACGGATCACCCGGACGACACGGAGGCGACCGCGCAGGCCGAACTCGCCGGACCGGTCGGAACGGTCGAGCCGTCCGCGCCGATCGAACCGGCCGAGCGGCCCGGTTCGACCGGGCAGGCCGCGCAGGCCGCGCAGTCCGCGCAGTCCGGGAACACGACGCGGCACACCGAACCGGCGACGAAGAAAGGCGCGCCGGACGCCGCCCCTCCCTCCGCTCCGTCGAGGAACGCCTCCGGCGCCCCCGGGACGACCGCCGCCCCCGGGATGACCGCCGAAGGCATCACCCTCGGCTACGGCGAACGCATCGTCGCCCGGGACCTGGACCTCGACATCCCCGCCGGCCGGGTGACCGCCCTGGTCGGGCCCAACGCGTGCGGGAAGTCGACCGCTCTGCGCGCCCTCGCCCGGTTGCTGAAACCGCGTCAGGGCAGCGTCCTGCTCGACGGCGAGAGCGTCTCCCGGTTGTCCGGGCGGGACTTCGCCCAACGGCTCGCGCTGTTGCCACAGTCCCCGACCGCGCCCGAGGGCATCACCGTGCGCGATCTGGTCGCGCGCGGTCGCACTCCGTACCAGCGGTGGTGGCGGCAGTGGTCCTCCTCCGACGACGCCGTCGTGGACGCGGCGCTCAAGGCCACCGGTGTGGACGCGTTGGCCGGTCGAGGCATCGACGAGCTCTCCGGCGGGCAGCGCCAACGGGTATGGATCGCCATGGCGTTGGCCCAGGACACCCCCGTGTTGCTGCTGGACGAACCGACCACCTACCTGGACCTGGCCTATCAGGTCGACGTGTTGGAGCTGGTGGCCGAACTGGGCCGGGCCGAGGGCCGGACCGTGGTGATGGTCATCCACGAGCTCAACCACGCGTGCCGGTACGCCGATCACCTGATCGCGATGCGCGACGGCCGGGTGGTCGCGTCCGGGCCGCCCGCCGAGGTGGTCACGCCGGAGCTGGTGCGCGAGGTGTTCGACCTGCGCGCGGCGGTGATCGAGTGCCCCATCGCGGGCACACCACTGGTAATCCCGGTCGGGGGCCGTCGCTAGAGCCACGTCGAACACGCGTCGTCGGCGAGGCCCCCTCCCCACCCGGCGGCACACCATGCCCGCCCTTCGCGCCGCTCGGCATCCCCGGCGGCGCGAAGGCACGCCTGTCGCACCCGTCGAAGACGCCCGTCGCTCAGTGCGCCGGCACCAGGTAGCCGGCCACCGAGCGCAGCTTCTCGCAAGTCTCCTCGAACTCGCGCCCGGGCTCGGACTGTTCCACGATGCCGGCGCCCGCCTGGAGCCACGTCCTGCCGTCGCGCCGGAAGAGCGTGCGCAACACCAGGGCCGCGTCCAGCGTCCCGTCGTGGTCCATGGTCAACACCGCGCCGCTGTACAGCCCGCGCGGACCCGTCTCGTGTCGCCGGATCGCGCGGTACGCCGCCGGTTTGGGCACGCCCGACGCGGTCACCGCGGGGAACAGCGCCGCGAACGCGTCCCACGATCCGATGCCGGGCGCGAGCCGGCCCACCAGTGACGATGCCAGGTGCTGCACGCTGCCGCGCGGCTTGACCGACATGTAGTCGGTGACCATCACCGTGCCCGGGTCGCACAGCGGCACCAGTTCGTCGTAGGCGACCTTGACCGAGATGGCGTGCTCGTAGATCTCCTTGGCATCGCTGAGCAGGTCGTCGCGTCGCGACAGGTCGGCCGCCTCCCCGCCGCCGAGCGCGCGGGTTCCGGCGAGCGGCTGGGTGCCGACGTTGCGATCGGCGTCCACGGACACCACGATCTCGGGGCTGAAGCCGGTCGCACACACACCGCCCAGGTCGAGCAGGAACGAGCGGGTGGGCGTGTTTCCGCGCCGCCCGGCGAGGTAGGTGCCGACCATGTCCACCGGTGTGGGCACCTCGACCGTCCGGGACAGGATGACCTTGCGCAGCAGCCGTGCGCGGATCTCGTCCACCGCCGCGCCGACCGCCGAGCGGTACTCGCCGGCGCCGCCGGCCTCGACGTCGAGAGACACCGGATCCTTGCGCGGCGCCGGTCGATGCGCGGCCAACAGCGCGCTGACCGCCACGAGTTCCTCGGCGTCGACGGCGCGTATTCGTGCCCGGCCCTGCCTCAGGCGTACCTCGATGCGCGGAACGAACAGGTGCAACAACGGTTCCTCACCCACCAGTTCCGGCATGCCGGCCTGAAGGTAGGCGAACTCGAACCCGGCCCACCCATACGCGCGCCAGTGTGACACCGGGGCCCCGCGCAGGAATTCGTCGACCGCCGGCAGCGGCGAGTCGACCCACGACCGCACGCTGTCACCACCGCCACCGCCGCTACAGCGGACCTCGTGCTTGGTCACCACGACCTCGACGAGCACCCCCAGGCCCACGCACCATTCGTCGTCCCGCTCGTAGACCACATGCGCACGGCTGCCCACGATGCTCGACGATGCCTCGGCCAACGCTGCGGCCAGGTCCAAAGGATCTTCGGACAAAGGGAGTTCCCGCTCGACGTAGTCGGACACGACAGCCTCCGCGATTCGGCACAGTGACAGGTTAGGCAAGGCTAACCTATTGATCCACGGCCCTGGTCACATCGCGCGAGGTTAGGTTAGCCTCCCCTACTGAAAGGCAATAGTGCTTCGTGTGCCCTTCGAGGCCACCACTCAGAAGGGAAACGCTCGTTGACCTCCTCTCGGCACGACGGAAAGACCACGCACGACCTCATCGGGGTCGGATTCGGGCCTTCGAACCTGGCGCTCGCCGTCGCGATCGAGGAACACAACGCGCGCACCTCGTCGGACCACCGCGTGGACGCCCTGTTCCTGGAGAAACAGCCCACCTTCGGCTGGCATCGCGGCATGCTCGTGGACGGCGCGACGATGCAGGTCTCCTTCCTCAAGGACCTTGCCACGATGCGTAATCCGACCAGTGACTTCAGCTTCGTCAACTACCTTCACTCGATCGACCGACTCGTCGATTTCGTCAACCACAAGGTGTTCTTCCCGCTCCGGGCCGAGTTCCACGGATACCTCGAATGGGCCGCGGCCCGGGTGGCCCATCATGTGCGCTACGGCGCCGAGGTGTTGGCCATCGAGCCCGTCCTCACCGCCGGCCGGATCACCGCGTTCGACGTCGCCGTGGCGGGTGATCCCACCCCCCACCGCGCCCGCAACGTCGTACTCGCCCCGGGCCTGATGCCGCACCTGCCCGAGGGAGTCGAGGCCTCCGCCCGGGTCTGGCACAACTCCCGACTCGTGCCCAACGTCGCCGCCACCGACCCGACGACCGTGCGCACCGCGGTGGTGGTCGGCGCCGGACAAAGCGCCGCCGAGACCGCGGACTACCTCTACCGACGCTTCCCCGACGCCGAGGTGCACGCGGTCTTCAGCCGCTACGGCTACTCCCCCGCCGACGACAGCCCGTTCGCCAACCGGATCTTCGACCCCGCAGCCGTCGACCACTACTTCGAGGCGCCCGAGCAGGTCAAACGGCAACTGACGGAGTATCACCGGAACACGAACTACTCGGTCGTGGACGGCGATCTGATCGAAGAGTTGTACCGGCGGGTGTACGAGGAGCGTGTCCAGGGCCGCCAACGCCTGTACATCCGGCATGCCTCCCGGGTCGTCGACCTGCGGGACGACCCCGAAGCAGCGCACGTGGACGTCGAGTTCCTGCCCACCGGGAAGACCGAGACGCTGCGCGCCGACGTGGTCGTCTACGCCACGGGTTACCGCCCCGGCGACGGACTCGCGCTCTTCGGCGACACCGCCCGGGCCTGCGCGCGCGACGAGTACGGACGCCCCCGCCTCGGCCGCGACTACCGGGTGGTCACCGAACCCCCGCTCAGCGCCGGGATCTACCTCCAAGGCGGCACCGAGCACACCCACGGCATCGGCTCCACCCTGCTGTCCAACATCGCGGTCCGCGCCGGCGAGATCCTCACCTCCATCAACGAGCGCTCCGGCCCGGACCCCACCACCGCGATCGCGACCGAGAACCCGACCGCGATCGCGAACGGCCTGATCCCCACCTCCCGGCAGGGTTGATCGGTGCGCCTGGGCGACATCGCGGTCGACATCACCCCGCTGCGGGCCAATCGCGAGTTCCGACTGCTGTTCACCGCCACCGCGCTGTCCATGCTCGGGACCGCGCTGACCTCGGTCGCCGCGAGCATCCAGGTCTACGACCTGGGCGAGTCCTCGCTGCACGTGGGGTTGGTCAACCTGGTGATCGGCGTCAGCCTGTGCGTGGGCCTGCTGGCCGGCGGCGTACTGGCCGACCGCACCGACCGGCGCCGGCTCATCCTGTCCACCCGTGCGGGCTCCGCGGTCGTCGTGCTCGCGCTGGCCGGCAACGCCCTCGCACCCGAGCCCCAACTGTGGTTCGTCTACCTCGCGGCCATCGCCGCCGGCATCGCCGGCGGCCTGGGCGCACCCGCCCTGATGGCCGTCACACCGGCCCTCGCCGGGCGCGAACACCTCGCGGCGGCCGGGGCATTGCTCACCCTGACCACCCAGTTCGGCGCGATGGTGGGCCCCAGCCTGGCGGGCCTGATCGCCGCCGGCCCGGGGGTCGCGGTGTGCTACCTGATCGACGCGGCCGGGTTCGTGGCCGGCGCGGCCCTGCTGTGGCGGCTGCCGCAACTGCACCCGGAACCCGACGAGGACGCCGACATCGCGGCCACGCAACACCCCGTGCAAGCCATCCTGGACGGGCTGCGACACGTACGCGCGAACAGGATCATCCGCGGGCTCATGCTCGTCGACCTGGCGGCCGTCGTCCTGGCCATGCCGTACGCCCTGTTCCCCGAGATGGGCCACGAGGTCTTCGACGGCGGACCCACCGCGGTCGGCCTGCTCTACACCGCCCCCGCCGTGGGTGCCTTCCTCGGCGCCCTGGCCGGCGGTTGGATCTCGCGGGTGCAACGCCCCGGGGTGACCCTGATCGCGGTGGCCGCACTGTGGGGCGCGGCGATCGCCGCCTTCGGCCTGACCCGGCACCTGTGGCTCGGCCTGCTCGTCCTGGCGGTGGCCGGCGGCGCCGACACCATCTCCGAGATCCTGCGCCGCACCCTCCTACAGCAGTACACGCCCGACCGACTCCAAGGCCGGGTGGGCAGCCTGTGGCTGGCCCAGGCCACCGCGGGCCCGGCCACCGGCAACGCGCTCTCCGGCGGCGTCGCCCGCCTGATCGGCCCCGGCGCCACCCTCGTGGCCGGCGGCCTGGCCTGTGTCGCCGCGGTCCTCGCGGTCGCCACCGCGCTGCCCGCGCTGCGGGCCGCGGAACCGACCTCCGCACCGGCCGAGGAGGCGGCGACCCCGACCGACCCCGCCGCGGCCGAAGACCCCACCCCCGGCGCCACGCCGCCGACGACATCGACGACCACGAAAGGCTGACCCGCCGTGACGAACCCCTTCGACGACGACTCCGGGACGTTCCTGGCCCTGCTCAACGACGAGGGCCAGTACTCCTTGTGGCCCGCGTTCCTGGACGTGCCCGACGGTTGGCACACCGAGCACGGACCCGCCGCGCGGGCCCAGTGCCTGGAACACATCGAGACCAATTGGACCGACATGCGGCCGCGTTCCCTCGTGGCCGCCACCGAGAACTGAGCGGAGAGCACCGGTGCTGCGCACGCTGCTGAGTGGCAAGATCCATCGGGCCCGGGTGACACAGGCCGACCTGCACTACGTCGGATCGCTGACGGTCGACGAGGACCTGCTCGACGCTGCCGGCATCACCGAGGGCGAGGTGGTCCAGGTCGTCGACATCGACACCGGGGCGCGCCTGACCACGTACGCGATCCCCGGCCCGCGCGGCAGCGGGGTGATCGGCGCCAACGGGGCCGCCGCGCGGCTGATCCACCCGGGCGACCTGGTCATCGTGATGGCGTTCGCACTCCTGGACGAAGCCGAACTGGCCACGCATCGCCCGCGCGTGGTGCACGTCGACGCGGACAACCGCGTCGTGGCACTGGGCACCGACCCGGCCGAGCCGGTGCCCGGCATGCCGGGACAGATCGCCGGCACCACGGTCGCCGTACTCTGAGACGATCGAACCTCGAACGATCGAGCCCCCGACTCCCTTGTGACGCAGGGGAGTCGGGGGCTCTTCACCTTCCGTCCGGTGCCCGCGATCAGACCTTCGCGGCCTGGGCGGCGGCGTCCACGCGCGGCATGATCTTGTCGATCACGTACTCCACGGCGAGCGGGGTCGGCGCACGCAGGGCCCAGAAATCGTTGGAGTCCAGCGGGACGTACGAACCACGCTTGACCACGTTCAGCTTGGCGAACTGCGGGTTGCCCTCGATCGCCTTCTTCAGCGCGTCGTCCGCGTTGTAGTTGCTCAGCAGCACGCCCACTTCGAGCACGTCCAGCCGCTCCATGCTCAACTCGGCGGCGAATCCGGCCCCGGGCAGGCCGGCGATGGCATCCGGGAAGGTCATCCCGAACCCGGCGAGCAGCTTCACCGAGGTATCCGACTTGTCCTTGAGCACCGCGACCGTACCCGCGTTCTGCGCGTTGGTCAGTGCGAAGGACTTGCCCTTGATCGCGGGATGGCTCGTGGCCACCCCGGCGATCTTGGCCTCCAGGTCCGTCACCAGCTTCTCGGCCTCGGTGGACTTGCCCAGCGCCTTGCCGACCTGCCGGGTCACCTGCTGCCAACTGTCCTGCGAGGGGCCGGTCTCGAACGCCGTGGTCGGCGCGATCTTGCTGAGTTTGTCGTACTCCTGCTCGACCCAGTAGTCGGTGTTCGCCAGGATCAGGTCGGGCTGAAGCGCGAGCACCTTCTCCAGCGGAGCGCCGTTCTCACCCATCGTGATGATCTGCGGCTTGTCGCCGGCCAGCTTGGGCTTGGCCCACGGTGCCACCCCGTCCGGCGGGGTCGTCTCGACCATGCCGGCGAGCTTGGTCGCCAGCGCGAGCGCGGCGTCCTGATCCCCCTCGCCCAGCGCGACGATGCGCTTCGGCGCCTTCTTGATCGTGGTGGTACCCAGCTTGTGGGTGATCGTGATCGGGTACGTCGGCGCCGCCGCGCCGCCCGTCCCGGGAGAGGCCGCCGCCGGTCCGGAGGCGGGCGACGCGCCGGAGGCATCCTTCTTGTCGTCGTCGCCACAGGCAGCGAGGCCGAACACGAGTGCCACGGCTATCCCGGCCGCGGCGAGGCGGCCGGGGCCGGTGCGGCGGGCGGCGGTGTGGCGGACGAAGGGCGGCGCTGCGATTCTTCGCATGATGCTTCAGTGCCTCTCTGGGTGTGTCGCGTCCGACCGTCGGCGTACGAGTGGGCCCCACTGGTCCACCGCGGCCGAGGTCAGCAGATCGTCGTGCTCGTGGTCGACGACGAACTCGTCGACCACGCCGAGAACATGGGCCGTCCAGGCCTCCCGGCCGGTACGCGTGCGGTTCTCGCGCGCCGCGACGCACAACACGTCGCCGCGGAAGGGCGGGTAGGGGTCGGCGGGCACGAGGGGTTCGTAGGCGACCCGCGTCCGGAGCAGGGCCGCCACCACCTCCTCGCCCAGCGCGCCGGCCAAGTCCACCTCGGCCGGTGTCGCCCGCAGCAGATGCGCCCACGCGGCTTCCTCGTCGAACCCGCCGTCCGCGCCCGCCCCGTCGGCATGCGCGCGCGGCACCGGCGGCTCGGCGTCGACGAGCACCAGCAGATCCACCGGCTCACCCGCGCGCTGCAGTTCGGCGGCCAGCGCGAAGGCGAGCTCGCCGCCGAAGGACCAGCCCAGCAGGTGGTACGGGCCCCGCGGCTGGAGCGTGCGCACGGCGCGCAGGTGCTCCGCGACCACGTCCTCGAACCGGCTCGGCGCGGCGGCGCCCGACAACATGGGGGCCTGGAGTCCGTACACCGGACGGTCGTTCGCCACGTGCGCGAGCAACGTCGTGTACGGCCAGGCGAATCCGAATCCGGCGTGTACGCAGAACAAGGGCGCGAGATCACCATCGGGACGCAACGCCAGCAGGGGCGCGGTCAACTCGTCCGTGCCGGTGCGCCCGCGCAGCCGCTCCGCCAGGTCGGCGACCGTCGGCGCGGTCAACACCAGCGCCACGGTGACCGTGTCCGGGTCGGCCACGATGCCGGCGGCACGGATCGCGCCGACCAGGCGGACCGCGAGCAGCGAATGCCCGCCCAGGGTGGAGAAGTTGTCGTCGATGCCCACCCGGGGCAGTTCCAGGGTGTCCGCGAAAACCCGGCACAGCACGGCCTCGACCGTGTCCCGCGGCCCTCGCGCGGTGACCGCCGCCGCGAAGTCCGGTTCGGGCAACGCGGCCCGGTCGAGCTTCCCGTTGACGGTCAACGGCAACACGTCCAGCGGTACGAACGCGCCGGGGACCATGTAGTCGGGCAGCCGCGCCGCCGTCCAGGCGCGCAGCGTGTGCGGATCGGCCACGCCGACCACGTAGGCGGTCAGCCGGGTCCCGTCCGCGCTCGGCACCACCGCGGAACGCAGCACGTCGGGATGGGTGTCCAACACGCTCTGGATCTCCGCGGGTTCGATGCGGTGGCCGCGGATCTTGATCTGGTCGTCGGTGCGGCCGAGATAGTCGATGATGCCGTCCGGCCGGCGCCGCGCGAGGTCGCCGGTGCGGTAGAGGCGGCTGCCGGGCGGCCCGTACGGATTCGCCACGAACCGCGCGGCCGTTTGTCCGGCGGCTTTGAGATAGCCGCGCGCCAAACCGATGCCGGTGACGTACAACTCGCCGGGCACGCCCACCGGGACCGGCTGGAGGTTGGCGTCGAGGATGTGGGTGGCGGTGTTGAGGATCGGTCGCCCGATCGCGGGCGTGGCGCTGTCCTCGGTGCCGGCGCCGAGGGTGTTGATCGTGTACTCGGTCGGCCCGTACAGGTTGTAGCCCAGCACACCCTCGGTGTCGCGCAGCCGATTCCACACCGCATCCGAAACAGCCTCGCCGCCCAACAACACCAGACACGGCCGATGGCTGCCCCGCGCCGGGTCGTCGTCGAGTAGGCCGAGATCCAGGAGGTGTTGGGCGTAGGTGGGGGTGACGTTGACCACGTCGATCCGGTGCCGGTCCACATAGCGGGTCAGCGCGTGCGCGTCACGCCGCAACTCCTCGTCGCACACGTGCACTTCGTGACCCTCGACCAGCCACAGAAGTTCCTCCCACGACATGTCGAACGCGAACGACACCGTATGCGCCACCCGCAACCGCCGACCCGCCGCGGCCACCACCGGATCGAAGATCTCCCGACGATGATTGACCTGCATGTTCGTCAAACCCCGATACGGCGTCACCACACCCTTGGGACGACCCGTCGAACCCGACGTGTAGATCACATACGCCGGATGCTCCAACCGCGCCCCATCCGAACGCACGAAGTCCGAACGCTCCACATCCGACAGATCCGCCCCCGACAACCCCGCCAACTCCGCCCGCACCGAAGGATCGTCGAGATCGACGGTGTGCTCGCCCACGATCTCGCCGGCGGTGAGCACGCACACCGGTCGGGACTCGTCGACCATCCAGGCGATGCGTTCGCGCGGCAGGTCACGCTCCAACGGGAGGTAGGCGGCACCGGTCTTGAGCACCGCGAACAACGCCGCCACCATGTCGGCGGTCCGCGGCAACGCCAGACCCACCACCCGCTCCGGACCCGCACCCCGCACCCGCAACAACCGCGCGATCCGATTCGACCGCTCGTTCAACTCCCGATACGACCACACCAACGGCGCCGCACCATCCGGATCCTGCACCACCGCGACCGCATCCGGAACCAACCCCGCACGCTCCTCCAACAAATCCGCCACCGTCACCTCCGGCACCGGATGCGAAGTCGCGTTCCACTCGGCCACGATCCGCGTGCGCTCTGCGGGCGACAGCAGTTCGTACGCGCCCACGCGGCGGTTCGGGTCGTCGGTGATCCCGGCGAGCAGCCTCAGCAGCCGCTCGGCGAAGTCCTCGACGGTGGTGTGGTCGAAGAGGTCCGCCGCGTATTCGATGCCCAGCTCGACCGCGCCCTCCGGCACCGCGGCCAGATCGGTCTCGCGGAAGACGAAGTCGAGGTCGAACTTGGCGGTGGGTGGGGTGAATCGTTCGCCGACCGGTGCGATGTCGCCGAAGCGGACCTCGCCCACGCCCTGGTTCTGATAGCCGACCATCACCTGGAACAGCGGGTTGCGGCCGAGCGAACGCGCCGGGTTGAGTTCCTCCACGAGGCGCTCGAACGGCAGGTCCTGGTGCGCGAACGCGTCCAGGTCGGTGTCTCGCACCCGGGCCAGCAGGTCGGCGAAGGTCGGGTTGCCGGTCACGTCCGCACGGATGACCACGGTGTTGACGAAGAAGCCGATCAGGTCGCCGAGTGCCTCGTCGTCGCGCCCGGCCACCGGACTACCCAGTGGGATGTCGGTGCCGGCGCCGAGGCGGTGCAGCAGCGCCGCCACCGCCGCCTGGTAGAACATGAACGCGCTGGCGCCGGCGGCCGAGGCCACGGCACGTACGCGCTGGGCGAGTTCGGCGGGGATCAGGCGTTCGATGGTGCCGCCCCGGTAGCCGGCCACCGTGGGGCGCGGCCGGTCGGCGGGGATCTCCAGTTCCTGGGGCAGTGCGGCCAGAGCGTTGCGCCAGTAAGCGAGTTGGTGAGCGTAGCGGCTGGTGGGATCGGCCGGATCGCCGAGCAGGTCGCGCTGCCACAACGTGTAGTCGGCATATTGCAGCGGTAGCGGCTCCCACGCGGGTGCGTGCCCCGCCGAGCGCGCGGTGTAGGCCGCGGCGAGGTCCTGTGCGAACGGCCGGATGGACCACTCGTCGATCGCGATGTGGTGGAACACCGCGAGGAGCACGTGCTCGTTAGGGCCGACCCGGAAGACCGTGGTCCGCAGCGGCAGTTCGGTGGCCAGGTCGAAGGGGCAGCGGGTGGCCTCGGCGACCAGCGCGGCCAGCGCGGATTCGGTGTCGATGGCGCCCAGGGTGTCGGTGTCGGCGAACTCGACGACGGCGTGCGCGTCCTCCGGGGCCAGGATGTGTTGGAACACCTCGGCGGCGTCGCTTCCCGCGGGCTCCTGCGCCGCGACGCACAACGTGCGCAACGTTTCGTGACGGTTCGTCACGTCCTGTACGGCGGCGCGGAGCGCCGCTCGGTCCAGCATCCCGCGCAATCGGACCGCGATCGGTTCGTGGTAGGCCGCGCTCGCCGTCTCGAATTGGCCGAGCAGCCACAGCCGCCGCTGGGCGAACGACAGCGGCACCCGGTCGGGGCGCTCCTGCCGCGTGACGGCGGGCCGCAACGACCGGGCGCCCGCCTCGTCCGTCCCGGCGCGTTCCGCGAGCAGCGCGGCCAGTGCGGCGGTGGTCGGGGCGGTGAACACGTCCCGGATGGCGATCTCGACGCCGAGCGCGCCGCGGGCCTTGGCGGCCAATCGGGCGGCGAGCAGGGAGTGGCCACCGAGGTCGAAGAAGTTGTCCTCGGCGCCGATGTCGGCGACGCCGAGCACCTCGGCGAACAGCGCGCACAAGGCGAGTTCGGCTGCGCCGGCCGGTGCCCGCGTGGGCGCGCGACCGACGCCGGCGTCGGGGGCGGGCAGCGCGCGACGGTCGAGTTTGCCGTTGACGGTGAGCGGGAGTCGATCGAGCGGGACGAATCCGGCGGGCACCATGTACTCGGGCAGCCGCTCGCGCAGGAACGCGCGCAGCCGGGGTACCAGCGTGCCCGCCTCACGGGCGGCGGCGGGGTGGTTGGCGTAGCCGGACAGGTCGGCACGGCCCGAACCCGTGGCCACGTAAGTGCCCGATACGGCATTCGCGGCTCGCTCTCCGGCCACGAACACCGCGTCGAAGGACCCGGATCCGGCGCTCGACCAGGTCGCGGCCACGGTGTAGCCCTGGGCCGCGCCCAGCGCGTACAGCGTCTCGGGCTCGATCGCCGCGTCGTCGGCCTGCCCGGCCGCGGTGCGCGCGTCGCGTGCCTCGGTGCTCGTGCCGCCGTTGGCCAGCACGCGCTCCGCGGCGATTTCGCCCGCGAGTCGGGCATTGGGTACGGCTCGCACGCGCAGCGCGTCGGGCCGATCATCGGTCAGCCGGCGGGCGACCGCGTCGGTTCCCTCGGCGGCGTTCCACGGCAGGCTCGGTATGTCGGCGAGGGTCGTGGCCGGGTCGCCGCCGACTCGGCGCAGTACCGCGTCGTAGCGGTGCCGGGACAGCTCGTTGTGCAGGTGTCCGCGTTTGATCCGCAGGTCGACGCCCGCGAGGTCGGGCAGCAGATCGGTCAGGGCGTCGAAGTAGTCCGGGTCGACCAGGAGTTCCTTCTCCAGCAGCACGGCGCGCTCGATCGCGGCGCGCACACTCGCGTCGTCGGTGTCCGGTGTCGCCTGGCCGAGTCGAATCGCGGTGTGGAAGGTACGGGCGAGCCGCAGGTTGCGCACGTCGCCGACGAAGACCGCTCCGCCGGGCCGGACCAGGTCGAGCGCGCGGCGCAGCACGTCGGTGAGGTAGTCCAGGCTCGGGAAGTACTGGGCGACCGAGTTGATCACCACCGTGTCGAAGAACGCCTGCGGCAAGTCGCCGAGTTCGTGCGCCGGGGCGGTGCGCAGCTCGACCTTCGCGGCGAGTTCGGGGTCCCGGGCCAGGTCCGCGCGCAGCTTCTCGATGACCGGGGCGGCGAAGTCGGTGGCCCAGTAGCTCTGGCTCGCGGGCGCCAGTTCGCCCAGGAGCAGGCCGGTGCCGACGCCGATCTCCAGGATTCGTGACGGGCGCAGTTCGGCGATGCGTCGGATGGTCTCGGCGCGCCATTCGCGCATGTGCGCGAGCGGGATCGGCGCGCCGTCGTAGCTGCTGTCCCAGCCGGCGAAGTCCTCGGTGAACACCGCCGTGTCGATGGCGGTGTACTCGTCGGCGTAGATCTGCCGCCATTCCGCGATGTGTTCGTCGTTGGCGTGCGCGTCGACGGGTCCGGCCGTCTCGGGCACGACGTAGGCGGTGAGCTGTACCGCGCCGTCCGGGCCGGTAGTGGGCACGATCGCGCTGCGGGCCACCTGCGGATGGGTGTCCAACACGCTTTGGATCTCGGCGGGTTCGATGCGGTGGCCGCGGATCTTGATCTGGTCGTCGGTGCGGCCGAGGTAGTCGATGATGCCGTCCGGGCGACGCCGCGCGAGGTCGCCGGTGCGGTAGAGGCGGCTGCCGGGCGGCCCGTACGGATTCGCCACGAACCGCGCGGCCGTTTGTCCGGCGGCGTTGAGATAGCCGCGCGCCAAACCGATGCCGGTGACGTACAACTCGCCGGGCACGCCCACCGGGACCGGCTGGAGGTTGGCGTCGAGGATGTGGGTGGCGGTGTTGAGGATCGGTCGCCCGATCGCGGGCGTGCTGCTGTCCTCGGTGCCGGCGCCGAGCGTGTTGATCGTGTACTCGGTCGGCCCGTACAGGTTGTAGCCCAGCACACCCTCGGTGTCGCGCAGTGCTGCCCAGACTCCGTCGGACACGGCTTCGCCACCGAGCAGGACGAGCGCGGGCCGGTGCCGGCCGGCGGTGGCGTCCGACTCCAGGAGCCCTTCCTCCAGGAGGTGTTGGGCGTAGGTGGGGGTGACGTTGACCACGTCGATCCGGTGCCGGTCCACATAGCGGGTCAGCGCGTGCGCGTCACGCCGCAACTCCTCGTCGCACACGTGCACTTCGTGACCCTCGACCAGCCACAGAAGTTCCTCCCACGACATGTCGAACGCGAACGACACCGTATGCGCCACCCGCAACCGCCGACCCACTGCGGCCACCACCGGATCGAAGATCTCCCGACGGTGATTGACCTGCATGTTCGTCAAACCCCGATACGGCGTCACCACACCCTTGGGACGACCCGTCGAACCCGACGTGTAGATCACATACGCCGGATGCTCCAACCGCGCCCCATCCGAACGCACGAAGTCCGAACGCTCCACATCCGACAGATCCGCCCCCGACAACCCCGCCAACTCCGCCCGCACCGAAGGATCGTCGAGATCCACGGCGTCGGGGGTATCCGGGCCGGGGCCGCTGGTGAGGACACAGACGGGCGCGGTGTCGGCGAGCATCCACGCGGTGCGTTCGGCGGGCACGTCGCGTTCGATGGGCAGGTAGGCGGCACCGGTCTTGAGCACCGCGAACAACGCCGCCACCATGTCGGCGGTCCGCGGCAACGCCAGACCCACCACCCGCTCCGGACCCGCACCCCGCACCCGCAACAACCGCGCGATCCGATTCGACCGCTCGTTCAACTCCCGATACGACCACACCAACGGCGCCGCACCATCCGGATCCTGCACCACCGCGACCGCATCCGGAACCAACCCCGCACGCTCCTCCAACAAATCCGCCACCGTCACCTCCGGCACCGGATGCGAAGTCGCGTTCCACTCGGCCACGACGCGTCGGCGTTCGGCCGCTTCCAGGATGTCGACGCGGGCACACGCGCGGGTGGGGTCACTCGCGAAGGCTTCGAGGATGCGCAGGTAGCGCTCGGTCAGAAGCTCCACGTCGGCGCGATCGAAGGCGTCGTCGTGGTACATCGCGCGCAGGCGGGTAACCTCGCCGGGGGTGATCACCACGGACACCGGGTAGTGGGTGGCGTCGCGCACCGCGTGGCCGAGGACGCGCAGTCCTCCCTCGGGGCCGAACCCGCGGTTCCTGTCCGGCAACGGGAGGTTCTGGAAGACGAAGAAGGTATCGAACAGCGGGCCGGCGCCCACCATCGCCTGGAGTTCGCTCAAGCCCAGGTAGGGGTGGTCGTGCAGGTCGGCCTTGTCGTCCTGGGTGCGCCGCCACAGCTGTGCGATCGGCTCGTGCGGCGCGACGCGGACCCGTACCGGGACGGTGTTGAACAACACGCCGACGGTGGTGTCGATGCCGTCGACGTCGGGGTGGCGTCCCGACACCAACGCGCCGAACACCGTGTCGTCGCGTCCGGTGAGTCGGCCCAGCAGCAGCCCCCAGGCGCTTTCGTACAGCGTGCCCACGGTGACGCCCGCCTCGCGGGCGCGGGCCGCCAGGCGGGCGGCGAGCGCGGCGGGCACCTCGCGGTGGATCTCGCCGGCCGAGGCCGGCGTGGCGTCGTCGCCGGGCGCGCGCGGGCCGGCCAGGAGCGTGGGTTCGGCGACGTCGCCCAGGTAGGCGTACCACGCGTCGCGGGCCGCGTCCCGATCGCGGGTGCCCAGCCAACGCAGGAAGACCCGGAAGGGCGTGGTGGCCCGCGCGCTCTCGGCCTCGGCGTCGGTGTAGAACTCCAGGAGCGAGGTCAGCGCGAGGCCGCCGGACCAACCGTCGAGCAGCGCGACCTGGGACGTGAGCAGGAGTCGGTGGCCGGTGTCGGAGGTACGGGCCAGGGCGAAGCGGATCAGCGGGGGCCGGGCCGCGTCGAACGGGATCTCCCGTTGGCGGTCGGCGAACGCCTCGAAGGCGGCGTCGACATCGGCCCCGCGGTCGGTCAGGTCGGCGTAGGCGAACGGCACGGTGAACCGCTCGGGGATCACCTGGACGGGGCCGTCCTCGGTGCTCACGAAGCCCGCGCGCAGATTCGGGTACTTCTCCAGGACCCGCCGCGCCGCGCCCGCGAGGCGATCGGCGTCCACGGGGCCGTCGAGGAACAGGACGGCCTGCTGTACGTAGATGTCGCGGGCCGCGCCGTCGAGCATCAGGTGGAAGAGCAGACCCTCCTGCAGCGGCGACAGCGGCAGCACCTCGGCCACGCCCAGGCCGCCGATCGCAGAGTCGAGGGCGGCGTCACGGGCGGCGAGGGCACCGGCCTGCGCGTCGTCCTCGCGTCCGGCCCGGGCCGCGTCGAGCAGGGCGGGTTCCAGTGCCGCCCGCCAAGTCCGGAGCAGTGCCGCGACGTCGAGTTCGGGCAGCGCCTTCGGATCGGCGACAACCCGCAGCGCGACCCGTCGCCCGGCCCCGGCGGGCGAGTGGTCCACCCACAGGTCCAGGCGCAGCGGATAGCGCGAGACGGCGTACCCGTCGCTCTCGCGATCGTAGGCGAGCAGTTCCTCGTCGCCGAGGTCGGTATGGCCGTAGGCCACCAGCACGCCTGCCTCGGGCGCGTCCGCGAGGGCACCCGCGGTCTGCTCGCCGAGGTAGAGCGCCAGGCCGAAGTCGGCGGCGGCGCGCGGGTTCGCGGGCAGCGCGTCGGTGTCGGGCGAGCCGGGTTCCAGCAGGGCGGGGAAGACGCGTCGCAGGTCGCCTACGGTGCGGGCGAAGCGTCCGTCGTGGCGGTCCCGGTCGTCCTCCACGACGTCCACGAACAGCGGCCCGGGGGCGAAGCGGGCCAGGATCCGCGCCGCGGTCGAGGCGACGATCGTGCGCAGCGGCGTCCGCGTACTCAAGGGGTCGGTGTCGAAGGGGAGTTCGAGC
This sequence comes from Embleya sp. NPDC050154, assembly GCF_044460165.1. Lineage (NCBI taxonomy): Bacteria > Bacillati > Actinomycetota > Actinomycetes > Kitasatosporales > Streptomycetaceae > Embleya > Embleya sp. NPDC050154. The sequence goes on from NZ_JBITJP010000009.1 coordinate 193,027, forward strand.
ATGGTCGCGGCGCCGGTGGGCGGCGTGTCCCAGGCCCCGGGCTCGCTCCCGGGCCACGGCGCGGGCGCGTCCAGGTCGTCCACCCGGTCGATCAGGGTGAACCAGTCGGTGGCCCGGTCGACCAGCTCCGGGTCGTCGGCCTCGCGGGCGACGGCGGCGGCGTAGTCGGCGGTCGGCGCGGGCTCGGGTCCGATCGGTTCGCCGCGCAGTCCCGAGCGCAGTTCGCCGGCGAGGATGCGCCACGAGGTCCCGTCGACGACGGCTCCGGGCAGGGCGAGGACCAGCAGCCCGGGCAGTTCGGGGCCACGATCCACCCACGCGGTAGCGGGCGTACCGTCCACCCGTGCCACCCGGGCGGTCGAGCGCCGGGCGTCCGTGTCGACCGTGAAGGTGCCGCACCACGCCGTCGGGCCGCCGGTACTCAGGTCCCGGTGTCGGGCCAGGACCGCCACCGCGCGGATGTGCGCGGCGTCGGGCGCGAGTTCGCGCGGGGCGACCATCGCGCGCACCGTCGGCGGCGCGTTCTCGAACGCCTCGCGGCTCCACAGTGCCGCCGGGGTGTGGGCCGGGTGGTCGTTCGAAGGGTTGAGGTCGCTCACGTCGTCCGCCCGGTGTCCGTGTTCGGTGTGGTCGTCTCGTGGTCGGTGGTCGTGCCGGCTCCCGGGATGCGCGCGGTCGTCCGCTCGACCCACGTCGCCAGCAGGCGGCGTGCGTCCTCGGCGTCGACGGTGGGCCCGGCATGCAGGGTGAGCCGGCACCGCGTGCCGTCCTCGCCCGTCGAGACGGCGATCGCCGCGTCCAGGGGCCAGCGCGTACTGACCGCCGAGGGCAGGTCGTCGGCCCAGCCGTGGGCCGGCGCGTCGCGCAGGACGATCTGCGCGCGGGCAACCCGGCCCAGGACCCGGGCCCCGGATCGGCTCGCATAGCGCACTCGGGTGTATCCGGCGCCGCGCAGGTCGGCGGCGTGCACGTCCGGCAACGCCCCTTCCCGGTCGAAGGCGAGCGGGTAGGCGTAGGCGAACGACCCGACCGGCGCCACCGTTTCGCCGGATCGGTGCGGGTCCACCACCCGGTCGATCAGCAATCTCTCCGGTTCGGGGCTACGCGTGCGCAGCGCGCTCAGGAACGCCTCGCCGGCGGCGGCCCGAACGGCCTCGATGGAACCGGCGTCGGGGGTGGTGACCACGATGGTGCTCAGGAACAGGGAGCGGCCGTAACCCGTGCCTCGTACGGCGGGCGCGGGCGTCACGTCACGCAACTCCTCTGCCCAGGCGACCGGATCCGCGTCGATGCGATCGGCGTCCGCCGGCGAAGCGTCCGCCGGCGTCGCGTGCGCACGCGCGGCGACCAGGGGGAGGGCATCCGCCGCCGCACTGTCGGCTCGCGCGGCGACCTCCGGCCCCGCGTCGGGCTCGGCAGCCGATGTCGACGGCGGATCCGCCCGTACGTCGGCGGCCAGTTCGTCCGCGATCCGTTCGACCGCCGCCGCGTCCAGCACCAGGGCGTGCGCGGCCACGAACAGGCGCCCCGGCGTCCGCGTCACCGCCAGCGTCGGCCCTTCGACCACGTCCAACGCGGCCACCGCCCGCGCGAGCTGCTCGGCCACGTCTTCCCGCGTACCGGCGACGACAGCCACTCTCGGGTTCGCCTCGGCCGTCGACGTGGTGCGCCACAACCGCTTGCCGACCGTCTCGATCCGCAGCCGCAACACCGGGTATCGACGAGCGAGTCCGGCAACGGCCTTCTCCAGTAGCCCCGTTCGCCCGGAAGCGACGGCCCGCACCGCGCACACATGGTGGCCGTTCGGCCCGGTCCCGCCGTCCCGGAAAACGTGGGCCAGCGGCGGGTCGGCGAGCACGAGCGGTGCGGGGGGCGCCGTCGGGACCTCGTCGCGGCGGGCGACCCGGGCGAGCGCGCGTACGCTCTGGTGCCGGAAGACGTCCCGAACGGTGAACCGCAGTCCGACGGCACGGGCCTTGGTCGCCACCAGCGTGGCCCCGATGCTGTCCCCGCCCAGTGCGAAGAACCCGTCCCGCACGCCGACGCGGTCCACCCGTAGCACCTCGGCGAAGATTCGGGCCAGTTCGGCCTGCGCGGGATCGCTCGGCGTGCCGTCCGCGGTCGGCGCGGCGACGGCCGGATCCGGCAGCGCGGCCCGGTCGAGTTTGCCGTTGGCCAGCAGCGGCAGCACGGGCAGGACCACGATCGCGGCCGGGACCAGGTGTTCGGGCAGGTGATCGGCCAACTCGCCGCGCAGCGCCTCGGGGTCCACGGACGCGGAGGCGCTCGCGACCACGTACGCCACCAGCAGCGGCGCACCGGTCGGCCCGGGCCGGGCGGTGACCACGGCGGCCGTCAGCTCCGCCCGCCCGGTCAGCAGCGCCTCGATCTCGCCCAGTTCCACCCGCACGCCGCGCAGTTTGACCTGATGGTCGGTCCGGCCGAGATACACCAGGGCGCCGTCGGCGCGCCGGCGCACCAGGTCCCCGGTGCGATACATCCGGGTGCCGGGCGGGCCGTAGGGGTCGGCCACGAAGCGTTCGGCGGTCGGACCGGGACGGTGCAGGTATCCGTCGGCGAGTTGGGCCCCGGTCAGGTACAGCTCGCCCGGCAGCCCGATCGGGGTGGGTCGCAATCGGGCGTCCAACACCAGGGCGCCGGTGTTCCACACCGGTCGTCCGATCGGCACGACGTCCTCGACGACGGTGCCGGCGGGATTCCACGCTGTCGCGGTGATCGTGGCCTCGGTGGGCCCGTACGTGTTGTGCGGCATCAGCCCGAGCACTCGGGCGCTGCGGCGGACGGCGGCCGGTGGCAGCGCCTCGCCGCCACACAGGAGCAAACGCAACGCCCGTTCGGCCGGTGGCGTCGGGCTCGGTCCGGTCGCGGCTTCGACGACGTCGAGAAGGGCGTCCAGCACGGGCGGCACGAAGTGCGCGACGGTGACCGCACGGGTGTCGATCAGTGCGGCCAGGTGGGCGGGATCACGGTGGCCGTCGGGATCGGCCAGGACGACGGCCGCGCCCTGGCACAGCGGCCAGAACAGCTCCCACAACGACACGTCGAACCCGACGGGCGCCTTGTGCAGGACGCGGTCGGCGGGGGTGAGCGCGTACTCGCCCTGCACCCAGGCCAGTTGGTGGGCGAGGGCGCCGTGTGAGACCAGCACGCCTTTGGGGCGGCCGGTGGATCCGGAGGTGTACAGCACGTACGCGGGGTGCGCGGCCCGCGGCGGTGCCGGCAGTTCAGCCGAGGCCGCGGCCTCGGTCGGGTCGTCGGTGGTCACGATGACCGGCGCGCCCCAGGGCCGCCGCGCGTGCGCGGCGTCGGTGAACACGAACGCCGGCCGGGCGTCGGCGATCGTCTGCGCCAGGCGTGCGGGCGGCTCCCCGGGATCCAGCGGCACATACGCCGCACCGCTCGCGAGCACCGCCAGGAGCGCGACCACCAGGTCGGCCGAGCGGGGCAGTGCAATCGCGACCAGGGTGCCGGGCCCGGCCCCCCGGTCGATCAGCCGTCGCGCGTTCGCCCGCACACGATCCGCCAGTTCGGCGTACCCGGTGGCCGTGCCGGCCGCGTCGATCAGGGCGAGGGCGTCCGGGGTGCGGCGGGCCTGGGCGGTGAAGCGCTCCACCACGGTCGTCGTGGGCACCTCGTGCGCGGTGGCGTTGACCTCGTGCACGAGCAGCCGGCGTTCGGCGTCGGTGAGCAGGTCCAGGCCGCTCAGGCGCGCGTGCGGGTCGGCGAGCACGCGGGAGAGCAGCCGGTGCAGCCGGTCCAGCAGCGTGACGACGCCGCTGTGCTCGAACAGGTCGCACGCGTAGCCGGCTTGCACCCGGATGCCGTCGGTGGCGGTCTCCACGAAGCGCAGGTCCAGGTCGAACATCGCCGCGCCCGTATTCGGCGCGAAGGGCTCGGCGTGCGTGCCGGGCAGCGCCAGTTCGATCTCCTCGGCGCGGTGGTGGGTGACGGTGGCCTGGATCAGCGGGTGCCGGGAGAGCGTACGGGTGGGCCGCAGCCGCTCCACCACCCAGTCGAAGGGCACGTCGGCGTGCGCGAAGGCGGCCAGGTCGGCGGTCCTGGTGCGTTCGAGGAGCTCGGCGAAGGTCGGGTCGCCGTCGACTCGGGTGCGCAGCACGACGGTGTTGACGAAATAGCCCACCACACGGTCGAGATCCTCGTCGGTGCGGCCCGCGACGGGGGCGCCCAGGAGGATGTCCTCGCCTGCGCCGAGGTGGTGCAGTACGGCCACCACGGCCGCGTGCAGGGTGGTGAACACGCTGGTGCCGGCGTCCTGTGCGACGTCGCGCAGGGTGTCGACGAGGTCGGCGGGCAGGGTGTGTTCGACGCTCGCACCACGATGGTTCCGCTCCGCGGGCCGGGAGCGTTCGGCGGGTAGCGCCAGTTCCTCCGGAGCGTCGCGCAAGGTCTGCGTCCAGTAGTCGAGTTGGCGCCTGGTCAGATCGGTGGGCGTGTCCCGCGCGCCCAGGATCGCGCGTTGCCACGCCGCGTACGAGCCGTGCCCGACGGCCGGTTCGGGACGCGCCTGCGGCTTGGATCCGGTGGTGTGCGCGGTGTAGGCGGTGGTCAGGTCGGCCAGCAGCGGCCCGAACGACCAGCGGTCGGCCGCGCTGTGGTGCAGCACCAGGACCAGGACGCACTCCCCGTCGGCGGGTCCGACGAACACCGCGGCCCGCACCGGCAGGTCGGCGCCGATGTCGAAGGGGCGGGCGACCAGGGCCGCCACCTCGGCGGCGAGCCGCTCCGCCGGCCACGTGTGGGCCGCCACGACGGCGCAGTGCAACCGCGAGTGCGCGGCGGCGGGGGCGAGTACCTCGCGTACGGGTGTGCCGTCGGTACCGGGCACCAGGAGCGTGCGCAGGCTCTCGTGACGCCGGACCACGTCGCGCAGCGCCGCACGGATCGCCTCCGGGTCGACCCGCCCGCGCAGGCGCACCCCCAGCGGCAGGTTGTAGGCCGCGGACGGTCCGCGCACCTGTTCCTCGAACCACAGACCGACCTGCGCGAACGACGCGGGTGCCGGGTCGGGTACGGCGATCTCGCGGACGCGCGGGCGCACCGGCTCGGCGGTGTCCAGCAGTCGGGCGAGCGCGGCGGGTGTGGGCGCGTGGAAGACGTCGGGCACGGCGAGTTCGACCGCGAAGGCGCCGCGCAGCCGGTTCGCCAGCCGTGCCGCGAGCAACGAGTGCCCGCCCTGCGCGAAGAAGTCGTCGTCCGGCCCGACCTGGTCCGGTGCCAGGTCGAGGAACTCGGCGAAGATCGCGCACAGGGCGCGCTCGCGGTCGTCGGCCGGTGCCCGCGTCGGCGCGGTGCTCGCCCGCGGGGCGGGCAGCGCGGCCCGGTCGAGCTTGCCGTTGGGGTTGAGCGGGAACGCGTCCAGGACGACGTACGCGTCGGGCAGCAACGGCGCGGGCAGGGTGTGGGCGAGCCCGGCCCGTACCGCGTCGACGTCGATCGAGGTGCCCCGGGTGGGCACGAGATAGGCGCACAGCGCGCTCCCGGACCGGATCGGCACCACCACCGCGCGGGCGATGCCCCGGTGTCCCAGGAGTCGGGCCTCGATCTCGCCGGGTTCGATCCGCACACCGCGGATCTTGATCTGGTGGTCCGCCCGGCCCAGGAATTCCAGTTCGCCGTTCGATCGCCGCCGGACCAGGTCGCCGGTGCGGTACAGCCGGCTCCCCGGCGGCCCGTACGGGTCCGCGACGAATCGCTCCGCCGTCGCGGCGGGGCGGCCGAGATAGCCGCGGGCGAGGCCGTCGCCGGCGAGGTGGAGCTCGCCGGGTACGCCGATGGGCACCGGGCGCAGCGCCTCGTCCAGCACGTGGGCGCGGGTGCGCGAGATCGGCCGCCCGATCGGCACGGTCGCGGACGCGGCGGCGGGCGGGCGGTGGACGTGCGCGAGGCTGTCGCCGGCGGCCTCGGAGCAGCCGTACAGGTTGACCACGCGGGCGTCGGGCCAACGTGCGGTAACGGCGTCGGCCAGGGCGGCGGGCAGGGCCTCGCCGGAGCAGATCCACGTGTGCACGCCGGCCAGGGACCCCGGCGGCGCGGTGTCGAGGAGCGTCTCCAACAGGCTGGGCACGACGGTGAGTACGCCGGCGCCGTGGCCGTCGGCGAGTTCGGTCAGGCGCAGCGGGTCCCGGGCGGTGGCGTCGTCGGCCAGGACCAGGGTGTCGCCGGCGACGAGGGCGCCCAGGATTTCGGTGCTGCCGTCGATGAAGGCGAGGGCGCTCTTGGCCACGCGAACGCTCGTGCCGGGCGCGGCGGTGAGGGCGGAGCGGCCCCAGCGCAGCCGGTTGCCCAGGGCGCGTTGGGTGCCGACGACGGCCTTGGGGCGGCCGGTGGAGCCGGAGGTGAAGACGACGTAGGCGGGCGCCTGCGGGTGGATCCGCGGGCGGTCCGCACCGGGTGCCGCGGCGCCGGTGGGTGCGGCGGGGAGGTCGTCGACGAGCAGCACGGGCGCCGCGTCGGCGGGCGGGGTGTAGCCGGCGTCGCACACCAGCAGGTCGGGTGCGGCGTCGGCGAGCATCGCGGCGACGCGCGCGGGCGGGTGGGTGCGGTCGAGCGGCAGGTAGGCGGCGCCGATCCGCAGGGTGGCGAGCAGGGTCGCGATCAGGTCGGCGGTGCGTGACAGGGCCAGGGCGACGACGGGTTCGCCGCCGGCGCCGTTCGCGCGCAGGGCCTCGGTGAGGGCGGCGGCGATCCGGTCGGCGCGCGCGTCCAGGTCGGCGTAGGTCCAGGTGGTGTCGCCGGCGCGGACGGCGACGGCCCGCGGTCGTTCCCGGATGCATGCGTCCACGAGCGCGGCGACGCCGCCGGCGGGGAAGTCCTCGGCGGCGACGCCGCCGGCGGGGAAGTCCTCGTCTTCGTCGAGGGGTTGCTCGACGATCTCGTCCGCGGGGATCGCCTCGAGCAGCGCGAGCGGCGCGTCGGGCTCGGCCAGCGCGGCCGTCAGCAGGGTCTCGAGGTGGGCGAGCAGGCGTTCGATGGTGTCGGGTTCGAACAGCGGCGTGCGGTAGGTGGCCTCCACCAGCAGGTCCTCGTCCCGGAGGAAGCCCTCCAGGGCGAGGTCGAACTGGGTGGTGCCGTTGTGCACGTGCCGCCAGGAGGTCTCCAGGCCGGGCAGGTCGAGTTCGCCCAACTCCTGGGTGAGCAGCCCGAACATCACGTCGAACAGCGGCGGCCGACCCGGACGGCGCGGCGGGCGGACCTCGTCCAGGACTCGGTCGAAGGGGATGTCCTGGTGCTCGAATGCGTCGGCGCACACCGCGCCCAGCCGTACGGCGGCCCGGCGGAACGTCGATTCGCGCGTGTCGTCGGCGAGATCGGCGCGCACCACGACGGTGTTGCCGAAGTTGCCGATCAGCTCGGCGGCGTGCGCGTTCGCCCGGTCCATCACCAACGTGCCGATCGGCAGGTCGTCGGCGCCGGTGTAGCGCCGGAGCACCGCCGCGAACGCGGTGAGCACGACGGTGAACGGGGTGACGCCCGCCTGTGCGGCGAACGCGCGGATGCGGGCCGGCAGTTGCGGGTCCAGGCGACGCACGATCCGGCCGCCGCGCTCGTCCGGTGGGGGCCTTCTGGGGCCGTCGGCCGGCAGCTCGGGCGGGTTCGGCGGCGGGGTCAGCCGTTCGCGCCAGAACTTCGTGCCCGCGTCGTCGAGCGGCCGGGCGTGCGCCCATGCGGCGATGTCGGCGTACTGTACGCGCGGCACGTCGGCGGTGAACGCCGACTCCGTTTCGTGGGCGCGCCGGTAGAACGCCGCTAGGTCGCGCGCGAGCACGCCCCACGTGCCGCCGTCCCAGGCGATGTGGTGCACGACCTGGACCAGTGTGTGGTCCTCGGGCCCGAAGGCGAGGAGTTCGTGGCGCACGGAGCGCTCACGCGCGAGGTCGAAGGGGCGAGAGGCCAGACGGAGCGCGACCCGATCGGCCTCGGCCTCCCTCGACTCGGCCGGGATGTGGGCGAAGTCACGTATAGGCAAGGCGATTTCGGGTGTCGCGGTGACCACCTGGTGCGGCAGGCCGGTGGGGTCCGCGTGGTAGGTGGTGCGCAGGACCTCATGCGCGCGCAGGAGTTCGCGCGTGGCCACGCGCAGCGCGGCCACGTCGAGCGGGCCGCGGATCCGAATCAGCAGGCAACCGTTGTACGACGTGCTTTCGGGGTAGGCCTGCTGGTGCAGCCACAGGCTGTGCTGTACCGCGGACAGCGGCGTGGGCGCACTCCGGTCGCGCGGTTCGATGGCGTCGGCGGGGGTGTCCGGTTGCATACCCGCTTCGGCCAGCAGCCGCCGGATCAGCTCGCGGCGACGGTCGGCGGCCTGGTTCGCACTCGTCAAGGCGTGGCCCCTTCGGCGCCGGTCCGAGGAGCGGCGAACTGTCTTGATCGATCGAAAAGCCTTGCCCGACTTAGGTTTGCCTAGCCTATATTTGTGACGCTCGGGGTGGGTGTCAAGGACGTCTCGGATGGACACCGTCGCACTCGCGTCCCGCGGACACATTCGTGATCGAAGGAGAACAGCGTGCGGCTGACCGTCGAGGACGTACGGCGCGACGTGGCGGAAATGCTGGGCGTGGCACCGGAATCCCTGAGCGACGGGGACGACCTGATCGCGCACGGACTCGACTCGCTGCGCCTGATGCGCCTGGCCGGCGGATGGCGCCGGGCCGGCGCCCGGGTCACCTTCGCGGACCTGGCCACCGCACCCACCGTCGGGGCGTGGGTCGCGCTGCTGGCGGGCGGCGAGCCGGCGGCGGCCGAGCCGGATCCGCTACCGACGGTCGAGCCGGCGGCGGAACCCGGCACCGGGCCCGGGTCGTTCCCGCTCGCACTCATGCAACACGCCTATTGGATCGGTCGTTCCGAGGGACAGACCCTGGGCGGTGTCGCGGCGCACCTGTACACCGAGTTCGACACCGAACCCGGCGCCGCCGTGGACCCGGCCCGGCTGGAGGCCGCCGCGCGCGCCCTGGTCGCCCGACACCCCATGCTGCGCGTGCGGATCACCGACGACGGTCGTCAGGAGATCCGCCCCACCGTGCCCGGCGACGTGCTGCGGGTGCTGGACCTGCGCGACGCGGACGCCGCGACCGCCGCCGAGCACCTGGACCGCGTCCGCGACGAATGTTCGCACCAGATGCTCGACATCGAAGCCGGACGGGTCTTCGACCTGCGGGTGAGCCTGCTGCCCGACGGCCGCAGCCGATTGCACCTGGACGTGGACATGGTGGCCGCGGACGCGCTCAGCTACCGGGTGTTGCTGGCCGATCTGGCCCACCTGTACGCGCACTCCGAGCGGGTGCCCGCCGAACTCGGCTACGACTACCGCGATTACCTCGCCGCCCGTCCCCCGCTGCGGCGCGCCGCGGCCGAACGCGCCGCCGCCTACTGGCACGAGCGCATCCCCGACCTGCCCGGCGCGCCCGATCTCCCGCTGCGCGCCCCGCTTCCGGCCGACCTGACCCGAGTGACCCGGCGTCACCTGTGGCTGACCACCGAGGAGCACGGGCACTGGTCCGCCCGCGCGCACGCGCACGGGGTCACCCCCGCGATGGCCTTCGCGACCGCGTTCGCCGCCGTCCTGGCCGGTTGGAGCGCCGGCCCCAGGTTCCTGCTGAACGTGCCGCTGTTCGACCGCGAGGACCTGCACCCGGACGTACCGCGCCTGGTCGGCGACTTCACCGGATCGGTGCTCCTGGACGTCGACATGTCCGAGCCGCGCTCGTTCCTGGACCACGCCCGCGCGCTCCAGTCCCGCATGCACCGCGATGCGGCGCACGCCGACCACTCGGGCCTGCACGTACTGCGCGACCTGGCCCGCGCTCGGGGCGAACAGGTGCTCGCCCCGATCGTGTACACCAGCGCACTGGGCCTGGGCGAACTCTTCGACGCCGACGTTCGCCGCCTGTTCGGCGAACCGTCGTGGATCGTCTCGCAGGGGCCGCAGGTGCTGCTCGACGCCCAGATCACCGAGGTGCGCGGTGGACTGCTGGTCAACTGGGACGTGCGCGAGGACGCCTTCCCGGACGGTGTCGTGGACGCGATGTTCGCCGCCTATCGGGAGTTGGTCACCCGCCTGGGCACGGCCGAGGCCGACTGGCGGGAGCCGATGCCGGACCTGCTGCCCGCCGCGCAGCGGGCCGTCCTCGATCGGGTGAACACCACCGACGCCCCCCGGTCGCGGCACAGCCTGCACGAGGGATTCTTCGCGCACGCCGCGGCACGACCGCACGCGCCGGCCCTGCTGTGGGGCCCCTCGGACGCCGACGGCGGCACCTTGTCGTACGGCGAACTCGCCGAGCGCGCACTGCGCGTGGCCGCCGCCCTGCGCACGCGGGGCGTCGCGCCCGGCGAGAGCGTGGCGGTCACCCTGCCCAAGGGGCCGGAGCAGATCGTGGCGGCGCTGGGCATCCTCGCCGCCGGCGCGGCCTACGTTCCGATCGGCGTCGAGCAGCCGGCCGCGCGCCGCGAACGCATCCACCGCACCGCGGGCATCCGGCTGGTCCTGGACACCGACGGCGCCGGCGGTGCCTCGCCCCTCGCGCCCGCGCTCGCCCTCGCCGAGGCCGCCGCACTCCCCGCGCCCACCGCCGAGCCGCCGGTTCCCGTCGACGAGGAGAGCATCGCCTACGTGCTCTTCACCTCCGGCTCCACCGGTGAGCCCAAGGGTGTCGAAGTCCCGCACCGCGCCGCGATGAACACGATCGACGACCTCGTCGAGCGCTTCGCGCTCGGACCCGACGATCGCGCCTTGGGCCTGTCCGCTCTCGACTTCGACCTGTCGGTGTTCGACGTGTTCGGCCTGCTGTCGGCCGGCGGCGCGGTGGTCCTGCCCGCCGACGAGGACCGACGCGAGGCCGGCCGCTGGGTGGACCTGGTCCGCGAACGGCAGGTCACCGTGGTCAACTGCGTACCGGCACTGCTCGACATGCTGCTCACCGCGGGCGCGGGACCGACGTCGGCGGGCCTGGGCGACACACTTCGGGTGGTGCTGCTCGGCGGCGACTGGGTCACCGTCGATCTTCCCGGGCGGCTGCACGCGCAGGTGCCGCAATGCCGTTTCGTCGCGCTCGGCGGCACGACCGAGACGGCCATCCACTCCACCGTCCACGAGGTGCCGGCCGGCAGCGAACTACCGGCCCAGTGGCGGGCGATCCCGTACGGCACGCCGCTGCGCAACGTGCGCTGCCGGGTCGTGGACGCGGTGGGCCGGGATTGCCCGGACTGGGTACCGGGCGAACTGTGGATCGGCGGCGACGGTGTCGCGGCCGGATATCGCGGCGATCCCGAGCGCACCGCGGAACGCTTCGTCGAGGTGGCCGGGCTGCGCTGGTACCGAACCGGCGACCTGGCCAGGCGATTGCCCGACGGCGCTTTGGAGTTCCTGGGCCGCGCCGATCACCAGGTCAAACTGCGCGGGTTCCGGATCGAGCCGGGCGAGATCGAGGCCGCGTTGGCCGGCGTTCCCGGGGTGCGCCGCGCGGTGGCGGGCGTGCACGAGGGTGCCCTGGTCGCGGCGGTCGCCGCCGGGTCCGACGTAGGTGTGGAGCAACTCCGGGACGCGGCGGCGAAGTCGCTGCCGGCGCACATGATCCCCGAGCACATCGTGCGGGTCGACGAACTGCCGTTGACCGCCAACGGAAAGATCGATCGCCGCGGGTTGGCCCCGCTGTGGGGACGCCGACCGGCGGGCCCACCGCCGGAGCCGCCGCGCACCGACCTCGAACGCCTGATCGCGTCGGTTTGGCAGGAGGCACTGCCCGCCGGCGAGCGCGAACTCGGGCGCGACGACGACTTCTTCGCGCTGGGTGGGGACTCGATCCTGGCCACGGCGATCGTGGGCCGACTGCGTGAGGTCCTCGGTGCCGGGGCGGTCACCGTCCGCCTGGTCTTCGCCGCCCGCACGGTCGCGTCCCTGGCCACGCGCCTGCGGGCGCAGGAGACGACGCCCGGTCGACTGGAGCGGATCGCCGGGATCCACGTACGGGTCGCGGCGCTGTCGGACGAGGCGGTCGACGCCGCGCTCGCGGCGCAGCCCCCCACGACGCCGTGACCGGTGCCCCGGGCGACCGCCCCGAGGCGGTCCCCCGCCCGCGCGACCACCACCCCTCGACCCCCTCGATTCCCTCGATCCCGGAGCCCTCGATGCATGCCGAGAACACCATGTCCCTGCCTGGTTGCGTGCCGTGGCCGGACGAGTTCGCACGGCGCTACCGCGCGGCCGGGTACTGGCGCGGCGACACGCTGGGCGCCCTCTCCCGCTCGTGGGCCAAGGCGTGGCCCGAACGCACCGCCCTCGTGGACGCCGCGGGCCGCGTCACCTACGCCGAGTTGCACCACCGGGCCGAACGCACGGCGGCCGGGTTCGCCGAACTGGGCGTGACCGCGGGCGACCGGGTGGTGGTGCACCTGCCCAACTCCGCCGACTTCGCCGTCGTCCTGCTGGCCCTGGCCCGGCTGGGGGCCGTACCCGCGCTGTGCCTGCCGGCGCATCGCGCGCACGAGATCGGCCACCTCGCCGCCCTGTCCGAGGCCGTCGCGTACGTCATACCCGATGTGTACGCGGGCTTCGACTACCGCACCCTGGCCCGGGAGATCCGCGACCGGGTCCCCTCCCTGCGGCACGTGATCGTCGCGGGCGAGCCGGACGGCCCCGATCAGACGAGGCTGGCCGACGTCGACGCCGAACCGGGCGAACTCCCCGGCCCGGCACCTGCCGACGTCGCCGTCCTGCTCGTCTCCGGCGGAACCACCGGTCTGCCCAAGCTCATTCCGCGCACCCACGACGACTACGCGTACAACGCCCGGGCGAGCGCCGAGGTGTGCGGCCTGACCGCCGACGACGTCTACCTGGTCGCGTTGCCGGCCGCGCACAACTTCCCGCTCGCGTGCCCGGGCATCCTCGGCGTTCTTGGCGTCGGCGGCACCGTCGTGTTCGCCGCGGACCCCAGCCCCGACACGGTCTTCCCGCTGATCGAACGCGAACGCGTCACCGTCACCGCCGTCGTGCCGCCGTTGGCCGACCTCTGGTCGCAGATGTGGGAGTGGGAGCCGGGCGACCGCTCGTCGCTGCGGCTGATCCAGGTCGGCGGCGCGCGGCTGAACGCGGACCTGGCCCGCACCCTGGGCCGGAGCCTGGACTGCACGGTGCAACAGGTCTTCGGGATGGCCGAGGGCCTGCTCAACTACACCCGCCTCGACGACGGTCCGGACCTGGTCGCCGAGACCCAGGGCCGGCCGCTGAGCCCGGACGACGAGGTGCTGGTCGTCGACGACGAGGGACGACCGGTCGCCGAGGGCGAGATCGGCGAGTTGCTCGTGCGCGGCCCGTACACGATTCGCGGCTACTACCGGGCCGAGGACCACAACGCCGGCGCGTTCACCCCACAGGGCCACTACCGCAGCGGCGACCTGGTCCGCCGCCTCGCCGGGGGATACCTCGTGGTCGAGGGCCGCGTCAAGGAAGTGGTCAATCGCGGCGGCGAGGGCGTTCCGGCCGGCGAGTTGGAAGAGCACCTGGCCACCCACCCCGGCGTGCGGCACGCGGCGGTGATCCCGCTCCCCGACCCGGTCCTGGGCGAACGCGTGTGTGCGGTGATCGTCCCCGCCGACCCCGCCGCTCCCCCGACCCTGCCCGACCTCAAATCCTTCCTCACCGCCCGCGGTCTCGCCGCCTACAAGTCCCCCGACGTCCTGCACTTCGTGCCCGCGCTCCCGCGCACGGCCATCGGCAAGACCGACAAACGAGCACTGGCTCACGACGTGACCCCCACCCCCGACGCCCCGGAGAAGCCCCACCCCCACCCGCACTGACCTCCCCACCCGGACCCGCCCCGGGCCGGCCCGACGCGCGATCGGGCCGGGCCGGGGCGATCCGGGTGTCCGAATTCCGCACACCAACTGCCGATTGGCGCGGATCGTTCGCTCAGTCGCCGGGTGGCCGAGATCATGAGCCTGGGCCCGGTCGCACGGATCGGTCCGTGTACTTGGAGGGACCCAGCGCGTGTACCAGAACCACTTTCGCTACTCCGGCGCCCGCCTGCTGCTCACGCCCTTCCTTCACCCGGTGTCCGAGGGCATCCCGGTCGACCCCGAGAAGCGGGCCGAGGCCCTGCAACCGCCGCTACGCGTGTTGTGGGACCGGTCCGAACGCGGTGGCCTGACCGTGTTCGAGGCCGCCGCGCAGATCCGGGCCGTCGGGAAGGCACTGGCGACCGGCGGCACGGCCGAGGACCAGGTGCCCGACGATCTCCAGGAACTCGCCCGGCGCTCCGGCGCGGGCGGCCGACCCGAGGTGTTCCTGGACGTCGCCGAATACGTCGACAGTTGGACGGTCGGTCTCAGCGCCCGACTGGCCGGACAGATACCCACCGCGTGGGAACTGCGGCAGCGGTTCGGGCGCCTGGCGGACATGCTCGAACTGTACTTCGGCCAGGATGGGATCGCCCTGGAGGAGGAGACCCTGTCCGATGCCGAAGGCATCGCCCTGTATGTCGAGCACACCCACCAACAAGGGCTGTGCCATTGGTACTTGCCGATGGTCGTCGCCGAATGCGCGGAGGCACTGGCGCTGTTCCCGGACGACGGCGCGCTGTACCGCTTCTTCCGGATCGAACGCGGTCTGGGTTCGGGATCGCACGAGTCCTGGACCGCGTGGCTGAACCTGATCTCGGACATCCTGACGAACCACCTGCGCCAGGTGCACGGGCCCGTCACCTGGACCGGCGGCAGCAATCCCAACGGAGGAAGCTGAGCCTCGACGGGTGCCTCACCCCTCAGGCCTCGAAGCGGTCCCGGGACGCCTCGATGTGACCGAGGTGTCGCTGGGTCCAGTCACACATGCCGTCGACCGTCTTCCGCAGGTCCCGGCCCGGCCCGGTGAGGGTGTACTCCACGCGCGGCGGCACGGTCGCATACACGCACCGCTCGACCAGGCCGTTGCGCTCCAGCATGCGCAGGTTCTGGGTGAGCATCTTGTGGCTGATGCCCTCGACCTCGTTGCGCAGCTCGCTGAAGCGCAGCGTTCGGTCGTCGAGTGCGCCGGTGATCAGGAGCGCCCACTTGTTGGCGATGTCCGAGAAGATCTCCCGCGCCAGGGAGTCCGCGCGCCTCAGGTCCGCGTCCTCGGTCGAGCCCTTGAACTGCTTGGTCACCATCAGGGTCCCCAGTCGCCGAAAATCGCGTTCTCCCAGGTCGGCACTCACTTTCCTACAGTTCTCGAGTAACCACAAGAGAGCACGTGGGCGTCCTGCCGAGCCCGGACGGTCTGCCGAGGATGGACGCGTACCGTCGGGTGTCGATCGCAACCGGGTCGAGGCCGTCGCCGTCCTCGACCGAACGTGAGCCGCCGCCGGCGGGCACCGACTCCCGGGAGGCGTCGAACTCCCCCGCATGGCCCTGCCCACGCCGGTCCGCCGACCCGCGCCGACCACAGCTCCGGGCGCCGAAAGAGCATTCGCCCTCGCGTCACTCGGCCGCGTCGGCCGCGAACGCCGGGTAGGCGATCTCGATGAGCCAGTCCTCGCGGGAGAGCTTGTTCAGGTGCTGTTCGGCCATTCGGCGGGTGATGTGCTCGGGCACCAGGCAGGTGGGGCACGCCGTGGGCCCGGCCGTGATCGTCAGCGTGACGTTGTCGGCGCCGCGGCGGCTCACCTCGAGGCGGAAGTCGTCGGCGGCGAGCACCACCGACAACGGCGCGAGCGCACGGGTGATCTCCTCGGCGGATGGCGACATCGTGCTCTCCTTCTCGGGCATTTCACTGTCGTGGAAGCCGGCCCACCCTAACCTCGTTCGAAAAAGCTATCAATGTCGTTCGAATATTCGACCCCATCATGCCTGTAAGCAGTGCCACGTTGCCCGCGGCCCACCCGGCTCCTAGCATTCGACTATGCGACCCGCCGATCCGACTATTCGGAAACCCGTCGTGGTCGACGCCCACGTGCACGCGGCGTCGGCGGACCGCGATCGCTACCCCCTCGCGCCCTCCGGCGTCGGCAGCACCTGGTTCCACGCGGACGACGTCGGTACGCGGGACCTGTCGACCGGGATGCGCGCGGGCGGGGTCGACCGCGCGGTGATCGTGCAGGCGGTGGGCGCGTACGGGTACGACTGCTCGTACGCGATCGACGCGGTGCGCGCCGACCCGGATCGCTTCGCCCTGGTCGGCGCGGTGGACATGGACTGCGCCCACCCCGTCGACGCGCTCGCGGCCCTCGCCCGCGACGCCGGTGAACTCCTGCGCGGCGTGCGGGCCTTCGGCGTGCACGGGCACCGGCCGCGCTGGCTGGAGGACGGGCGCGCGGACGAGGTGTGGGCACTGGCGGACGAGACGGGACTGACGATGGTCCCGGTGCTGTTCCCCGAGGCCCTTCCCCGGCTGGGCGCGGTGGTCGCCGCGCACCCCGACGTCCCGGTCGCGCTGGACCACTGCGGGTTCGCCGACCTGTCGGGCGGTGCGCCGTTCGCCTCCGCCGCCCCGCTGTTCGAACTCGCCGTTCTCCCGGCGGTGCGGGTCAAGGTGTCCACGCACGTGCTGAGACACGCGGCGGCCGAGGGTGATCCGGCCGATGTGGTGGACAAGCTCGCGGCCACCTTCGGCGCGGACCGGGTCATGTGGGGGTCGGACCACCCGCAGACCGTCGGCTCGACCTACCCGGAGATGGCCGCGCTGGGCCGGCACGCCGCACGCCGCCTCTCCCCCGCGGATCGAGCCGGCTTCCTCGGCCACACCGCACTCGACCTCTGGTGGAAAGCCTGATGACCCCTGTTCGGCCCTCCCCCTCGCTCGCGCATCCCGCCGCCGAACCCGGCGACCGGTCCGCCTCCCCGCCCACCGACCGGGTGATCGCCGTACTCGATCTGCTCTCGGCCCACCCGGGCCGCGAGTTCACCCTCACCGAGATCATCCGGCACAGCGGGATCAGCAAGGCGACCTGCCACGCGGTGGTACGCCGCCTGGCCGACGCGCACTACCTGCTGCACACGCCGACCGGGTACAGCCTGGGTCCGGCGCTGATCGCGGTCGGCCACGCGGCCGAGCGCTCCTTCCCGGCCGCCCGCGCCGCGCAGCACCATCTGGTGTCGTTGGCCGAGGAGTTCGGCGTGCCCTGTACCGCCGCGGTGCACGACGCCGAGACGATCACGGTGGTGGACGCGGCGGGGCCCGGGTCTGCGGGTGACGCCTCCGGGATCGGCCTGCGCATTCCGTTGGTGCCGCCGTACGGCGCGGTCCAGATCGCCTGGTCGGGCGAGGAGGCGATCCGCGCGTGGCTCGACCGGGCACCGCGCGCCGACGACGAGTTCCGGGGCCGGTTGATCGGCGTACTGGAGACCATCCGCCGTCGCGGCTACGACGTGCACCGCGAGAGCCAGGCGTCGATGCGCCTGCGCGATGCGCTGTACGGGCTGATGCGCGAGGACCTCTCCGCGGCCCAGCAGGATGCCGTCGCCCTGCTGTACACCGAGCTCAGCCACATCGATTCGTTGCCGGAGCGCCTGGACGACCGCGTCCGCTACGACGTGAACAGCATCTCCGCCCCGGCGTTCGACGCCCACGGACGCACCTCGGTGGTGCTGTCCCTGCTGATGGCCAAACCACTGCGAGGCACGGAGATCACCCGCGCCGGCAAGCGCCTGCTGGCCGCCGCCGCGGAGGTCACCGAGTCCACCGGCGGCCGCGCGCCCGAGAGCGGCGACGATCACCGGCGCGCCTGCGGATCGAAGTAGCGGCGCCGGCGGCTGCTCGGGTGGGCCCACCCCCCAGCGATCGTCGACGCGCAAGCGGCGGGTCAGTCCACGGTGAGTTCGGGGCGGTTGCGGGAGAGGAACGCGCCCTTGTCGGAGAGCACGAACTGGCCGGTGGTGTGGGCCGCGAAGTCGGAGACCAGCAGCAGTACGAGCCGGGCCATGTCCTGCGGATCGGACAGGCCGCCGAGCGGGATCGAGGTCTCCAGTGCGCGGCGGTACTCCGGGCTCAGCGCCGCTTCGACGTCGCGGGTCAACGTGGTGCCGGGCGCGACGGCGTTGACCCGGATGCCGAGCGGCGCCAGCTCGATCGCCAGGGTCCCGGTCAGGTGGTTGACCGCGGCCTTCGCCGCCGCATACAGCGCGGTGAGCGGCGCCGGGCGGGTGGTCTCGCCCGAGCTGACGTTGACGATCACACCGCCGCGGCCGAGCACCCGGGCCTGGGCCTGGCAGGAGTACGCGGTGGCGAGCAGGTTCCCGGCGACCACGTCGCGCATCGCCTGCGGGGTCCAGTCCAGGAAGGGCACCGCCGGATGACCCGCCATCATGCCCACGTTGTTGACCGCGATGTGCAGGCCGCCGAGTTCGTCCGCGGCGGCCCGTACGGTGCGCTCGACGTCGTCCGGGATCGTCATGTCGCCGACCGGCGCGATCGCCCGGCGCCCGGTCGCGCGCACCAGCGCCGCGGTCTCCGCCGCGCCGTCGGCGTCGATGTCCACGACCGCGACGTCCGCGCCGGCACTCGCCAGCATGACCGCGACGGCCCGCCCGATCCCGGCCCCGGCACCGGTGATCAGGGCCGCACGGCCTGTCAGGTCGATCTCTACAGCCATCGGTTCCCCCTCCTGCGTGCCGTCCCGTGCACCGTGCGGAGCCGAGCACAGGGCTGCGCGCGAAGCCGCGCGCACGGCTGTGCGGGAGACCCGGCGTATGCGGGGCCGTTCACGAGGCGGTGGGCGTGGTCGTGGCCAGGAACAGCGCGTCGTCGACGGCTTCGGCGGCCATCGCGTCGAGTTCGGCGTCGGTCGAACCGCCCAGCGGGCCACGCACGGTGAGCACCCGCGCCTGCGGCAGTCCGTACAGCGAGCACACCTGGCGGGCGATCTCGGTGAAGCCCGCCGTGGCCAGGAGCAGGGTGGGGACGCCCAGTTGCTCCAGTTCGACGGTGTCGTGGCTGCTCCAGGACGTGCACGAGCCGCAGTCCGCGGAACCGGTGATCACCACGTCGGCGCACTCGAGGATGCGTTGCATCACCTCCGGTTCGGCGGGCAGCGCGGCACTGACCTTGGCGATCTCCAACGTGACGGTGGCGCCGGTGCGTTCGGCCAGCAGGCGGGCGATGCCGCCTTGGATGTGGCCGGCGTGCGGTTTGAGGTTGTCCAGGACCGCGATGCGCTTGCCGGTGAGGACGTCCAGGCCGGGTGCGAGCCGCTTGGCGGGTTCGCCGACGTGGCCGGTGGGGTCGATGATCGTGACGCTCATGGATGCGGCTCCGTGGGAAAGGCTCGGATGATCAGGCCAGCGGGACGGTGACGCTGCGGGTCAGACCCCAACTGGGCACGACCAGCGAGTGTTTGCCCGGGCCGCCGGCCACCAGGACGCGGATGTTGTCCGGGCTCTCGGTCATCGGCTGGAGGTCGTCGTCGCCGAGCGCGCGCATCCACGGACGCCACAGCGCGGCGGTGAAGTGCGCGCGGAAGTCGCCCGCGGGGCGGCGGGCCTTCTCGAACAGGTAGGCCTGCACGTCCTGGCGGGCCCAGCCCGCCGCCGCAAGCGTCGCGGCGTGTTCGGGGCCGACCACGACGAAGTACTCGGCACTGGAGACGACCGCGTTGTTCGTGCCGAACGTCGCCATGACACTGGCGGCCTTGTCCAGAATCGGCGCGGGGTTGTTCCGGGTCTCCATGTCGTGCACGTTGTGCGGGTTCTCCATGCCCGCGACGGTCACCGCGCTCGGCGCGTCCAGGCCGAGCGAGCGCGGGTAGGTCGGCCACGGACTGGCCTCGGCGTTCTCCGCGAGGCAGAAGGTGTACTTGGACGGCTGGCCCTGGGTCGCCGCGTCGCCCAGACCCTCGTCGCCGACGCCCTTGGCGGTGCCGCCGCCGATGTGCATGAGCGTCAGGCGCACCGCACGGCCGAGGGTGGCGTTGGCGCGGTTGCCCGGGCCGAGGGTGCCGGTGCCGGCGTTGAAGCCGCAGCGGCGCACCGCTTCCCCGTGCACGACGACCATCACCGACACCGGGTGCGTGGTCGAGTTGACGCCACGCAGGTTGAACTCGGGCGCGCACATTCCCCGCACCGCGGCGACGAGCAGCGGCAGCGACCGTGGCGGGCATCCGGCCATCACCGCGTTCGCGGCCAGCACCCGCGCGGTCGCCTCGCCCAGGCGCGGCGGCAGGACGCCGATCACCTCGTCGGGGTCGCCGTCGTAGCCGGCCAGCATCGCGTCGACGCGTCCCGGGGTCGGCGCGACGATCGGAAGTCCGTCGCCCCATCCGCGTTCGGCGAGCAGCGCGTACAGGGACTCGGGGCTCTCGTCGGCCAGTGGGATCACCGCGGGAGCCGTGTCGCGGTCGGACGTTTCGGCGTCTGCTGCCATCGGATTCCTTCGTCGTGTGGCGAGGTCGCGGGCTCGACCCGGGCCCGGTCGCAGTGGCTCGGGGCGACACTCCCGCACAGGCGACGCGCACCCCGGGTGGCCACCGGCCGACCACCGCCGAAGGTAGGCGGACGACCCGTCACACACAAGAGAATCGTTCGAGAATCCGATGTGATCGTCTTAACTCTCGAACACCGGGCGTCGACGGCGACGCACGGCGTCCGACTACGGGGCCGGGACCGGCCGGTCGCGTGGCGCCCCGCGGGATCGGGAACGACGTGTATCCGGCCGCCGCCACGACGGTCGGCGCGGTCTCGTCACCCTCGTCACCCTCGTCGACCGCGCGCCGCCGCCGCACCGAACCGCTCACGCCGGATGTCGACCCACGTACGCTGTCGGTCGCGCACCCGCGACCCGTCGACGACTCGGCAACGGACGACCCGTTCAGTCGAAGTCCCAGGCCTCCTCGATCGGCGCGGTTCCCTGCTCCGCCCAGATCGTCTTTCCGGACCGCTCGTAGCGGCTCCCCCACCTGCGGGTGAGTTGGGCCACCAGGAACAGACCGCGGCCGCCCTCGTCGGTGCTGTGCGCGCGGCGCAGGCGCGGTTGGGTGTTGCTGGGGTCGGAGACCTCGCAGATCAACACATCCCGGCTGCGGATCAACCGCAGTGTGATGGGGCCGCTTTCGCCGTAGCGGATCGCGTTGGTGACCAGTTCGCTGACGACCAGTTCGGTGGTGAACGCGAGGTGTTCCAGCCCCCAGGCCGCGAGTTGCCCGGTCGTCAGGTCGCGGGCCCGTGCCACGTGCGCCGGATCGACGGGCAACTCCCAGACCACGCAATCCTCGTCGGGCAGCGGGCGGACCCGGGCCAGCAACAGGGTGGTGTCGTCGTCGCACGAGCCGACCACCGCCGGGTCGAGCAGGTCGCGCCCGATCTTCGCCAGATCCTGCCGCGGGGCGTCGGTGTGTTCGAGACGATCGAGGAGGCGCCGCATGCCCGCGCCGAGATCGTGGTCGGGCCCGCTGACCAGGCCGTCGCTGTACAGGATCAGTACGCTGCCCGGCGCCAATTCGATCTCGGCGATCTCGAACGGCATGCCGCCGACCCCCAGCGGCGGACCGGCCTCCAGTTCCACGAAGTGGGCACGTCCGTCGGGGGCGAGGACCACCGGCGGCGGATGCCCGGCGGACGCCATCCGGCAGCGGCCGGTCACGGGGTCGTACTCCGCGTACAGGCACGTTGCGCCGGACACCGCCTCGGCACCATGGGACCGGTTCGGGAACCGCTGGACCAGGTCGTCCACGTGTGTCAGCAGCTCGTCCGGCGGCAGGTCCATGTCGGCGAGCGCCTGGACGGCGGTACGCAGGCGCCCCATCGTCGCGCTGGCCTGCAGGCCGTGCCCGGTCACGTCACCGACGACGAAGGCCAGGCGCAGCGAGGACAACGGGATCGTGTCGTACCAGTCGCCCCCGATCCCGGCCGAGGAGGACGTGGGCAGGTAGGCCGCGAAGGTCTCGGCGGCCGGTTCGTCGCTGCCCTCCTCGGGCAGGAGGCTGCGTTGCAGGGCCAGCGCGACGTTGTGCTCCCGGGTGAAGCGGCGCGCGTTGTCCACGCTCAGCGCGGCACGCGAGGCGATCTCCTCGACCAGGCGGGCATCGTTCTCGTCGAACGGATCCGGGCGCTCGGTGCGCCACAGTTGCACGCTGCCGAGCGAGTGGCCGCGCGCGAACAGCGGTACGGCCAGCAGACTGTGCGCGTTCGCGGGCACCGAGGAGTCGCCCGGCAGCGGCTCGAGTCGCGGGATCAGCAGGGTGGCCCCGCCCTCCATGGCCCGAACCGAGGGGATGTCCGGCGGTACGGGCAGCCGTTCGCCGACCTGGACCAGTTCCCCGGGCCACGCGTCACCCACGAAGGCCACTCCGGCCCGGAGCTCGGGTGTGTAGCCGGTCGTCGGGTCGACCGCGGGCTCTTCGCCGGCGACGACCGCCTCGGCGAGGTGCACGGCGGCGAGGTCCGCCAGTCGTGGCACCACCAGGTCCGCGAGCTGCTGGGCCGTTTGGGCGACATCCAGCGAGTCGCCGATGGTCTGGGCGGCCTCGCGGACCACCTCGAAGCGGGATTCGGAGCGCACCAGGTCGGTCATGTCGTTCACGGTGACGAGCAGGCCGAGGGTCGAGCCCGGCGCGCGCTCGATGCGCAGGATGCCGATGGTGAGGTGCAGCAGGTTCCCGCCCGCGGCACGTGCGGCGACCAACTGCCACCTGCGCAGGAGCGGCCCCGCCGGGGACAGCGCCCGCCCGAGCACAGGCACCAGGTATGCGAGGCCGAGGGCGGCGAAGACGGCGGCCATGTCGTCCCCGGGACCCATCGGGATCTGCGGAAAGCGCTCGGCGGTGGCGTTGGTGGCGACGACCCGCAGATCCGGATCCACCGCCGCGAGGAGCATCGCGCCCTGATCGAAGACGGCGTGCGCCAGCGGGCTCGCCCAGTCCGCGGGCAGCTCGAAGGGAAGCGCGCTGTGACCGTCTTCCGTCACCCGTCGATCCTTCCGGACTCCGAGGTCGATTTGCCCAGTATCACCCACGGGCGCCGACCCCACACACGGGTCCGTATCGAGGTGGATCGCGCCCACGACCGGAAACCGCACCACGCCCCGGAGGCCGCCAACTCGGATGGCGATGACGGATGGAGATGGCGGACGCCGGGGCGGGAGTCGGGGCCGAGCCCGAAACGAGCACGCGCCGGGGCCGCGCGCGCTCGCCCGGGCGGTGGAGCAGTTCCGCGTGCGCGATCCGGCGCAGCGCGGGGTCGTCGTCGGAAACGGCCAGGCCGGGACTCCTCGTCCGTGGGGAATGCGGCGACGGCCTACTCCCGGGCCCGTCTTGTTTCATGGCTATCATGGTTATGATGGCCTCACAAGATGTGACCCGTCCACCACCCGGCAGGCCGAGCCGACCAAGGGGCACGTGAGGATGCGATGCGCTACAGCTTCAACACCTTCAACCACTCGACCTACTACGGACTGCCGCCGTCCCTCCCGCGGCAGATCGCCGCCGCCGCGGCGGCCGGCTACGACCACATCGGGCTCGATCTCCTCTCCGTGCTCGCGCACGAACGCGAGGGTCTGCCGGTGAGCGAACTCGCCGCCCACCTGGGGCGGCACGATCTGCCCTGCCACGAGCTGGTCTCGTTGTCGATCTCCGCGGACAAGGCCAGGACGCTGCGCAGCCTGGAACATGTCCTTCGGGTGGCGCGTGTACTGCGCCCGGAACAGGTGCTGTGTGTGGTCACCGGCGAGATCGACGACGCGGTGGTGGCCAACACCGCCCGGTGCGCCGGATCCCTGGCCGAGGAAGGAGTCGGCCTGTCCGTGGAGTTCCTGCCCACCCGGCACGTCGACTCGATCCCCGAGGCGCTGCGTCTGTGGGAGCGGGTGGCGCATCCGAATCTGCGCCTGGTCGTGGAGAGTTGGCACTTCTTCCGGGGGCCGAGCACGTGGGCGGACCTGGTCGCGCTGCCGCTCGATCGCATCGGCTTCGTGCAGTTCGCGGACGCACCCGCGCCGGTGACCGACGACACGCACCACGAGTCCATGCACCGCCGGGTCCTCCCCGGCCGAGGCGTCCTGGACCTGGACCGGTTCTGCGCGACGCTCGCGGCGAAGGGTTACGACGACGTGGTGAGCGTCGAACTGCTCGCCGACGACTGGCGCACCGCCGACCTGCACACGTTCACCGAGGCCACCCTCGCCGCGACCCGCACGGCCTGGGAGACGGCGGCACACTCCACGTAGGCACGGCCGGCGATACCCGAACAAGCCGGTCCCTTGAACGAAACAGTCGAGTCCGTAGTCACCGAAGTGGAGGAGTCGCCCATGTCAGCCGGCCGACAGAAGCCCGATCCCCAGTCCGCGACCGCGTCCACGCGCGACGGCCGATCCCCGGGCGGCGGTCCGGGCACGTTCGACGTCGTCGTGGTCGGCGCGGGCTCGGCCGGATGTGTCCTGGCCGCCCGATTGTCCGAGCGACCGGATCGTACGGTGCTGCTGGTCGAGGCCGGTCCCGACCATCGCGTCGACACGATGCCGGACGAACTGCGGCATCTGTCGCGGCCGGTGGCCTGGCCGTACAACTGGGGCGACAAGGTCGCCTCGACCGCGGGGCGCATGCTCAACTACGCACGCGGGCGCGGTGTCGGGGGCTCGTCGGCGACCAACGGCGCGGTGGCGATGCGCCCGGAGCCGGAGGACTTCGCGTCCTGGCCGGAGGGAATGCGGTGGGAGCGAATGTTGCCCTACCTCAACCGGATCGAAGACGACCTGGACTTCGGCGACGACCCCCACCACGGCAACGCCGGACCGATCCCGATCGTGCGGCACCCGGAGGCCGAATGGAGCCCGTTGCAGCGTGGCTTCGTCGACGGATGCCTGGCCGAGGGACTGCCGTTGTGCGCCGACCACAGCCGTCCGGGATCGACCGGGGTCGGCCCGATCCCGATGAACCGGCGCGGCACCCGACGCGTGTCGAACACGGTCGCCTACCTCGACCCGGCACGCGCCCGCCCGAATCTGACCGTACGCGGCGATGCCCACGTACGGCGCGTCCTGCTCACCGGCGGCCGCGCGGTCGGCATCGAACTGGCCGACGGCGAACGCATATACGCGGGCCGGGTCGTGCTGTCCGCGGGCGTCGTGCAGAACCCGCTGTTGTTGTGGCGCTCCGGTGTGGGACCGGCGCACGGCGTCTCCGGGCTGGGCATCGAGCCGGTGCACGAACTCCCGGCCGTCGGCGCAGGCTTGAGCGATCACATGGTGGTGTCCTATCGGGCGGCGGTCCGACCGGACGCGGTGCCCGACGGTGGACCCACGCTACAGACGATCGCCCGCGCCACGGCCTGTCCGGACCAGGGACGCACCCACGACCTCCAGTTGACCCCCGTGGCCCGGCGCAATCCGGACGGCACGCGGGAGATCGAGATCAGCGTCGCCCTGCAACTGCCCAACGGCTTCGGCTCGATCGTCCCCACCGGCGCCGCGCCGGATGCCCCGGCCCGGATCTCCTGGCCGTTCACCACCGACCGCGACAACCTGGAACGGTTGGCGATCGGGGTGCGCCTGGCCGCGCGCGTCGTGGCCGCCTCCGGCCTCGCGCTCGCTCCGGACGCCGTGTCGCGGGTGTCGGACATGCCCGACGATGTGCTGTGCCTGTCCTTCGCCGCCTCGCACTACGCCTTCTACCACGGCGTCGGCACCTGCCGGATCGGCACCGATCCGGCGGCCGGCGTGGTCGACGCGGAGCTGCGCGTGCACGGCCTGAGCGGCCTGCACATCGTGGACGCCTCGGTCGTGCCGACCGTGCCACGCGCCAACACCCACCTGCTGGCGACCGCACTGGGCGAGCTGGGCGCGGAGTTGATCGCGGCGGCCGACTAGCGCGACGGCGGCGTCGCGGATCAACCGCGGAGCGGCCGCGGGCCGGCTGCGGGCCGGCACAACTCCGGCGCCCGGCGTCGGTCACCCGTGCCTGGTCGGGTAACCGACGTCCGCGGGCCGGCGGGCTCCGATCGGCTTCGCGCGGGTCGCGCCGGATCAGCGCTCCGCCGGTGGGGTGAACGCTGCGACGAACTCCTCGACATACTCGTGGTGTTGATCAGCCGGCGCGGGCGGCGATGGTCATGGAGTGCGCCATCCGGTGTGGCGTCCGGGTACGGGTCCGCACCGGTCCGCGGGTGCCGTCCGCGCCGGATCGCGTGGAGGTGCGGCACCGGGTTCGGCTCTCGTGACGCCATCGGCCGGGGCCGAAGGCGGGGTGGAGAGCGGGGCCGGGGGCGCGTCGCCGGGCTGCGGGCTCATCAACCGCAGTTGCAGGGTGATCGCGAAGCGCGCCGACGGATCCTGGAGGTCGATCCGGCCGACCTCGGCCATCCGACGCATCCGGTACCGGAAGGTGTTGGCGTGCACGAACATGCTCGCCGAAGCGGAGGTCACGTCGCCGAACGCGTCCAGCCACGCCCGCAGCGTGTCGACCAGGTTGGTGTTGTGCTTGGCGTCGTAGGCGACGAGCCGGGCGAGCGGACCGACGAGTTCGTCGCCGTTGGCCGCGGCGAGGTCGCGAATCTCCAGGAGCAGCGCGTCGATGTAGACGTCGGTGATCGAGGCGACCCGCTGCTTCACCTGCCCGCCGCCCAGCACCCGCAGCGCGCGGTCCGCGTTCGTGCGTGAGCGCCGCAGTGCGGTGGGTTCGTGCGCGATCGTCCCGATGCCGATCAGCGCCTTGACCCGGTCGCCGGTGCGGTCGAGGAAGTTCGTGGCGATCTGCACCGCGCGCTCGCACGCGGCGGCCGGGTCGCCGGGGGCCGGGAGGACGGCGTAGGCGGTGTCGCCCAGGAGGGCGACGGCCGAGCGCGGTTGCACGGCGTTGAGGTGGATCGCGAGGGCCGCGGTCAAGCGTTGGTGTTCGGCCGTCGACTGGGTGTGGTCCTCGCCGTGGCCGCGGGCCAGGCCCAGCGCCAGCACCACCGTGGGCTCGTACCCCAGTCCCAGGCGGGCGAGTGCGTCGACGGCGCCGGGGCCGCCCTCCAGCACGGTGGTGACCAGGTCCGCGCGCAACCGGTTTTCGGCGTCGGTACCGGCCCGGTGCCGCAACAGGTGCAGGGCCACCAGCTTGGATGCCTCCACGAAGGCCCCGGCGCGTTCGGGGCTGAGGGGCTCCCGGACGGCGGCCCACATCGAACCGAGGATCTCGTCGCCCGCCCGAACAACGATCGCGGTACGGGCGAGCGCGGCCTCGCCGGCAAGGATCACCGGGGGGATGAACATCGGCTCCCGGCTGCGGTACAGCTCCTTGAAGACGCCGCGCTCCTCGAAAATGCGCAGGTATGTGTCGGGTACTCGGCGAGCCAGGATGGTCGCCACGCGCGAGGGATCGGCCTCGTCCTGGCGGCCGGAGAAGGCG
The DNA here is from genome assembly GCF_044460165.1 of Embleya sp. NPDC050154. Classification (NCBI taxonomy): domain Bacteria; kingdom Bacillati; phylum Actinomycetota; class Actinomycetes; order Kitasatosporales; family Streptomycetaceae; genus Embleya; species Embleya sp. NPDC050154. Next base: position 220,347 of record NZ_JBITJP010000009.1, read on the forward strand.
AGGATGTGCGAGCGGCGGTCCTCGATGGTGATCGGGGCGTCGAGGAGCGTGGCCACGGCATTCGCCAGGGCGAACAGGTCGCCGGAGGGCACGCCGCCCAGGGTCTGCGTGCCGGCTTCGCCGACATCGCCTTCGGTGAGCAACGTACGGAGCATCGCCGCGAGTTGCGCCCAGGACGCCCCCCGAGTCAAGGCCAGCAGCGCCACCCCCGCCCCGGCGGCGGCGCGCTCGACCGCGGCGTCGGGCTCGACCGGCCCGCGCACGATCAGGGCGGCGACGCCGTGGGTGCCCAACGTGCGCAGGAGGCCGGCGATCTCGGCGTGCCCGTGCACGGCGGCGCCGAGGACGACCGCGTGCGGTGGGTACTGCGGTTCGTCGTACGGGTCGTGGATGACCACCCCGCCGATCTCCTCCACGGCGTCCGCGTCACCGTGGATCAGGTCGAGGAGTGTGGAGCCGAAGTCCTCCAGCACCCGACCGAGGCTTCTGCGGGGATGGGTCGTCACGTGGGGGTCACCTCTGTGGAGTCGAACCGATTCGGTCCTCCGATGGGCTGCGCGGGGACCAGAATAGGCACAGCCGTGGCGAACGATGTCGCAGGTCACGGAGGCGCACTCGGTCGATCACCGAGCGTGTGACAAGGGCAACCGATCGCATGCCTCTCGGCGCGCGCGCCCGTACGCCGGTCCGGGCACGGACGGTCAGGACAGGCGGGCGACGACCTTGTCGGCGCACTCGCGCTTGAAGCGCAACGGCTCCGGGACGAACCGGGCGACGATGACGTTGTCGATGCCCGACTCCTCGATCTCGGCGAGGCGCTCGGCGCAGTACCGGATGGGGCCGGCCACGGTGGAGTGTCCGGCGAGCCAACCGGTGAGGCCCACCTCGTCCACGAGCGCCGCGTTGTGACCGGCGGTCTCCGGCGACGCGTGGTGCGCCGAGTCGTAGCGGCGCTTGGGACCCTGCGCACCCGGCTCGCGCATCACGGCAGTTGGGACCGCACCGCGACCGCGCTGGGCCTGCACCGCAACACCGTGCGCCGGCGCGTCGCCAGGATCGGCGAGCCGTTGGATCTGGACCTGGGGGACGCGGACGTGCGGATGGAGTTGTGGTTCGCGTTGCGTTGGCTGCCGGGCGAACGACCGGGCGCAGAACCGGCGGATCCGTCGTCGGCGCGGCCGGACGCGCCATAGCCGAACGCGGAGCGGAGTGGCCGAACGCGGAGTGGCCCGCCGCGAGCCGACAGGGCTCCCGACGGGCGGGTCGACTCCGAGGACCGGTCAGCCGGTCGCGCGAGGTCGGGCGCGTACGACGGCGTCCGCTCCGTCCAGGTGGGTCTTGCTGCGCTCGATCGCCTGCTGTTCGGCGTCGAGGTCGAGGCCCCGGGTGGTGATCCAATAGGCCGTGCCGGAGACGACCAGTCCGACGACGAAGGCGATGTCCGCGCCGTCGAGGGTGTCGACCATGGGGCCGGTGTAGAAGCCGGTGACCATGAACGGCACCAGGGCGGCGACGCCCAGCGCGTAGGAGAGCAGGCCGCGGCTGCCCCAGCGTCCGTAGATGCTGTCGGGGCTGAAGATCTCGGTGATCGCGTAGTGGCCTCGACGCACGAAGTAGTAGTCGATCAGGTTGACCGCGGTCCACGGCGCCAGGACGTAGAGGATCAGGGTGATGAAGTCGTTGAAGCTGCCGAGGTACTTCGACGGCAGGCCCTCGGCCACCGCGAGTGCGAGCGTCGCGCCGGCGAGGATGCCGGTGACGCGGGTGCGCACCGTCAGCGCGACGGGGCGGAAGGCCTGCACGATGCTCAGGCCCGAGAGCATCGCGCCGTAGAGGTTGACGCCCATGATGGCGATCGCGCTGGGCACCAGGACGGCGACGACGGCGGTCTTGCCGAAGCCGTCGAACAGGGTGTCGCCGATGTCCTGAAGGTTGACCAGCGCGTCGGGCACCGGCACGGAGCCGGCGATGAAGTTGCCGAGCACCATGAGCCAGATCGCGGACAGCGCGGCCCCGGCGTACGTCCAGCCGATCACCCCGCGTTCGGAGGTGTCCGCGGGCAGGTATCTGGAGTAGTCGGAGACGTAGACGGCGTACCCGAGTTGGTAGCCGGCCGCGGCGACGAACTGGGCGAGTGCCGCGGCGGGGGTGAAGGCGGAGTCGTGCGGGACGGGGTGCGGCTCCAGGTGCGTCAGCGCCAGCACGGTGAGGACCGCGAACACCGGGACGACCAGGTACGGCAGCAGCCGCAGCACGGCGTGCAGCAGGTCGTAGCCGACGATGGCCACGGTCGCCGCGAGCACGACGATGACGGCCGCCCACAGCGTCCCCGAGCCGGGCAGCACCGATTCGAGCACCTGGGAGGCCAACAGCACGCCGAAGGCGCTGAAGCCGATGTACACGCAGATGACCGCGAGCATCGGCACCAACGCGCCCCGGGTGCCGAACTGGGCGCGCGACTGGATCATCTGGGGCAGGCCCATGGTGGGCCCCTGGTTCGCGTGGAACGCCATGAAGCAGGTGCCGAACAGGACGCCGAGTACGGTGGCGGCGATCGACCATCCGATCGACAGTCCCATGACCGGTCCCGCGAAGCCGACCACCATCGTGGTCGGCACGAACTGCCCGGTGAACCAGAACGGCGCCTGGTGCCAGGCACGGCCGTGCCGCTCGGACTGCGGGATGTAGTCGATCGAACGCGTTTCCAACACCGGGCCGCGGGCGGTCCCGGTTGCTGCTGCCTGCCGGCCTGTCACCGCGCCTGACTGGTCAGCCATGTGCCCTCCTTCATGTGGCGCAAAACATACACTTTTCCTGTAGGTTTGTCTGCGCAATGGGTGGTTTTGCGGTGAAGACGTGGTGCGGCGCGGTCCCCGATCCCCGCGCCGACGGGTCGCGTACGAACCCGTCGACCTCCCGGCGCCGGTGGGACCCGGGCGGGTCCGGCGGCGCCTGATCGTGCTCATCCGACCGCGAGGGTCGGGTTCCGGTCAGTCGCGCGGTTGCCCGGCACGCTCCGATGCCGTCGTCGGCGGCGTCCGTGGTGTCCGCGTCTCGGATCCCTCCCGGGCGCCGGTGCCCGCCACGAAGTCGGCGAACCCGGCCATCGCGCGGGCGAAGGTCCGCGCGGCCGTGGCCAGGTCCTCGATCTCCACCCACTCGTCGGCGCCGTGCGCCTGCCGGATCGACCCCGGCCCGTAGACGACGGTGGGAATCGCGAGGCGGTTGCGCAGGAAGCGCGCGTCGGAGCCGAGGAACAGCCCGACGAAGCCCGCGTCCTCCCGCGCCTCGCCGGGACGGCACCTGTCGACGAAGTCCGCGAAGGGGTGCGGCAGCGGCAGTTCGGACGCCTCGCAGAAGAACGTCGGGACCACGCGGTAGTCGACATCCGGGCAGGCCGCGTCGATCGTGCGGACGATCGAGGCGTACACGTCGTCGGCCGTCTCCCCCGGCAGCGTGCGCCGGTCGATGGTCAGCACGCAGTTCGGCGCGATCACATTGGCGGCGACCCCGCCGCGCACCATCGCCACATTGCACGTCGGGCTGCCCAGCAGCGGATGCGGGACGTCGTGGAACCGGGCCAGATGCAGGGCGGTGGTGACGCGGGCCGCGTCCGCGACCGCCGAGCGTCCCCGCGCCGGGTCGCCACCGTGCCCGGCCGTGCCCGACACCTCGATCCGGGCCTGCCAAGAGCCGCGTTCGGCCACGGCCGGCCGCAGGTCGGTCGGCTCGGGAACGATGCACGCGTCGGCCCGGACCACACCGGCGGCCACGAGTTCCTCCGTCCCGTGCACGCCGCCGGTCTCCTCGTCGGCGACGAGGTGGAAGACGATGTCGGCGCCGAGGTCGATGCCGGCGTCGACGCACGCGCGCAACCCCTCGATCGCCGCGGCGATGCCGCCCTTCATGTCCGCCGCACCGCGCCCGATCAGGCGCCCGTCGCGCACGACACCCTCGAAGGGGGGCACCGTCCAGTCCGACTCGGCCACCGGTACGACGTCCACGTGGCCGTTGATCAGCAGTGTCGGGCGGCCCGGCGCGGCGCGGCCGTAGCCGGCGAGCACCGAGGGCCGCCCGGATCGCGACGTGAACACCTCGGTGGCACAACCGATCGCACCCAGCAGTTCCACCAACGCGGGCACGGCCGCGGACTCCCTGCCGGGCGGGTTCCGGGTGTCGATGCGCACCAGTTCGGCCGCCGTCTCACGCACCCGGTCGACCCGCACGAACGTGTCCACCGCGGGGCGCGGGCGGTTCGCGTCGAACCCCCCGGGCCGGGCCGGCCTCATGGCCGCACCTCGACCGTCGGCAGGATCCCGACCCGCTGGAGACCACGCGCAAACTCGGCCAACTGCGGCCTATCGGCCGTGAGTTCCGCGAGCAGCGCGCCGCCGGCCGTGCTTTCGCCGCAGCGCAGCAGGATGACCGCCCGCCACAGGTCCGCCTCGCGGTTGGCGCCCAGGCCGGACGCGGCGCCCGCGAGCGCCTCGACCATCCCCCGGGCATCGGCGTCGGTGATCCGCGACGCGTCGCCGATCACCAGCGGCGGGGCGAACAACGCGGCTCCGATCGCCCGGAAGCCCTCGTGTACGGGCAACAGGCGCCGCAACTCATCCACCGGGTCGGCGTGGTCGTCGACCCGGATGTCGGCGAGCACGTGCCGCCAGGGCCGCTCGCAGCGTACGCCGTTCACCACCTTCAGGACCGCCGACTGCGATCCCCTCGCGTCACCGCCGGCGCGTTCGCCCGCCTGGAGCGCGGACACCAGGCGCCGGGCGTGCGCCGTTCCCGGGTCGTGGTGGGCGGCCGTCAGTACGGCGGCGCACACGCCGTCCGAGGCCAGCATGTTTCCGGCGACGGCCACACCTTCGCCGCGTGCGACGCCGGCGTGCGGCGCACACCGGTCACCCGTGAAGCAGGCGTAGCCGCCGCCGGCGTCCATGACGATGGCCTGCCGGTAGTCGGCCAGCGGATCACTCGCGGTCAACGTCGCCAGCACGTCGTCGGGCGCCGCCCCCGCGCGCAACATCGCCAGCCCCTCGTGCGGCCAGTCGGTGTTGGCAAAGGCCTGGCTGACCACCACGCCCACGCCGGCCTCGGCGTCGCCGACCACCGAACCCACGGCGAAGAAGTGCGACTGCGCCGCGAATCCGAGGGAACCGTCGTGTGGATCGAAGCTCACTATCGAATAGGTCATCGGTGTCTCCCATCGCTGGTGTGTGCTGTACCGGCGTGCCGGCCCCGCTGTCGGGGCCGACCACCACCCGATGCCGTACGGCGCGCCGGCCCCGAACCCCGGGGCCGACCACCACCCGATCTCGAAGCGCCGTCGCACCGCTCCCGGCCGCGACGGGCGGGCGCGCCGGGCGCCCGTCGGGCCCTCGAACGCCGGGCGGGCCGAGGGATCCCGCCCGAGTGATTCGTGTCCCGGGGCCGAACCGAAGCCCCCCTGACCCGGGTTCCGTACCCGGGTCCGGCCGGCCCGGCCCCGCGACATCTCACCTCGCGGAGCGAACCGCCCGGACACGGGGCAGGAGTTCGCGCGCGAGCAGGTCGACCTGCGCCTCGGCGTCCCGGTCGGGCAGCGGACACAGCGCCACGCAGTGCGCTCCCGCCTCGGCCAGCAGCGCGATCCTGCGGGCGCAGTCATCGGGCGTGCCCACGACCGCCAGTTCGTCGATCCACGCGTCCGGAATCGCCCGCACGGCGTCGTCGAAGTCCAGCGCGGCCAGGGCCTCGGCCGCGTCCGCGATCCCGTGCGCCTCGGTCATCGGGTTGCGTGGTCCGGCCAGCAGGTAGAGGCCGAACAGTTCGCGCAACCGCTCGCGGGCGACGGCGGCATCGGCGTCGACGGAGCACAGGACGTACGCCACCAGGTCGTGCACGGAACCGGCGCCGCCGCCTGCCACGGCATCGGCCGCCCACTTGACGTATTCCGTTCCCGCGAGCACCGAGAGCACGGTCCCGTCGGCGGACCCGCCCGACATGGCGAGCGCCTTCGGCCCGCCCACACCCGCCAGGATCGGCGGCACCACCGCGGGCGGATGGGCCAGTCGCACCTCCCGGGCCTGGTACGAGGACGCCTCGACGGTCAGCGTCTCCCCGGCGAGGAGGGTACGCAGCCCGGCGATCACGTCCCGCACCGAGGACAGCGGCTTCCTCGATCGGATCGCCATCTGGTCCAGCCAGTCCGGCACACCCGCGCCGACGCCGGCCTTGAGCCGCCCCGGGTACAGCCCGGCGAGGGTGGCCAACTCCATGGCCAGGAGCGCGGGATGACGTGAGGTGGTGGGCACGATGCCGATCCCGACCGGGAGTTCGGTGGCGGCCAGGACGGCGCCGGCCGAGGCGATCGCGCCGGTGTAGAAGTAGTCCTCGCCGACCCACAGTTCGTCGAAGCCGCCGCGTTCGGCGGCCTTGGCCGCCGCGACGATCTCGGCCGGACGTTGCGAACTGCCGAGCACGAGTGCGATGCGCGGGGATCCTTGGGCCGTGCGCGCGGAACCGTCGGCGATACCCATGCTCAGACTCCCTTCGGGAGCGGGTTCCACGGGACCCAGCCCAGGCCGCGGCTGTTGGTGGAGTCGTCGAAACCGGGCCGGGTCTCGTCCAGGTCGGGCAGCGCGGTGATGTGGGTGTGCCACATGCGCCACTCGGGTGCGCCCTGCCCGTTGTCGCGGTGGTAGATCTCGGTGGCCCGTCCCACCGTCGCCTCGACCGAGTCCGCGGTCCACTCCCCGCCGTCGAGCATCTCCGCCTCGACGGTGAACTCGCAGGCCAGCCAGGCGGTGTCGCCGCGAACCTCCAGGCGCATGATCCGCGTCGTCAGGCCGCCCGTCTGGGCGATGATCTCGCGGTACCACTTCCACAGCGCGACCTTCTCGGTCATGTTGAAGTACGGGTGTCCGTTGAAGTTGAACATCAGGTACTCGTCGCCCGGGGACGGGAACACCTCGACCATGCGGTCGATGTCCCAGCCGATGTTGGATTCCCACCACTGCGTGTGGAGCCTGCGGATCTCGGCGATGTCCGCTGCGGGCGCCGTGCGCTCGGCGAACGTGGTTTCGGTCATGATCGGCTTCCTGTTCCGGTGGTGGGACGTCGATGGGGGGTGCGGTCGGGCCGCGTTCCCTCGACGAGTGATCCGAGGTAGGCCGCGACCCGGGCGGGGGCGGTGTACATCGGCAGGTGTCCGTGTCCGACGATGACCGCGAGCCGGCCGCCGGTGAGTTCCGCGAACGCGCGGGAGTCCCGGACGGGGCAGCCCACGTCCCGGTCCCCGACGATCGCGAGGGTCGGGCAGCGCAGTCGGGGCGCCGCGCGCAGGCCCGCGGCCACGGCGGCGGCCGTCCAGACGCGCGCCGCCTCCTCGTCGGAGTTGACGCTGATGTCGGCGGCGACGGCGGCGACCAAGGCGGCGTCCATGCCGGCCTCGCTCGCCAGGATGTCCAGCACCGCCGCCCGGGTGCCCTTGGCGGCGACGGCCGCCAGGAACGCGTGCGAGTCGGCCGGATCGGCCGCGCGGAAGGCGCCGCCGACCGTGGTGACGCTGCGGACCCGATCCGGGTGTGCCGCGGCGAGTTCCACCGCGACGGCCGCGCCGACCGAGGCGCCCACCAGGTGCACGTCCGCGACCTCGGCGGCGTCGAGCAGTTCGACGCACTCGCGCAGCCACCGGTCGACACCGTAGGTGTCGTGGCGCACCGAGGACCCGTGCCCGGACAGGTCGATCGCCAGGCACGTCCACTCGGCCGGCACCGCCGCCAGCACCGCCTGCCAGCATCTGGCCTGGAGGTTGGCCGGGTGGACGAAGAGCACCGTCGGGGAGCCGGCCGCTCCGCCCCGCCGCGACAACGCCGACCCCGAGCCTGCTCCGAAGAAGATGCGATCCACGGATGACATTGGGCTCCCCTCTCCGCTTGGGGCGCCATAGTTACAGTAACGATGTAGGTTTGTCGAGACTCCCGACCCGGGCCGTCCTAGACTCCGAGCATGAGTTGGCGAAGCATTGGCGATGTCGCCGCCGAGGTCGGGGTCAGTCCCCAGACCCTGCGGGCGTGGGAGAAACAAGACCTGCTCGTGCCGGACAGAACGGCCGGCGGGCAACGCCGCTACGGCCCCGAGCACGTGAGCCGGGCGCGCCGGATCGCCGACCTGCGGCAGCGACACGGCTGGAACCCCGCGGCGATTCGCACCTCGCTGAGCAGCCCCGACAGCCCGGCTCCCACAAACGAGGCCGCCGACGGCGGTCGGCTCCGACGCGCGCGCCTGGCGAGTGGCCTCTCGCTCAAGGAACTCGCGGCGATGACGGACACGTCGGTGTCCCACCTGTCCTCGATCGAACGCAGCGTCGAACGGGCCTCGACCCAGTTGATCGCGCGCATCACCGACGCGCTCGGCGTTCCCATGAGCAGCCTCGCGTCCTTCACCAAGACGAACGCGAGCGTCGTACGCGCCGACGAGCGGGCCACCGTGGTCCTCGAGGGCGGCGTCCAGTGGGAGGAACTCCTCCTCCCCGGCCACGATCTCGAACCGGCCCTGCTGTCCATTCCGCCGCGCGGCTCCAGCGGCGGCCCCTACTCCCGGCCCGGGGAGACCTTCGCCTTCCTGATGTCCGGGTCCCTGCGCTTCCGGGTGGGAGGCGGGCTCGGCGACCACGCGCAGGTCGCGGAGCCGATAGACGTCGCCGAGGGCGACTCGGTCTCCTTCCCGTCCCGGACCCTGATCTCCTGGGAGAACGTCGGCCGCAAGACGGTGCGCGCGATCTGGATCGAGGTGCTCTCCCCCAAGGCCTGGTCGGACCCGATGACCAAGCGCATCATTCGCGCGGCGTCCGGGTTCACCGCACCGGACACCCCCGCCGCGCCCGACCCCGCCCCCGGCGAACCGTCCTAGCGAGCGGGGACGTCCGGGATCCGGAGGCGGGCGCGGCCACCACCTCGGCCGTCATCCGGGCCACCGCCCCGGGCGCGGCAACCGCCCCCGGCAACCGCCTCGGCCGTCATCCCGGGCACCGCCACCGCCACCGCCCCCGGCGACGGCGGTGCGCGCCGGGAGGCACCACGACGTCAGCCGCCGAGCAGCCGCCGCTTGGCCCGGGCGAACTCCTCGTCGGTCAGGGCGCCGTGGCGGTGCAGCACGACCAGACGTTCGATCCGGTCGAGCAGCAGCGGCTCCTCCTGCGGCCGGCCGGGCGTTCCCGCCCGGTCGAGGGCCCGCTCCGCACTCGCGGCGGCGGCGACGGCATCACGCAGCCGTGCGGCGAAGGTCGCGACCTCGGCGACGTTCTCCCAAGCGTGGTCACCACCGACGGCGGTGACCTTGAAGATGTTCCCGGTGAGCCGGGACCGGCCCACCTCGACCTCGGCGATGCCCGCCAACGGGACCGCCACCGTGGGTCTGCCCTCCTTGGTGTAGACCAGCCGGCGCGTGGTGAGCACCAGGGTTCCGTTGGTCCACTCCTGACGGGCCCGCGCGGAGGTCACCAGCAGCGGGACCTCGCCGGGCACGGCGGTCTCGGCGATGTCGCGCGTCATGGAGTTCGCGCCGCCGAGCCGGTCGAGCGCGATATCTGCGAGGTCTCCCCAGTCCATCTTTCCAGCACCTCTCTTTTCATCGAATTCCTTTACTGACGAAAGACGTTCGCGACCGTTCCCGAGCCCGGCCGCCACCCCGGGACGGACCCGCGCGGCACCCGGTCGCGCAGGGATCGGTTCGTGCCGGCCACGGGCCCCGGACGCGTGGACGGCGCGGCCGGGGCACGAGTCGCCCGGTCCGAGGAGCGGGTCGCCGGGTCGGAGAAAGCGCGTCGCCGAGTCCGAGGCGGCGCCGCGCGTGCGACACGCCGCGTCTAATCGGTACGCAGCGCCGTGAGCACGTCGAGCCTCGCGGCGCGCCGGGCGGGCCAGGCCGCCGCGAGCACGCCCACGATCGCGGCCAGGACCAGGAAAATCAGCACCCGGTCCCACGGAACGACCACCGTGAGGTCCTTGGTGGAGCGGGCCATGCCCTTGACGCCGCCCACCCCGGCGATCAGCCCGAGCACGACGCCCAGCAGGCCACCGAAGACCGAGATGATCAGGGACTCCAGCCGGATCACCCGTCGCGTGCGCCGCCGGTCGAGCCCGATGGCCCGCATCATGCCGATCTCGCGGGTGCGTTCGAACACCGACATGGCCAGCGTGTTGACCACGCCGAGCACCGCGATGACGATCGCCATCGACAACAACCCGTAGACGATGTCGAGCATGACGTCGAAGAGCTTGTTGAAGTCCTTGCGCACCTCCTTCGCCGTCTGCACATTGACCGCCGGGCTGTTGCCGACCGCTTTGCGCAACGCGTCCCGCATGCCGTCCTTGGACCGCGGCGCGACCTTGGCGAGCACGAAGTCGTCGCCGACGACGTCCACATGTGGGGTCAGCGTCTGCAGCGACACGGTCAGGGCACCGAGCAGCGGTGCCTCGTCGTAGATTCCACCGATGGCCAATCGGGCGCGCTCGCCGTCCGGGAAGGTGACGGAAACCGAGGTTCCCACCCGCCACTTGCGCTCGTCGGCGGTCTGCTTCGAGACCAACAACCCGCTGGACAACGACTGCGGGCCGCCCTGGGTGAACGTGGTCGCAAGCACCGAGAACGCGCTCGCCGGGTCGACCGCGGTGATCCCGTGTTCCTTGCCGTCGACGGTCGCCCGCGCCTCGCGGACCGGACTGACGGCGGTCACCCCCGGCACCTTGGCGACCGCGGCGGCGATCTCCGGCGCCAGACTCTGCCCGTCCGCCGACGAACTGAGCACGAACTCGGCGGTGATGCCCTTCGAGAGGGTGCGGTCGACCAGGTGCTTGAGCGAGGTACCGAAGATCGTCAGCGAGGTGACCAGCACCATGCCGATCATCAGCGCGGACGCGGTGGCGGCGGTGCGGCGCGGGTTGCGGGCCGCGTTCTGATACGCGAGCCGGCCCTCCACCGGGTGGATCCGCCGCAGCAGCGCGCCGAACACACGCACCGCGGGCGCGGCGAGCAGGGGCGTGAGCACGATGACGCCGATCAGGACGATGCCCGCGCCGCCCATCACGGTGAACACCTTGGCGTTGCCGGTCGCCGAGCCCTTGATGCCGGCGAGCAGGACGGCGCCGCCGAGTACGAGGGTCAGCGCGCCCGCGATGTTGCGCCGGCGCAGGCTCGACGTACTGGGCGGCAGGTTTGTGCGCAACGCCGCGACGGGCGGGATCTTGGCGGCCCGACGCACCGGCAGCCACGCGGCGACCAGCGTGACGCCGATGCCGACGAGCAGGCTCCACAGCGCGGTCGTGCCGGCGACGACGGTCGGACCGGGCGTGAGGTTGGCCCCGACACCGTTGAGGACGTCGCGCAGGCCGATCGCGAGCCCGATGCCGATCACGAACCCGCCGAGTCCGGCGACCACGCCCACCGCGAGGGCCTCGAACATCACCGAGCGGGTCACCTGCCTGCGGGTGGCACCGATGGCGCGCAACAGCGCGAGTTCGCGGGTGCGTTGCGCAACGAGCATCGCGAAGGTGTTGGCAATGATGAAGCTGCCGACGAACAGTGCGATGCCGGCGAACACCAGGAGCAGCGTGCGCAGCGACGCGATCTCCTTGTTCACCCTGTTCCGGTCGTCCTGACGCAGCTTGTCACCGGTCAGTGCCTCGGCACCGCCGGGAAGCAACGGGGCCGCCGCCGCGCGCAGTTGCTCCTGAGAGGTGCCCGGTCGTGCGTTCAGGCGCAGTTCGCCGTAGACGCCGGGTTCCAGGTAGAGCTCCTGCGCGGTGGCGGTGTCCAGGAGGGTGAGCGTGCCGCCGGCCTCGACCGCGGCGCTGTCGGTGGTGAAGACGCCGACCACGGTCTGATCCAGCACGGGTCCGCGCGCTACGATCCGGATCCGGTCGCCGACCTTGTACCCGGCGGCCTCGGCGGTCCGCTCGTCGAGCGCCGCCTCGCCCGCCTTGACGGGCAGGCGTCCGGTGATCAGCGGGTATCTGGGGTCCTTGCCGTCCGGACCGGGCACCGCGTTGGCGCCGATCGCGCTCGTCTTCTTGCGGACGAGCGCGCCGGCGCGGTCGACCACGGCGGTGAAGCCGGTGACGTGACCGGTGACCGAGGCGGTGCCGGGCAGCGCACGGAGCCTGGCCGCGAGCGACTCGTCCAGGGGCGGGATCTGGAGGTGGTCGACGGCGTGCTTGGTGCCGCGGACGTCGACCGATATGCCGCGGTGTTCGCGCAGCGCGGCGTCCGTCATGGCCTGCTTGAGCGTGTCGCCGAAGACCAGGACGGCCGACACGAACGCGACGCCGAAGACGACGGCGAGCGCGGTGAGGGCGAGGCGCACCTTGTAGGCGACGAGGTTGCGCAGGGAAGTGCGAAGCACGGTGGCGTCCTTCAGAGGGGGAGGGCGGAGACGGCGGGCACGGCTTCGTCCGGTTTCCGGTTGAACCGGCGCATGCGCTCCAGCACCCGGTCGGAGGTGGGCTGGGCCATGTCGTCGACGATGCGGCCGTCGGCCAGGAACAGCACCCGGTCGGCGTACGACGCGGCGACCGCGTCGTGGGTGACCATCACGATGGTCCGACCGGATTCGGTGACCGACGCGCGCAGGAAGTTCAGCACCTCGGTGCCCGAGTGCGAGTCGAGGTTGCCGGTGGGCTCGTCCGCGAAGATGATCTCGGGTCGTCCGGCCAGGGCGCGGGCGCACGCGACGCGTTGTTGTTGACCGCCGGACAGTTGCGCGGGCCGGTGGTCGAGGCGGTGGCCCAGTCCCACGGTCTCCACGACCTTGTCGAGCCACGCGGGGTCGGCCCGCCGTCCGGCGATGTCCAGCGGCAGGGTGATGTTCTCCAGTGCGGTCAGCGTCGGGAGCAGGTTGAACGCCTGGAAGATGAAACCGAGCCTGTCGCGCCGCAGGTGGGTGAGGCCGGTGTCGTCGAGCGAGGCCAGTTCGACGTCGCCCAGCCGGACCGAGCCCGAGGAGATCCTGTCCAGGCCCGCCATGCAGTGCATGAGCGTCGACTTGCCGGAGCCGGAGGGGCCCATGATCGCGGTGAACTCGCCGGCGTGAAAGCCCACGGACACGTCGTCGAGGGCCCTGACCTCGGTCTCTCCCTCGCCGTAGACCTTCATCAGGTTTGTGGCCACGGCGGCGTACGGCGCACGGCCGGCGGACGGTGGACGTGGTCCGGCGGCGGTGCGGCTGTGGCGGGGTGTGCTCATGGGCTTCTCCATCAGTACAGCCCGCGCCTCGTTCGAGGCGCGGGCAGGCCCGCCCCGAGGGGCGAACAGAATAATAGATCGACGAGTCGGTCTAATTTAACGAGACGGTCGGACGCCGACGTCAACCATGCGGGGTAGGAGCGCATCAGCCCCAGGGTGGACGGGACACCGTCGCGTCGTACGTCGCGTCGTACACCGCAAGGTGCGCCGGATCACGCGGCCAGGACCCGCGCGTGCAGCTTCTCGACCGCCTGCCGCGCCGACACCATCGAACCGTGCTGCCAGCCCAACATGTTGCTCAGCCAGTCGCCGGCGAAGAAGACCCTCCCGCTCGGATCGGTGAGCGGACGAAAGCGCGGGGTGTTGACGGCGCCGTTGTTCTGCGTATCGGCCGCCTGCCAGCCGCCCTCGACGAACGGCTCCAGCCCCCACATGACGGAGAGCGAACTCGCCAGCTCCGTACGCGCCTTCGGACCGTGCACGCGCACGTTGCGGTGCACCGCCTCGGCCGACCTCCGGGCCGGCGGCAGTCCCTGCACCGTGGTCTCCGCCCGCTCGAAGTAGGCGACCATCACCCCGCGTTCGCGATGGTGGTCGTACGACGGGTACCACAGCGACCCGTCCGCACCGTAGGAGGTGAGGCCGCCGTAGATCGCGAAGTCGTCCTCCCACCACCGACTGCGGTACTCCAGCCCGATCTTGCCGGGGAACTCCGCCATGAAGCCGCCCAGCAGGGCGGTCACCTCGGCCGGCAGCCCGGCGATGCGCGCGGCCACCAGCGGCGGCGTGGTCACGATGCAGTAGTCGACATCGAGCACGCCGCTCGCCACCCCGCGATACGTCAGCCGGATCCCACGCGGGCCGTCGGTGATCGCGGTGACCTCGACCCCGCATCGAATGCGCCCACGACCGATCCGCTCCGCCAGGGCCTCGACGATGCGGTCCATGCCGCCGACCGGTTGGAGCAGGGTCGACGCCATGTCGAAGTTCGCGTCGAGGTACCAGTGCCGCAACAACTGTTCCGAGAAGACGCGGTCGAGCGAACCCCGCCGGGGCAACGGCGTGCCGGGCGAGCCCGCGCCGCCGGGGTTCACCGCGAACCCGCGCCGCCGCGGGTCCTCGCGGTACGCGAGGTCGTCGCCGAGATCGCCCATCGCCTTCAGGAACCCCAACAGGCGTTCCTTGTCGGCCGCGGTCAACTGCCGGTCCAGGCCCCCCTGGTCGGTCACCTTGGCCAGCAACTCGGCGACCACGCCGTACGCGTCCGCCTGCGCGGTCTGAAAACGCGGCCGGCCCGGCCCGTTCGGGTCGAACACGAAGGTGTTCGTGTTCGATATCGAGAACACCTCCAGGGGAACCCCCAATTCACGGCAGTAGTCGGTGCTGACCGACCACTGCGGGAGCATCGCGGGTCCGGCGTTGAAGTACTGACCCGGCGCGAAACGTGCGTGCTGGGTCACGCCCTTGAGGTCGGTCAGGGTGTCGCCGCCACGCACCGTGAGACTGCGCCCGCCGATCCGCGGGCGCGCGTCGAGCACGGTCACGTCGTAGCCGGCCTTGTCCAACTCGTACGCGGCAGTCAGACCGGCCACACCGGCGCCGACCACCGCGACGCGCCCCGCGCCGCGTCCGGTGAGCCCGAAGTCGGACGCGCGCGGCGCGCGAAACGGCGGCGTCGCGGCGCTCGCCGAACTCGGGACGAGGCCGAGCGCGCCCATCGCGCTCAGCGCCGCTCCGGCACCACCCACGGCACCCACCCGTTGTAGGAATCCTCGGCGGCTGGTCGCCCAACCGGGTCGTGAAGAGTCGGTCATGTGCGTGTCCCCTCTTGAAGACGTGGGATATCGGACGGGTCGGCGATTGATTGATCGACCCGTCGGTCTATTATTAACGCAGTCCCAGGGTCGGCGCGCGGAGCACGACTCGGATCCCGCACATCAGGTCGGGTCGTCGCGTCGCCGTCGGGTCGTTGTGCCGCGGCGGGTGGCATGTCGCAGAACCGTCGCGCGGCGGGCGGTCACCCGCCCGCCGCGCGTCGATCACAGCCCGGGGAGGGGCGCGTTCCCGAGCGTGGGCAACTCGACGACCAAGTCGCGCGCGGGCGCCTTGATCTCGACGGGGCGGTCGTACTCCGACCAGGTCACCCTGATCGAGTCCGCGTCCGAATCTCGTACAGCGCCTTGTTGCCCAGTCGCGACAGATCCGCGGAGGCCGAGTCGGCCAGGTCCGCAGCCGCGGAACACCCCGTCATCAACGCCATCCCCACCGCTGCTGCCACCACCCGCACAGCCGAACCCACGCGCGCCATCGACGTCCCCGATCCGTTCCCGCCCCGACCCCACCGACCGTGACCCGCATACATGATCCCGGGCGGTCCCCGACACGTTCACCCGGGGCCATCGAGGAGGTTGGTGGGTCGCATGCCCGGAGGCCGCAAACCCCGTGCGTGAGGGGCAAGTTCAGTTGGCGAGCGCGACGGAGGCACGGCACCGTGGGCGCGGTTCGAGGTCGGATGCGCGGGCCGACCGTCGGGATGGGCCTCACCGGGCGCGGTTCAGCGGCACAGGGCCGCTTCCACCACGTTGTCCACCCGCTTCCTGGATGCCGCGTCGTTCAGCTGGATGGTGACCGCGACGTTGCCGGCACGGCCGTCGTCCGTGGCGCCGCCGCGGGTCTCGTAACCCGGGAAGCTGCCGCCGTGGCCCCAGTAGAGCCGGTCGCCGCCGCCGCACGGCAGGGGCTTGCTTACGATCCCCAGCCCGTAGCGGGCGCCCGCACCGAAGGTGGCATCGGCGGGGAGGGTGGCGGAGCGCATTTCGGTGAGTTGGGCCTGCGGGAGGAGGTGACCGGACAGGAGCTTGGTGAAGAACCTGTTGACGTCGGAGTTGGTGGAGATCAACTGACCTGCCGCCCAGCCCCAGGAGGGGTCGGTTCCGGTGACGTCGCGCAGCGGCGCGCCCGGCGCATCCTGGTAGTAGCCCTTGGGGTGGGGCCCTCGGATGGTCACGTCACCGGGGGCGGGGAAGTAGGTGTGACGCAATCCGATGCGCTTGAAGATGCGCTGGTCCATCTCCTTGGCGAGGGGTCGACCGGTGACCTTCTCGACGAGAAGGCCGGCCAGCACGTAATTCGTGTTGCTGTACGCCCACTTCTCCCCGGGATCGAAGTCGGCCGGGTGCCGGAGCGCGATGTCGACGAGCTCGCGGGGCTCGAAGTACCGGACCTCGTCGCCGAGATGGTTGCTGTAGTTGGGCAGCCCGCTGGTCTGCTGCAGGAGGTGACGGACCTTGATCTTTCGACCATCGATGCCCTCGCCGTGAACGAGGCCGGGCAGGTAGGTATCGATCGAGGTGTCGAGGCCGATCTTCCCCTCGGCGACCAGTTGCAGCACGAGCACCGCATTGAACGTCTTGGTGTTGCTGCCGATCCGAACCTGACCGTCCCTGGGCACCTTCGAGCCGGTGGCCAGATCGCCCACCCCCGCGGTGTAGGTACGGTCGTGGCCGTCGCGGCCCTGGACGCTCGCCAGCGCGCCGGGCGGCCCTTCCGGCTGGATCAGCGCGTTCAGACCCCGCTGGACGTTGTCGGGCCTACCGGCGGCGGACGCCGAGGGCGGCGCCAGGATGCCCATCGTCACGACGCCCGCGGCCACTGCGGCCGCGGCCGAAACCGCCTTGCGCCGACCACCACGCCGCGTGGGAGAACGGAATCCCTGCCATGCCTGCTTACGCACGAGCCAACTCCTGTGGAATCGCCGAAAACCAACCGTATGTGCAGGACCCAGCATGTCCGGACGCGGCCACTCCGAACGATCCCGTTACCCGCCGGGTTCCGGGTAGGGCTAACCCCCGACGCGCTCAGCCGATGGCAAACGAGCGGATGCACCGGATGGCCCATGGTGATTCACACACGGCGGGCCGCGAGCTCCGGTAGTGCGGCCACGTTGCCGAAATCGTGTCCCGTTCACACCCCGGCATCGCGGTGAAGTGCCGTCGAGACCGCGCCTGTTGCCAGCCGTCGAGCGCGGGCCGGCCGGGTGTGCGGCCGGAAACGAATCGGAAAAGGCCCGTGCCGGTCCCGGATGCCGGTGCCGCGGCGCCGCGTTCGGCCGGCTTCCGGGGGCGGCGAATCGGTCGGGACGGCAGTGCTCGTCACGAAGAATTCACGCCGCGTGGGGTCCCGGTGACGCACACGACTCGGGCACGCTGGGCGCGCCGATCCGTGCCCGTCCCGGGCCGGACGTCACCACGACCCTCGGGAGGACCCCGCCATGACCACTGCGACCGTGCTGCGCCGCGCCGCAACCCCCCTGTGTATAGCCGGTCTTGCCCTGGCCGCGACGGCGACCGCGATCACCCCCGCGCAGGCCGCGCTGCCCACACCGATATCGGCGGCAACCGCCCGCTCCTACCTGTCCGGCATGTCCGCGACCGCCGAGACACACGGTGACAGCTACGACCGCGACCTGTTCCCGACCTGGATCACCATCTCCGGGACCTGCGACACGCGCGAATGGATCCTCAAGCGCGACGGCAACGGCGTGACCACGAACAGCGCCTGCACCGCCACCTCCGGAACCTGGACCAGCGCCTACGACAACGCCGTCACCACGAACCCGTCGACGTTCGACATCGATCACGTCGTACCGCTGTCCGAGGCCTGGGCGTCCGGCGCCTGGGCCTGGACCACGACGCGGCGCCGCGCCTTCGGCAACGACGTGAACGCCCCTCAACTCATCGCCGTCTCGGCCTCGTCGAACCGCTCCAAGGGCGACAAGGACCCCGCCGAATGGCTCCCCCAGGCCTCCTACCGCTGCACCTACGCCCGAGCCTGGGTCCAGGTCAAGCACGACTACGCACTGACCGTCGACGCCACCGAGAAGAGCGCCCTCACCACGCTCCTCAACGCCTGCTGACCCCTGCCGCACGCCGACCGCACGTGTGCCGTCGGAAGTCGCGGACGGCACACACGGTCGCCGTGCCGGCGGACGCCGCCACCGCCGCGAGAACCGCTGCCACGGTCATACCGCAGGACGCAGGAAGCCGACGACCTCCGACCGTTCGGCCTCGATGCCCGCTTCGACCACGGCAGACAGCGGCTCGAACGCGCTCACCTCGACGGTGCGTCCGCCGGCGAGGCGGGTCCAGGTGGCAACGGCCAGCCCGTCGACCGTGATCGTGGGCCGGATGAGCCCGCCGCCCGGGCGAACCCGGTGCTCGTAGGCGGCGGGAACGGCCGATTCGCGGGTGCGATAGCCGACGAGGTAGCCGTCGTAGGCGGGCAACATCCGCACGTCCGGCGCCTCGGACGACCTGGCGGCCGAGTCCGCCGCAGGATCGACGGACCCGGTCGGTACGCCGTCGTCGGTGATCGCGCCCGACCACGCCAGTGCCTTCCATGCCTTGCGGGCCCAGGTGATGGGCAGGCCCGACCAGGTCGCGAAGTCCTCCGTGTCGACGGGTCCGTGCGACTTCAGGTAGCGGAGCGCGAGTTCGGCGAGGTCCGACTCCGACTCCCCTCCGGAGTCGTCGGGTTGCGCCGGTACCCAGTCGTCGAGAAGGGCGTAGGTCGCCTCACCCGCGTGTTCGGGACCGTGGCACACGATGCCGGTGAGGGCCGCGTGGCGGATCAGGTGGAACGACGCCTGTCCTTCCGGCGGGACGCCGAGGGTGCCCAGGCGGTCGGTCAGCTCCTGGCGCGTGAGCGGCCCATGTGTGGTGAGGGCGTCCCGGATGAGGCGGTCGGCGCGCTCGCGCAGGCCCTCGTCCAGGCCGAGTTCCCGGTAACGGCGACCGGTCCCGTCGAGAAGGCGGGGCGCGAGCAGCCGCAGGAGCCGGCGAACGTCCTCGGCCGCGACGGTGTGCAGGGTCCCGCGCATGAGCCAGGTGCGCACGACACTGCGCTCGTTCTCGTACGCCGCGCGGACGTCGCGCGCTCCGATGCCCCTGCCTCGTACGCGGATGCCCAGGTCGGCGGCGGTGGCGTCCTGGGCCTGGATGGCCAGGACCCGCCGCACGACCGCCTCGACGGAGTCCTCCCGGACCCCCTCCGCCAAGGCCTGCGCACGGGCTCGCGTCCTGCGGATCCGCTCCGGGTCGAGCATCGACAATGCCTCGCGTCTTCATCTGTGGGAATGGGACCGACCGCCCGGGTCGGACCATATCGTGCGGATGACGGAACGTCGTTGGCAGCGCGTCTGGTTGGCATCGGCTCCGGTGAGCGATCGGGAGCCGACCCGATTCCCGATCGCGGCCCGGTCAGAAATTCAAGCGCTGGAGATGCACGGCCGGAACGACCTTGGAGGCAAGCCCCGCCCGGGCGATGGTCGCACGAAGTTCGGCGACCGCCTTGGGATTCACGGTCCCGGGGAGGGCCGGGTCGTCGTAGCCCGTGATCATGTCGTCGTGATGGCTGGGGATGACGTAGCGCGGCCCGCCGAGCGCGGTGAGCAGCCTCGGCAGGTATTCGTGGACCGTGCTGTAATCCGTCATCGACACCATCACCACGTCCGGCCGCATCCCCGCGATCTCCCGCTCCACGAAGTTGGTGCCGCCGAACAGCATCACCTTCAGCCGGCCCGGCACGGTGACCTGGTACGCGAGCGTGCCGCCCTCGACCAGGTCGGCCGTGGTCGTCGGCGGCGGAGGCGGCTCGGTGCGCGAGCCGGGCGCGAAGAAGCCGTGGCCGGCGGACTGGCTGTGCAGGCTGCGGATCACCTCGACGGTGTAGGCGCCGCCGCCGAAGCTCAGGTACTCACCACCCGAGGCGACGATCACCGGGCGCTCGACGCCCATGGCCCGCAGCAGATGGGCGTGCGTCTCCGTGCCGATCGTGTCGATCGTGCGTGCCGCCCACTCCTTGCGGGTCAACAAATAGGGCACGTCCGCCATGTGATCCCAGTGACCGTGGCTCACCATGACCAGTTCGGGCGGTCCCGCCAGTCGACCGGAGGCCAACAGCCCTTCGATCACGCGCGGGTCGGTGCGCAACGCGCCGCCCTGGAGGCGATAGTCGAAGCGGCTCAGGTACGGGTCGAAGTACAACACGCGCCCGTCGAAGGTGATTTCCCAGCCGGCCACGCCGAGCCACCGCAGACCCACCCCCACGGGTCCGCGAGCCGCTTCCACCGCGACCTCGGGCTCCGCCGCCGCGACCGGTGCGCCGCCGGCAACCGCGAGCCCCGCCGCGGCAAGCCCCGCACCACCCATCACCGCCGTTCGCAACAGTCCTCGACGACTCGCGCCCGCCTGCCCACCGGCGGTCGTGCAGTTCTCACACATCTCGTGCTCCCCGTTCCGTTGCGATTACGGGGGCAGCACATCAAGGGCCGTCGCCACGTGTCCAAGACCGGATCCGACCGGAAGCCATAGGCAATCAACTATCGCCGCTGGTGGCGGACTTGCCCACCTCGCAGGCCCCGCCCGGCAATCCGCCCCGGACGTCCGTGCGCCCGACCCCATCGGCGACCGAACCGGAGGCGGGCTCCGAGCCGCATCCGCCCCCATCACCCTGCATCCGTCGCCGCCCCGCTTCCGGGTCACCGGCGCCCCCCTCCCGGCTCACGGATGCCGCGACCGCACCATCGGCTTCCGGCTCCGATCCGGGAGGTGCCGGCTCCGATCCAAGGGGTGCCGGCTCCGACCCAGCAGGTGCCGGCTCCGATCTCGCGCCTTCCAGGTGGAGCCCGGGCCCGGGGCCGGCCAACCGCCGACACCGATCCGCGCTCCCGGCACTCCCGGGCGGGTCGGCGGCAGCCGACCGGGCCGCGGGACGGAGAACGGAGCACCGGGAGGCAGTCGTGACCCTTGTCGTCAACCCCTACGAGATCTTGTCCGCCTGGCGTGCGGCGGGACGCCCCGCCACGTTGGGAAGTCACGTCCGAGGACAACTCGACCGGCTGTGTCGGGTGACCGGGGTGGCCGATCCCGAAAGGCGATACGCGGACTCGCTGACCGACCTGCTCGGCACCTCGGCCGACCGACCCCTCGGCGCGCCGCCCGCCTGGCCGTCCTTCGTCTCCGACGATCACACGCCCGCCGAGTTCTCGGTGACGGTCCCGCGCGGCGGCCCACCGAGTGTGCGGGTGCTGACCGAGCCCGGCTGTGGTGCGGCGACACTCGCCGGCAACAGCAGGTCGGGGTGGGCGGCGCTGCGCCGGCTGGCCGGTCGTTGGGAATTCTCCCTGGAGCCGCTGCGTCGGGTCGAGACCCTCTTCTTCCCGGCCGCGCCGCAGGGTGCCTTCGCGCTGTGGTGCGCGATGGAGTTGCGGGCGCACGAAGGCCCGGGGTTCAAGGCGTACGTAAATCCCGGGGCGCACGGGCCCGGACCCGCGGCGGAGGTGATCGACGAGGCCATGGCCCGGTTCGGGTACGCGCGGGCCTGGGCGGCGGTACGCGCGCACGTCGCGGCACGCCGGCCCGACGACGATCGGTTCGCGTTCGTCGGGGTGGATCTGGGGTCGTGGGCGGCGCCACGCGTGAAGGTCTACGTCGCCCATCACCGCTTCGACCTCGACGGTGTCCGCCGCGTCGCCGGACTGTACGGGGGCGGATGTCCGGAGCAGGTGGTGCGGTTCTCCCGCGTCGCCGGCGCCACGAACCGCTTCGACGGTCGTCCCCTGCTGTCGTGCCTGTCCTTCAACGGTGGCCCCGACACATGCGGCCCCACCGGTTACACGCTGCACCTGCCGGTACGCGACTACGTCGGGGACGACGCGTGCGCCCGCGACCGCGCGGCGTCGGTACTGCGCGACCAAGGTCTGCCCACGGCCCTGCTCGATCGGGCGCTGGGCGCGGTGTCCAGGCGCCGCCCGGCCGACGGGGTGGGCCTGATCTCGTACCTCTCCCTCGTGCAGGCCGCAGGCCACCCACCGAGGGTGACGGCCTACCTCTCCTCCGAGGCCTACCGAGTCGGGGCACCGCGCACGCAGCGGCCCCGCCCGGAGAAGTCGTAGCGGAGCACCCTCCCGAATCCGCGCCGAAGGAACGTCGCCACCCATGGAATGCCGTCACCGAAGGATCGCCGCACCGGGAGGAACGCTGTCACCGAGAGAAGAAGCGCCCTCCCCGGGCAATGTCGTCGACCCGACACACCGCGATCCCTCCCGGACCGACGCCACCGCCCAACCATCCTTTCGAGCGAATCCAAGCGCCGCGTGCGGCACACCGACGCGCCGCCTTCCTAGAGTCGACATCCTGTCGACAGTCCGGAGTCGACGGCGGCCGACCGGTCCGACGCGGCATGCGGCGGTTCATCGCCGCCTCATGGTCCCGCCCGAGAGCGAAAGGACGTCGTGCCTTCCGCACCCATCGGCAGGGCCGACTGTCTGGACGTGTTGCGGTCGCACGTGGAGCGGGCCCGCACGGGGCACGGCGGGCTGGTACTGGTCGGCGGGGAGGCCGGGATCGGCAAGACCACCCTGGTGCGCCACATCGCGTACGAGGCGCCGGGCCTGGGGATGCTGGTGCTGCGCGGGACCTGCTGGGACTCCGGCGCCACGCCCGACTACTGGCCCTGGACCCAGGCCCTGCGCAGCCTGCGGAGCGAGGTCGCCGCCGACGAGTGGGACCGGATGACGGCGGTGGCCGGCGGAGCGCTTCCGGTCCTGCCACCCGAGCACATCGCGAACGGCAGTCCGGACGGGCGTCCGGACACGGAACCGGACAGGGATCCGGACGGGCGGCCCAACGGCTTCGCGATCGGCGACGCCGTGACGACGATGCTGACCACCGTCTCCCGCACGCGACCGGTCCTGGTCGTCCTCGAGGATCTGCACTGGGCCGACGCGGCGTCGCTGGACCTGGTGGAGTTCGTGGCACGGCACACCTGGTTCGAGCGGTTGCTGGTGGTGGGCACCTGCCGTGAGTTCGAGGCCCGGCAGGCCGGGCGGCGGCTGCCGGCGGCGGGCGCGGAGACGGCGATCGTTCGGCCGGCCGGTCTGACCCGCGTGGAGGTGGCGGAGCTGATCACCCGTACGGTGGGCACCTCGCCGCCGGACGCGGTCGTCGACGAGGTCCACCGGCGCACAGGCGGCAATCCGTTCTTCGTGGAGGAGACGGCTCGGTTGTGGTCCGCCGGGCAACCGGTCACCGCGATGTCCGCCGGTGTGCGGGCCGCGGTCCGGCGACGACTCGAACTCCTGGACGAGTCCGTCGTGGAACTCCTCCGCGTCGCAGCCGTGTTGGGTCGGCGCTTCCAGACCGACCTGCTCGCGCGGGTGGCGGGTGTCGGCGCGGTCACGGTGGGGCGGTTGTTGACGGACGCGGTGGACGCACACCTGGTGGAGCCGTCCGCGAGCGGTGAGTTCGCCTTCCGGCACGATCTCGTGCGCGAGACCCTGTACGTCTCGGCAGCCGAGGACCACCGCCGTCGCCTGCATGCCGCCGTCGTACGCGAGTTGCCCGTCGCGGCGTCCGTCACCGACCCGGCGCGGCCGAACGAGGCGGCGCACCACGCCTATCTCGCCGGAGCCGACCTCGACCGCGGCACGGTGGTCGACCTCCTGGTGGCCGCCGCCCGGCACGCGGCGAACCGGCTGGCCAACGAGGAGGCGGTGCGCCACTATCGGCGCGCGTTGGAGCGGCTGGGCTCCGACACAGGGCGCCGGCGAGTGACGCTGACCCTGGACCTGGCTCTCGCGTTGCAACTCACCGGCGACTACCGACGCTCGTGGCTCGTGTTCGAGGACGCGGCCGTGTCGGCCCGCGACGAGGACCCCGTGCTGCTGGGCATGGTCGCGCTCACCCTGCTCGGCATGGACGGCCGCGGCGACGTGTCCGGCCTCAAGTCCCGCCTCACCCACGAGGCACACACCGCCCTGACCACCGCCCGCCCGAACGCACGACCCGCCCGTCCCGACCACCCCGCACCCCCGCCCGCCGACCCGACACCATCCGCTCCCCCACCTCCCGCTGCCGCGCCACCCGCTCCCTTGGAACCCCCGTGCCTACCGCCACCCGAGGACGACCCCACCCCCCGCGCGGCGGAGGTGGCCCGCCATGTCATCGCCGCCGCCCGTCGTACGGGTGACGACGACGCCCTCCAGACCGGGTTGTGGGCCGCCGTGCAGGCCTCGTGTGAGCCGCACGCCGTAGCCGAACGTGCTTCGCTGACTGCGGAGTTGAGCCAGGTGTCCCGACGCCGAGGCGACCGCTGGATGGAACACATCGCGATGTCCCTGCGCTGGGTGGCGCTGCTGGAACTGGCCGATCCGCGCTACCTGGACCAATTGCAGTCCCTGGTGGCGGTGGCCCGGGCCGGCGGCTCGCCCCGGATGCGGTTGACCGCGCTGATCGACCGGAGCGTGGTGTACGCCTGCCAGGGCCGCTTCGAGGAGGCCGAGACCCTGCTCACCGAACTCGCCACGCTCGACGGGCCGCACCCCAGCTACCGGCACTTCGGCGGTCACCACCGTTGGGCGTTGACGCTGTTGCGCGGCCGATTCGCGGAATTGCCGTCGGTGCACGATGCGTTGCGGGAGGACGACCATCCGTTCGCGGACCTGTTGGCGAACATCGCCGCGCTGGAGTCGGGCGAGCGTCCGCGGTTTCCGTGTCCCGTGCCGGTGGGCGACGGCGAGGCCACGGTGGCGCATCGCAGCGTCGTTCCGCTGTGGCTGCGCCACCAGGCGCAGGCCGCCGCCGCGGAAGGTGATCCCGCGCGTTGCGAACAGGCCCGCGCCGCGCTGGGTCCGTACCGGGGGCAGTGGTTGGTATCCCTCTACGGATGGGACATCGGCGGTCCCGCGTCGCTGTGGACGGGCATCGTGGACGCCGCCCAGGAGCGCTGGGACGACGCGGTGGAGGCGTTCGACGACGCGCGCCGCTCCGCCGACCGCCTGCACGCGCGTCCCTGGTCGGTGCGCGCCCGGATCGAACTGGCCGAGGCCCTGCTGGCCCGGCACCTCGGCGACGATCGCGCCCGGGCCGATGTGCTCCTGGCGGACGCCGGAGCGGAGGCGCACGAACTCGGCATGGCGCACCTGGTCGACCGCGCCCGTCGGCCGAGTCTCCCGCCGCCGGCCGCTCACTCGGAACCGGTGGAGCGTACCGCCGAGTTCCGTCGCGAGGGGGCCGTGTGGCGGCTGGATTTCGCCGGCCGGGTGGTGCACGTGCCGGATGCCAAGGGCCTGCGGGACGTGCGTCACCTGCTCGAACGGCCCGGTACGCCCGTCCCGGCGGCGCGACTGCTCGACCCGGACGGCGAGTCGGCGGTGTCGGCCGCGGGAGCCATGGGCGCGGACGCGCTCCTCGACGACGAGGCGCGCAGACGCTACCGCCGGCATCTGGATCGGCTCGACGAGGAGATCGCCCGGGCCGAGCGGTGCGGCGACGACGTACGGGCGGCGGAGTACGACCGAGAGCGGGCCGCGCTGTTGGCGGAGTTGCGCCGCGCGGCCGGCCTCGCCGGGCGCGTACGCCGTCTGGGCGACCAGGGCGAGCGCGCCCGCAAGACGATCACCGCGCGCATCCGCGACACGCTGCGGCGCCTGGACGAGCGACATCCCGAGCTGGCGGCGCATCTGCGCGCGAGTGTGTCGACCGGGTCGACGTGCTGCTACACGCCGGATCCGCGGGTGCGTTGGCGATTGTGACCGACGCCGGAGCGCCGGGTGTGTCGGCCGTTGCGATCGACAACGCACGGGGCCGGCTCGCCCCGGGGTCGGAGCCCCGCCACGAAGCCGATTCATCACCGCCCGGATGGGAGGACCGGCAGAGCCCGGGTCCAGGAGAGGAAGAACCTTGCGAGCACAACGAGCCCTTGCGGTGGCGGCACTGGCCGCCGCGGTGTTGTCCGCGACGACCGCGGCGACGACCACGACGACGACAACCGCCGCGTCGACCGGATCCGCGACCGGACTCGGCCACCCCCGCGACACCGCATCGCCCACACCCGCCGGTAGCGCAGTGACGCGCACGGACGCGGGTCTGGTGCGCGGCGTCCGTACCGCCGCCCACCGGACCTTCCGCGGCATCCCGTACGCCGCCGCCCCGACCGGCGACCTTCGCTGGGCCGCGCCGCGGCCGGTCCCGCCGTGGCCGGGGGTTCGGGACGCGACCGCGCCCGGCCCGCTGTGCGCGCAGGTACCCGCCGCGCACGCGCAGTTGGCCGCCGTCGAGGAGGATTGCCTGGTCGTGAACGTCACCGCCCCCGCGCGGACCCGCGCGCCCGGACGGACCGCGCCGGTGCTGGTGTGGATCCACGGGGACGGCACGGTCGGCGCGGGCGAGTTCTTCGACGGCCGCCGACTCGCCGACCGAGGGGTGGTCGTGGTCACCGTCAATTACCGGCTGGGTGTCTTCGGCGGCTTCGCCCATCCGGGTCTGCCGGGTTCGGGCACCTTCGCGCTCCAGGACCAGCAGGCCGCGCTGCGCTGGGTACGGCGCAACGCGACCGCGTTCGGCGGTGACCCCGACCGGGTGACGGTGGCGGGTTCGTCGTTCGGTGCGACGGCGATCACCGCGCACCTGACCTCGCCGTCCGCCCGGGGGCTGTTCCAGCGTGCGGCCCTGTCCAGCGGCGAGGGCATGATGGACATGCCCGCCGGCGCCATGGGCGCGGGTGTACCGGCGTACCCGTGGTACGGCTGGCGCACCACGCGCGAGATGCAGGACACCGGGACCGAGACGGCCTCGTCGCTGGGGTGTTCGGCACCCGATCCCGAAGCCGCGCTGCGGTGCCTGCGGGCACTGCCGGTGGAGCGCCTGTTGCGCGTTCCGTACATCATGAACGCCTTCCAAGCTTTCGCCTTCGGCAACGAGGTGTTGCCCGAGTTGCCGGAACAGGCGCTGCGGGAGGGCCGATTCCACCGCGTTCCGGTGTTGTCCGGGGCCACTCGGGACGAGCATCGCCTGTTCGTCGGCGCCGCGCACGACGCGGTGCAACGGCCTTTCACCGACGAGCAGTTCGGCCGGGCGGTGGAGACGGCGTTCCCGGGCATGCGGGAGTGTGTGCTCGCCGAGTACCCGGTCCGCGACCATTCCTCGCCGGCGCTGGCCTGGTCCGCGGTGGTGACCGACCGCATGTGGGCCAGGGGGACCTACGCGCAGCACATCGCCTTGAGCCGCTTCGTGCCGACGTACGCCTACGAGTTCGCCGATCGGGACGCGCCGATGTACCTGCCGTTTCCCGCGTCCTTCGACTTCGGCGCCTACCACGCCTCGGATACGCCGTACCTCTTCGAGGATCCGCAGGCCCAGCCCCGATTCACGCCCGCCCAGGTGCGGTTGTCGAACACGATGAGCGACTACTGGGCGGCGTTCGCGACCGGCGGCAGTCCGAACGGACCCGGCCTGCCGTACTGGCCGCGGTTCGACGACGCGCACCATCCGTCCACTCCGCCGCGCACCCAGTCGCTGGCTCCGGACCGGATCGCGCCCGTCGACTACGCGAGCATCCACAACCTCGATTTCTGGAACGCGAACGGCACCGGCTGCGCGGGGCAACCGTCGCCCCGGTGACCCGGATCCGATGGCCCGGGCAGCCAAGGGAGGTGCCCCGCGCGGCCGTTGCGGCCGGTCGGGGCACCTCCGCGGGGAGTGGGTGTTCAGCACTCGTACGCGTAGTAGGCGGCTGCGTC
The DNA here is from genome assembly GCF_044460165.1 of Embleya sp. NPDC050154. Taxonomy (NCBI): domain Bacteria; kingdom Bacillati; phylum Actinomycetota; class Actinomycetes; order Kitasatosporales; family Streptomycetaceae; genus Embleya; species Embleya sp. NPDC050154. The sequence continues at coordinate 248,149 of NZ_JBITJP010000009.1, forward strand.
CGCCGCGAAAGTGACCCGGCGCGACTCCTTCGCGGGGATCGCGACGCAGTCCGGGTCGTAGCCGTCGACCTCGACCGAGGCGTTGATCCCGTGCGAGCAGTCGTTGCTGATGTTCGCCCAGCCGGGGCCGTGGTCGCCCAGTTGCGCGCACCCGGGTCCCTCCACCGCGAGGCCGGGGCCGGCGGCGGCGATCGGGGCGGTGAGCAGCGTGGCCGGGATCGCGAGGAACGCGGCGGCGGAGACGGAGACGAGGGTAGTACGCAGGCGAGTCATGGTGATTCCTTGTCGTTGTCGCCGGAGGTCTTGGCCTCGGCGGGGTCGTTCACGATGGGGTTTCGTTTCTCGCGTGGCCGGCGCCGTGGCGCCCGCCGGCGGTCCCGGCCACGGCGCCTTGTCGCATCGTGTTCGTGGCCGGATGTGCGCCCCGGGATCACAGTGCCCGGGCCGGGACCGCTCGCGCGCCGCGGTGGCGTGAACGCGCCACTGGTACAGGCTTCAACGACTCGCCGGCCGCCGCCGACATCCGGCGCCCGGCGTCGCCCACCCGAACGGGCCTCGGTGGGGACGGGGCCACGGAAACGAGTCGACACGTGACGCATATGAATGCGTACTCTTGGTAAGGACGGGCCTGTCGTACTCACACGAGGAGGAAGCGCGTGTCGGTGGTGGCCTCCGGTCGGGTGCCCACGCGCTCGGTGCTGCGCGAGACCTTGAGTGAAACGCTCGAGGAGTCCGCCTTTCACGCCGATCGCGGCATCAGGCCACCCGCGCAGTGCGTACGGCCGGAAAACGTCGGTACGGCCGCCGCTCGGCTCGCCGCCGCCACCCGGCACGAACTGCTCACCTTCGACGACCCGTCCGGCTGTATCGGTCAGGGCGTCCCCGAGCGCATGCTCGTCCACGCCGCGGCGTGCATCGGTCGGATCGTGGATCGTGGGCCCGAGGTCCGCCAGATCACCTCGCGACGCGGCCTCGCCCAGGACGCGGACGTGGGCACCATCCGCTGGCGGCACGGAGCACAGGCTCGCGTGATCGACCGAATCCCCTTCCGGATGGGCGTCATGGACCGCTCGGTCGCGCTCGTCCCGATCGATCTCGACGTCCTTTACAACGGCATGCTCCTGGTCCGCGATCCCGTCGTCGTACGCGCCCTGGTCCGGGCCCACCAGTGCTCGTGGCGGTCCGGCGAGGATCCGAACGCCACCTCGTCCGACGAGGAACTGCCGGCCCACCTGGTCCCGGTCCTCGACTGCCTGCTCGCCGGCCTGACCGACGACGCGGCCGCCGCCCGGATCGGCCTGTCCGCGCGGACGTACTGCCGCCGGGTCGGCGACCTCCTCACCCTCCTGGGCACGACCAGTCGCTTCCAGGCCGGCGCCCGAGCGGCCCGCAAGGGCTGGGCCTGAGGACACTCGCCCGTCGGCGCGCCGGCGCGCCGACGATGCTCACCGGAGGAAGCCTGCCTCGGACGCAATGGACCGGTCGACCGCTTGGGAAGTGGACCTGGGCACCAGACCACAGGGCCGACAGGGTCGACGTATGAACACAGTCGAGACCGCGTTCCCGGGGACCGAAGCATGGCGGTGACCCTGCTCTGGATGGCAGCCCTCGTGCTGATCGCGTGGGTGGGCGCCACCGGTCGCGGCGTACGGGACACCCGCGACCCGGACTACACCTTGCGCCCACCCGCCCCGAGGCGTTACCGAGGCTCGGACGACGCCGTGATCGCGATCCGCCGCACACCCGTCGAGCACACGTCGACGGCCGTCCCGGACTGAGCGAGCCCGACCGGAGCGAAGCCGGGTCCCGGGCCGCGCGCCCGAGGAGGCGACGCGGGCGATGATTCCGGTCCTGGACCCCCGCGGGGTACGGCAGTTGCTGCCGTACGGCCGCCTGACACCGCGCCTGCGCGACCAGGTGTACGCCGTGCGCGGCAGCGCCGCGCAGGCCGCACACGCGTCGCGCTGGGACCTGCCGGCGGCGTGGACCGTGGCCTGCACCTGTTCGCGGACTTCACCGGCACCGTCCCGGAACTGCCCGCGACAGCCGAGGCGGTGGCCCGGTAAAGCCATATTTGCCCTGAATGTGACGCAGGTCACATTCCCCGTGTCATACCGAAAGCCGTCACCGACCGTGTACGGGATGTCCACACATTGCGCTTCGAAGGGACATCGTCATGCGTCTCCGCAACTTCGTACTCGGTCTCGCCACCGGTGGCGCCATCCTCACCGGCACCGTGCTGGGCGCGGCTCCCGCCCAGGCCGCCCCCGCGACGGTCGCCTGCGACCATCCGTGTCACCCGCCGGCCAGCCCCGGCTACACCTACATCACCGACTACTACTGGGCCAGTGCGTGCAACGACACGGGCAACCAGGGGATCAACGCCCATCGCTGGTCGACCTATCAGTGCACCGGTGGCGGCCAGTTCGAGAACTACGAGTTGTGGGTGAAGTAGCCCTCGAAACCCCGGCACTCCCGGCACCCCGGCACGCACTCCGTACGCATCGAGGCCCCCACGGTCTCCTCGGGCCGTGCCGCCGCCACTCGGGCGTCGTCCCCGCCGACACATTCGGCGGGGACGACGCCCGAATCGGCCGTCCCCAAGCGTGACGGCGGATCCGCACCGGCCGTGCCGAACGGCCGTGCGGCCTACCGACGCGTCGGGCATTACGGAAATCGCCCCACCGGTAGGGTACTTCGGTGACTTTGGTTGCCCGACCATGCGACCGCCGGTGAGTGGGCGCGGTCTGCCCGTCGCGATCGTCCGCGCGTGCCCGCGCGAGGGTGGCGGCGGCAGCCGCGTACGTGCACTCCGTACCCACACCCGGCCGGTAGGTCCCTCGGCCGGGGGATCCCTGTGCCCTGCTTTCCCCCCGAGCGGGGAACCGAGGTTGGCTCGGATGCGGGAAGACGCGCGGTTCGCGGATTCATAGCGTTGTCGGGGACGACGCGGAACGTCCGCGTCCGGACTTCGGGGGAAACGCCATGCCACGAATCTCACGTGTGCGACGACGTCGGTTCGCGTTCCTGGCCGGGGCCTCGGCAGCGGCGCTGATGCTGGCGGGCTGCTCGGGTGCGAACGACCACGACAAAGGGCCCTCGGGGTTGCCCACCGCGAGTACGAGCGGGGCAGCCGGCGCACCCACCGCAACCGCGCAAGCCACTGCGGCGGGCACCGCCACGGCCCCCGCCACGGCCGCCCCGCCGACGTCCGCACGGGCGACCGCCGTCGCCGCGTATCTCGACAAGCACTGGCCGTCCGGTGCGGGTGGGGCGATAGCCACCGCTCGGAACGGCGAACTCGTGAGCTGCCAGGGGCGCGGCCGAGCGAACATCGAGGCGCGCGTCGACGCCGGATGCGACACGGTCTTCGACATCGGTTCGATCACCAAGTCCTTCACCGCCGCGGCCATCCTGAAGCTGGAGACGACCGGTGCGCTGCGGGTGACGGAACCGATCGGCACCTATCTGGGACCCGTCCCCGCCGACAAGCGCGGCATCACCGTGCACCACCTGCTCACCCACACTTCGGGCCTGCCCGAGGGCCTCGGCGACGACTACGATCCGGTGAGCCGCGACGACATGCTCGCCCGCGCGCTCGCGGCTCCACTGGACTCGGCGCCGGGCAAGACGTTCGGGTACTCCAACGTCGGCTACTCGCTGCTGGCCGCGATCCTCGAGAAGGCCTCCGGCACGAGCTACTCCGAGTTCCTCACCCGGAACCTGTTCACCCCGGCCGGGATGACCCGCACCGGCTACCGTCTTGCCGACCCGCGCCGCGACGACATAGCCGTCGAGTACGACGCGGACGGCCACGCCCACGGCATCCCGCTGGACCACCCGTGGGCGCCGGACGGCCCGTACTGGAACCTGCGCGGCAACGGCGGCCTGCTGTCCACCGCGCGCGACATGTACCGCTGGTACCGCGCGCTGGACGGCGAATCGATCCTGCCCGCCGCCGCGAAGGCGAAGATGTTCAGTCCGCACGTCCCCGAAGGCCCCGACACACCGCAGTCCTACGGCTACGGCTGGAGCGTCCTGCCCTCCGCGTCCGGCCCGATCGCCACCCACGACGGCGGCAACGACTGGTCCTACGCGCGCTTCCTGATCCGTCCGGCCGACCGCACCATGGTCTTCTGGGTCAGCAACCACGTGGCTCGGGAAGGCAAATGGAACCTCGAGGAACAGGACCGCGAACTCTCCCTCGACCTCCTCGCCCTGACCGCGACCACGACCTGACGTGCGTCGGCGCCTCGGGGCGGTGGGCTCCGGGGTCAGTCGTGCGGTGGGAGATTGCCGATGCGGTGATCGGCGACGCGCAGGGCCTCGTCGACCAGGCGGTTGATGTGGCCGTGCGGCACGGCGTACACGACGCGGCGACCCGACGGCAACGACCTGAGTTCGCGGGGCGACGTCGCGGGCCGACCTCGCGGGCCGACTTCGCGATTCGACGTCGCGGGCCGACCTCACAACAGGAACCGGCCCGCCGCCGTCGCCCGATGACGACGAGCGCCGTGCGCATACCCGCGGTCTCGCGGTGCGCAGTCTTGAAGCCGCCGCCGACGGCCCCCGTCCGGTCTCCCCCGTCGGCGCGGCGGGATCAACTGTGGTCCCCGGTAGGGCCGATGACCAGGGTGATCGCATCCCATCCCGGCATGGGACGGGCATCCCACGGCTGACCTGCACAATCGCGGCAGGGCCGGGACGGGCTTGCCATACTGACGCGGGAAATGGAGAGCGCCGTCACGGGGGTGGGCCGGATGGACGAGGCACAGGGCAGAGCAGCAGCAGTTCGCGAGTTGTCCGCCGTGTTGGCGGCACTGAAACGGCGCAGCGGTCTCAGCTACCAGGACCTGGGGCAGCGGGTCTTCACGAGCAGTTCCTCCCTGCACCGGTACTGTCGGGGCGAGTCGGTACCGCCGGACTACGCCCTCGTCGTCCGGATCGCCAAGGAGTGCGGGGCCGACCCGGACGACCTGAACACGTTGCTCAAGTGCTGGAACGCGGCGACCGGACAGGGAGAAGCCCCGGTTCCCTCCCCGGTGGTCGCCGAGCCCGGTGCGCCGACCGACCCCGCGACAACGGCCGGCACGCCGGTGGGGGGCCGCCCGCCGACGCGTCGGCGCCGCTCGGCGGTGCGGGTCGCGGCCGCGGTGGGTGTGGTGCTGGTCGTACTCGCCACCGCCGTCGCGAGCACCTCGCAGGAGCAGGGGCGGCGGACCGAGCGCGTGCCCGTCGAGGCCACGAGTTGGACACGGGCTCCGTCAGCGGTGCCCGCCCAGCTTTTCGGCGTCACGATGAACAGTTCGAGCGGGGCGATGCCGTCGTTCCGGGTCGGCGCCTTGCGGTTGTGGGACAGTGAGACCCGCTGGGCGCAAGTACAGCCGCGCCGGGACGAGTTCGACTGGTCCACGCTCGACCGACTCCTGGACGGCGCGCAACAACAGGGCCTGCCGACGCTGTTCGTGTTCGGTGGTACGCCGGCCTGGGCGGCCCCGGAGGCCCGCAAGGCCGCCTACCCGGACGGGTCGCGAGCGGCGCCGCCGGACGACCTGGCGGACTGGGACGGCTTCGTACGGTCCCTCGTGCGACATGCGGGCGACCGGATCGACGCATACGAGCTGTGGGTGATGGCCAACCACGAACACCACTACAACGGCAGCGTGGAGACCCTGGTCGAGATGACGCGCCGCGCGAGCGCGATCGTCCGGGCCGACGACCCGAGCGCCACCGTGGTGTGCCCGTCCATTACCGAGCTGTGGAAGCGGCAGTCGCACGACTACCTGCTGAGGTTCGCCGAACTGGGTGGCTACCAATACTGCGACGCCGCCGGGGTCAAGCTCTACCAGCGGCAGGTCACCGACCCGCCGGAAACCATGCTGACGGCCGTGAACGACGTGGACCGGACCTTCCAGCAGGCCGGCTACCACCTGCCGCTGTGGAACACGGGCACCACCCAATCGTTGCCGCTGAACGACCCGCTGGACCCGGACACCGCCGCGGACTTCGCGGTGCGCTTCTACCTGACGGGCCTGTACGCCCGCAATCGCGGCCTGGAACGCATGTACTTCTATGCGTGGGGCAACGGCAAGATCCCGCTCGTGCTCCAGGCCGAAGGCCGGCAACCCACCCGCGCCGGGCTGTTCGTCGACCGCCTTCAGCAGTGGCTCGCGCACGCGCGAATCGTCTCCTGCGGCAACGGCGACCAGATCGGCCTGCCGGAGAACGTGTGGCAGTGCGAGTTCGTCGTCCCCGACGAGCACGGCACCCCGCGCGGCGCCCGGATCCGCTGGACCCACACCGGGACCGCGGACGTCCGGGTGGGCGCCGGGGCGACACGGGTGCGTCGGCTCGACGGGAGCACCCGCAGCGTGGACTCGCGGGACACCGTGCGGGTCACGGAACGACCGCTCCTGATCGACTACACCTGACCCGACGGCCGCTCGGGCCCGCGCACGGCACACCGGGTGTGATCCGAGCGGCCCGGCCCGGGCATCATGGGCGGATGCGTCCCGTTCCCGACACCGCCGCCTATCTCGTCGGCCGCTGGTCCATCGACCGCGCCGTGACCGACGAGCGCTCCGGCGCGCGGGGCACCTTCGTGGGGACCGCGGTCTTTCGCCGCACCGACGACGAGCTGCTCGAAGTGGAGTCCGGCGAGTTCGTCTGGGCCGGGACGGCCAACCCGGCGAGCCGCACCCACCGCCTCGTACCACGTGCCGACGGCACGGCAGACGTGCTCTTCGCGGACGGGCGACCGTTCCACCATCTCGACCTGCGCACCGGCAGATGGACTACCCGACACCCCTGCGCCGCCGATCGCTACGACGGCGAGTTCACCATCGTGTCGCAGGACGAGTGGCACCTGCTGTGGCGCGTGGAGGGCCCGACGAAGTCCCAGACGCTGACGTCCGTGTACCGACGCATACACACCGTGTCCTGAACGACACACCCGGGCCGGGTGCGACCGCTCCCCACCGACACCGAGCCGATCGGCTCGCCCGGCTACTCGGTGTGCGAGAAGCGGCGTGTTGCCAGGCCCAACGCCATCAGTGCCGCGGCGGCGAGGAAGGACACCTCCAGCAGTACCGGCGGCGCCCACCCCCACCACTGTGGTCCGGTCGCCACCCCGCCCGGAGCCGCCGCATCCCCGGGCAGGGTGCGCCGCAGCGCGTCGACGCCGTACGTCAGCGGGTTGATCAGGACCGCTCCGCCCAGCCACCCGGGGAGTCCGCGCGCGGGGAACATCGCGCCGGACAGGAACAGCAGCGGCATCATGAACATGCCGACCACGACCTGGAAGGTCTCGATCCGGCGAATGCACACCGCCGCGAGCACCCCCAGCGCGGTGAAGGCGAACGCGATCAGCGTCAACTCCAGCAGCACCAGCAGCAGTTGCGGACGATATGGAACTCCTGCGGCTCCGGCGACGGCCAGCACCAGCGCGCCGTAGGCCGCCCCCGTGGCGGCTCCCCCGAGGCAGATGCCCGTCAACAACACTCCGCGGCGCACCGGCGCGACGAGCATCTGCCGTAGGAATCCCGCCTGGCGGTCCCACACGATGGTGACCCCCACGGCGATCGCGGGCGCCTGCACGGCCATGATCAGCACGCCCGGGAACAGGTACGCGCGGTAGTCGCCGAACCCGTCCGCCGAGCCGCCGACCAGGGAGTCGAGTCCGGTTCCCAAAATGAGCAGGAACATCAGGGGCGTGACCAGCCCCATCGCGAGCCGGACCGGATTGCGGCCGAACCGGATCATCTCGCGCTGCCACAGCACCCGAACGGTGCGTAGATCCCGCGCGGCCTCGATGCTCGCCATGGGTTCACCTCCTCGGTCCGAAGCCGGACGGCGCGGTCGGACCGCCGTCGGCCTCCCGTATCGTGCGGCCCGTGTAGTGCAGGAAGACATCGTCCAGCGAGGGCGCGGTCACCCGCACCGACCGCACCGGCACGTCGAGTTCGGCACACAGTCGGGGCACGAACGCCGCGCCGTCGGCCACCCTCAGCCGCAGACCTCCCTCGTGGACCTCCGCCGTCAGGCCGAACCGCTCGTGTACGGCATGCGCCGCCCGCTCGTCGTCGCCGGTGTGCAGCGTGACCAGATCCGCGCCGACAACGGCCTTGAGCGCGGCGGGAGTTCCCTGCGCCACCAGTTCACCGGCGTCGATGACGGCCATCAGGTCGCAGTTCTCGGCCTCCTCCAGGTGATGCGTCGTCAGGAAGATGGTGATGCCCTGCTCGCGTCGCAGGCGGTGCAGGTGCTCCCACACGGCCGCGCGGGTCTGCGGATCCAGCCCGGTGGTGGGCTCGTCGAGGAACAACACGCGGGGGGCGTGCAGGAGACCCCGGGCGATCTCCAGCCGGCGCCGCATGCCGCCCGAGAGTGTGCGCACCGGTGAGTTCCCGCGCCGTGCCAGGTCCACCAGGTCCAGCAGGGCCGGAATCGTCGTGCGCGAACGCCGTCGCGGGATCCCGAACAGGTCGGCCTGGAATCGCATGTTCTCCTCGGCGGTGAGATCCACGTCGAGCGTCGACTCCTGGAAGATCAGCCCGATCCGGCGCCGCACCTCGTCCGGTTCCGTGCGTACGTCACGGCCGGCGACCCGGGCTTGGCCCAGCGTCGGCCGCACGAGCGTGCACAACATGCCGATGGTGGTGCTCTTACCCGCGCCGTTGGGGCCGAGGAAACCGAAGATCCGGCCCGCCGGGACCTCCAGATCCAGCCCCACCACGGCTTCGGTGTCGCCGTAGAGCTTGCCGAGCCCCTCGGCGCGGATGGCGATCGCATCGTCGACGACCCCATGGGCGGCGGCCGTTCCCTCCTCGGCGGCGATGCTCATGACGACCGCCGGTCGGGACGTCGCACACTGAGCACCGTGTGGAACAGTGCCATGTCGGCGCTCTCCCCGATCGGCACGCCCCGAGCCTCCACCCAGGCGTGCGCGCGGAACGGTTGCGTGCGAACTCCCGTACACCAGTCCGGAGTCACGCCCCGCAGGCGGCACAGCAGCAGCGTGGCCACCGATCGTTGCAGGCATCCCTGACCGGCGCAGCGCGCACTGACCGACACCACGGCGCGCCTCGCCTCCAGCGTCTCGGCGGCGCCGGCGGGTCGGGTTCCCAGGCCCACCGCCCACAACACCCGGCGCAGCCGCCGCGGCGGGAGGAGCGCCAACGGCCGAGCGACCGCGACCGCCCAGCGTGCCGTGACGTGTCGCTGCCAGGTCAGGGGCACCGGCTGTTCCGCGACGACGGGCATCGTCATGACGCCACCACCAGACGGGCGTCGCGCAGCGCGCGCAGCAGGTTCCGTACGTCGTCATGCGCCCGTGCGGCGGCGGCCGGGGACGTTTGCGCCAATCGGGCCGCCGTGTCGGCCGCGGTGTGACCGTCCAGGAGCAGGCGCAACGTGCGCGCCCCGGTCGGGTTCAACTGCCAGTATCGGCCCTTGCGTTGGTCGAGCAGGACGAGCCCGTCCGGCACCTCCGTTGCGGTGACGTCCGGGGCCAGGGTGATGGTCATCGGAATCCTCCTGTGGCTATCACGGAACCGGTTGCGACCGGCACGCTTCGGCGGAGCGCAGCCAGCTCTCGCAGGCCAGGGTGTTCTCGAAGGGCGCCAGTGCCGCGGTGTCGGGCTTGGGCCCCAGCAGCGCGGCGCGCAGCGCTCCCGCGTCGACCAGCCCGAGCCGGGCCAGGCGCAGGTCCTCACACAGCTCCGCGAGCCGGCGCCGATTGTGCTCCACGCCCGCGTGGAACTCCGCGCTGAAGTCGCCCTTGTCGCGCCGGGCCAGGAGTTCGTCGGGTACCAGTCCGCGCAGCGCGGTGGTCAGGACCGGCTTGAAGCCGCCGCGCGACATGCGGTCCCGGGTCCGGACCGACAGGGCCGCCTCGACGACCCGGTCGTCCAGGTACGGTGCGGCGAGTTCGATGCCGAACCGGGACAGGACCGCCCCCATGCCGCGGATCGCGGCCCCGCCGTGGAGTACGCCCTCGAGGATCTGGTGCCGGTCCCGATCGGCGTGCAACGGCAGAGGGTCGTCCGCCGCCGCGTCGATCAGCAGCCGGTGTACGGATGTTGCGGCGCTCGCGGAGGCCCAGGTGGGCAGGCGCGGGTGGGGGGCCCAGCCCATGAAGACCTGCGACGGCCGCGGCGCGGGAGCGCGGAGGTCGCGCGCGCCGGCGAGCAGCGCGTCGGCGAAGGAGCCGTTGTCGGTGAGACCGCGGAGGGTGGGGAGCAGGCCCCAGCGGTTCAGCGACCGGCAGCGGAGCACGGCCGGCAGGCCCGTGAGGGGGTGAGTGCGCAGGAGTGTCCGCAGGTGGGTGGGGGTGACGGAGAACAACTCGTCGCCTCCGACGCCCATCAGGTGCACGGTCGCGCCCCGGGCGGCGGAGTCGCGTGCGACGTGTTCCATCCGGGCCAGATTGCGGCTCCATGGGAGTGGACCGTGCGCGCCGTCCACGATGCCCGGATCGGTGACCTCGTCGAGCCAGCCCGGGCCGTCGGCGGGACCGCCCACGCGGTGCCGCGCCGCGGGCAGCAGTGCGGCGGCCCGTTCGGCCCAGGTCGTGTCGTCGTTGGCGGCGTCCACGGGCTGCCAGTGGTGGGTCAGCAGGGTGCCCTCGCCGGCCGCCGCGACGAAGCACAGGCCGGTGGAGTCCAGTCCGCCGGACAGGTCGGCGCTGACCGTGCGTCCGGCCGCGGTACGTACGGCGACGGCGTCGCGGATCGCGGCGCGCACGGTGTCGGCAGCCCGGGGCAGCGGGACTTCGGCCGCGGGCGGCTGCCACCAACGCACGGTGCTCCGCGTGCCGCGGGTGTCGATGTCCAGCCGGCAACCGGCGTCGAGTTGGTCGATGCCGGTCCACATGGTGCGGGTGCTCAGCGGCCAGGGTGCCCCAGGGGTCGCCAGGCGCAGCGCCAGGACGTCCCGGTCCAGGGGCGCCCCGACGAGGTGCGCGAGCCGCCGCGGCGAGTCGGCCGCCACGGTGACGCCCGCGAACCGGGTGTGGAAGATCTGTCGGGTGCCGGACAGGGCGCCCTGGGCGCGGATCCGGCCGTCGATCGAAGCGAGGAGGTGGATGCTGCCGGGGAGGGTGCGGGCCAACGCGTCCAGATCGTGCGGTGAGCGGGCACGGGCCAGCTCGCGGGTCGCGGCGTCGATGTCGAGGCGGGTCCGTCCGAACACCACGAGTCGACGGGTGCCGGCCACGAGCACGGTGACGTCCTCGTCCGCCCAATGACCGACCAGCCACGGTCGGGCCGAGGCGTGCGCGATGCACCGCAGTGGGGGTTGTCCGGCGTTCCCGATGGTGATCGACGCCGGCACCGAGACGTCCGGAAGGATCAGAAAGTCCATGGCCTTCTCCAGGCGTGGTGATCCGGTGTGGTTGCGCTACCGGGTCCGAGGGCTACGCGAAGACGCGCACGGTCGGCGGAAGTACGCGGGACGTGCGCGGGGTCCGAGGCGTATCCGCGAGGCGCGCGGGGTCCGAGGCGTACCCGGAATGCGTGCGGGGTCCGAGGCGTACCCGGAATGCGCGCGAGGTGCGCGGCGTACCCGGGATGCGCGCGAGGTGCGCGGCGGCCGGAGGATGTGCGGAGGCGCGTGAGACGCCCCCGCACCCGATGCCCCGGCGACCTGCCGACGCGAAGGTCAGCAGGCGAGCGGCGTCGGACCGCCGAAAACGTCGTGCGGGCAACCCCACCAGAGGCCGAGGGTCAGTTCGGTGAAGTCGCCGACCTCGACCAGCGCCGGGGGTTCGTAGCTGTCGTCGTACGTCATGATCTTCTCCATCCCTTGCGTACTGCGGATGTCGCGAGCGGAAGACGTCGATCGGATCGGCGTCCCCTCCTCGTCCGGACCCCCGCCACGCTAGGCCGCCCGTTGTCCCGGGCACCCGGGGCACAGGTCCCACTCGAGTCCCACGACAACCGATCGTGGCGGGACCAGGGCGGCGGCTCGTCGAAGAGTTCGACGGGTCGCAGGAAACCGGCGCAATCGTCGAGCCGTTCCTGCCCGATCAAACGCGCGAATCCGGCGGCGTACCTCGGATCGACCTCCACCCGGCGAGAATTCGGGAGTTGCGCCCGGCCCGGTTGCCGAGCGGTCACCGACGCTCCGCGTCCGGATCCGCGAGGGTGAGATCGCTGTCGGCACGACGCGGGGCGGTGCCCGCGGCCACGAACATCGGCAGGGCCAGGAACATCCGGTCGGCTTCCGCGCGTTCGCGCTGCTCGGCGATCCACGCGTCGGCCCGTACGCGAGTCACCGCGCCGGTCGCGCGGGCCTTCTCCGCGAGCCCCGCCACCATGGGAAGCATCGCGGCATCGGTGAAGATCTCCATCCGCGCCTCCACCGTGACATCCCCGAATCCGGCATCCCGGAGCAGATTTCGATAGCGCCGCGCACTCCGCGGCCCGGCGATCGAATCGGCGCGCGCCCACACGATCGTGCGGGTGAGCGCCGGGTCGTCGGAGTCGATCACGAAGGCGTCCCAGTCCTGACCGACCAGCACGATCCGCCCACCCGGGGTCAACACGCGCCGGGCCTCGACCAACGCCTGCTCAGGCGCGTGCAGTTCGTGGTAGACCTTGTCCGCCAGGTACCCGTCGACGCAGGCGTCCGGCAGCGGCAGCCGCCGCGCGTCGGCACGCCTGAAGTCCCGCTCCGGCCACCGGCTTCGCGCCACCTCGATCATTCGCCCGTCCGGGTCCACCCCGACGACCTCGACGCCGCGCCGGGCCAACTCGTCGACCGCGCGACCCGCGCCGCACCCCACGTCCAACACCCTCGATCCCGGCCCGGCGTCCAGCAACTCGTAGGCTCGCCTGCGTAGTTGTCGGGCGCCCGACAACTCCTCGGCCGCGTCGAGCAGGGCGACGAGAGCAGGCGTCGCGCGTTCTTCGTTCCGTTCCTTGGACATGTCCCCAAGGCTCCGGCTTAATGTCGGCATGAAGTCAAGCGACTCGAACGAGACCCTGAGCATCGGCGCCGTCGCGGGGCGTTTCGATTTGCCCACACACGTCCTGCGCCACTGGGAGACGATGGGTCTGCTGAGCCCGGCGCGCGACACGGCCGGTCGGCGCCGATACGACACCGACGCCCTCACCCGCGTCGCCGTGATCCTGCGGGCCAAGGAAGCGGGGCTGAGCCTGGTGGGCATTCGATCCCTGACCACGGCCGACTCCGCGGCGCGCCGGGAAATCCTGCGCCGGGAAGCCGAGGCCGCGCGGTCCGCGATCGCCGCCGCCCGATCCAGACTCGATCTCATCGAATGCGCCTTGGACTGCGACCACGAGGATGTCGCCCGGTGTCCGCATTTCCGCCGCGTGCTCGCCGACCGGATCGATACCGGGATCCCGTCCCCGTGAACGGTGATCGATGAACGGCAATCGAGGAAGGGGATCGAGGAGGGGATCAAGGAAGGCTGATCGGTGACCCACCCTCGGTTCCGCGCAATTGCGCGACGCCACCTGCGCGTTCGCCGCGGCGCGGGCGTGAATTCCGCCGAGGGCCTTACCTGCGGCCCGCGCGGGCGGAAACACTGGAGGCTCCGGTCCTCGGCATCGTCAGGAGCAGCCCGTGAGGGTGACCATCGGCACGTGGAATCTGGAGAACCTCTTCCGCCCCGGCGACCCGGACGGCCCCGAGGACGACGCGACCTATCGGATGAAGTTGGCCGCGCCGGCGACCACGATCGGCCGGCTCAAACCCGACCTGCTCGGCATCCAGGAAGTCGGCAACCCGGACGCACTCGCCGACCTGGTCGGCCTGTTGCCCGGCCGTTGGCACAGCGCGCTGTCCGCCCACCCGGACGGGCGCGGCATCCGGGTCGGCTTCATCGCCCGTACGCCGCTCACCACCGTCGCCGACGTCACCGCGTTCCCCGCCCTGTTCGCGCCCGTGCAGACCCAGGACACCGGCGCCCCGGCGAGCGGCATGGGTCGAGGCGGCCTCGCCGTCACCACGGAACCCGCGGCCGGCCGACCCCTGACCGCGGCCGTCTGCCACCTCAAGTCCAAGCTGCTCACCTACCCCGGCAACCGCCATGCCCCGCGCGACGAAGGCGAACGCGCCCGCTACGCCGCCTACGCCCTGTCCCGGCGCGGCGCCGAGGCGGCCACCATGCGCGCCCTCGCCGACCGACTCCTCGCGGGCGACGGTCGCACCCACGACGTCGTGCTGATGGGCGACCTCAACGACCAGCCGCAGGCCGCCACCACCCAGATCCTGTACGGCCCGCCCGGCTCGCAGATAGGCACACCCGGCTTCACCCACCCCGATCGCGGCGACGCCTCCCGGCTGTGGAACCTCGCCCCGCGCATACCCGAGGACCAACGCTTCTCGCGCGTGTTCGAGGGCCAGGGCGAACTCATCGACCACATCCTGGTCAGCCACGCCCTCCTCGCCCGCGTCGAGTCCGCCGGCACCGGAGCCGACCACCCGCTGCCGTCGGTGAGCGCCCGGCCCGCCGAGCGGCAGGGCGAGCCCGGCTCGGACCACGCACCGGTATTCGCTCGACTCGCCTACTGACCGGGCCGGTCGCCGCCGACGCAACCGCTCCATGAAATCCCCATCGACGTTATTCGTCGTATAAACAATCCTTCGCATCGAATCATTGAATGCGTTTTCGGCATATCCATTACACACCTCGACCGTGACCGACAAACCGGTTGCATGGATCCGGAATATCGACCTATATTGATTCCGCCAACTCGCCCGCCCGGAAGTCGAGACGGATTCAATGCGCACCGATTCCAATGCACGAACCGTGGTCGTCTCCGGTGTGGAATTCGGCTGGGGCAGTACGGGAAAACTCGGCGCGATCCTGTCGGCCGCACGAGAACGATCGGCCGAGCCGCTGCGCTTCGTCGGCCTGGCCTCCGAACTCGGCCGCCCCGTGTTGTCCGAACACGCCATCGACCGCTGGTACGACCTGCCGGACGCCGAAGAGGACGTACCCGCCGGCATCGACGCCATCGCCCGATCGGAACGGGCGGCGGCCGCGGTGGTCGTCCTGGACGGTGCGCTCGCGAAGACGCTGGAGGCGTCCGGCGTACCCACCGTGTTCGTGGACAGCCTGCCCTTCCTGTGGACCGAGGGCGACCGGGCCGCGCTGCCTCTGGACGCCACGGCCTACTGCGCGCAGAAGTGCGTCGAACTTCCCTCCGAGTGCCGGGACGTACTGGCGTCCGTCCGATCCCTGCGCTGGGTGGAGGCCGTCGTCGCCGCACCGTCGGTCGCCGGGCCGAGCGCACCCGTCGCCGGCCCGTACCGCACGGCTGTGGTCAGTCTGGGCGGTCTGCGCGCGCCTTCCCTCGCCGACTGGACGGCTTACCCGCGCATCGTGGTTCCGGCCGTCCTGGAGGCGCTCGCCGCGTACGGGATCCACGAGGTGCACGTCGCCGGGAACCTGCCCGCAGATCTCGCCGGGCAGCTCGTGGACGCGTCCATCACACCCCCGCGAGTGAGCACGGGGGCGCTCGCGCACGGCGAATTCCTGGACCGGGTGGCCGGCTGCGACGTCCTGCTCACCTCCCCGGGACTGACCACCCTGCTCGAGGCCGGCCGGTTGCGCGTGCCCACCATCTGCCTGCCGCCGCAAAACCTCAGCCAGATCTTCAACGGACGATTCCACAGCCGTGCGATCGGCGCCGAGACCCGAATCGCCTGGCCCAAGGGGGTGTTCACCGAGGAGGAGGCGCTGTCGCTGCGCACCCGCGGCGAGGACCACGCCTTGGAACTGATCTACGCGGCGATCGCCGCGGTGGCCGCCGACCCGGACGGCCGGAGAACGACCGTCGCACTTCGCGACGACATCCTGACCGCGCTGCGCGGCCCCGCCGACGGCACCGACTGGGGCGCGCTGACCGCGACCGTCGGTGTCGACGGAGCGGCCCAGGTGGCCGACGCCCTGCTCGCGATCCTGCCGGGCGCGCCCGGACCCGCCTGACCCTCGCCTCGACCCGCCCTGCCCTCACCTCGACCCGTCCTGCCCGCGACCGGCCCGAAGGGGTCCCCCTGTGCGTGAGCGTCACCGATATCTCTTCGTCAGGATCCTGGAAGCCTGCAACGCCGACTGCTTCATGTGCGATTTCGCGCTGTCGCGCGACACGTTCCGTTTCTCCCGGGAGGACTTCGAGGATCTGTTGCCGAAGGCCCGCGACGCCGGCGTGGCCTATGTGCGGTTCACCGGCGGCGAACCGCTCATGCATCCGGACGTGGTCGAGCTGGTGCGCTCCGGCACGGCGGCGGGAATGCGGATGTCCCTCATCACCAACGGCTCGATGTTGCCGAGGATGGCCGAGAGCCTCGCCGAGGCGGGCCTGGCCCAGGTGATCGTCAGCCTGGACGGCGCGTCCGCCGAGACCCACGACGTCTACCGCCGTTCCCCCGGCATGTTCGACAACGGGCTGCGCGGACTGCGCGCCGCCGCGGACCTCGGGATCCTGCCCAGGGTCAACACCGTGGTCGGACCGCACAACTACGGCGAAATGCCGCTGCTCCAGGAGGTGTTGACCCGCGCCGGGGTCCGACAGTGGGAACTGTCCGCGCTCAAACTGGATCGCAGCATCACCTACCCCGATCCCGACGACGTGCGCCGGGTGGGCGACCGCGTCTACGACGCCGATCCGAACTCCCTGCTGGTGCCGATGGGCAAGCGCTTCTACGGCGACGACCCGGAGGAACAGGCTCGCTATTTCGCCGAATCGGTCACCCCGCGCGCGTCGCTGCCGCAGTGCCACGTCACCGACGACGTGATCTACATCGACGGCAAGTACGGGCGGATGTACGCGTGCAGTTGCATTCCGCACCGCGAGGGCGAGGACGGCCCGGGCGGAGCGCCGCTGCGCCAGGCGGGGGTGATCGGCCTGGACACACCGGCGTTCCGTGAGCACGCCGACTTCTACCGCGAACGCGGACCCCTGGTGTGCAACGGCTGTTCCACCACGGCCGCCGGCTACAGCGACGACGTCGCCCGGCTGGGGTCGGTGAACCCATGGCAGTACTGACTCCCCGGGAAGGGCCGGACACACGACGGCCGGACCCGCGACGAACGGCCACCGACGGGTCCGAACTCGGGCCCGCCGAGCCGACTCGCCGAATCCTGCTGGTCTCGCGTGACGACCACCTGGACTCGCTGCTCGCCCGGCGACGCGTCGCCGCCCATCTCGGCGACCTGCGACCCGTGCACAACGCGACCGGGCGACCACTCCCGGTCCCGGACGTGGCCCTGGTCTGCGACGACGAGGCAGCCACGAACCGGCTGTTGGAATCGGGCGTACCGGTCGTGCACCTGTCCTCGGGTCACGAGGGGACGACCGGGACGACGGCCATGACCGGGACGATCGGGACGACCGCGGCAAGCGGGACGACCGCGGCGGACGGCGCCGCCGGCCGGGCGCTGCATCGCGTCCACCGACCCGGTTGGCTGCCCGACCCCGCAACCGCGTCAACAGACCCGCGCCCCAATGGTGTTCGGCCCACCGGGCTGCTCGCCCCCGCCCGCTCCGCCCGCAAGCGCGAACGCGCGGGAACCCTGCTGTTGTTGTCCGCGTGGGACGTGCCGGACGCCGAGGCGGACACGTTCATCACCGGGACGCTGCCCACGCTGGTCCGGGAGGCGCTGCG
This sequence comes from Embleya sp. NPDC050154, assembly GCF_044460165.1. NCBI lineage: Bacteria > Bacillati > Actinomycetota > Actinomycetes > Kitasatosporales > Streptomycetaceae > Embleya > Embleya sp. NPDC050154. The sequence continues at coordinate 265,786 of NZ_JBITJP010000009.1, forward strand.
TCGCACCGGCCGATGCGACGTGGTCGGCGACACGCGGCTGACGCCGATCCACGCCGCGCTGGCGGGACTTGCCGGCCGCCCGGAGGTGCGGGTGAGCCGCGCGGTCGACGTCGACGTGGACGCGCTGCACGCCGGGGCCGAGGTGTTCCTGGCCGCGCCGACCCTGGGTGCCCTGGCGCTGGCCCAAGCTCGGCGCGCACCCCTGGTGTTCCTGCCCGCGCTGGGCGACACCCAGCGCGATCTGGCCGCGCGCGTACGACACCTGGTTCCGGTTCCGCCCGCCGACGATCCCGAGGACGACGCGATGTGGGTACCGCCCGCGCGCAACGCCACCGCGCTGTGGAGCGTGCTCGACCCCGACCTGGACGACCTGCGCGGCGCGCAACGCGTCGCCCGTACACTCCGCCAACTCTCGCTCGCCCCACTGTGAACAGCCCAATGTGAACAGCCCACTGTGAACAGCCCCACTAAACGGCCCGCCGTGAACATCTCGCCGTAGGCATCTCGCGCGGACATCTCGCCGTGGACGCCTCCTCCGAACGGCCCGCGACACCGCGAACCACCCACCGCCCCACGACGCCGGCACGGCCGCCACCTGCGCCCCGGCCGAACGCCTCGCGTCGTCGAAGGCCCGTCAACCCTGGAGTCCGCCATGTCCGCCACGCCCCTCGAAGCCACCACCTCGGTCGATCCCAGGATCGCGCGACCCCGCGTCCCCGACACGGACTGGGACGACTGGCGTTGGCACATGCGGCGACGCATCACCAACGTCGACAAGGCCCGACAATGGATCAACCTCAGCCCCGACGAGGAGAAGGCGATCGCCGGGGTGGCGGGCAAGTACCGCTGGAGCGTCACGCCGTACTACGCCTCGCTGATGGATCCGGACGACCCTCTGTGTCCGGTCCGGCAGCAAGCCGTGCCCGCCGCCGGGGAGTTGATGGAGTTCTCCGGTGCCGAAGTCGACCCGGTCGGCGACACGTACTACCGCAAGACCAACCGTGTCGTGCACAAGTACCCCGACCGGGTGATCATGCTGATCACCGAGGCGTGCCCGGTCTACTGCCGGCACTGCACCCGCAAATTCCACACCACCGACGTCAACGGCACGTACTTCCGGGACGACGAGGGCGAGTCGTTCGACGAGGATCTGCGCTACATCGCCGACCACCCGGAGATCCGGGACGTGTTGCTGACCGGCGGGGACCCGCTCTCCTATCAGGACGGCAAGCTCGAGGAGATCATCGCCGGGCTGCGGGCGATCCCGAGCGTGGAGATCATCCGGATCGGCAGCCGTTTCCCGGTCCTGTTGCCACAACGCATCACCGACGACCTGTGCGCGATGCTCGCGCGCCACCACCCGGTGTGGGTGAACACCCATTTCAACCACCCGAAGGAGATCACCCCGGAGGCGACCGCGGCGGTGGACCGCATGTTGCGCCACGGGATCCCGGTGGGCAACCAGACCGTGCTGCTGCGGGGCATCAACGACGACGTCGCCACCATGCGCACCCTGATGACGGACCTCCTGCGCATCCGGGTGCGGCCGTACTACCTCTACCACTGCGACAACGTCACCGGCGTCTCGCACTTCATGACCTCCGTGGCCAAGGGCTGGGAGATCATGGAGGGCCTGCAGGGTCACATCACCGGCTTCGGTGTGCCGCAATACGTGCTGACCACCAGGATCGGCAAGATCCCGATCGCACAGCCGTATTTCACGGTCACCCCGGAGGGCCTGCGCCTGCGCAACTTCCGGGGCGAGGAGATGCTCCTCGACACCACGGCATGCCCGATCACGGAGGCGGACGCACGATGACCCTGGACAAGCGTCTCGGACAACGTTTCCTGCCCTACGGCGCGAACTACCTCGACTGGTCCGACATGGCGGAACTGCGCGAGGCGATCGACCACCAGGTGCTGTTCCGCTACCAGACGGAAACCGAAAGCATGGCCTCGCGGTTGGAACGTGAGACCTGCCGACACCTGGGCGCCGCCCACGCGTTGGCCGTGCACAACTGCACCGAGGCGCTGCGGCTCGCGCTGATCGCCACCCGCCCGTCCATCGGCGACCGGGTGTACATCCCCGCCGTGACCTTCGTCGCCGTGGCCGGCGCGGTGTTGTCCTGCGGCCTGATCCCGGTGCTGGTCGACACCGACGACTCGTTGTCGTTGGACCCCACGCTGCTGCCGCCGGACGCCGAGCGGGTGATCGTGGCCCACATGGAGGGCACGGTGGCGCCGCTGCCCCAGGGCGTGCGGTACGTGATCGAGGACTGCGCGCAGTCGCTCGGCGCCCGCTTCCCGGACGGACGCGCGGTGGGAACCGCGGGCTATGCGGGGACCTTCAGCTTCCACCACAACAAGGTGCTCACCTCGGGCGAGGGCGGCCTGGTGGTCACCAACGACGAGCAGGCGTGGGCAACGATGCGTTGCTATCACGACCACGGCTCGGCGCGCGTACCCGGCCGCTATCCCACCTGGAACCAGGACGCCTACTACGGCGAGAACTTCGTCACCAGCGAGCAGGTCGCCGCCGTCCAGTGCCAACAGTTCCGCCATCTCGGCGAGCTCCTGGACGGGCTGGAGCGCATGTACGCCATCGCGATGCGCGAACTCCCCGACCGCGCGGACCTGGAGGTACGGCCGCGCGCGGCGGGCGACGTGAAGGTCAGTCTGCGCTTCCGCTGCCGCGACCGCGCCCTGCGCGACGCCGCCGTGGCCGCGCTGACCGCCGAGGGCATCGCCAACTGGACTTTGAACAAGTACCTGTTGCCCGAGCATCCGGTGCTCACCGGCCGGCGCTCGCTCTACGCCGACGGCTTCCCCTGGAACCACGCCCCCGAGGGCTCGCTCGCGCTCAGCCACGACGGATTCGTGCGCACCCGGGACCGGTTGGACCGCACCCTGTGCGTACCGCTGTCCCCGGAGTTGCCCGAGTCCGAGCAGGTCGGCGCGGTCAAGGCGATCCGGCGCGTGCTGGAGGCGGTGTGAGCCCGCGTCCCGTGCTGCTGATGGTGGACGACCGGGCCTCCTCGTTCACCCGCTACGCGGCCCGCGCGCTGTCCGAGAATCTGGTGCTGCTGCGCTTCGCCGAGCTTCGCGGCGACCTGCGCGAGGACTACCTGCGCGAGACCGCGCACCTGCCGGCGTTCTGGGTCCGCGAAGGGGTGTCCCTGGCGGAGGAGGCGCAACGCTACCGGGAGTGGGCGGCGGAACTGCGGGAGCCGCCGACCCGGTTCTGCAATCCCTCCGAGCCGCGCCAGCACGTCGCGCATCGCTTCGCCGCCTTGGTCGGGTTGCCCCATCTGGACGAACGCCAGGTGGGCTGGGTGCGCGACAAGGTCGCCATGAAGGAGCGGTTCCGCGAACTGGGTCTGCGTACCGCCGCGTTCGCCCGGGTGCGGTCGGCCGCGGAGGTGGAGCGGTTCGCCGCGCGCTACGGGCGGCCGCTCGTCCTCAAGCCGGTGGACTCGTTCGCCTGCGTGGACACCTATCTGCTCCCGGGACCGGCCGCCGCGGCCGAGATCGACTACGGCACCCGGGACTTCATGGTCGAGGAGTATCTCGGCGGCACCGAGTGGGAGGTGTGCGGGCTCATCCACGACGGGGAGGTGCTGACCGCCTGGCCCAGCGCGATGCCCTGCCGTCCGCTGGACATCGTGGACGGCGCGATGAACGCCAACATCAGCGTCGGCACCGACGAGGGTCCTCCGGTGGACCTGCGCGAGTTGCTCCAACGCATCGTCACCGGCATGGACATCGACCACGGGTACGCGCACATGGAGTTCTTCGTGGTCGACGGGCAGGTGTTCGCGGGCGAGATCGGGATCCGGTTGGCGGGTTGCGAGATCCCGGCCAACCACGGACACGCCTACGGATTCGACGTGTTCGCGGCCACGCTGGACGTCTACCTGGGCCACCGCCCACGCCTGGACTACCGCGAACGCCGCTGCGCGGGCGACCTGCTGTTGCCCCTGCCCGGATCGGGAACCGTGCGCCGCGTCACCTCGGCGGACGAACTCCTGCGCCTGCCGGGCGTCGTCGAGGCGGTCCTGCGCGCCGGCGTCGGCGACACGGTGGCGGCCCGCCGGGCCTCGCACAACGCCTCGGGCTACGTTCATGTCGTCGGCGACTCGATCGCGCGGGTCGAACAACGCATGCGGGCCGTCCTGGACGCCTTCACGATCGAGGTGGCCCCGGCCCGCGAGCCCGATCCGGTGGCCCGATGAGCGCCGATCCGCGCCGAGACGGCGAACCCGCGTCCGCGCAGAGCCCACCGGAACCACCGGCGCCCTCCGGGACCGGCGGCCTGCTCGGGCGCTTCCGCGACCTGCTCACCCGCCCGCAGGTCGCCCCGGCGGCCGGGTGGAGCGTCGTGGCCAGGCTGCCCGTCTACCTGATGTCCCTGGCCATGGTGCTGACCATCCGCGAACAGGGCGGCAGTTACGCGCAGGCCGGCCTGATCGCCGCGCTGTACACGCTCGGCATGGCCCTGGGCAGCCCGCTGATCGCCCGTCACCTCGACCGCAGCGGCCGCCGAGGCGTCCTGGTGGTCACCGGCCTCGCCTACCCGGCGGCGCTCGCGACGCTGGTGTGGGCCACCCGGCCGGGCTCGTGGGCGCAGCCCGTCCTGGCCGTCGCCGCGGGTGTCGCGCTCCCGCCGACGAACGCGTGCATGCGCTCGTTGTGGGCGCGCATGCCGCTCACGGACGAGGAACGCGAGACCGCCTACCTGTGGGAGGCGCTGCTCACCGAGGTCCTGGTCATCGGCGCGCCGCTGATGCTCGCGGCCCTGATGTGGTCCGGATCCGCCGGGACGGCGCTGACCACGGTCGCCGTCATCGGCGGCGCGGGAGCCCTCGGCCTGGCCTGTGTCCGGCTGCCCGCGAGCACCGAAGCCGCGGCCCCGACCGGCCCGCACACGGCCGGCGCCGACGCCTTGGGCATACCGCGCCACCCGCTGCGCGATCCCTCGATGCTGGTGCTCCTGGGCGTGATGACCGCGTGCGCCGTCCCGATCGGACTGATGACGCTCGCCATCCCGGCCTTCGTGTCGGCCCACGGATCACCGGACGGCACGGGTGTGGTCTACGCGTGCTGGGGCGTCGGCAGCGCGGTGGGCGCCCTGTGGTTGGGGCGTGCCCCGTCGCGGATCCCGATGCGGGTGCGCTTCCCGCGCCTGGTGCTGGCCTTCGCGGCCGGCACGGGACTGGCCGTGCTGAGCACCTCCCCGCTGACCCTGGCGATCGCCCTGGCCGTCGGCAGCATGCCGATCGCCCTGGTGTCGGCGGCCGAGATGACCCTGGTCGGCGCGCTCGCGGACAAGCGTCTGCTGGCGCGGGCGTTCACCTGGGCGTCGCTGGCCACCGTTCTGGGGGACGCGGTGGGCCAGCAGGTCGGCGGTCTGCTGATCGAACCGATCGGCCCGCGCGGCGTGTTCACCCTCGCGTTCGGCGTGGCCCTGGCGGGAGCGGGACTGGCCTTCGCGGGCCGCCGGTTGCCGGTGCCCGATGCCGCCGCCCCCGCGCGGTGCGCGACCTGATCGCAGCCGACGGTGCGTGAAGCCCGTCCGCCCCACTCCGGCCGACCCGTTCCCGGCCGGGTCAGCCCACAGAACACGAGGTCACCCGTCATGAACGCCCCCGTCGTCACCGAAGCACACGACCGCCCGGATGCAATCCCGGCCCCTGCGCTGTTCGGTGTGCTCGACTTCGAGCAACTGCCGCAGGCGGTTGCGGAGTTCCTCGCCGCACCCGCGCACACTCCGATCCCCGTGCCGGGCCTGGGACGCCCGGATCTCACACACGCCGTCGACCTGGCCGCCCGCCTGTACGCCGGCGTCGAACTCCCGCGACCGCTGGATGTCGGAGTCCTGCTCGGCCCACGTGACCTGCCCGACGGCGTACCGGCGCTCGCCCGCCCGCTCGCCCGTACCTGGGTGGCCGAGGAGGAACTGGCGGACGCCGCCGAGTTCCGGCGGCGCCACCCCGGAACGCTGCTGATGGTCGGCTGCTACGACCGGCTCAACCTGGATCCGGTCCGGGCGTTGCTGCTGACCACCTACCGTGACCGGGAGCCCGGACTGACGCTGCTGAGCGGACGCGACGCGGCCTCGGTGGCCTGGAACGTGGCCAAGCAGTACGCGACCGCCGCGACCGGCGTCCACGCGATCGGGCTGTTCACCGACACCGACCGGCCGCCGCACCCGGACGGCGTCCGGGTCTTCGACGACCGCGACTTCGAACGCGTCGACATCCAGGCCGAAATCCTCGGCACGCGCTGGCGCCGAGTGGCGTTCCAGGGCCACGGCAAGGACGACAGCGTCAACCTCGGCGAGTTCACCATCTGCGGTTTGAACCCCGCCGCCCCCGCCCGCGCGGGACTGCTCGGCCCACGCTGCGCGTACGGACTGCCCTGCTACAAGCCCGAGGACAAGCTGGTCCCGCTCAATCGGGTGGAAGCCGTCGAGGTGGTGCTCAGCGCCTGCAACAGCGGCCCGCTCGCCGATCTCGCGCTGTACGACCCCAGGTACCAACTGCTGCTCAACGCCCTGGACGGCCCGGCCCGCACCGTCGTCTCCGCGGTCTCGGTGCACGATTCCGACCGGCCCGAGAACGTCGCGTGGATGCGCGCGGCCCTGTCCGGCGCGGACTCCGTGGACACCCTCAACGCCAGCCTCGCCGGGTCGCACCCCTACCCCGCGTTCATGCGCTTCGGCCTCCCGCAGGGCGACGCGCCCGCCGCACCGCCGCCCGCCGAGCACCGCCCCGACCCGCTCGTACTGACCGTGGGACGACGCCTGACCACCCTGCTCGGCTCGGAACTACTGCCGCACAACCACGCGTTGCGCCCGAGGCTGGTCAAGCTCGCGCGCAAGGTGGACCTGTGGGTGTCCCGCCCTACCCATCTCGCCGACCAGTCGCCCGACGAGATTCGCTCCTCGCTCACGGCGGACCTGCAATCGCTCGACCACGTGATCACCGAACAGGTCGCGGCGAACCCCGAGAACGAGATCATGGGTTACCCCGCGCACTTCGGGGACCGCAGTTCGCTGGACCCGCACGTGCGCGAGGTGACCTGCCATTGCGGTCGTCCCGCCCAGGAGTTCACCCGGCGGGGCCTGCTCCCGCACGTGTCGGACACGATCTGCGCGGTCTGCATGCGCTGCGGCGACGTCACCTTCCGGGTCCCCGACGCCCCTTCCCTGCTGGCCTACGCCTCCGACGAGGTCGAGCAGGGCGGCGTGCTGGAGGTGCGCGCCGCCCTCACGGTCGCCCGTACCGGACCCGTGCGGCTGGGGCTGTTCGTACCCACCTACCTGCGCGAGGACACCACGGTGGAACCGGGCGTGGTCAGGATCCGGGCCGGGCACGACCGGCCTCAGGACGTGGCCTTCCGGGTGCGCTTCGCCGCCGACACCGCGCCACAGGCGTACTACTTCACCGTCTTCGCCGTCCAGGACCTCGCCGTCTCCACGGCCCGCCGGCACTTCGGCGTCGTGCCGCGCCGTACCTGAGCCGAACCCGACTCCCGACCCCGTCACAGCAAAGGACGAATGCGATGGAAACCCGTTCCAAGCCCGAGATCGAACTCGTCGAGACCGACGGCGAAGTGACCCTGAACATCGGCGGCGAGCAGGCGATGCAGGCCTGGGAGCGCGATCTGATGTGGGCAAGCGCCGACATGTTGTGCGAGTACGGCCGGGACTTCTACGAAGTCGGCCTGGGCCTTGGGCTGTCCGCACTGCGGATCGCGGGCAACCCGGCCACCCGCAGCCACACCGTGCTCGAACTCTTCGGCGAGGTCGAGGACCTCTTCCGGAGCCGGCACCCTTCGCTGCCCGACAACCTCGCCATCGAGCGCGGCGACTTCTTCGAGCGGGTCTTCGAACTGCCCTCGGAGAGCCTCGACGGGATGTTCTTCGACCCGGCCCTGGACATGGACGTCTGGAAGGACGAGGCCCTGTGGGCCAAGACCATGCCGGAGGTCGTCCGGGCGCTGCGCCCCGGCGGGGTGTTCATCCCCTTCTTCAGCACCAAGCCGGAGCTGCGTTGGCAGTACCTGCCGCACTTCCGGAGCATCCGGGTCGAGTCCCACCCGTACCGGGCGTACGACACCACCGAGTACACCTACGGCACGAGCGGCCAGGCCTACATCCAGTGTTTCCGCAAGACCTGATCACGAGCCGGTGCCGCCCGCCGGCCCGGCGCCTGCGGCCGGCGGCGCGCCCCACGGCGTCGCATCTCGTCCCATGCCATCCCCACGGCCCCAATCCGGAGGCAGCCGTATGACCACCGCCCCCTCTACCGACTTCCTGTGCGGCCTCGACGTGGCTTCGCTGTTCCTGGCCGGACCCTTCATCCAACTCTTGGACCCGGCCACGGGGGAGATGCCCGAGCACGCACGGGCCCCCTTCGACATCCTGATCAAGCACTTCGAGGCGCGTGGGCTCGCCGTCCACAACGCGCACCGCCGCGAGGCGTGGGGTGCGGAGCTGATGCGTCCGGACCAGTGCACCCGGCTGGACCAGGACGAGATCCGCAAGGCCGACGTCTTCGTCGCGCTCCCGGGCTTCCCCGCCTCGCCGGGCACCCACATCGAGGTGGGTTGGGCCAGTGCCTTCGACAAACCCATCGTGCTGATGCTGGAGCGGGGCCGGGAGTACACGTTCCTGGTCCAGGGGCTGCACACGGTGGCCACCGTGGAGTACGTGGAGTACACGGACGTCGCGGAAGCCCTGCCCGAACTCGACCTGGCACTGCACCGGGCGGTGTCGCGCCACCGCGAGACGACCCGCACGGGCTGACCCGCGCCGCCATATCGGCAGGCGGCCGGGTCACGCCCGGCCGCCTGCCTCCGAACGCCGCCGACCCGACGGGGATCAGCCGATGAGAATCGCCACGGCCGTGCTCACCGCCGTCGCCGTGTTGCTCGGCGGGGTCGGCGCGAGCTCCGGAGCGGGCGGCGGCCCCGGCCCCGTCGTGGGCGTCGCGTCGGTGCGCGACGAGGTGCCGGCCGCGGACGCGGTCCGGACGCCGGCGGAGAGGGTGTGGACGGCCGCGGACCGGGTGCGAACACCCGCGGCGCCCTCGTACACGGTCGACCTCGCCGCCGACGCCACGGGCCGTGTGTGGACCGGCCATGAGCGGGTGGGCTTCACCAACGCCTCGGTCGATCCGCTCCCCGAGGTGTACCTGCGGTTGTGGGACAACGCGCACGGCACGTGTGCGGCGCCGCCGATCACGGTCTCCGAGGTCACCGGCGGCACCCCGGTGGCCCTGTCCGTCGACTGCACGGCCCTGCGGGTCGTCCTGCCCAAGCCGCTCGGCCGCGGCGAGCGCACCTCGATCGCCTTCGATCTGCGGATCGAAGTCCCGGACCGCGTCGACCGGTTCGGCCACGACGGCGAGTACGCCGTACTCGGCAACGCGTTGCCACTGCTGGCGATTCGGGACGCCGCAGGCACGCATCTGGACCCCTATACCAACCACGGCGAGTCCTTCTACTCCCTCGCCGCGGACTTCGACGTCACCCTCGACCACCCCGCGCGGCTCCGGGTGCCCGCCACCGGCACCTCGGTCGAGTCCCCGGGCGCGCCCGGTCGTACGGTCACCATCGCGACGGCGCGCGAGGTCCGGGACTTCGTGTGGGCCGCGGGGCCGTTCGCCGGCGTCTCCGGCACCTCCGCCGGCGGGGTCCGGATCAACGTCCACGCGGACGCCGGCATCGACCCGTCCGACGCCCGGGCCATGCTGGACGTCGCGCTGACGAGCGTCGACGCCCACGCCGGGCGCTTCGGTGCCTACCCGTACGCCGAACTGGACGTCGTCCTGGACGACGATCTGTGGTTCAGCGGCATGGAGTACCCGGGCTTCGTCCTGGACCGGGTCCGGTCCACGGCACTCGTCCACGAAATCGCGCACCAGTGGTGGTATGGGATCGTCGGCAACGACGAGTACAACGACCCCTGGCTGGACGAGTCGTTCTCCGAGTACGCCACCGACCTCGCCCTGGGCAGGACCGGCGACGGTTGCCGAGACGGCTTCTCCTGGGCCGCGCCGACGGAACGGATCACCGACTCGATGCGGTACTGGGACGCCCACCCGTCCCGCTACGAGGCCGTCGTCTACGACTACGGCAAGTGCGCACTGCACGAGCTGCGGCGACTGATCGGCGATGCCCCGATGGAGGCGCTGCTGCGCCGGTATGCCGCGGACCACTGGTACGGGATCTCCACCACGGCCGAGTTCAAGCGCGCGGCCCAGGCAGCCACCACCCACGACCTGACACCGTTCTGGACACGGCACCGCATCGACGGTTGAACCGGCCTGCGCGGCCGCCCGGGCACGAACCGGGTTTGTCAGTCGCGGTGTTCCGCTCCGGTCTCCAGGTTGCGGGTGATGCGTTCGAGAACGCTCACCGCGATCCGATATTCCTCGTCGGTGATGCCGGCCGTCGACAACTGGCGGAAGGCGCCGACACGTTCGGCGACCTCGGCGAGCCGAGCGCGGCCGTCGTCGGTCAGGGCCAGCCTGCTCGGTGCCGGGCGGGAGACCCAGCCGTCGGCCAGGACCGTCTCGACCGCGGCGGTCAGGTCGGCGACGTCGGCGTTGGCGGCCAGGACGGTGCGCACGTCGGTGTCGGTGGCCCGCGGGTCGCCCTGCACGACGTTGAGGACCTGCCAGGCGAGGCGGGTGAGGCCGAACTCGGCCACCATCGAGTCCATGGCGGCGGTGATCGCCTTGTCGGTGCGGTTGAGCCAGTAGCCGATGGGCTTCATGTCCTGCTCCCGAGTGGATCGGCGATGCCGGGGTCGAGCGGGCGACGGGGCGAACGGGCGTGCGGCGCAGGCTCGTTCGGTCAGCGGCCGGTGAAGGCGGCGGCGTTCTCGCGGGTCCACTGTTCGAAGGTGCGGGCTGGGCGGCCGAGGAGGGACTCGGTGGTGTCGGCGATGGCCGCGGGGCCGTGGTCGGCGGCTTCCCACAGGTCGAGCAGCGAGGAGACCATCGGCGCGGGCATGTGGTGGCCCATCTGCTGCTCGGCCTCGGCGCGGGTGATCCGCTCGACGGGGATCTCACGGCCGATGGTGCCCGCGAGGACGGCGAGTTGCTCGCGGAAGGAGAGCGATTCCGAACCGGTCAGGGTGACCCGGCGGCCGGTGAGGGAGTCGCCGGTGAGCGCCTCCACGGCGATGTCGGCGATGTCCTCGGGGTGGATCGGGGCGATCCGCGCGTCCGGGTAGGCGAGTTGGATCGGCATCGCCTTGCCGATGAAGTACGCCCAGCCGAGCGCGTTGCTCGCGAAGGCGTCGGGGCGCAGGAATGTACAGGAGAGGTCCGAGTCGGCGAGCGCACGCTCGACCCGGAGGCTGTGGCTCGCGAGCGGGTCGTTCTCGGCGCCCGGGCCCAGGACCGAGGACGAGGACAACAGGACGACATGCTCGACGCCGGCCGTGCCGGCGGCCTTGATCAGCTCGTCGATGCCGGCGGGCTCGGGATACAGAAAGACCTGGCGAACGCCGCGAAGCGCGGCTTCGAAGGTCTCGGGACGGTCGAGGGCGAGCTCGGCAACCTCGACGCCGGCCGCAACGGTCAGCTCGGCGGGGTTGGCACTGGCGGCGCGCAACGCGTGTCCGGCGGAGTGCAGGCGCTCGATGATCGCGCGACCGACCTTGCCGCGGGCGCCGGTGATGAGGATGGTCATGGAAAGGCCCCGTTCGTTTGCTCTCGGATGATCTGCACGTTCGATGGTCTGAAGGTTGCGGTCTGCACGTCGCTTCGCTCATGCCGACATATGCATGCTGTCATGCATACGTTTTCGCGTCAACACATGTCTTCGGTTGGTCACGTATGTGTACGATGAGGACATGACGAAGCACGAGCCGCGCACAGCCGACGAGCTGCTCGACGCCGTGGGCCCGGCCTTCGGGAAGCTGCGGCGCTCCTCCCTCCTGGACGTCGAAAACCCGATCTCCCAAAAGGACTTGAGCCGCACCCTGGTACTCAACATCGTCCTGGAGGCCGAACAGGACGACGCCCGCGAGGTCACCGTCGGCGCGGTGGCCGACCACCTGAGCGTGGATCCGTCGGTGGCCAGCCGCATGGTCTCCGACTGCATCTCCGCCGGCTACCTGATCCGCGCCGCCTCCCAACAGGACGGCCGCCGCACAGTCCTCCACCTCAGCCCCGACGGCATCGACCTGATGAAGCGCTTCCGCCGCCACCAACGCTCGGCCTACGAATACATCACCGCCGACTGGCCCGCCCAGGAACGCCTCGACTTCGCCCGCCTCATGCTCAAATACGTAACCTCCCAAAACACCCTCCGCCACAACCCCCCAACCCCCAAGCCCCACACCTGATCCCACACCGAAGAGCGTGTACGTCGGCTCGGTTGGGCTAGGGTCTCCCGGACGCCGGAAGCTTGGGGGAACGCATGCCGCGAATACCGTGGGACGACCCGATCGCACTTCCGGTGGGCACCGCCGCCGACCGGTGGCTGACCGTACGGCCCGAGCGGACCGTTCTCGGCGTCATCCACAACGTCACCTCGGCGACCCGCCTGCTCGATCTTCTGCGGCTCTTCGAGGGCGACACCCGCATACAGACGGTCTTCACGTGCACCGGCTCCTCGGCCTTCGAACACGGGATTCCGGAATTCGTTCGCGACCACGGGCTCGTGTGCCTTCCCTGGGCTCAGGCGATTGCCACGAAGTTCGACCTGGCCATCACGACGAGTCGCGGCGGAGATTTGCATCGGATCAATGCGCCTATCATCGGTACGCCGCACGGAATGGGCTACAACAAGATCCTGCGGCAGGAGGCCGGAAGCAGCCCACGGCCGCGCGAAACCGCGAGTCCGGGAAGTTTCGGCCTGACGGCGGAGTGGCTCACGCACGACGGTGCGGTCGTCCCGTCGGCCGTGGTCCTGTCCCACGACGAGCAGTTGTCGCGACTCGCCGAAGGTTGCCCGGAGGCATTGCCCTCGGCCGTTGTCGCCGGTGACCCCTGCCTGGACGAGTTACGGGCCGGCCTGCCGTTTCGCGACGACTATCGGGCCGCCTGGGGGATGCTTCCGGGCCAAAAGCTGGTGGTCGTCTCGTCCACTTGGAGCCGGGAATCGCAGCTCGGGAAATCCCGAGACGTCCTGCGGCACGTGCTGGCGACGCTGCCCCGCGACGAATTCCGCGTCGCGGCGGTGATCCATCCCAACGTCTGGTACGCCCACAGTCCCTGGCAGGTGCGTTCCTGGCTCGCTCCCCTGCAATCCGCCGGGTTGACGCTCGTGCGTCCCGAGGGTGACGGATGGAAGGCCGCGCTGGTGGCGGCCGACGCGCTCATCGGCGATTACGGCTCGGTGACCTTCTACGGCGCCGCTCTCGGACTGCCCACCCTCTTGTCCGGAATTCCCGCCGACGGCACCCTGGCCGAAACCTCTCCCATCGCCCGACTGCTTCCACTGCTGCCACGCGTGGACGCGACGCTACCCCTGCCGCGTCAACTCGACGCGGCCGAGCGTCGCCTGCGCACAGATCCGGCCGTCGCCGAGGTCACCGCCAACGCGACCTCCCTACCCGGCGGATCCGCACGCACGCTGCGCACGTTGTTCTACGACCGGCTGGGCCTGAACGAACCGGCGGAACCGGTGGTGGTGCGGCCCGTCGAAGTGCCCGATTCCCGGTCCGTGGTCGAGTCGCGGCGATCACCCGTGGCGCCCGCGTCGATGTCGGCCGTCACGTTCGAGGGGGACGTCGTGGCGTTGCGCCGCTACCCCGCGCACCTTGCCGGCGGAACCGACGCGCACCTGACCGACGCTCATCTCGTGGTCGACGAGGCGGAGCCCGACGACCGCCTCCGACTTCGGGCCGATGTCGTCGTGGGTCGGCCGCCGGCCTCCGCGGGACACCTCGCGGAACTGCTCCGCGCCCACCCGGGGTGCCGGGTCGCCGCGCTCCCGGACGGGGTCCGCGCGTGTGTCGTGGGCACGTCGTCCGGTTGGCGCGCGACCGTGCGCTGGGAATCCGCCGACCCCAGGCTGTCGGCCGCGGTCGTCGCCTCCGCCGTCTACGGCCGGTCCGCGGGCGGAGGCGATCCCACAACGCTCTCCGTACGTTTGGGCGACCTTGTCGTACCTCTCGACCTGACCGAAGGGGGCAGCCCGACCGAGGACTTCGGTCCGATCCGACAACGCTGATCGCGACGCGGATCCCGGGTGTGAGTCGGTTCGGCTCGGGGTGGGCGGGGTGGCTAGTCGGGGTGGGTGGGGTGGCTAGTCGGGGTGGGTGGGGTGGTGAAGGAGTGGTGTTCGTGGGTGATGGTCCAGTGGGTGTTCGGCTTGGTGAGGCCGAGGGTCAGGCGTAGGCGGCGGTCGGGGTGGTGTGCGAGGTCGGTGGGGTCGCCGCAGCGGAGTAGGGCGATCGCGAAGGCGACGTCCGTGCCGGCGGTGATCTCCAGCGACTCGATCTCGAAGACGGCGCCGGACGCCTGCCACTCGAAGAAGCCGGGCCAGGTTTCGCGGTACGCCTCGATGCCGCGCACGCCCTGCTCGGGGGGCGGGACGTCGAACATGACGATGTCGGCCGCGTGGTCGGCCGACACGGTGGCCAGGTCGCCGTCGTGCACGGCACCGGCCCAGCGTTCGATGAGATCGCGGATCTGCTGCTCGTCGGTCATGGGTGGGCTCCTCCTCGGCGGCGCCGGCTCCGGGTAGGACTCGCGCGATGGCGAGAACTCATCGCGGCGGTGCGGGCCCGGGCCGAGGGGTGTTCGTGCGGCGCCGGGCGTCCCCGGGCCCGGCGCCGCTTCGTCACGGGTGCTCGACGCCGCGAGCCGGGTCGGCTCCGAGGAGGAATCCCGGGCGTGCGGCGGAGAGTTCGCCGATCGCGTGCGTACAGCGTTCCGTCACGCCCATGCATCGCGGACAGAACATCTCCCGTCGGCGTCGGCCCTCGTCGTCGTGCCCGCGCGGCGGCGTGGCGCCGCCGCTCCGCTTCGTACCCGCACGACCCGTCGCCCGCCTGCCGGCACCCGGCGTGTTCCCGGTCGCTCTCGTCCCGCGCATGTGCACTCCTGTTCGATGAGGTGTAGCGCCGTCGCCCTCACCAGATAAGCCGCCGGCGCCGCGCCGCGCACGCTCGGACCCGGGGCCGGCGCCCCTGAAAGCCCACCCGAACGGGGAAGAACCCGGTGCCGGCCTTGGGGCCGCTCGGGTGAACGCGCCCCTCGCCGGGATGACACCCGGAATACCGCCGCAGGCGACGCCGCCGCAGCGGTCTCCCCTGACACCGCGTCAGCAACCCGGTCCACGCGCCGGGTCCCGGTTCGTCGGCTGGCCGCTCGCGCAGGTCCGCGTACGAGGCCGGCGGGGCCTACGCCGCCTTCGTCGCGCGCAGCGAGTAGATCAGCGGAACACGCGGCTGTCCGGCGGGGAAGCGGTAGCGACCGTCGTCGTGTTCCAGGATCGGGAAGCGGGCGAACAGCGAGTAGTCGTGCTCGTGCAGGAACTCCAGGCGCAGCCCGGCGGCGATCAGGGCGCTGACCACGTCGCCGATGCCGTGTTGCCACTCGACCGTCATGTTCGCGGAGGTCTCCGTGTCCGCGTCGGTGTAGGTGCCCGGCTCGTCCCAGACGGTCGGCTCGCGATGGAAGTAGTCCAGTTCGACGGTGCGGCCGTCTTCGGCCAGGACGTCGGTGAACGGGTGGAACTCGGCCAGGTAGAGGAAGCCGCCCGGCGCGACGAGTGCCGCCGCCGTACGGGCCCAGCGGTCGATGTCCGGGAGCCAGCACAGCGCGCCCAGGCCGGTGTAGACGATGTCGAAGGTCGCCCCGTCGAGCGCGGCCTCGGCGTCGTACACGTCGGAGGTGACGAATCGGGCCGTGCTCGCACCGATCCGCGCGGCGATGGCGCCGGCCTCGGCCACGGCCGGTTCGGAGAAGTCCAGGCCGGTGACGGTGGCTCCGCGCCGGGCCCAGGAGAGCGTGTCCAGGCCGATGTGGCACTGGAGGTGGACCAGCGTACGGCCGTCGACGTCGCCCACCTCGGCGAGTTCGAAGTCCCGGAGCGCGTCCTTGCCCGCGACGAAGCCGGGAACGTCGTAGAAGCGGCTGGCACTGTGGATCGGGACCCGCTCGTCCCAATTGGCCCGATTGACGTCCCGCCAGTCGGCCGCGGCCTCGATCTTCGTCATGACCAGCCACGCTAGCCGGCCGCGGCCGCACGGCTCAACCGATATACGGCGGGCCGGCTCGCGCGCACGCCGCCGCGCTCACCCCACCACCGCGCCGCGCCGCGCGTGCGGGATCACCATGGGGGTGCCGGTGATCGGGTCGGGCGCGATGTCGCACGCCAGGCCGAACACGTCGTGGACGCGGGCGGCGGTCAGCACCTCGCCCGGCGGGCCCTCGGCGACGACTCGGCCGGCCTTCATCACCACCAGGTGGGAGGCGAAGCGGGCGGCCTGGTTGAGGTCGTGCAGCACCGCGACGACAGTGCGGCCCTCGGCGTTCAACTCGGCGCACAGTTCCAGGAGCTCGTACTGGTGGGCGATGTCGAGGAACGTGGTCGGCTCGTCCAGCAGGACGATCGGGGTCTCCTGGGCGAGGACCATCGCGATCCAGGCCCGCCGGGCCTGCCCGCCGGACAGGTCGCCCGCCGGGGTGTCCGCGAGGTCGACCAGGCCGGTCCGCTCCAGCGCGAAGGCGATCGCGCGGTCGTCGTCGGGCGACCACTGACGCAGCAGGGTGTGGTGCGGGTGCCGGCCGCGCCGCACCAGGCCGCGCACGCTGATGCCCTCGGGCGCGATCGGGCTCTGCGGCAGCAGCGCGACCCGGCGGGCGAACTCGCGTCCGCGGTGCGCGTGTACGTCCCTCCCGTCGAGGGTGATCGTGCCGCGCACGGGCTTGAGCACTCTGGCGAACGACTTGAGCAGGGTGGATTTGCCGCACCCGTTGGGACCGACGATGACGGTGAGGCCGCCGTGCGGGAGGTCGAGGTCGACGCCTTCGACAACCGGCTTGCGGCCGTACGACAGGGTCACGTCGCGGGCGCTCAGCCCGGCCGGGGCGGGCGCCGGTTGGTCGTTCACAGTCGTCCACTCCTCCATTCGCGGGTCAGCAGGAATCCGAGGTAGGCCCCGCCGAAGGCGAGGGTGTAGATGCCCACCGGCAGCGGCTCGACCCAGGGCAGTTGTTGCGCGGCGAGGTCGGCCACGGTCAGCAGCAGGGCGCCCGTCAGCGTGGACAACACCAGGTGTGGGCCGGTGCCCCGGGTGAGCCGGCGGGCGATCTGCGGCGCGGTCAGCGCGATGAACGCGATCGGACCGGCCACGGTGACCGCGCCCGCGGACAGTACGACGGCCAGTACGACGGCCAGGCTGCGGGCCCGGCCGGGGTTGCCGCCGAGCGCGCGGGCCACCTCGTCGCCCATCTCGCCCAGGTCCAGATGCCGGGACAGGGCCACCGCCGGGCCGGCGACGACGAGCAGGACCAGCCCGATGGTGCCGGCGTCGTCCCAGGACCGGGCCGCGACGCTGCCGTTGACGTACGCGCTCAGTGCGCTCGCCTTGTCGCGTTCGACGACGTAGACGACGTATTGGGTCAGCGCCGTGCCGATCGCGGCGACGCCGATCCCGGCGACGACCAGGCGTCCGGGATCGCGGAACCCGGTGCCGGTGGCCAGGTACACGATGGCCATCGCGCCGATCGCGCCGAGCAGGGCGCCGATCCACACCGGGGTGTCGCCGGGCACCACGAGCGCGAAGATCGCCGCGCCCGCGCCCGCGCCGCTGCTGAGCCCGATCACGTCCGGGCTGGCCAGCGGGTTGCGGGTGGCCGTCTGGAAGAGGGCACCGGAGAGGCCGAACGCGGCACCCGCGCCCAGGCACACCACCAGGCGCGGCCCGCGCAGCCGGTTGAGCACGAACTTCTCCTTGCCCTCCGCGCCGCCGAACACCGCGGGCAGCAGGTCGCCCGGGGCGATGCCGAGCCGGCCCATGGTCAGCGTGGCGAACGCGGCCGCGACGGTCAGCGTGAGCATGACGATCGCCACGAGCACGGTCGCCCCGCGCACGGGCAGCGCGATCGTGCTCCCGATCCGCAGGTAGCCGCCCGGGCGTCGGGTCCGCGGTGTGGTGCTCATGTGCTCACCCGCATCCGGCGTACCGCGAACAGCAGGGCGGGCGCACCCACGAACGCGGTGACGACGCCCACCATCAACTCCTGGGGGCGCAGCAGGATCCGGCCCACCACGTCGGCGGCCAGCAGCAGGGTCGGACCGAGCAGCGCCGCGAAGCCGATCTGCAGGCGGAAGTCGCCGCCCACGAGGGCTCTGGCGATGTGCGGGACGCCCAGGCCGACGAAGGCGATCGGCCCCACGGCGGCGGTCGCGGCGGCACTGGTGACGGTGGCGGTCACCAGGCCGGCCGCGCGCAGCACGGCGGGATCGGCGCCCAACGAGGTGGCCGATTCCTCGCCCAGGGCGAGCGCGTTCAGGCCGGGCCCGAGCAACAGCGCGACACACACGCCGAGTACGCCGAACGGCAACATCGACCAGAAGACGTCCCAGCCGCGCCCGCCCAGCGCGCCCACGACCCAGTAGCGATAGCTGTCGAAGACCTTGGGCTTGCCGAGCGTGACCGCCTGGATGTACGCGCCGAGCACGGCGGACAGGACCGCGCCGGCCAGCACGAGCCGCACCGGGCCGCCGCCCGCGCCCAGGACGTGCACGAACACGCCGACGAGCAGCGCACCGGGCAGGGCCCACCACAGGGCCGCCCAGGAGCCGGTGGCACCGGCGAACGCGGTGCCGGTGACGATGCCGGCCGCGGCCCCGGCGTTGATGCCCAGCAGGCCGGGGTCGGCCAGCGGGTTGCGGGTGACGCCCTGCATGAGGGCGCCGGCCACCGCCAGACACACGCCGGCCAGCACGCCGAGCGCGGTGCGCGGGTAGCGGCTCTCCACCACGGTGGTCAGGTACGGGTCGCCGTGCCCGGTCAGTACGTCCACGACGTCGCCGAACGACGTCGTCCTGCTGCCGAACATCACGCTCGCGAAGAGCGCGACGACCAGCAGCACGAGGCATCCGGCGAAGAGAGCGGCGACGCGACCGGCGGGACCGGTGCGCGAGGCACCGATCCCGGTTCCGGCCGGACGCACGCGCGTGTCGGCGGTCATCCGATTCGTTTCTCGGCCGCGGCTACTTGCCGGCCTTGGCGACCGCCGCGTCGATCTGCGGCAGGTAGCGCTCGATGCTCCACGGCACGGTCAGCGGGTTGATCATCGACGACGCGGTCACGAACGGGTTGTCGTTGCTCGCGACCACCGCGCCGCGCTTGACCGCGGGTATCGAGGCGTACAGCGGCTGGGCCTCGATCTCCTGGCGGGTCTTGGCGTCGGTGTAGAAGGTGAAGACCACGTCGCTGGCGGCCAGCTTGTCGGCGTTCTCCAAGCCGATGAGCGCCGAGTCGGTGCCGTCGGTCTCCGGGAAGGTGTTCACGATCGGGTCGACCTTGAGGCCGAGCGAGGACACCACGGACACGCGCTGTTCCTCGGGCTTGAAGACGCCGAGGGTGCCGGGGCCGGTCGTGTAGATGTAGGAGAACGTGACGTTCTTGTAGTTGGGCCGGGTGGCCGCCGCGTCGGCGAGCTGCTGCTTGATCCTGCCGGTCAGCTCCTGGGCCCTGTCGGGCCGGCCGAGGGCCTTGCTGACGATGTCGATCTGCTGGTCCCAGTTGGTGCTCCACGCCTTGTCCGGGTAGGCGACCGTGGGCGCGATGTCCTTCAGCAGGTCGTACTGCTTCTGCGTGATGCCGGACCAGGGGGCAAGGATGACGTCCGGGTCGAGCGCGGCGATCGCCTCGATGTCCAGTTCCTCACCGCCCTTGAACTGCTTGGGCAGCTTGCCGCCGGCCTTGGTGACCGCGTCGTGCACCCACGGCAGGTAGCCGGACTTGTCGCTGCCCCACTCGTAGCTCTCGATGCCCACCGGCACCTGGCCCAGGGCGATGGCGGTCTCGGTCGATCCCTGGCCCAGGGTCACGATGCGTTCGGGCTTCTTGGTGATCTTCGCATCGCCGAGCGCGCTCTTGATGGTCACCGGGAAGGCCGACGCGGCGGGCGCGCCCGAACCGGCGGGCGCAGGGGTCGCGGCGCCATCGGTGCCGGCCGACTTCTTGTCGTCGTCCTTCGAGCCGCAGGCGCCCAGCGCGAGGGCGAGCACGGCGGCGGCGACCGGCACCGCGAATCGGCGGCGGATCATGCCCTTGGGCAGCGGGGACATCGATGACCTCTTTCTTGCCAACCGAACAGTCGGCGATCAACCCACTACAGTGAGTAGCCGAGCATGGGCGGTGTCGTACAGCCCGAGAATGTCGCGCTTGTTAGGTCAGCCTAAGCTAAACGACCATCGCGCCTCAATGGGCCCCTCCTCGGACACATCGACCTCCGCGAGGGGCGGGGCGGCGATCACTGCGTGTCACCGACACGCAGGCGCGTCACCGACACGCAGGCGCGTCACGCGACCCGACTGCCCGCGCCGGCGGATCCCGCACCGGTGGTCGTACCGGGTGCGGGCGCGGGGCTCGGTGTCTCCCGGCGGAAGTGGCTGGGGCGGCCGTCCCGGTGGACCAGGACGCCTGATCGTGCCGCTTCGGCATGGTGGAGCAGGTGCGGGCGGCCGTCGGGGTGGTGCAGGACGGTGGCGTGCCAGGGAGTGGCCCACACGTCGGGGGCGTCCAGGAGGCGGATGCCGAACTTCTCCGCGCCGCGTCGTTGCGGGTGGATGGACAGCCGCAGTGCGTGCGGGTGGTGCTCGGCGACCAGGTCGCCCCAGGCGCGGCTGCGTTGGATGACGCCGTACGCGCGGGCGCGGCAGTCGCGTTGCAGCGCGGAGCGGGTGCCGGGGAAGTCGACGGCGTCCTCGAAGAGGAACCGGGTGATGCCCCGGTACAGGCGCAGGGTGTCCTCGTCGGCGCGCACCTGGGCCCGCAGTTGCGCGATCGTGGGCGCGTGGCGCGCGTGCAGCCAGGCGCGCTTGTCGTCGTGCGAGTCCTCGCCACGCACGTCGCGCAGGTCGAAGACGCTCAGGTGGTGCAGGTCCTCGCAGGCGATGATCGCGCGCAGTTCGTCGGCATAGGCGTCGATGTGCCCGTCGGGCACGTGGATCAGGTCGGCGAAGACGTGGCCGTCGGAGCAGATGACCATCCGCGCACCGGGCGGGTGTACGGCGGCGATCGCCGCGCACAGGCGGTGCAGGAACGCCAGGCTCAGGCGTTCGCCCTCGTCGGGCAACGTGCCCAGGACCTTGGCGGGGTTGGGCGACTTGCACGGGAAGCCGGGCAGGGTGAACACGACGGGTTCGTCGCGCCCGACGAAACGGGCGAGTCGGTCGAGTTGGATGGGGAAGTCCGCGACCGATTCGCCCACCACCCCGCCCGTGTCCGCGGCGCCGGCTCCGGCCTCGGTCGCGGTGCGGCGTTCCTCCTCCGTCGCGCGGCGGTGCGGCAGCAGGAGGTTCAGGATCGCGGCGCAGGTCGCGGACGTGTTCGCGCGGTCCGCGGGATCGTGGGGGTGGGTGGCGTGCATGGGTCGGCTTCTCCACGGGGGCAGGGCGGCAGGACGCCTCGGCGCGGGCGGCGGGCGGTGTGGGGGCGGCACGGGCGGGACGACCCGGGCGGCGGTGGCGGGTTCGGGTGCTCGGGTCAGACGCGTTCGGTGTACGTGACCGGGAGGGAGTCGACACCGCGGGCGAGGACGGCGGGAATCCACGCGATGTCCTCGACCGGTACCGCCGGCGCCAGGCCGGGCAGGCGCGCGAGGAGGGTGCCGAGGGCGACCTGGAGTTCGACCCGGGCCAGGGCGGCGGCCGGGCAGAAGTGCATGCCGTGCCCGAACGCCAGATGCGGGTTGGGGCTGCGGTC
The DNA here is from genome assembly GCF_044460165.1 of Embleya sp. NPDC050154. Lineage (NCBI taxonomy): Bacteria > Bacillati > Actinomycetota > Actinomycetes > Kitasatosporales > Streptomycetaceae > Embleya > Embleya sp. NPDC050154. The sequence goes on from NZ_JBITJP010000009.1 coordinate 287,702, forward strand.
GAAGTCGAGGGTGTCGGCGTCCGGGAAACGTGCGGGATCGCGGTTGGCCGCGCACAGCGAGACGATCACCGAGTCGCCGGCGGGCACCGTCGTGCCGTGCAGGTCGTCGTCCGCGCCGAGGAAGCGCCACGTGGTGAGCTCGAACGCGCTGTCGTACCGCAGCAGTTCCTCGACCGCGGCGGGGAGCAGGGTGGGGTCCTTGCGGAGCCGGGCCAGGTGTCGGGGATGGCGCAGCAGGGTCATCAGCGCGGTGCTGATCTGATTGGTGACCGGTTCCTGTCCGGCGACCAGGAGTTGGAAGACCATCGAGTCCAGCTCGTGGTCGGTGAGCTCGCCGGCGGTGTGCGCGGCGACCAGTCGCGCGAGCAGCCCGTCGTCCGGGTTCGCGCGCCGGTCGGCGACCACGTCGGCGATGTAGGCCTGCAGCGCGCGCAACCGGCCCTCGTAGGCTTCGCGTCCGGGGTCCTTGGGACCCACCGGCTGGACCACCTTGCACCACTCGCGGCGAAATCCGGCGGCCGACTCGGCCGGGAGACCGATGACTTCGGCCAGCACCAGGAACGGGAAGCGGGCGGCGAAGCACGCGACGACGTCCGCGCCCCGGTCCGCGGGCATGGCGTCGACCAGGATGTCGGCCAGCTCTTGGATGCGCGGTCGCAGCGCGTCGATCCGACGCGGCGCGAACGCGTCGGTGACCAGGCGCCGCATCGCGGTGTGCTTGGGCGGGTCCTGGTGCAGCAAGTGCACCTGCAATTGGGCGTGTTGCGGCTCGGGCATGATCGAGGCCAGCGCCCGCCACCGGTCGTTGCCCAGGTCGTGGTTCTTGCCCAGACGCGGGTCGTTGAGCGTCGCGTGCGCCGCGTCGTATCCGGTGACCAGCCAGGCCCCGACCCCGCTCGGGAAGCGCACCCGATGAACGGGGCCGGCGTCGCGGAGCTTGGTGTACAGGGGGTACGGGTCACGCTTGTACTCGGCCCCGTACAGTTCCACCGGTTCCACCGGTTCCACCGGTTCCACGGGTTCGAGGCTGTTCGCGCCGGATTCGGCCTGGGTCACGGGTGTTCGCCTTCCTGACGAGGTCGTGGGGCGGGTCGGGTGCGCGGCGGGTGTGCGGGACGCGGTGGGTGCGGGGTGCGCGCGGGGCGCGGGGGGGCGCGGCGGGGGCGGTCAGAGCGTGACGCGCGGGTTGTACTCGTCGAGCCACAGAGCCAGGTCGACGACACGTTCCAGGCGCAGCCGATGGCCCCACGGGAGCCGGTCGGCGGGGGCGTCGAGGCAGGCTTTGATGGCCGTCTCGTCGGCGATGCCGCGTATCTCGCCGCCGCGCGCGTCGAGCGCCTCGCGGGCCAGGTCCTGGAGGCCGCGGTTGTAGTCCGGGTGGTGGGTGGCCGGGTAGTGGTTCTTGGCTCGGCGCAGCACCGAGGGCGGGGCCAGGGTGTCGCCGGCGGCGGCCCGCAGCAGGCTCTTCTCCCGACCGTCGAAGGTGTGCAGCGACCACGGCGCGTTGTAGGCGTATTCGACGAGGCGGTGGTCGCAGTAGGGCACCCGCACCTCCAGTCCCTGGGCCATGCTCAACCGGTCCTTGCGGTGCAGGAGTTGGCGCAGCCAGCGGGTCAGCGACAGGTGCCGCAGTTCGCGCAGCCGATGTTCGCCGGCGTCCTCGTGGTCCGCGTGCGGGACGGCGGCGAGCGCGGCGCGGTAGGTGTCCGCCCGGAACTCGCCGATCCGCAGGGTTCGGGACAGATCCGGGTGCAGCGGCATGGCGGCCTCGTCGCCGGTGACCCGCAACCAGGGGAAGGTGTCGGCGGCGAGCGCGGCCGGATCGTGGAACCACGGGTAGCCACCGAAGACTTCGTCCGCCGCCTCGCCGGAGAGCGCGACGGTGGAGTGCCGACGGATCTCGCCGAACAGCAGGTACAGCGAGGTGTCCATGTCGCCCACGCCGATCGGCGAGTCGCGGCAGGCGACGACCGCACGGCGGTGGTCGAGGTCGAGCAGGGCGAGCGGGTCCAGGACGACGGTGTCGTGGTCGGTGCCGATGAACCGGCCCGCCTCCGCCGCAAACGGGGTGTCGTGCCCGGTGCGCAGCACGTCGGCGGTGAACGAGCGGGCCCGGTCGGTGTAGTCGACCGCGTAGGAGCGAATGCGCGCGTCGGGGCTTTCCCGCAGACGCAATTCGTCGGCGAGCAGCGCGGTGACGACGGTGGAGTCCAGGCCGCAGTCGAGGACCACTTCGGGATCGTCGCGCCGGTCGGTCATGGGTTGCCGGCCGCCCGCGATGTCGAGTACGGCCAATCGCCGGTGTCCCAGGGCGGCATGGGCGTCCAGCCACGCACCACCGGCGTCCGGTCCGCGCCGGGCGAGCGTCGCGGTCATCGCGTCGAGGGTCGAGCGCCGTGGCCGCGCGTCGTCCCGGAAGGACACCCAGCCGGTGATACCGCACATACGTGGTCCGTCCTTCGGTCGGGAGACGGGGCGAAGCCGTCACATCGGTTCGGGATGGGACGGGCGGGCCCGTGTTGTCTATCTCGGTCTCGATCTTCGCGGCGATCCGCCCGCACGGGCGGCGACGAGGGAGCCACCGCACCACCGACACGCACACACGTCCGCACACGCATCCGAGTAGTCGGGCGGCGATCGCCTCCGGTTCCGGACTCGCCACCGTTTTCCCGCGCGGCTCGATCCGGTCCGCGGCGGCGACGGCGCGAAGGCGCACGTCTCGGCGCCCCACGGGCGGCCAGGGTCAACGCTGGAGAAAGGCCGCGTCGGACGGATCGGCCGGCGCGGGGCGCGGCGCGGAAGGCGGCTCGGGGCGGCGCGAGGGGCAGCGGGGCGGCGAGGGGCAACCGGGCGACCGGCCCGGTCCGGCCCGCCGGGACGTGCGGTGTCGGAGCGGACCGCTACATTCTTCAGGCTGCCGGAGACTTGCCCCCCAACCAGGTCCGGCGGCGAGACGAACGGTCCGCCGCCCCCAGGCGCACCCCTCGCGGGGCGGCGGACCGTTCAAGCCCGCAGGCTTCGACCGTACGCCGACCGTTCCGGCCCCGAGGCCGCGAGGGCCGCGCCGAATACCGCGGGACGATCCCGACGCAATCCGACGCGACCCCGGCGCGACCCCGGCGCGACCCGTCAGCGACCTCGGCGGGAGTTGAGCCGGGCGGCCTGGCGCGTCAGGTGGTCGCGTTCGGCGAGGTTGGACGCCTTGTGGGCCGCCTCGGCGTACAGCCGTGCCGCCGTCGCCGGGTCGCCGTCGCGCTCGTGCAGGTACGCCGCCACCGCGGTGTGCCGAGGCAGCGAGTCCTCCAGCGCCGCGAGCGCCGCCAGGCCCGCGCGCGGTCCGTCGGCCTCGCCGACGGCGACCGCGCGGTTGAGCCGGACCACGGGGCTGTCGGTCAGGCGCACGAGTTCGTCGTACCACTCGAGAATCTGCACCCAGTCGGTCTCCTCGGCGGTGGGCGCGTCGGCGTGCAGCGCCGCGATCGCGGCCTGGGCCTGGAACTCGCCCAGCCGGTCCCGGGCGAGCGCCGCCTGGAGGATCACGACGCCCTCGGCGATCGACGTGGTGTCCCACCGACCGCGGTCCTGCTCGGCGAGCGGCACCAGGCTCCCGTCCGGCGCGGTACGGCCGGCCCGCCGGGCGTGGTGGAGCAGCATCAGGGCGAGCAGCCCGGCGACCTCGGGGTGGTCGATCGCGGCGGCGAGTTGCCGGGTGATCCGGATGGCCTCGGCGGCGAGGTCGACGTCGCCGGAGTAGCCCTCGTTGAAGACCAGGTAGAGCACACGAACCACGGTGGCGACGTCGCCGGGCCGGTCGAACCGCACGCCGGAGACGGTGCGCTTGGCCCGGCTGATGCGCTGCGCCATGGTCGCCTCGGGCACCAGGTAGGCCTGGGCGATCTGGCGGGTGGTCAGCCCGCCGACCGCGCGCAGCGTGAGCGCGACCGCGGAGGAGGGCGTCAGCGAGGGGTGGGCGCACAGGAAGTAGAGCTGGACGGTGTCGTCCGCCGCGGGCGCGGGCCCGGGTGCCGGCTCCTCGTCGACGCGGTCCTCGCGCCGACGGCGGGCGGCATCCGAGCGGGTGGCGTCCAGGAACTTGCGCCAGGCCACCGTGACCAACCAGCCCTTCGCATCTCGCGGCCGGTCGGCCGGCCAGACGCGGAGTGCCTCGACCAGGGCGTCCTGGACGGCGTCCTCGGCTGCCGCGAAGTCGGCTCCGCGGCGCACGAGGACGGCGAGTACGCCCGGCGTGAGGCTCCGGAGCAGGGCTTCGTCCATCGGTGGGGTCACTCCGTGACGGTGGGGTGCGTGCCCAGAAACGGGCGCAGTTCCAGCCATTCGTGGATCGGGCGCCCGCCCGCCCCGGGGGCGGCCGACAACTCCCCGGCCAGTTCGACGGCGCGCTCGTAGCTCTCGACGTCGATCACCATCCACCCGGCGATCAGGTCCTTGGTCTCGGCGAACGGACCGTCGGTGACCGGCGGGCGCCCCTCGCCGTCGTACCGCACGAACGTCCCCTCCGGGGCGAGCGCCCGACTGTCCACGAACTCGCCGGTCTCCTCCAACCGGGCCGCGAAGTCGTTCATGTACTTCACGTGCGCCGAGATCTCCTCCGGCGTCCACTTCTCCATCGGCACGTCGTTGACCGAGGCCGGAGCGCCGCGGTAGTGCTTGAGCAACAGGTACTTGGCCATCGTGTTTCTCCTCGGTGTGATGCGACCCATTGTGGTCGCCTGCACACCGGGGACGGAGCCGGTCACGCGCTCTCGACATCATCGGCCGAACTTTTTTCGGCCCTTGCGGAGAACGATGCCGTCCGGGGGTGATGTGGGGCTACATCGACGCCTTGATCCGCCGCGGGGCGTCCAGGATGCGGCTGATGATCTGGATCACGAGCGGCGGCTGTTCGCTGCCGTTCCGGTCGTTGCCCAGGATGTAGTAGACCTGCTCGACCGAGGGGGGTCCGACGGCCAGCGCCTGGCGCGCGGCCTGCTGGGAGGTGGCCTCGCCGGTCCGCACGGAGTAGGCGGCCGTCATCGCGCCGGTCCGGCCGACGCCCGCACCACAGTGCACGAACACCGGTCCGTCGGAGGTCTGCACGATCCGCAGGAAATCGTCGACCTGGGCCTGGGTGGGAGTCTGACCGTCCCGGATCGGCAGCCGTTCCAGCTTCAGTCCGGCCTGCGCCGGACGCTCCAGGTCGGCCTGGCTCATCTTCTCCGCGCGCAGGTCCACGACGGTCCGCACGCCGCGGTCGGCGAGCTCCCGGTATCCGGGGACACCCGGAGCGGAACCGCGCCACACCTTGTCGTCCACCTGCTTGACGTGGTTCATCCCGGCGATCGAACTGCCCGAGGATTCGCCCTGCTGGGCGACCGCGTGCGCGCCCAGCATGCCCAGGACCGACACCAGCCAGATCACGCCGTAAGCGAGCACGGCGACGAGTACGTACTTCAGAACCCGTCGAGTCGTGCGCCGCCGGGGACCGGCGGGCGCGGCCGAAGGGGCTCCGGCGGCAGGTGTGGCAGGCGTGGGGGAGAAGGCGGAACGCGTGAGGACCTTGGGTCCGGACAAGTGGAATCACCGTCGATGTTTGCGGGCTACGGGCAACGTCCCGGGCCCTGGGGAACCGACGGGTCGTACTTCAAGGTTAACCGATCGATCTCAAGATATTAGTAACAATATTGATTTAACGGTAAAAAGCCTCAAATCAACCATTTTCAGGGTCGCGGTGGCGCCTGCCCCTCGCCCACGATCTCGGCGCGCGCGTGGAAGGCCCTCGTGTCCTGGAGACACCCGCGCAGCCGCATCATGTCGTGGTCGTTGAGCGCCGGCCGCACGACGCCCACCCACACATCGGTGTCGAGGCGGCCGAGCAGGGCGTACTCGGGTCGGGCCCCGGTGGAGCTGCGGCAGCCCTCCCACAGCTCGCGTGCGGCCACCTCGCGGGCGATCTCGCGCTCCTCGCGGGAGATCACCCGGAACACCACGGTGCTGGCGACCGACTCGGGCGGCCCCTCGGACCGGCTCTCGGTGGCGTCCGCCAAGCGGTCGACCGCGAGGGCGAGCAGGACTGCCGCGAGCACGGCGCCGGCGACCACCGCGACCGCGCGCACCCGGCGGGCGGGTGCGACGGCGGGTCGATCCTCCAGTTGTGGCTCGACGCCGAGGGCCTGGTCGTCGGCCGGTGCGTTCAGGGCCACCAACCGCCGGGCCAGCATCCCGCTCGAGACCGGATGCGAGGTCAGCCGCGCGATCCGCTGGATCACCCAGGCGACCCCGGAGAGCACGACGCCCGCGGCCAGCAGGACGGGCACGAACACGTGGTGGGTGTCACGGCTGTCCATGCGTTCGGCGTCCAGCCAACGAAACCGGCCCGTCCCGGTCTCGTCGCGCGCCTGCTCCAACCGCCGCCCGGCCTCCTCGGTACGCTCGTCCGCCTCCCCCAGGTGCCGCTCCAGCCGGGCGATCCGGCCGAGCAGCACGGCCGCGACGACCAGGATCTCCACGATCACGAAGATCAACAGGCAGAAGACCGCCCGGTTCCACTCCCACCGGTACAGGTAGACCACCGCGTAGCACGCCGACGCGGCTCCGGCGATGCCGCCGAACAGAAACGCCAGGTACCTCACGCGCCCGCTCCCTTCCCGGACCCCGCCCCCACCCCACGCTCCCCGTCCCCGGCGCCCTCGACGTCCGCGTCCGCTCCGTCCGCCGCCGGTCGCCCCGCGTCGGCGGGAGAAGTCACCAGGCCGGTGCCGCCGTCCACCGTGAGTGTCGTCCCGGGTACGAACCGGTCCACCGCGCCGACCACGCCGACGGCGGTGGGAACGCGGCGTTCGCGGGCCAGGACGGCCAGGTGCGATAGCGGGCTACCGGTCTCGGACACCAGTCCGGCCAGGCCCGGCAGCAGCGCGGCCAGTGCCGGGTCGAGGACACGCACCACCAGCACCGCGTGCTCGGGCCGTGCACCGCCACCGTCCCAGACCGTGCCCGTACCGGTACCGCCGCCCGCGCCCCGGCCGCCGTCGCCGCGACCGGTCCGGGTCGGCGCCGCGACGGGCCGACCCTCGACCAGGCGGAACGCGGCGGGCAGCGGTGGCCGGTCCGGCCTGGGCACCCGGGCGGGCAGGTCGGCCGGGAGGTCGGCGCCACCGGCTGCCGCGACCAGTTCGCTCCAGCGCAACCGCGCCACCTGGGCCGGATCCTCGATCAGACCGGCCGTCGCGAGCCGGGCGGCGAACTCGCGCACCATGCCCACCTGCATCTCCTGCACCCACCGGATCCGCAGCCGCAGTCCCTCCCGGAACGGCAGCGTGCCCACTCCCCTGGGCGCGCCCGTCCAGCCGGTGCGCCCGGGCAGCCGACGCGCGCGATGCAGCGACGGCGGAAACAGCGCCAGCAGGACCGGGTGGTCCGCCACCAGGTCCGCGTCGGATCTGCCCGCCGTACGCCCCTCGGACAGCACGGCCAGGGCCTCGCCGGCGAGCGTGGCGCCCGCACCGCCGCCCAGGAGCGCCCCGGCCAGCGCCTCCTGCGCGTGCAGCGCCGACAGGGCCCGGCGACCCCACGACGCGGCGGACACGAGCCGCCCGCCGAGCATCTCGCCGGGCGCCGGGAACTCGGCGAGCCGGCGATCGACGTCGGCCATCAGGTCCAGCGCGAGCAGGGGCAGCGCGGATCGCAGGCGTCCCACCCGCCACGCCGCTCCGGCCGCACGGGCACCGGGTGCGGGGTTGAGGATGTCGAGAACGGGGTGCGGCGAGGGCACGGTGCCCAGCAGGCGCAGATCGGCCACCGCCAGGCCGTCGACGGTGCGCACGACCGGGACGGTGCGCAGCCGGCGCCTGGGAGCGGTGCCCGTGACGTCGAGGGCGACGGCCAGGCCGTGCGCCATCGGCGCCACCCACAGGTCCTCCTCCAGTGGTTGCAGGACGTCCGGCAGGGTCTCGGCCACCGGCCCGGGCCCCAGCAGTCGCGCGCCCCGCGCGGGCCGCGCGCTCATCGCGGTGATCGGGCGGGACTGGAACAGCCACAGACGGTCGTCGGCGTCGAAGCCGAACTCCATGTCCTGCGGCGCGCCGAACAGGCGCCCGGTCTGCCCGGCGAGCACGACGAGCCGATGCAACCGGCGCCGGCCCAGTACATGCCGACCCGACGGCTCGGCGGGACGCGTGGGCAGCCGACGGCCGCGGCGGGTGAGCCGGTAGTGCACGCCGTCGCTACGCCCGTCCACGAGCCGGGCGGGGCTGCCCGGCACCGCGCTGATCAGGATGTGGTCCTCGCGCCCTTCGACGGGATCGGCCCCGAACATCACCCCGCCGGCGACCGGGTACGACATCGGCTGGACCAGAACGGCCATGCCGTCGCCCCCGGTGCCGTCTCCGGGCAGGTCCGGGTCGGCGGCCCGCGCCGAATCGAGGACCGTGTCCACCGCCGCGGTGAAGGCGTCCCAGCCGCGCACGTCCGCGACCGTCGCAAAACGCCCGGCCATGGAGGAGGTCGCGGTGTCCTCGTGTACCGAGGACGACCGCACGATCAGCGACCGGGAACCGCCCTCGGCCAGCGTGTGCCAGGCGCGACGCAACGACTCCTCGCCGTGCGGGGCATCGGGGGCGCGGGTGGCCGGGACGAGCACGAACCCCGGCAGGACGGGCAGGCCGGCGGCCGCGGCGCGGGCCAGTTGGGCGGCCTTGCCGCCGGTCAGCCGCGGATCGTGGGCCCGCTCGGCCTCCAACGGCACGACGACCAGCCGGTTCGCCTCGACCGCCATGGCGGGCTCCTTCCGCCGCCGGTGCCTGCACCGGTTCCGCTTGCGGTGCTCAGTACCGAGTTCCGCTTGCGGTGCTCAGTACCGAGTTCCGCTTCCGGTGCTCGTGCCGACCGGTTCCGGTGCTCCCGAGCGGAACGGAGCGTCCCGGGCACACGGCCGACGGGCCGTACCGACATCTCGACATTCAAGCTTCCCTCTCCGTCCGCACATCGGGCAATCCGACGGGTGGAAACCGGCCAGGGCACCGCGCGACGAAACGGCGGCACCGTGGGCGCGTCGGCGTCCGGGGCGGACTCAGGGACGGCGGGCCGCCCAGACCGTACGGCTGCTCCGCAGCGTCAGGTCGTGGCGGTTCGGGAGCGCGCCGGGGTGGTCCTGCGTCAACAGGAGGTCGAGCACGTCCAGGTCGTCGGCGGCCACCCGGCCCTCGACGGCGACCCGGAAGGCGGCGAACTGGCGCCGCGCGTACCGCCTCGCGGCGGGCGGCGCCGGGCTCGCCTCGACGGTGAAGGTGCGCTGCGCGACCGGCTCGAAGCCGGCCCGTTCCAGGTGTGGCCGCCAATCGGGGTGCGCGTTCCAGCCCGCTCGCGCCGCCGCCTCGTGGCAGCGGGTCTCCAGCCCTGGGCGGCCGACGCCGATGTCGTCCGGCAGGAAGCGCGGCAGCGCGTCCATCTCGACGACAGCCAGCACGCCGCCGGGGTTCAACGCGCCGTGGATGTCGCGGAGCACCCGGTCCGGGTCGGCGACGTGGTGCATCGAGGAGGCCGCCCACGCGACGTCGACGGCGTCGACGGACGGCCAGGCGACGTCCAGGTCGGCCGACACGACGCGCAGCCGATCCGTGAGTCCCGCGCCGTGTGCGGTCGCGCGCAGGCGGTCGCGCAGCGCGGGCGACCGGTCGATCGCGACGATCTCGGCCGCCTCGAATCGCCGGGCCAGCGCCAGGGTCCCGGTACCGGTGCCCGCGCCCACGTCGGCGACCCGCTTCGGTGCGTCGGGGCCGTGCCGCCCGACCCAGTCGGTCATCTCGTCGAGCAGCGACCCGAGCATCTCGGCGTCCAGGTCCAGCATGTCCGCCGACGCCGACTCGTCGTGCCCCGTGGCCCCGTCACCGTGGTCGTGGTCGTGGTCGTGCCGGGGCCGGTCCTGCTGCTGATGGTGCTCGTGGTTCCGGTGGTGGCCGTGCCGATCCGAGTGCGTTTCCATGGCCTCACGATAGGCACATTCATGCGCGCGACACATATACTCTTGCCTATGGCGCAAGAAGAAGTAGGCCTGGACAACATCGTCCGCCACCGCATTCGCGGCCTGCGACTCGCCCGTGGCTGGTCGCTGGACGCCCTCGCCGCCCGCTGCCACCTGAGCCCGTCCAACCTGAGCCGGATCGAGACCGGGCACCGCCGGATCGCTCTGGACCAATTGGTGGGCATCGCCCGCGCGCTGGACACCACGCTCGACCAACTCGTCGAATCCGCCGACGACGAGGATGTGGTGATCCGCCCCGAGCCTTGTCACACGCAGGGCATGACCAGTTGGCTGTTGTCGAACGAACGCTCGCTGCACGGGGTCACCGTGGCCAAGCTGCGGATCACCCCCGACCGGCCGACCGGAACCGAACACCTCAAGGTGCATCCGGGCCGCGAGTGGTTCACCGTCCTGTCCGGCACGGCCCGGCTGCAACTGGGCGAGCGCACCATCATGATCCAGGCCGGCAACGCGGCCGAGTTCTCCACCATGACGCCGCATTCCGTCGGCGCGCACGACGGTCCCGTCGAACTGCTGATCATCCTCGACCACAACGGGGAACGCACCCACCTGCCGTCCGCCGGCCGGACGCCGAAACCCTGACACCGACCGCGCGACACCTCGGCGTGCCGCGACCGGGCGCCGTCCGCCGCCGGATTCCACCCGCCCGCCGGCGGCACAGCGACCTGTCGCGTGGTCGCTCGTTCACCGGGCATGAGCAACCACGCGCCACCGCCCGGCGACTCCCCCACCTCCGCCGACGCCCGTATCTCGCCCGAGCAGCACGCCGCCCTGGAGCGGGTCACCGCCGCCGGCGAGCGGGCCGGCGCGTGGCTGTGCGCGCACGGTCGCCCGGGCGGCCCCGCGTGGGCGCTCGCCGGCGCGATCGAGCACGTCCTGCGCAGCCTGCACGTCGGCGAGCCCACCGGCCCCGGGCCGGACCGGCCGCCACACCCCGGCGTCGACGCCGACCTGCTCCTGTACCTGGACCCCTACGCGAGCCCGGCCGGCCCCGTCCTCGGCGCCGTCCCGCTGACCGCCGCCGAGACCGTCGCCGTCATCACCGCGGCCGGCTGCGCCCGGATCGCCCCCGAGGCGATGTCCCGCGCCGACTGGGCGGCCCAACTGCACGTCCTGGCCGACGCGATCGACGATGCCCTGGAGCACGCCGACCGGCCCGCCCACTCCTCGGCCCCCGGACCTCGACACGCGGAGTGAACCCGCCTGCGGCGCGGCGCGGGCCACCGACTCCGATCTCCCGCACGTCCCGGAGCCCGCGACCGTGCGCCGGCGCCGACCGACGCCGGCCCCCACCGTGGCTGTACCGTGATCCGGATCACGGGAACCCGACCCTTCGCGCGGACAACTCGGCATGTGAACCATTCGACGCACGCGGCGATCCGCGCCGGCGATCCGGTCGCCTTTCGCGAGTTGTACCAGGACCACCACCGGGTGGTGTACGCGCACGCCTACCGCGTCACCGGGGACTGGGCGGCGTCCGAGGACGTCGTCTCGCTCACGTTCCTGGAGGCGTGGCGGCTGCGTGAGCGATTGCGGGACGAGGGCGAAACCCCGCGTCCCTGGTTGATGGGCATCGCGATCAACGTGCTGCGCAACCGTAATCGGGCCGCGCGAAGACATCGACACGCGATGGCAAGGTCGCCCGCGCACACGGTCGTTCCCGACATCGCCGACGCGGTCGTCACCCGCATCGACGACGGCGAACGATTGGCCGCCGCGCGTGCCGCGCTGGGCCGGCTCCGGCGCACCGACCGCGAGGTCTTCCTGTTGTGCGTGTGTTCGGAACTGACCTACGCCGAGGCCGCGCACGCGTTGGGCCTGCCGGTGGGGACCGTACGCTCCCGCCTGTCCCGGGCCCGGGTCAGGTTGCGCGCCTTGGCCGACGAGGAACTTCGGTCCGTCCGGGCCCCCTTCCTCTCCCGCGTCGCCACCGCCGCACGTCCCGCGCCCGTTCCGACGATCCTCCGGGAGCCGACCCGATGAAGTACGACGTGCCCGCACCCGAAGAGCCCACCATGTCCGGCGAGTCCACCGAGTCCGTCTCGACCGACCGCGCCCGACCGGCCGGCGACCCGACCGAGCGCGCCCTGGTCGGGGATGCCCGGCCGACCCCCGCTCGGCAACGGCTGCTCGAGGAACACCTGATGCGCGCGATCACCGCCGACGCCGCGCGCACGGCCGCGCCCCGCCGACGTGCCCGGCGGCTGTTGGCGCCGATCGGCGCGATGGTCGCGGTCGGCGCCGTGGCCGCCGCCGTGTTCCTGGTCGCGGCGCCGGACCCCACGACCCGGCGGCCCGCGCAGACCGCCGCCGCGCCCGACGCGTCCGCGGTGCCACGGCCCGGGCAGGTCCTGTACGTCGAACTCGAAACGTCCTCGTGGTCCGCTGTCGACGGGGTTCCGGTGGAGATCCCGCCGCATGCCCGCAAGGAGTGGTTCGCCCAGGACGGTCGTCGGTGGTTCCTGGACGAACCCGGCTCCCCCGTCTCCGGGTTGGTCCTCAACGATCGGCCGATGCGGTGGAACTACGCGGAGTTGGCCGCGCTGCCCGCGACCCCGGAGGCGGTGTCGGCGGCGCTTCGCGGGCGCGACGCGTGGCCCGGGGGCGGCAAGGTCGATCCGGATCAGGCCGTCTTCGACGAGATCCGGAACATCCTCGACCAAGGTGTGCTGCCGCCGGGAATCGCCGAGGCGCTGTACGAGGTGGCGGCCCGTACGCCGGGCGTGGTGGCCGTCGCCGACGCGGTGGACGGACGGGGCCGGCGTGGGATCGGGCTGAACCGTACCGATCCGGTCACCAACATACGCGGGGAACTGGTCTTCGAAAGGGGCAGCCGGGTCTTCCTGGGCACGCGGGGCGTGCTCGCGACGCCCGGCGAAAATCACCCGAACGGGACGGTGATGTGGGAAACGACCGTGCTGAAGCGCGACATAGTCGACATCATACCCGGCGACCCGGTAGCCGAGGTCACCGGATCGCGCTCACCCTCGACCACTTCCCACCGGCGACCGTAAGCGGCATGGCCCGCACCCTCGGCGGGCGCGACACCGCCCCGCCGGCCGCCCCGCCCACCGCACCGGAACGCAAGGACGACATGAACCGCGCCACCATGCCCATCCATATGTCCGACACCGCCCGGGCCTCCGCCGTGCCGACCGAGCCCGCCCGCGAGGACCCGCATACCGGGCGCCGGTTCCGGATCGCGGACCGACTCGCCATCGCCCTGCCCCTGCTGGTGGTGGCGGTGATGGGGTGGCACCGTCGGTGGATCACCGACGACGGTCTGATCTACGTGCGCGCGGCCCGGGAGATCGCGGCCGGCAACGGTCCCGTGTACAGCCCCGGCGAGCGGGTGGAGACCTCGACGGGCACCCTGTGGCAGTGGCTGCTGGCGCTGCCGGCCCTGCTCACGCCGGGCGACCCGGCCCGGACCGCCGTGTACGCCGGGCTCGTGTTGTCGATCGCCGGGGTGTGGCTCGCCCTCGCGGGCACCCGCCGTTTCCTGCGCGCCGAGACCGGACGGTACCTGGTCCCGGCCGGTGCGCTGGTGTTCGTCGCGCTGCCCCCGGTCTGGGACTTCGCCACGTCGGGACTGGAAACCGGACTGGCGACGGCCTGGATCGGGCTCTCCTGGCGGTTGCTCGTCACATGCGGCCCGAACGCCGCGACGACCGGGCGGGTCCTGGGGATCGCGGTGGTGTTCGGACTCGGTCCGCTGATCCGCCCCGAACTGGCGGCGACCTCGCTCGTGTTCCTGGTCGCCATGGCGATGGCGACACGGTTGCCCCGGCGGGCCACGCTCGCGGTATGCGTGTGCGCCGGCCTGTTGCCCGGTCTGTATCAGGTCTTCCGGATGGGCTACTACGGCCTGCCCTACCCGATGCCCGCCGTCACCAAGAGTGCGACCCGGCAGTTGTGGGGGCGCGGTTTCGACTACCTCGTCGACTTCGCCGATCCCTACCGGTTGTGGATTCCGGCCGTGCTGGTGCTGTTGCTCGTCGCCGCGCTCCTGGTCCGGCGCGGCCCGCGCGAGCGACGTACCTGGATCCTCGGCGCGGCGCCGGTCGTCGCCGCGGCGGTGCAGGGCCTGTACGTGCTCCGGGTCGGCGGGGACTTCATGCACGGGCGGATGTGGTTGCCGGTGCTGATGCTTGCCCTGCTGCCGATCCTGCTGGTTCCCGTCGACCGGCGCGTGGGGGTCCTGGTCGTCCTGGTCCCGGTCTGGGCCACGTGGTGCGGCTTCGCTCTGCGCTCCGGTCTGGTGACCACGGACGGTCCCCGGGCCGGTGTGTACCAGACCTGGAACGAACGTATGGTGTACGTGAACTGGACCCGCACCCCGAACCCCACCACGTCGCACGCGCACAGCGCGACGCTGCCGGGACTGCGCGCGGAACTGTTCCGGATGGATGCCGACGGCAGGCGCATGCTCGTGCCGGACGGCAACTACCTCGCCGACGCCGCCGCGTTGCCGCCGCTTCCCTTGCGCGCCGACCTGCCGGCGAGGGAGGGGGTAGTCATGGGGCGGCTCGGTGTCGGTGGCGTGGTCACCCCGCTGCGCGGGATCGTGGTCGACGTGTGGGGTCTGGGCAACACGGTGGGCGCGCACATCGAACAGACCGAGCACGTGGCCGCCGGGCACGAGAAACTCCTCCCGCTCGCCTGGAACATCGCCCTGTACGTCGATTCCGCCGCGTGGGCCCGGATTCCCGCGCATGTGGTCCCGATCGAGGACATCCGCGCGGCCCGGGCGGCGCTGGACTGCGGTGACCTGAAGGAACTCCTGCGATCGAGTACCGAGCCCATGTCGCCCGGCCGCTTCCTGCGCAACCTCACCGGATCCTTCGACCGCGCTACCCTGACCATCCCGCCCGACCCCAAGGCCGCCGAACGCAAGTTCTGCGCCCGCTGAGCCCGCTCTCCGACGGCAGACCCGGGCGGCGACTTCGCGACGCGCGCCGCCGCCCGGGTCGGGTTCACGAGCCGTCGAGCAGCACGGCCAGGGCCGTCGCCGCGTCCGGGTGGCGGTCGACCAACACCGCGCCCGGCGCACCCTGTTCCGCTGCCTCCCACGGATCGTCGCAGCCCAGCAACCGTGCCACCGCATCGCATGTGGCGGGGTGCGCGGTGAGCAGCGCGAGGCCGCCGGCGCCGCCTCCACGCCGCGCCGAGAACCGGGCCGGCGGCACCGATGGCGCAAGCCACGGCGGCACCCACTCGTCCAGTGCCCGCAGCCGACCCGGGAAGATCCGTCCCGCCTCGCGGATCAGCAGCGGCGCCAACTCGGCGCCGCCGGATCGCAACGTACCGATCAGCGTCGGCAACCACGGAAGCAGCAACGGGTCGGGCAGTCGGGCGAAGGCGTTCGACACCGCCTCCACCACGAAGTCGGTCAGCCCGGGCACCGGCTCCAGCGCGTGCACGAAGCCACTGAGGTAGTGCGGATAGGCGGGCAGCACCATCGGGTTGTCGAGCATGTCGTCGCACCGCGCACGCAGGTCCGCGCGCGAGAGCACGCCCAACTGCACCTGCGCCGCCCACAACAACGCCACCTTCGCGGGCTCCTCGGGGTGCGACTGCCCGACCGCCAACTCCAGTTGGGTGCGGTCGCAGCCCAGCGACAGCGCCAGGGTCTCCATGCTGAACAGGAAGCCCAGCATCGCCGCGACCTGACGCACGCCGGCGTCCTCGTCGGTGAACGCCGTCGGCAACAGGGTGCAGTAGTGCGCGTACCCGGTCTTGACGAACGACTCGATCCACGCCGGGAGCACCGGTTCACTCGTCCGGTAGTAGGCGAGCAACCGCCTTACCCGGCGCAATACTTCCGGTGCCCCGTCGACGCTGCGTTCGGTCGCCAGGACTTCCAGCGCGCGGGTACCCAACTCGTCGGCCAGGCGGCGGCCACGCAGGTACAGCGTGGCGTCCTCGACCGCCTCCAGGACGGTCGCCGCGGTCGCGTGCGGGCCGTACGCCGTCCGGCGCAGCCGCTGCTCCAGCACCTGTTCGATGCTGACGCCCTCGTAGCCGAGTTCGATCAGGGCGCGCTGGTGGGTGCCCAGCGACAGGTCCCACGATTCCTGGATCGGTCGTTCGCCGAGTCGGCGTTCGCCCATGATCGGGCGGGCCGCGCCGGGTGGCATCAGGTAGCGGAGCATCCACAACACATCGGCGCACCGCTCCAGTTCCGGCCGGGCCGCGATGTCCAGCAACGCCCTGCGTACGCCCCGCTGTTCCAGGTTCAGTTGCAGCGGGGCGAGCCGGTCGTGCACGTCGCGGGCCAGCGGCGGCAACGCGTCGTAGCCGACCTTGCCGATCCGGTCGCCGCCCATCATGATCTCGACGATGCGGCGCACGTCGCGGCGGCCCGGCACGCTGTCCTTCTCGATGCAGGTGACCGCCGCGTCCTGGAAGTCGTACGGCGTGGGCTTGGCCCGGTCACGCATCCCGGCGAGCAGGATCGAGGTCTCGAACACCGAGATGGCGTCGGCGGTCGAGGCGAGGTAGCCGTTGCGCCGTGCGGCGCGGACCACGTCCACCGACCAGCCGAGCAGTTCGGCCTCGTCCAGGCGGTCCAGCACGGGCGGCCGGCCGAGGAAGCCGGTCAGCCGATCGGCCGCCGGAAGCGGATCGCTCGGCCCGGAGGCCGCCGGGACGACCGCCGTCGACGCGGTCGCCCGTGCGGCGCTCTTCTTGGGCTTCGCGGTCTTCTTCGCGCCCGCCTGTCCGGTGAGCCGGAACGGTGCCACGCCGGTGCGCGAGAGGTTCTTCGCCCACACCGTCGCGGCGATCGACACGGACCCTGCCGCGAGGCCGAACTGCGCCTCGATCGCGGCGTGGCTGGACGGGATCAGGCCGTGTTGCCACGTGGTCGCGGTGCGCGGGGTGATCTCGAACGTATCGGCGCCGTGCACGCCGAACTCGGCGACCCGCGAGGCCGCGTGGAACGCGCCGCAGACGTAGAGGCAGTCCGCCGGATCGGTGCCGGTCGCGGCGAGGTGTTCGCGGGTCCGGGTCCACATGTAGCGTTCGCGGTCCTCGTCCACCCGCACCCGTTGCGGATCGCCGGGGGCCAGCCGCCGGAACAGGCTGCCGATCAGCAGCATGACCTGCCGGTAGGTGTCGTGGTCGCAGTCGCCGAGCGGCAGTTCGACGTACTGGTGCCACCATTCCGACCAGTGCCGCACCCGGCCGTGGCGCAGCAGGTGCTCCTCCAGTTCGGCGAAGCGCGGGCGCAGGTCACCGATCTCCAGGCCGACGGCGTCGCCGTGCAGCGCGCTCTCCTCGTCGGCCGGCGCCGCGTCCGGGTCGGCCGGTTCGGCGGACTTGGTGCCGCGCGGTTCCCACTGGAAGACGTGGTCCGAGGAGCGGTCGACCAGGACCAGTTCGGTGCCGGGGGTGTCCAACGTGTAGGCGATCGCCTGGTATTCGGCGGACGCCTCGGTGATCGGCGCGACCACCGACAGTGGTGCCCACTCGGCCGGGAAGCCCTCGATCTCGGCGGCGAAGGACTGCACCGCGACCGGGAGGGTGCAGTTGCGCAGCTCGGTCAGCAGCGGCGCCATGTCCTCGCACAGTTCCAGGTACACCACCTTCGGCCGCTTCTCGCGCAGCCTGCGCGCCATGGCGATCGCCGAGGCGGGCGAGTGGTGGCAGACCGGGAAGATCTCCAGTGGTTCGCGCACCGCGCGGTCCACGTCGTCGACGATGCCCAGCAGGATCTCCTTGAGCGCGTCCGGCCCGTCGGCGAACGTCGCTGCGGCTTGCTCGAGTTGGCCGCGCAGGGCGTCGAACGCGCCCTCGTTCGGGCCGCTCATGACAGGCCGGCGATCGCGTGGCGACCGCCCTCCAGGAACTCCGGCCAGAGCCCGCCCTCTTCCTTCCCGCGCGGCTCGACGACGCCGTGCAGGTACTTGTTCATGATGGCCAGGTCCTCCGGCTCGCGCCGGGCCAGCGAGCCGACGAGCGAGGAGGCGAGGGTGTGCGCGGTCAGCGCGCGCTCGCCGAAGAAGTTGCTGTGCAGGATGGCGTCCTCCAGGACGCCGATCTGTTCGGCGGTGGACAACGACGACTCCAGCTTCTCGTCGTCGCTGCCGGCCGCGGCCGCCGCGGCGCGCAGGTCGGCGAAGCTCTGGAGCAGCACGTCCAGCAGCGTGGGCGGCACGTCCAGTTCGATCCGGTGCCGGCGCAGCAGTTCCTCGGTGCGGAAGCGGACGATCTCCGCCTCGCTCTTCTTGTTGGTCACCACCGGGATGCGCACGAAGTTGAACCGGCGCTTGAGCGCGGAGGAGAGGTCGTTGACGCCCCGGTCACGGCTGTTGGCGGTGGCGATGATGGAGAACCCGGGCTTGGCGAAGACGATGCTGTCGCTGTCGAGTTCGGGAACGGAGACGTACTTCTCCGACAGGATGGAGATGAGCGCGTCCTGCACGTCGCTGGTGGAGCGGGTCAGTTCCTCGAAGCGGCCGATCGCACCGCTTTCCATCGCGGTCATGATCGGCGAGGGGATCATCGATTCCCGGGACTGGCCCTTGGCGATCACCATGGACACGTTCCACGAGTACTTGATGTGGTCCTCGGTGGTGCCGGCCGTGCCCTGGACGACCAGGGTGGAGTTGCGGCAGATGGCGGCGGCCAGCAGTTCGGCCAGCCAGCTCTTGCCGGTGCCGGGGTCGCCGATCAGCAGCAGACCTCGGTCGGAGGCCAGGGTGACGATGGCTCGCTCCACGATGGAGCGGTCCCCGAACCACTTCTGTGCGATCTCGCGATCCAGGCCGTCGGAGCGCTCGGAGCCCAGCACGAACAGGCGGACCATCTTGGGGGACAGCCGCCAACTGAAGGGCTTGGGGCCGTCGTCGATCGACTCGAGCCAGTCCAGTTCCTCGGCGTACTTGATTTCGGCGGGGGCGCGCAGCAGGTCGGACATTTCGTGGCCTTTCTAGGCGAGGAAGGTTTTGAGTTCGTGGACGAGCTTGCGGATGTGGCCGGAGATCACCGGTGTACCGAGGTCCTTGAAGCGCTCGCGGAACCAGGGGTTCACGCTGCCGCGGCCGGAACTGGTCACCGAGCCGACCGGGATGAACTTGGCCCCGGAGCGGTGCACGGCGGCCATGCTCTCGAACAGCCGATCGGTGTGCCATTCGTAGAAGTCGGAGATCCACACGACCACGGTGTTGCGCGGTTCGGCGATCTTGGGCTGGGCCAGTGCCATGGCCACCGTGCCGTCGGTGCCGCCGCCGAGTTGGGTGCGCAGCAGCGTCTCGAAGGGGTCGTGCACCCACGGCGTCAGGTCGACCGCGCGCGTGTCGTACGCGATCAGGTGCACGTCCACCTTGGGCAGTCCGGCGAAGATGGAGGCCAGGATGGTGCAGTTGACCATCGAGTCGACCATCGAGCCGGATTGGTCCACGACCACGATCAGGCGGGTGGGCGTGGTCTTGCGGACGGTGTGCCGGTAGAAGAGCCGGTCGACGTAGAGCCGTTCCTCCTCCGGGCTCCAGTTGGTGAGGTTCTTCCAGATGGTGCGGTCGATGTCGAGGTTGCGGAACACCCGCTTGGGCGGGATCGAGCGGTCCAGCGTCCCGACGCTCGCCTTGGCCACCTGCGTGCGCAGCACCTCGGCGACCTCGGCGACGAAGCGGCGGATCAGGTCCTTGGCACTGGCCAGAGCGACACCGGACAGGTTGTCCTTGTCCCGGAGCAACTGCTCGATCAGCGACATGCTGGGGGTCAGTCGGGCCGCGAGCGCGGGGTCGGCGAGCACCTCGCGCAGGTGCATGCGCTTGACCAGGTCCGCTTCGATGTCCGCGAGTTCGGGGCCGATCGTGGGGATCAGGTTGCCGAGGTCGGGGGTGCCGCTCCGGCCGCCGGTCCCGGTCGGGGACACACCGCGACCGGCACCCGCGCCCGGGCCGGGTCGACCGCCGCGCAACTCGCCGGGCTTGCAGCCCAACGTGCGCTCCAGCCAACCCGCGTCGGACTGCCAGCGGGAGAGTCGCTCGGCGCTGACCGTGCCGGATCCGGTGCCCAGCACGTTGAGCAGCACCTTGGACACCAGCGCCGCGCGCCGCACCTCGGCGGCGCGATCACGCCCGTCCTCGTCGGGCTCGGGCACCATCAGGCCCTCGAACTCGGCGGCCAGGTCCGGGTGGCGCTGCACGATGGCGTCCACGGACGCCTGTGGATCCAGCAGCGCGCTCGGCAGGCCGATGTCCTCGACGACGGCCAGGCTCGCCGATTCCAGCGAAGCCTGCTCCTCGTGGTCGAACAGACGCGCCAGCAGTCGCCAATACAGGACTTGGCGGCGGTTCTCGTCCGGATCCGGTGCGGGGGTGGGTTCGGTCTGCGGCTCGCTCATGTGCGCAGCAGCTTTCCGGCGCGCTCACGCAGCACCGCCACGGCCTCGGTGGCCGCCTTCTCGGCCTTGGCCGCCGACTTGTCGTCGGTGCCGCCGGCCCAGGCCCCGGCGTGCACGACCGAGGTCTTCTTCTTGACCGTGGTCTCCACGGCGAGCGGTTGCACGCGGAAGCCGCCGGCGTCCCAGCGCAGCAGCCCGATGCACGCACCGGACGTGGCGACCGCCTCGGGGGTGAGCGGGCCGGCGGTCGGGATGCGGTCGACGTCGACGGCGAGGCGGTGCCCCGCGAGGGCCAACGCCAATGCCTCCGCGTCCCGATCGACGGTGTAGTTCTCCAGGAACACCGGGATCGCGATGCCCGCCGGATGCCTGGCCGGCGGCGCGCCGGCTGCGGCTTCGGCGGTGGGCAGGGCGACCCGGGCGGTGGCGAAGGCGTCGGCGGGTTCACCGGCGCGGGCGTGCTCGTCGGCCCAGATCAGGTCGCCGTCGACGGTGATCGGCATGTTCTCCAGGTGCATCGAGCGGCCTTCGCCGGCGACCGCCAGCAGGGACAGGTGCGGGCGCAGCAGTTGCCACACACCGACTCCCACGACCGTGTCCGGCTTGGGAACCGAGACGCTCGCCCGCACCAGGCGTGCGGGGCCACCGTCGGCGGGCTCGAACACCGCGTGTACCTGGGCCTGCGCGGCGGTCGCGTGCTCGTGCAGGTCGACGCCCAGCGGCAGCAGTCGGCCGGTGACGGTGTCGGTCGCGGGCGCGGCGGCGGCGCCGGGCACGGTCAGCAACATCGCGCGGGCCCACAGATCGGCCCAGCGACGCACCGGGAAGCGGTCCAGGGCCGCGCCCGGGCAGGAGGCGGCCAGTTCGGCGGCGAAGCCGTCCAGGAGCGTGGCCAGGCGCCGCAGTGACGGGTCGGGGAGCATCGCGAAGACGACCTGTGCCGACCCGGAGACCAGGTCGTGGTCGATGCCCTGCCATCCGGCGCGGGCGAGATCGGCGAGCCAGGAGCGGGCGGCGGCAAGCAGGTTGACCGCGGCCGGCTGGTCCGGCACCGCGTCGGTGTCCCGGGTACGGGTGCGGCCGGTCGCCTCGTCGACGCGGGTGGTGAGCGCGTCGTGGATGGCTCCGAGCAACGCGGCGCGGGCGGCGGCGAGGACGACGAGGTGGTCCTCGCTCGCGGCGCCGGCGAGCGCCTTCTCGGCCGCTTCGGCGACCCGGGAGGCCAGGGGTGTCCCGGCGACGGCGGCGGCCAGTTCGGTCAGCGCGCCGGCGTGGGCGGGCTGCGGTCGCAGCAGGCCGCCGACGAGGGTGCGGTCGAAGGCCTCGACGACCGCGAGCGCCTCGTCGAGCCCGGCGATGGGTTCGGCGAGCAGGTCGACCCGCATCAGGCCACCGCCCTGGTCGGCGGGAACCACTGCATCTCGGGCAACGGCGTGGTGGTCGCCGCGAGTTCGAGGTAGGTCAGGTGGCGCAGGAACCGGCTGAAGACGGGTGCGGCGGCCGTGGCGGCGGCCTGCGCCGGGCGGGTGACGCGCATGTCGGCCAGGATGCTCTGCGCGTTCGGCTTGCCGTTCGCCGGCTCGACCCGCAGGTAGCGGGCCACACGCTCGGCGCCGTACTGCACCACCGACTCGACGACCAGTGCCTCGATGTGCTTGCAGAACGAGCCCCGGGCGCCTCCGCACGCCCGGTTGTTGTTGGTACTGCACGCGAAGGCGTACGTGCCGGCCGCGACCGACGAGACGTAGACGCGTCCGATGTCCGAGCCGCTGGACACCACGCCTTGCAGGCGTCCGTCGGCCAGTTCGACGAACGGGACCTTGGCGAGCCTGCGCGGCCGGGCGGGTGGTATCACCCGGGCCGCGCTCGCGCCCTCCCACACTTCCGTGGCTGAGGACACACCATCTCCTTTACACCGAGGGGGATTCCGCGCCGAGAGGTCGGCGGGACGGAGATGAAGGTACTAACGATCTCCGACAGGCACGTCGCCGGCCCGGTGGCCCCGCGTCGGCGACGCGGGCGGTTCCTCGTCCGGTCCGACGGCCTGCCGGGGGCCGCGCGCGGGTGTCCGAGGAGCGTGGTAGGCAGGGCCTCCCGGCCTCGGCCGTGCACGTCTCGGCGGTCTGTCGAGGTCGGGACGACGGTGAACGGAGGAGCCGTGCGGGCAAACCGGAAGAGCGTGGCCCGGCGTGCCGTCCTGGACCACCTGCTGAGTCTGATCGCGGACGCCCCGTGGAGCGAGAGCCTGGTCCTGCGCGGCAGCATGGTGATGCCCGCGTGGGTGGGCGACCGGGCGCGTGAGCCGGCCGACTTGGATTTCGTCGTGATGACGGCGCCGCCCGCCCGAGTGGACGCGTTGGATCCGTACCCCTTCGTGGCGCGCACCGAGGTCGTCCAGCAGTGGCCCGAGGCGGCGAACGGCGCGGCCCGGTACGAGATCTGGACGGACGGTGAGGAAGAGTTCGAGATGCGCGGACTGCGGCCGAGGGTTCCCCCCGACGGGCTGCGCTGGGACCCGGACCCGGACCCGCCGGAACTCGTCCCCGACTACCACGACCTGGTCGACCGGGTGCGGAGCCGCCCGATGGCGGCACCGGGAATCGCCCTGGACGCGAGCGGCGTGCACCGCGACAGCACCTGGTCGTACGCCTATGACGGATCCGAGTCCGGCGGGATCCGCGTCCTGGTCCCGTGGCGCGCGGCGGGACTGGGCTCCGGTGCGGCACAGTTGGACTTCGCCTTCGACGAAACGCTCCACCGACCTCCGGTGTGGACCCTGGTGCCGCGCGCCGACGGTGCCGCGCCCACTCTGATGCGCACGGCGAGTCGGGAGTTGTCCCTGGCCTGGAAGCTGTTGTGGCTGTACGCCGACGGCGCCGACGGCGCCGGTTCTCGCGGCAAGGACCTCCACGATGCCGTGCTCCTGGCCGAGGACACCCGCACCGCGCTCTCCGTACCGCTCCTGCGACAGGTGCTGCGCACCCACACGTTGCGTACCGCGACCGCGAGCAGTGCGTTCGGGTCGCGCGCGGTCAAGGTCGCGGAGACCGACTGGGCGGCGTTTCGCGCGGAGCACCCCCGCGTGCGCGGCAGTGCGCGGGATTGGCTCCGTCGCCTCGACGTCGCTCTCGCGGGGGTGTTCGCGAGGCTCGAAGGCACGACCGTTCGAGAGTCCGCCGAGGTCGGGTGAGCGGTTCGGCCCGGCCCGGTCCCGTTGGCCCGCTCCCCGCCGGTCGCGCCTTCGTCGCCTGTCGAACGGTGCGTCCGAGGCGAGCAGGCCGGCGAGGGCCATGAGGTCCCGCAGGGTCGGTCGCCTTCGGGACAAGCGCTCACCGCGTCCGCGCGGGGCAACCGCCGGGAAAACACCGGGGGCACAAGCCGCTCGACCGGTCACCGCTCCGCGCGACCTCGACCCCGCAACGACGCGCCCACGCCGGAACGGCGCCGACGCGGGTCAGCCCGCGACGATATTGCCG
The DNA here is from genome assembly GCF_044460165.1 of Embleya sp. NPDC050154. Classification (NCBI taxonomy): domain Bacteria; kingdom Bacillati; phylum Actinomycetota; class Actinomycetes; order Kitasatosporales; family Streptomycetaceae; genus Embleya; species Embleya sp. NPDC050154. The sequence continues at coordinate 311,568 of NZ_JBITJP010000009.1, forward strand.
TCGGCGTCGAAGACGGTCGTGGACCAGTGCTTGTCCCACTTGTCGTCGAGATATCGGGGCACCTTGCCCTCGGGGTAACGGACCCAGCCCGGCTCCGGCTCCCGACCGTTGGGCACGCAGGTTCGGCCGGTGCTGTTGCCGACCGCCTTCACCGGATACTCGCCCGACCTACAGATGCGCTCCCGCGTCGAGCACGCGGCCGACAGGAGGCACGCGACCACCGCCACCGCGACGACCCCGACCGCGACCGCCGCACCACGAAAGCCGCGCCCCTCGACGGTGGTGCTCCCCGCCCCTCGACGTTTCGTCCACACGCTCCGCCGTCCCCCTTCTTCCCTCGTCCGATGGTCATCTGCCCGCAGAACGCCGACTCGCACATGTCGCGAACCACGAACCCCGTTCGTCACGTCACTCGTTGCCGCGTCCACCGGCGACCGGTAGCGGTCCTCCATGCCGAGGAGTCCAGCACACGGTCGCTGCTCGCGCAGCCCGGCGGGAGATGGAGCGTGGACGTGGGGCGGCCTGTGGCGGGCTGCCACGAGAAGCGTGCCGCGCGAGATGAAGCGCGGGCGTGCGGCGGCCTGTGGTCGGCTGCCACGAAAATCGTGCCCCGTCCCGGCTCGCGCGGCCGGCGGCGCGGTGAACCCGCGGATGTCGTGGGTGATTCCGTCGCGCGTACGCGGTTGTGGCATCGTGGCGGGTTCAGTGCGCGACGGCGCCCCGACGAACGCGAGAGGCCTTGACGTGCCCGAAGACGTATTCGCCCTTCCCGTCGTCCGGCGGCTGGACGCCCACATCACGCTGCGTCGGGTCGGTGCGCTACCGGTGGTCGTGGTGACCCACCCGCGGGTACGCGCCGCGGTCACCCTCCAGGGCGCCCAACTCCTGTCCTGGCAGCCGACGGGCGAGGAACCGGTGTTGTGGCTGAGCGGGGCCACCGAGTTCGCGGAGGGGCGTGCCGTGCGCGGCGGGGTGCCGATCTGCTGGCCGTGGTTCGGCCCGGCCGGTCGGCCGAACCACGGCTTCGCCCGGGTGCTGCCGTGGACGCTGCTCGACGCGCGCGAGGACGACGACACGGTGCGGCTGAGCCTGGTGCTGCGCGCGAGCGAGCAGTCGCGGGCGTACTGGCCGCACGAGTTCGAGGTGTTCGCCCGGTTCACGCTGGGTCGCGAGTGCCGGATCGAACTGGAGGCCCGGGGCGACTTCGAGAGCACCGCCGCACTGCACACCTACCTGCGGGTCGGCGAGCTCGACGAGGCGCGGGTCACCGGCGTGGACGGCCCGTACGTCGACAAGGTCCCCGAGCCGCCGGTGGACTCGAACCCGGCTCCGGAACCGGACGGGATCGCCTTCCACGAACGCGTCGACCGCGTCTACACCCGACCCGGCGACGTGAGCCTGGTCCAGGACCCGGCGGGCAAGCGCGTCGTCGAGGTGCGCCACGACGGACACAGCGACGTGGTCGTGTGGAACCCCGGCGCCGACCTCGCGCGCTCCATGGCCGACGTACCCGACAACGGCCATCGGGAGTTCGTCTGCGTGGAGACCGCCCGCGTCTCCCGGCCCCTGGTGAGCGATCCGGCGGCACCCACACTGCTGAGCTGCACCCTGCGCGTCGTGCCCGACGCGTAGCGGCTCCGCGCGGTCGGGCGTGGCGATCCCGTCCGGGCGAACGGGATCGCCACGCTACGGGTAGTGCGGCGACGCGGTCGTGTAGGCGAGCTGGAATCCGTTGTCGGCCGGTGCGCCGGTCGGGGTGTAGCAGGCCAGGTACATGAGGACGTCGTCCTTGGCGCCGTAGTCGTTGCGCAGCACCGTGGTGCAGTACCCGCCGCCGGTGGCCGTCAGGTGGGCGTAGCTGGTCAGGTAGCCGACCGACAGGCGCAGCGTGTAGCGGCCGGTCGCGGTGCGCGTCACGGTCGCCGAACCCGGCCGGGACATCCACGACCGGGTGATCGTCGGCGCGCCGGCGCCGGGTGCGTCGGCGACGGTCAGTTGCACCGCGTGCGGGACCCGACCGTCGTCGAGCATGCTCTGTCGGCCGGTGTGGCTCAGGACGAAGGCGGTGTCGGCCGGCGCGCCGGTGTGCGTGGTGCAGGCCACCGACGCGGTGCCGGCGGACAGGCCGGCGACCGCGCAGTGCCGGGGCGCCGTCCCGATCGGCGAGACCTGCACGGACTCCGTGTCCGCCGCGACCGCCACCGCGTAGCGCCCGGTGCCGGTACGGGCCACCGGGCCGGTGTTCTGCCGGGACGCCGCGGCGGGGAGTTGGCGCGCGGCGGTCGGGTCGCCGGCGTGCACGTAGCCGCGCGAACCCGTCTGGCCGTACGGGCCGTTGCGGTCGCCGGCGAGGAACAGGCCGGTGAACGGGACGTCGGCGGGATTGCCGGCGCGGTTGAAGCAGGCGACCTCGATCCTCTCGTCGGTACCGTCCGGCCACCATCGGACGGGCTGGCAGGACACGCCGTTCGCGGCGTAGTCGGACACCCCGACCTGGGCGATGCCGCCGGGCGCGCCGCTGTCCGGGAGGATCACCACATGCCGGCCGACGGCGGTGTGCGTGACCCGTACCGTCTTGACGACGGGCGGGTTGCCAAGCCGCCACGCGCCGTAGGTCCAGTTCGGCTCGTGGCTGTCCGGGCGTTGCGGGGACGGCGACAGTTCGCGCGTGCTGCCGATCGGATCGTCGGCGTAGCGAACCTGCCAAAAGCCCCAGGCCGCCGGAACCGGACCGCTGCTCGCGCCGTCGCCACCGCCGCCCGGTGTGCTGCCGCCGGTGCCGGCTCGGCCGCCCGTCCCCGGCGTGTTGCCCGCACGGCCTTGGTCGGGGCCGGGGCCGGAACCGGTTTCGCCGGGAACCGCGCCCGGCCGACCGGCGCCGGTGTCCGCATCGCCGGGGGGCGTCGCGCCGCCGGGCGCTGAGGTGTCGCCGGGAAGCGGTGGCGCGGAGGCATCCGTCGGGGCGGGACTCGCTGGTGGAATGCCGTCCGCCGCCGGGCTCGCCGCCGGATCCGGACCCGCTCCGCCGGGGGTCGCCGAAGAGCCGGGGGACGGCCGGGCGGACGGCGTGTGCGCGGCGTCGGGCGCGACGGCCAACAACGTCAGGGCGGCCGCCGCGACCAGGGCGACGACCGTGCCGCCGACGCGGACCGCCATGGGGTTGTCGGTGGCGAGCCGGGAGGCGGTGCTCACCGCCGGGGCGACGCCGGGAACACGCAACAACTGCTGCAGGACCGCGTCGCGTACGGCGCGCGTGCCGGTGACCAGCGGCCGGGCGACGGCCTCCAGGGCCGGGCGTACGATCCGCCCGATCTCACCGAACCGGCCCGGATCGGCCGGTGCGGGCGCCGCGGCGGCGGCGGAAGCGACCACCTCGGGGGTCACGCCGGGTGCCATCGATGCGGCCTCGGCAGTGGCCGTCTCGGCAGTGGTCGCGGGCGCGGCTTCGGCCGCGGCGGGACGACCCGTCCACCAGGCCACCGCCGCACGGCGCCGCTCGTCCTCGTCCGTGCCCTGTCGGGCCGCCGCCAACGCCAGGCCCGGGCCGAGCACCCAGGTGCGTTGCAGGACGGCGTCCCTGGCCACGGCGGAGCAGCGCCCACACGTCTTCGCGTGCGTCCCGAGCGCGCGATACTCCGCGCGGGTCGGAACCAGCGCGGATCCGGCCTCCTCGGCAACGAACAACCGTGCGAGCCCCGGCACTTGGGCGGCCTCGGAGCAGGAGCGCACCGAGCGCGCCGCCGCCAACAGCCCCACCCGCTCGCGCACCTTCTTCAGGCCGCGGCTGAGTTCGCGGTCGACTTTGACGCGTGGCCACCCCAGATGGGCGGCGAGCTCGGCGCCCCTGACCAACCGCATCTCGGCGAGCGTGTGGTCCAAGTGTGCGCTCACCACCGCGCGTTGGGTCTTCGACAACGCGTCGGTGGCGGTGTAGAGCGCGGCGAACGCCTGGGTCTTGCCGTACGCGTGGCCGAGATCGGTGCCGACCGTGACCGTCCCCGAGGCGACCGCGTTCTGCACGTCCGGCGCGGCATCCTCCTCGACGGGCCGGCCGGCGGCACGCCGCCGCGCCGTCAACTCCGCCTTCCACAGGTTTCTGGCGATGCCCCACAACCACCGGTCGACGCCCCGCTGCGGCTTCAGGTCGCGGGCGATGCCGTCGAGCGCGCGGACGAACACCTCGCTGACGAAGTCGTCGGCCTCGGCCGCCGAGGGCAGATTCGCCCGGAACCAGCGGACCAACACGTCGTGGTGACGCTCGTACAACGCGATCCGGGCGGCCTCGTCACCGTCCCGCAACCGCTGCCACGTGTCGTCCGCACCTGGATCCGAACCCACTTCCGTGTCCGCATCCGCATCCGCGCCTGGGTCCCCATCGGAACCCGGGTCCAACTCCGAATCCCCGCCCGAATCCACGTCCGACCCCGGGCTCGGATCCGGTTTCGGACCCGAGCCCGAGACCGAACTCCCGGCCGAACCAGGCTCAGTGCCCGGCGACTCGGTGTGCTCGGCCGGCGGCACGGCCGGTTCGTCGGGGACCTGGGGAAGCTCCGACGGCCGCCGATCCGACGGCAGGTCTCCGGGCAGGTCCGGTCGGGTCTGTGTCATGGCACCCTCCGCTATGGCAACGCGGCTCTGTCACCCGGAACGTGGCCCGAGGGGCGCGGATCTCTCCACTTTCGCGCGACCGATTATCCGGCAACGGAAGAGCGTTGGTCCGGGAAATCGCGCATCACAGCGCAGCACACGCAATCGGCGCTCGAAAAATGGAGAGATCTCGCCGCCCCCGACCACATCCCCGGTGAGCGGCCACACCCGGTGGTCGCACACCGGCCCGCACCGACACAGATCGGTGTGTACTGGTGTACATCGGTAGACACCGAAGGACACCCGTCATGCGCGAGCACCCGCACTACTTCCTCGCGGCGAGGCAACTCGTCCTGTTCGTCGGCCCGTTCGTCATCATCCTGATCGCCCTGCGGGTCCGCTACCTGCGCAGGTCGGGCATCCGTACGACCGGCACCGCCGTATCCACCCGGCTCGAGCGCCGCACCCGGGCAAGCTCCGACCCCGACCGCACCGGCCACGACGTCCACTACGTGTACGTGACCACCGTCGCCTACACCGACCACAACGGCGTTCCGCACCGCTGTACGGTCGAGGGCCGGCACCGCCACGGCTCGCCGGTTCCGCTGATCCACCCTCCCCGCAGGCCGCACCGTGCCCAAGCCGCGTCCGCCGCCTCCTACGGTCGAGTCGTCGTCGCGATCGTGACCTACGCGATCCTGCTAGCCGGTCTCAGCTACGTCGCAGGCCAAGTCAACGACCAAATCGACGACTTCTGCGCACCTCTCACCCCTGAGGCCCGCTCGTTCCACGAGTGCCCCTGAAGGCTTCCCGGACGTCGTCTTCGCTGTTGCACACGCATCAGCGGCACGCCGTCGCCCGACGCGTCGAGGATGGGTCCGTAGCCGGCTTCGCAGGCGGTGGGTTCGACGCGGGCGCTCGCTCCTCGGCGGCTTCCCGGCCGACCACTGGGGCTGCGTACCGGCCCGGTGGTGACGGCCGCCCGCCCGACCCTGTCCTCGCCGTGCATGGTGCCGCCCCCGCTCGCTCGCCTGGGAAAAAGTCCCTTCCCGCCTTTCCCGCGGAGCCTGATCGACCGGGGCGGCACCACCTCGGCGGCTCAGGTCAGTGGCAGGCGCATGATCGTCAGGTCGAGCCACCGGCCGAACTTGGTGCCGACCTCGCGCACCGTGCCCACGTGGTAAAAGCCGAACCGTTCGTGCAGCCGGATCGACGCGGCGTTGCCGGCCTCGATGTCCGCGATCATCACGTGATGGCCGGCGCAACCTGCCGAGCGGACGAGGGTGGTCATCAGCGCGGAACCGATGCCGCGCCCGTGCCGACCTTCGCGGACGTAAACCGAGTTCTCCACCGTATGGCGATACCCGTCCAGTCCTCGCCACGGACCGTAGACCGCGAAGCCCGCGACCTCCCCCTCGTCCTCGGCCACGAACGCCGAGCCGCGATCCAGGTGCGCGTCCAGCCACGCGACCCCCTCGGCGCGGGACTGCTGCGTCTCGGTCCACAGCGCCGTCGAATGCTCGATCGCGTGGTTGCGAATGGCGAGCACGGCGTCCACGTCGCCGGAGTGAGCCGGGCGGATGAGCGATCCGACGCCCTCTCTACCCGCCGTCGGTGCCGCGACGCGGTTCTCCCGGCTCGCCATCGGTGGTCCCGGGATCTCGGGGTGGGTCCTCGCCGATTCGGATTTCTCGTATATTGGATTCATGTCCAACATAGTAGATCCTCTGGTGGGGCAGATCGCAGCCCGCGTCCGCACCGAACGGGAAAGGCGCCACTGGACGCTCGCGCAACTCGCCGACGCCTCCGGCGTCTCTCGCGCCATGATCAACCGGATCGAACGCGGCGAGAGCAACCCGACCGCCGTCATCCTCGGCAGGCTGTCCGCCGCCTTCCGACTCAGCGTCTCCTCCCTGCTCGCCCTCGCCGAAGGCACCGCCGGGGAGGGCGAGCAGGGAGGAGACAGCGGCGTGCCCGGGAACGACGAAGACCGGGAGGATGCCGGTCGCGTGCGGCGCCTGGCCGACGCCACGCAGTGGCGCGATCCCGCCACCGGGTATCGCCGCCGACAGATCACCCGGCCACACTTCCCCGCGGAGATCGCCGAGATCCGCCTCCCCGCCGGCGCCCGGGTGCCCTATCCGGCCGCGGCCTTCGCCTTCATCCGCCAAGTCGTCTGGGTGCTCGACGGCCGACTGACCTTCCATGAGGGCGATACGGTCCACGAACTCGACGCGGGCGACACGCTCGAACTGGGTGAGCCCACCCCGTGCGTCTTCGCCAACACCGGCACCACCGAGTGCCGCTACGCCGTCATCCTCACCCGGAGCGAGGGCTGACCGCGCCCCCGCGCCCCCACACCCCGGGTGGCGCGTTCGCTTCCGGGCCGGCGCACGGGAGTCGCCCGACCGACACTCGACACATGGACATCCTGCGGACGCGTGGTTCGGTGTCGCTGCCGGGCCGAGGCGAGATCGAGGTCACCCTCGACCTGTACGACCCACCGCTCACCGACGACGTGCTCCCGCGCGGGTGGACCGCGACCATCGCCGAGGGTCCGCAGCTCACCGTCGGCGAGCGCGGCCTGCTGTACCTCGACGCCCAACGCGCGGCCATCGCCAACCCGTTCGTCGTGGTCACGAGCACCGCCGGGATCAGCCGGATCCGGGGAGTCACGGACGTGTGACGGCTCCCGTCGACTCCTCGGGTCGTGAACCCTTTCGCCCGCACCACCGACTTACCCGGCACACACACTCGGCAAGGAGGTGTGGTGGCCGGGGACAAGCACAGCGAACCGCCGGTGGTGCGATGCCGACTCGGGGAGCGAGAGGCATTCACCGAACTGGTGGATACATGGCACGCCCGCGGTGCCGATATCCGCGAGGCACGCTCGAATCGGCGCCGGTCGCGGACGAATCGCCCTCGCCGCGACCACCGCCCTCGGCACCGCGGTCGCCGCCGCGCGCGGCACCACGACCGCGACCACCACGACAGCGCTGACGGGCGCCACCCCGGTCGTCACGTCGGCGCTGCGGCCGGCCCGAGCGCGAGGCCGACGGCTCCTGCGGCTGCGCGACGAACTGCGCGCGGCGAGCACGTAGCCGGTCACCTCGGCGATATGGCGCGCCCGAGCACGTGCGGAATGCGGGGCGCGGGCGTCCGTCAGCCGGCGGCGTCGGTCGTCGCGAGTTCGGTGATCGCCTTGTGCAGCCGACTCTCGCGGGTCGCGGCGGTGCGCGCGGTGATCAGCTTAAGGATCACCGCGTACCGCTGCGTCCGGCCGAGTTCCTCGAACGCCCGAGCGGCCCGCGGGTTCTCCGCCAGGGCGGCGGCCAGATCGGGCGGGACCGAGGCGTCGCGCTGCGACTCGTACGCCGCCTCCCACCGCCCGTCGGCCTTCGCCGCCTCGACCTCGGCCAGCCCGGCGGGCCGCATCCGCCCGGCCGCGCTCAGTTCCTCGACCTTGGCCACATTGACCTGCGACCACCGGCTGCGCGGGCGGCGCGGTACATACTTCTGCAGGTAGTAGTCGTCGTCGTACGACTTGCGCTGTCCCGAGATCCAGCCGTAGCAAAGGCCGACGTCGACCGCCTCGTCACTGGTCAGCGACGCGATGCCGGAACCCTTCTTCGCCATCTTCAGCCACACCCCGACCGCCAGTTCGACGTGCGTGTCCAACCAGGTCTCGAACTCCGCGACATCACGGAACACGATCACCTCGGCTTCCTCGAAAGCGGGTTCCCTGGACACAGGCGGCTCCTCGGTCCGGGGAGGATCGCCCAGTGCGCTCCCCCGAGACGGCCCAAGATAGCGAGGCGGCGGCATCCGTACGTGCCGCCCGACACGCGATTTCGCCCGGCGCGGCGACGGCGAGCCCCGGCGCGACGAAGGCGAGCACCCGGCCCGGCGCCCGCGACCGGGTCGCCCGGTCAGCGGACCTCGGTGCGCGACGCGCTCACCGCCACCGCGGTGTAGCGCATCGTGAAGCCGCCTCCCGACGCGTCGACGACGGCTCCGACAGCCGCCGACAACGCTGCCGTCTCGGCCGCCGGGAGTCGGGTGTGGTCGCCGGTGGTGGGCAGTTGGTCCAGCCACTCGTCCCGGGTGTAGTGCCGTTCCCAGTCGAAGTGCCACCGCTCCGGCTCGTCGAACCCGCCCGCGGCGCGTATCCCGTCCTCGGCCCCGGCGCACAGCGCCGCGTGTCCGACCGAGCCGCTCGCCCATCGCCGTGCCGCGAGCGAGTCGGGCAACATCCGCCGGTAGACCTCGGCGAAGGCTTCCGCGATCTCGGAGGGCGGTAGCTCCACGTTCCAGAACAGGGCGAGCCGCCCGCCGGGCCGCAACGCCTCGGCCGCCTTCACCGCCCCCGCGACCGGGTCCACCCAGTGCCAGGTCTGCGCGGCGACGACCGCGTCGAACGCTCGGCCGGCCGGGTCCCACTCCTCGAACGCGGCCACCTCGACGTCGAGTCCACGCCCGCGCGCCCACGCGGCCATACGCGCGTCGACCTCGACACCGAGCACATCGCAGCCGGCCGCCCGGAACTGCCGGGCCGCGATGCCGGTACCGATGCCGACATCGAGAACGGCGGGCCCGGGCGCGGCGGCCACGATCCGCGCCACGAGGGCGTCCGGGTAGCGGGGCCGGGCCCGGTCGTAGCGTTCGGGATCCATGCCGAACGACTCGGCCATTCGGCGGTGCAGGTGGGGCGGGGCTTCGGAACCGGGTACGCGCTCGGGCCCCGGCGGCATAGTGGGCATGCGCCCACTATGAATGGGCAGATGCCCACTCGTCAACGAGGGCCACCCGCACGCGCGAGAATCGACGGAATCGACACGGCACGACGAGACGACGTGAAGAGACGGCACGATGGGACGGCGCGAAAGCCCGCGCGAGGGGATCGCGCGATCGGACCGCGACGGCACGAAGAGACGGCGACAGAAAGAGGCGATGCACGGTGCCCACCGGAACGGCCATCCGCGACGCGCGCGAGCAGTTGTTCGACGCAGCCGAGCGCGTCCTGCTCCGCGCCGGCCCCAGCGCGCTGACCAGCCGGGCGGTCACCACCGAGGCGGGCTGCGCCAAGGGCGTACTGCACCGGCACTTCACCGACTTCGACGCCTTCCTGGCCGACCTCGTGCTGGACCGCATCGCCCGCATCGACCGCCGAGCCGACGTCCTGCGCGAGGAGGCCGGCACCGGGACCGTCGCCGACAACGTCACCGGCGCGCTGACCGGCCTGTTCGAATCGGAGGCCGTCGCGATCGTCGGCCTCGTCACCTCCCGCGACGACCTGCGCACCCGCCTCCGCCGCAGCACGCCGACCGGCATCCCGGTCCTGACGGAGGCCACCGCCATGCTCGCCTCCTACCTCACCGCCGAACGCGACCTCGGCCGCATCGCCGCCGACGCCGACATCGACACGCTCGCCCCCACCCTGATCGGCACCGGCCACATGCTCTTCGCCGACCGGAACGGCACCCCACCGACACCCGAAGCCGTCCACAAAATCGTCGCCACGCTCCTCGCCCCCACCCTCCGGGAACCCCGGGCCTGAGTCGTCCGCCCCGCATCCGGGCCCGTATCGTCGGTATTCGGGGATCGACCCGGTGTGTCGTCCGTGCCGCGTGGGCACCACACCGGCAGCACACCGGCGTCGGCGGGGCCATGCGCCGGCCGGGATCCAGGACACGGAGTTGCCGTTGTTGTTCACACACGACGTACTGGTCAAGATCGCGTCCGGCGACGTCGACCTCGCCTTCCGCCGCTGGCGCACGCCCGCCGTCCGCCTCGGCAGCACACTGCGCACGGAGGTCGGCGTGCTGGAGGTGGACGAGGTCGCGGCCGTATCGGAGGCGAGTGTGACCGACCGGGACGCACAACGGGCCGGCTACGCCACCAGAGCGGAAGTGCTTGCCCATCAGCGCCCCGGCGAAGACCGGCAGTTGTACCGGATCGGCCTGCGCTTCGTCGGCGCCGACCCACGGGTGAGCCTGCGCTCGGACACCGACCTGTCGGCGAAGGAGCTCGACGAGATCGTCGCGGGACTGCGCCGCCTGGACGCACGAAGCGGTCACGGGCCGTGGACCACCGCGATGTTGGAACTGATCGACGCGAATCCCGCGGTGCGCGCCGCCGACCTGGCCGCCGGCGTCGACCGGGAGAAGCTCCCCTTCAAGGTGGATGTCCGCAAACTCAAGGAACGCGGCCTCACCGAAAGCCTGGACGTCGGCTACCGGCTCTCCCCACGCGGCCGCCTGGTCCTCGATCACATCCACCGAAGCAACCCGACCTGACCCGAGAAACGCCCGGCCGACCCCTCGGACAACACCGCGGAAACACCACCGCCCACGAGACCGAGGCGCACGAAACACCGCCGGCGCGCCGCTTGCCGCGTCCACCACCGGGACGAAGGGCCGAAAGCCGTCCACCGGTGGGAAGCCGGCCGCCTCGGCGCGGGCACGACCGGCAACCGGACTCCTCACGTGGACGCCCCCGCGCTCCGAGCCGCACGCGTGATGCCCGTCGGCGACGCCCGGGGCCTGCGAGAGGAGGCCGGCGATCCCGAGCGAGAGACCGAACCGGGCCGCCGGAGCGCGCATATCGCAGCCCTCGACCCGTCACCGGTGACCCGCCGCCGCGGGTGACAGGCGCACCGCGTCCGCGCCACGGCCCGCTTGCGGCATCCCATTTCCCACGGAACCCATTCGCCCCCGGATCCGTCCCAACCGTGCTGCTCCGCCCGTCCGTTCCTCTCCCCCGGCCAAGGAGCGTTCATGACCATCCCGGGCACTCGCGTCCACCGAGCCGACGGTGTCGGCACCAGCATCGGCGTCGACGTGCCACCGGTCGATCCGTGCGCGCCGGATGAGGACCCGCCCACGCATGGCGTGCGCCGTCTGTTGGGTCGCCTCGTGGGGGTCGTCCTCGTGTTGGGCGTCCTGGTCGTGGGCACGTTCACGATCGTGCGGTTGATACCGGGGGACCCGGCCGCTGTCGTCGCCGGCCGGAACGCGGATTCCGCGCGAACCCAACAGGTGCGGCACGAACTGGGGTTGGACAGGTCGCGGGTCGCACAGTTCGGCGACTACGTGTCCGGGCTGCCGTCCGGCGATCTGGGCACCTCGTTCCGCAGCGGCGAGCCGGTGACCGACGTGCTCGCGCAACGGCTGCCGCGTGCCGTCGAGTCGGCGCTGTCCGTGGTGTCGGTACTGCCCTTCGTCGCCGTCCCGCTCGGGATCGCGGTGGCGGTCAGCCGCCGGGGTGGGCACCGACGCGGCCTGGACCGCGCCTTCACCGCCACCATCGCGTTGTCGGGCGGTGCGGTGATCGCGGAGAGCGTATTCGCGTGGCCCGGGCTCGGCTCGTGCCTGGTCGAGGCGATCCTCGACCGCGACTATCCGGTGGTCCAGGGCGCGGTGTTGGCCCTCGGCCTCCTGGCCTGCCTGGTCGCCCTCGTGATCGAGCTGCTCCTACTGCTCGCGTCGACGGCCCCGCGCACACCCACCTGAAGGCGTGCCCGAGGCTGCTCACTCGCGGCCGACCGCGTACCGCACGTCGAACGCGCGAGGGCGGTGGCGATGAAGGACGTGAGTCCTTCGCCGCCACCGCCGGCCGACCGGTGTGCTCGACGCCTCGCGGGTCAGTCGTGCTCGAGAGCGATCCGCGGCAGTGCGCGCTCCAGCGGGCGCGGGAGCCACCAGGCCCGGGCACCGAACAGACGCATCACCGCGGGCACGATCAGGCAGCGGATCACCAGCGCGTCGAGCAGGATCGCGACCGCCAGGCCGAGGCCGAACTGCTGCAACATGCGGTCCTCGCTCAGTACGAAGGCGCCGAAGACCACGATCATGATGGCCGCCGCCGCGGTGATCACCTTGCCGGTGGTCGCCAGACCCTCGCGGACCGCGTGCCCGGCGTCCCGAGTGCGCTGCCACTCCTCGTGGACACGGGCGAGCAGGAAGACCTCGTAGTCCATCGAGAGCCCGAACACGATCGCGAAGATCATCACCGGGATGAACGCCTCGATCGGGCCCTCCTGCACACCGAACATGCCGTGTTGGAACACCAGCGTGATCACGCCCATCGCGGCACCGATGCTGAGCAGGTTGAGCAGCGCGGCCTTCAGCGGCACCAGGATCGACCGGAACACCAGCAGGAGCAGCACGAACGACAGACCCACCACGATCGCCACGAACAGCGGCAGTCGGTCGGCGACCTTGGCCGCGAAGTCCTCGACGGCGGCCGTACCGCCGCCGACCAGGACGGTGGCGCCGGTGCCGCGTTCCACGCCCGGCATGACGTCCTCGCGCAGGTGCTCGACCAGCCTGGTGGTCGCCTCGTCCTGGGGTGCGGACTTCGGGTAGGCGATCACCGTGGACACCCGCGGGTCACCGGACGGCAGGATCGGGCTCACCGCGGCGATCCCGGGAGTGCCTTCGAGCGTGCTCCTGGTCTGCTCCGCCGCGCCGGCGTCACCCTCGACGACCACGAACAGCGGCCCGTTGAAGCCGGGCCCGAACCCGTCCGCGAGCAGGTCGTACGCCTGCCGACTGGTCTTGGTCGCCGCGTCGTTGCCGGCGTCGGCGAAGCCGAGGCGCATGTCGACCGCGGGTGCGGCCAGGCCGACCAGCGCGACGACCGGGACGATCAGCGCGAGCCACGGACGGCGCTGTACCAGGGCGGCCCAGGAGCGCCAGCGGGTGCCCTCGACAACCTTGCTCTTGGCCGCGCGGCGCTCGACGTTGCGCCGGATGCGCTTGCCGAACAGGCCGAGCAACGCGGGCAGCAGGGTCAGCGACGCGAGCATGGTCATCAGTACGGTCAGCGCGACGGCGAGCGCCACGCCGCGCAGCGAGCCCAAGCCCAGCGTGACCAGGCCCAGCAGCGCGATGATCACCGTGCAGGCGGCGAAGAACACGGTGCGACCCGCGGTGTCCAGGGCGCGTCGGGTGGCCTGTTCGGCGTCCGCGCCACGCAGCAGTTCGGCGCGGTAGCGGGAGAAGATGAGCAGTGCGTAGTCCACCCCGACGCCCAGGCCCACCAGCATCATCACCGGCGGCGTGAAGTCGGCGATGTTGGCCAGGTGCGAGGCGAGCACGACCAGGCCGAGGGTGCTGCCCACCGCGAAGATGGCGGTCAGCAGCGGTACGGCGGCGGCCACGAGCGAACCGAACAGGAACACCAGGACGACCAGCGCGCCGAGCATGCCCGCGCCCTCGGCCGCACCGCCGCCGCCCTCCTGGGCGCCGCGGATCTGGTCACCGCCGAGTTCGACCCGCAGCGTCGCCTCGCGCGTCTCGGCGGCCTGCGCGGTATCGATGATCCTGGTCACCGCGTCCTTGGGCACGTCCGTGCCGACGCCGTCCAGGGTGACCGTGGCGTACGCGGTCAGTCCGTCCCGCGAGACGGCGTTCGCGTCGTCGTACGGACTGCGCACCTCGGCCACGTGTGGGAGGTCGCGTACCGCGCCGAGCATGCGCTCGACCCGTTCCCGGGTCGCGGGTACCGACACCGGCGCCTTGTCGTGCAGGACGATCTGTACGCTGTCGCCGGCTTGGGTTGCGCCGTGTTGCTTCAGCGTGTCGGCGGCCTGCTGCGACTCGGTGCCCGGGAGCGAGAAGTCGTTGTGGTAATCGCTGCCGATCGCCATCGCGATGCCGCTGACCGCGATCAGCACCGCGACCCATGCCAGCAGGGCCGCCTTGCGGCGCCGGTGCGCCCAGCCCGCGATGCGCTCGAACACGCTCGGGCGGTCGGTGCGTCGCCGGGCCGGCGGGCCGGGGTCGACGCCGGGCGGGGGGTAGGAAACCGGGGTCTCGGACATTGCTTCCTCGATCCGCAGGAGGGGCTTGGGGACGTGGTGTCACTTGTCCACAAGCCTCTCGGCAGGACGGCCGCCGGGCGTCCTGCGCAGGCACGGTACGGCCGGACGCCCCCGGTGGGCCCGCCGCGCCGGCGGATACCCCCACGGTTGCGTCCGGTGTACACCCCCGGTTGCGGGTGGTCCCGGAGCCGCCCCCGACCGGCCCCGGCCATTCCCGCACCGGCCCAAATCCGGTCAGCCCAGCCAGCCGGGCGTCACCATCCCCGATTCGTAGGCCAGCACCACGAGTTGGGCCCGGTCGCGGACCGCGGCCTTGGTCATGATCCGACTCACGTGCGTCTTGGCCGTAGCGGGGCTCAGCACCAGCCGGGCCGCGATCTCGTCGTTGGACAACCCGGCCGCGACCAGGGCCATCACCTCGCGTTCTCGATCGGTCAACGCCCGGACCCGCGGGTCCGGTTCCGGCGGCGCGACCCGGCCGGCGAACTCGGCGATCAGCCGGCGGGTGATCGTCGGCGAGATCAGCGCGTCACCGCGCGCGACCACCCGTACGCCGTGGATCAGTTCGACCGGTTCGGTGTCCTTGACCAGGAAGCCGCTCGCGCCCGCGCGCAGCGCACCGTACACGTATTCGTCCAGGTCGAAGGTGGTCAGGATGACCACCCGCACCTCGGCGAGGAGTTCGTCGGCGATGATTCGTCGGGCCGCCTCCAGGCCGTCCAGTCGCGGCATCCGGATGTCCATCAACACGATGTCCGGCCGCAGTTCGCCCGCGAGCGCGACCGCCTCCGTGCCGTCGACGGCCTCGCCGACCACCGTGATGTCGTCCTCGTTGTCCAGGATCCAGCGCAGGCCGGCCCGGACCAGGGCCTGGTCGTCCGCGAGCAACACCCGGATCACGCGGCGCCCTCCCGGCGCAGCGGCAACGACGCGCTGACCCGGTACCCGCCACCCGGCCGCGCGCCGGCCTCGAACTCGCCGCCCAACGCCCGGGCCCGTTCACCCATGCCCGCGACCCCGCTCCCGCCGCCCGGTCCACCCGCCGCACCGTGGGCATCCTCCGGACGCACCGCGTCGCGGCCGTCCGGGGAACCCCCCGCGCCGGCCCGCCCGTCGTCGTCGATCCGCACTCGTACCCGCCTCTCCTCGAACTCGATCCGCACCACGGCCGACGCCGCCCCCGAGTGCCGGGTCACGTTCGTCAGCGCCTCCTGCACGATCCGATACGCGGCCAGATCCACTGCCGGCGGCAAGGGCCGTGAGTCGCCGGGTAGTTCCAGGCGCACCTCGATACCGGCCCGACCCATGTGCGCGATCAGCTCGTCGAGCGCGGCCAAGCCGGGCGCGGGCGCCGTCGGCGCCTCCTCGTCCACCTGCCGCAACACGCCGAGCGTCTCGCGCAGTTCGCGCAGCGCGTCGCGGCTGGTCCGCTTGATCGCGTCGAGCGCCTGCTCGGCCCGGTCCGGGGCACGCGCGAAACCGTGCAACGCGGCCCCGGACTGCACGTTGATCAGTGACAGGTGGTGGCCCAGCACGTCATGCAACTCCCGTGCGATTCGCAGCCGTTCCTCCACCGCACGGCGCCGGGCCTCCGCCTCCAGGGCGTGCTCCGCCTCCTCCGCGCGGCGATGCGCCTCGGCCAGGTACGCGTTGCGGTTGTGCAGCATCCCGCCGATCGCGATCACCGCGACGATCCAGCCGAACATCAGGAACAGCGCGGCGTCCGCGAGATGGTTCGCGCCGGCGCGGTGTTCGGAGACGCCGACGGCGGTCGCGAATCCGGCGCCGACGACCATGGTGATCACCAGGTGCCCGTGCGCCGCCGCGCTGTACAGGGCCACGGCGAAGGTCAGGAACAGCGGTCCGTCCGCCACCACGAACGGGTAGTACACCGCCGACGCCAGCAGGGTCAGCAGCAGCACTGTGATGGGGTGATCCCGGCGGGCGAACAACGCGGCACACGCGGCGAAGACCGGTACCAGGCCCAGCGTGTCCGTACCGTCCATCGGCACCATGTCCACGATCGTGAACGCCACCACGAGCACGCCGACGGCCGCCGTGCACACCATCCCCATGGCCGGACCGCGCGGCACCCACACCGATATGCGCGAAAGACTCCCCATGATCGGCAGCATAGGGGCAGCCCGCGCACGGCACCCGCCCGCGAGCGCCGCATCCGGCGCGAGCGCGGGATACCGGACTCGGTGGCCGGCCGCGCTGCGGCCAGGCGCACGGGTCGCGGACGCGTGCCGCCGGCGCAGGAGCGGGATGCGGGCGTCGGCCTTCGCCCGACCGGGCAGGCGACGCCGAGCGATACCGGATGCCGCCGCTAGGCCGCGCCGCCCGGTGCGATCAGCCCGGTCTCGTACGCCAGCACCACCGCCTGCACCCGGTCCCGGAGGTTCAGCTTCGACAGGATGCGGCCGATGTGGGTCTTGACCGTGGTCGGGCTCAGCGACAACCGCTCGGCGAGTTCGGCGTTGCTCAGACCCGTCGCCAGCAGCCGGAGCACCTCCAACTCGCGCGGGGTCAGCTCGGACAGATCGCGATGCGGCGTGCCACGCGGTTCGTCGCGATGCGCGAAACGCTCGATCAGCCGGCGGGTGATGGTCGGCGCGAGCAGCGCGTCGCCGGCCTGGACCAGGCACACGGCGGCGACCAGTTGCTCGGGGGTGACGTCCTTGAGCAGGAAACCGCTGGCCCCGGCGGTGAGCGCGGCGTAGACATAATGGTCCAGGTCGTACGTGGTCAGGATGATCACCCGGGTGCCGGCCGAGCCGCCGTCGGCGAGGATCCGGCGGGTGGCCTCGATGCCGTCCATCTGCGGCATGCGGATGTCCATGAGCACCACGTCGGGTCGGGTGCGCCGCACCGCGGCGATCGCCTCGACCCCGTTGGCCGCCTCGGCCGCCACCTCGATGCCGTCCGAGGCCAGGATCATCCCGAAGCCGGTACGCACCAGTGCCTGGTCGTCGGCGATGACCACCCGCAGCGCCGGTCGATTCACGCCGTCCGCCACGGGACCGCGGCCCGGATCCGGTACCCGCCGACCAGGGTCGGCCCGGCGGTCAACTCGCCGCCGTAGACCGCCAACCGCTCGCGCAGCCCGATCAGCCCCCGGCCGTTGCCGTCCATCGACCGGCCGCCGTGCGTGCCTCCGGTGTCGATGACCTCGATCTCCAAGCAGTCCCCCGTATAGCCGATGACGACACTGGCCGCCGCGCCGGGCGCGTGCTTGATCGTATTGGTCAGCGCCTCCTGGACCACCCGATACGACGCGAGATCCACCCCGGGCGGCAGCGGGTCCGGCGGCAGCGACATCGCCACGCGCACCGGCGTACCGGACGCGCGCACCCGCTCGATCAGCTCGTCCAGTCGGTCGAGTCCGGGTTGGGGTTCGAGGTCGTCGGGGCGCTCGTGGTCCGCGGCGGCGAGCAGTCCCATCACATGGCGCAGTTCGGCCATCGCGGCCCGCCCGCCGGCCTCGACCGCGAGCAGTGCCTCCTTCGAGCGTTCCGGCGCCGCGTCCATCACCTTGCGCGCGGCCCCCGCCTGGATCACCATCACGCTGACATTGTGCGTCACCACATCGTGCAGTTCGGCGGCGATCCGGGACCGCTCCTCCTCGACCGCCCGGCGGGTGGCCTCCTGTTGGTCCTGCTGGAGCCGGGTGTACCGATCCCGGCTCGCCGCCAACTGCCGTCGCCAGAAGAGCACCAGGCCGGCCATCCCGCCCGCGACCAGCAGCACCACTCCCGGGCTCGACCAGCCCGGCAGGATCGGCGCCGAGTCCCGGAACGCCGCGCCGGCCAACACCGCGGCACCCACCAGCACGGACACCGCACGCACCCGGTAGCGGCTGTAGACGACGGCGCTGTAGGCGCCGATCACGCAGGTCAGCACGTTGATCCAGGACGCGTCGTCCTCGCCGATGGCCACCCCCGCACTCAGCACCGCGGCGAACGCGGCCAGCGGGTACCGGCGTCGCACGGCCAGCGGCAGCGCGGAGAGCACCAGGAACGGCCAGGGCACGGCGGACGGTCCCCGTTCCTCGGGCGGCCAGCCCTCCGGCGGTATCGGCGGTCGCGGTGGGGAGGGATGCTCGGCGGACTCGTACGGGACCTGCCACGCGTCCTGGACCGGACCGCTGACGGAGGACGGCCTCCGTTCCTCGGGTGGCCGGACCCCCGGCGGCACCGGCTGAACCGGCTGGACCGGCTGGACCGGCTGAACCGGCGGGACCGGCTGAACCGGCGGTATCCGTGGGGCCGGATGCTCGGCGGACTCGTACGGGACCTGCCGCGCGTCCTGGACCGGACCGCTGTCGGGATACCGAGCCGCCACCACCAGCGCGAGCACGGTCAGCACGACGGCCAACACCACATCGACGAATATCGCCCGCCGCGAGAGCGGGGCCGTACCCGCCTCCGAGCGCAGCGTGAACGCCAGTTGCGCCCGCCATCCACGCCGGACCCCCGGCTCGTCTTCGGTATCCACCGGCTCATTGTGCGGTCCGCCCACGCGGGGCCGCATCCGCCCGCGCGACCAAGCCGCGCTCCGTGCGACGTACTTCGCAGGGATGACCCCGCGCCCGGGTCCTCCGCGCGGAGGGCCGAATGTCGGTTGGGCGGCCGACGCGCCGGATCGGCACCCGCCCCTACGTTCGCTGAGCCGGCAACGACACCTCCCTCTCGACGTCAAGGACGGACGATCCCCATGACTCACGTGATCGAACTGGCGGGCGTGGCCAAGCGCTACGACAGCGCCGGCGCACCCGCGCTCGGACCGCTCGACCTCGGCGTCGCCCAGGGCGAGGCGCTCGCGGTGACCGGTCCCTCGGGCAGCGGCAAGTCCACGCTGCTGAACCTGATCGCCGGGCTGGACAAGCCGACCGAGGGCGCGGTGACCGTGGCCGGCCGGCGGATCGACGGGCTGAGCGAGCACGCGCTGGCCCGCTTTCGCCGCGAACACATCGGCATGGTCTTCCAGTTCTTCAACCTGCTCGACGACCTCACCGTCGCCGACAACATCCGGCTTCCGGCCCAACTCACCGGTTCCTCCCGACGCAACTCGGCGGCCCGCGCCGCCGAGTTGATGGAGGTGCTGGGCATCCAACGGCACGCCCACGCCTACCCGGGCCGGCTCTCCGGCGGCGAACGCCAGCGCGTCGCGGTGGCCCGGGCGCTGGTCAATCGGCCCGCCCTGCTGCTCGCGGACGAGCCGACCGGCGCGTTGGACACCGCGTCTGGGCACGACGTACGGGAGCTGCTGGTGGACCTGCACCGGGACGGGCAGACCATCGTGCTGGTCACCCACGACCTGGCGCTGGCCCAGGCGTGCGCGAGCCGCACGATCCATCTGGTCGACGGGCACCTCGCGCTCGACACGCGCGCGGAGGCCGTCCGATGATCGGCCTCGGCGGCTCCGCACTGGGCCGGGTGGTGCGTTCCGGTGTGGGTCGACGGCGGGTGCAGACCCTGGTGATCGCGCTGGCCACGATGATGGCGGTGGCCTCGGCCGTGGTCGCCGGGTCGCTCATGGTCGCCGCGAACGCGCCGTTCGACCACGCCTTCGCACAGCAGCACGGCGCACACCTGAGCGTGCAGTACGACCCGGCCGCGGCGAGCGCGGCACAACTGGACGCCACCCGAAGGCAGTCCGGCGTCACCGCGACCGCGGGGCCGTTCCCGTCCACGACGTTGCGCCCGGTGACCGGCGGCGGCGGGCACCTGCCACCGCTGACCCTGGTCGGGCGGCCCGGTCCCGATGCCGACGTGGACGACTTGGACCTGAGGTCCGGCCGATGGGCGGCCGGCCCGGGCGAGATCGTCGTGTCCGCCTCCTTCGGCGGCCCCGACATCCGGCTCGGCTCCATCCTGCGCGCGTCCGATGCCGCGGACGCCCCGACCCTGACCATCGTGGGCATCGCCATGTCGGCGAGCAAGACCGCCGACGTGTGGGCCACGCCCGGGCAGGTCACCGCGATCGCGGCGTCGACCGGGCCGCTCACCACCCAGATGCTCTACCGCTTCGCCGCGGCGGGCGGCAACGACGACATCACCACCGCCCGGGCCCGACTCGCCGCGGCCGTACCGCCCGACGCGCTGTTGGGCAGCCAGTCGTACCTGGACACCAAACGCGCCGCCGATCAGAACGCCGCGCCGACCATCCCGTTCCTGATGGCGTTCGGCGCGCTGGGCATCGCGATGTCGGTGATCATCGTCGGCAGCGTCGTCAGTGGCGCGGTCGGCACCGGGCTGCGCCGGATCGGCATCCTCAAGGCCATCGGCTTCACCCCGCGCGAGGTGGTCCGGGCCTATGTGGCCCAAGCCTTGATCCCGGCCGCCGTCGGCATCGGGGCGGGTGTCGTACTGGGCAACCTGATGGCGCTGCCGCTGCTGTCGGACACCGAGGAGGTCTACGGCGACACGTCGCTGGCGGTGGCCTGGTGGGTGGACGTCCTGGTGCCGGCGGCGGCCCTGCTGGTGGTCGTGCTCGCGGCGCTGGTGCCCGCGCTGCGGGCCGGGCGGCTGCGTACGGTCGAGGCCATCGCGATCGGCCGCGCGCCGCGTACCGGACGGGGCCAGTGGGCGCACCGCGCGGCGGGCCGGCTGCCGCTGCCGCGTGCGCTGACGTACGGCCTCGCGAGTCCGTTCGCGCACCCGGTGCGGATGCTCGCGATGTTGCTCGCGGTGGCCTTCGGTACGGTCGCGGCGACCTTCGCGGTGGGGCTGACCTCGTCTCTGAACGCGGTCGGCGAGGCGCAGGACCCGGAGAACCGCGCCGCGATCACGGTCATCGGCGGCGGGCTGTCCGAGGGGCCGGGCGGACCGGGCGGGCCGGGCGGACCGCAGCCCGGGAAGGGCGACACCGCCGAGGCCGCCGTCGACACGGCACGGGTGCGCGCCGCGATCGAGGCGCAGCGGGGCACCGCGTCGTACTACGGCCTGGCCCAGGCGGACGTCACCGTGACCGGGGTGGCCGGCTCGGTTCGGGCGACGCTGTACCAGGGCGATTCCCGGCCCGGCAGCTACGAGATGATCTCCGGGCACTGGATCGCCGGCCCCGGCGAGGTCGTGGTGCCCACCCGTTTCCTGGAGCGCACCGGAACCAGGATCGGCGACCCGGTCCGGGTGACCTACCGGGGCGACACGCAGACCCTGCGGATTGTCGGCGAGGCCTTCGACACCTCGGACGACGGCATGCGCCTGCACGCGGACCTCGCCGCCTTCGCCGCCGCCCGTCCCGACATCTTCCTGGTCGAGGTCGGCTCGGGCCTGTCACCCGCCGAGTACGCCCGGCAACTCGAGGCGGTGGTACGGCCGTTGGGCGGCGATGTGCTGGTCAACTCCCCCACCGAGTCGGAGGGCATGATCCTGATCCTGAACACGATGGCCGTCCTGCTCACCCTCATGCTGGTCGCCGTGGCGGCGCTCGGCGTGCTCAACTCGGTCGTGTTGGACACCAGGGAGCGCGTGCACGACATCGGTGTGTGCAAGGCCCTGGGCATGACGCCGAGGCAGACGCTGAGCCTGGTCCTCGCCTCGGTCGCGGGCATCGGCCTGCTCGGCGGCCTGGTCGGTGTGCCGGCCGGGTTCGCGCTGCACGCCTATGTGGTGCCGGTGATGGGGCACGCGGCGGGCACCAACCTGCCGCCGAGCATCCTCGAGGTGTACGACGCGTGGCAACTGGTCCTGCTCGGTCTCGCGGGCGTGCTGATCGCGGTCCTGGGCGCGGCCCTGCCCGCGAGTTGGGCGGCCAAGGCGCGCACGGCGACGGCGCTGCGGACGGAGTAGGGCGCGCCGCCGATCCGCGGATGGGGCGGGCAGAGTCGGGCCGGGGCCGGGCCCGGGGCCGGCCCCGGGCTGCACCGCGGGGTGCGGCTCAGGCCTGGGACCTGACCTCCCACAGGTCGGGGAAGACCGGCGAGAACAACGTCGCACGCAGGTACTCGGCGCCGGCGGAGCCGC
This sequence comes from Embleya sp. NPDC050154, assembly GCF_044460165.1. Lineage (NCBI taxonomy): Bacteria > Bacillati > Actinomycetota > Actinomycetes > Kitasatosporales > Streptomycetaceae > Embleya > Embleya sp. NPDC050154. The sequence goes on from NZ_JBITJP010000009.1 coordinate 333,951, forward strand.
CCGTGCCGATCTTGGCGCCGATGGTGCGCTCGACCATCTTCATGTGCCGGTAGCGCCATTCCTGGAGGCCCTCGTCGATGTCGACGAGGGCCTCGCAGACCTGTGCCGCGTGCGCGGTCTCGTCGCGGTACACGGCCGTGAGGACCTCCTGGACCTCCGGGTCCGGTCGCCACGCGAGGCTCGTGTCCCGTTCCAGGACCCGTTGGGGGACCGCGTAGCCCAGGCCGGCGAGGTGGCGCAGCAGCGAGTCGAACACCGACGGGCGGTGCGCGGCGGCCTTGAGCCGCTCTTCGTGACCGGTTTCGAAGGACCCGAACTCCCGGCGTCCGAGCACGGCTTCCAACTCGCGGAACTGCGCCGACTGGAACCCGCTCGAGGTGCCGAGCGCGTCGCGGAAGGACGCGAACTGCCGGGGCGTCATGGTCTCGAGGACGTCGAGTTGGCCGACGACCGTCTTCAGGATCTTGGCGACCCGACGTGCCGTGTGCAGGGCGCCGGCGCCGTTGCCGCCCTCCAACTGGCGCTGGAGCAACGCGACCTCGTGCAGGATCTGCTTGAACCACAGTTCGTAGACCTGGTGGATGACCACGAACAACATCTCGTCGTGCGCTTCGGTCCGCGGCTCCTGGCAGGACAGCAGCGTGTCCAGGCGCAGATAGCTTCCGTACGTGACGACCGGGGCGTCGCTCATCGTCGTTTCCTCTCCTTGCGGGCTTTTCCACCGTTCCGACCAGCCGGAAACGACGGGCACCATCCTGTGCCGGTCGAGCCCTTTCGGGAATGGTCGACACACGGAAGCAGGCCGGGTGGATGTGATGATCGCAAGGCGTTTTTACAGATGAGTTTATGGTCGTAAACCCTGATCGGGCGGCTTCCTCGAGCCCGGTCGTCCGAGGTGCCCTACGCGCCGGGTGGGGGCGGGTCGGGAGGCATCTCCGGGAGGTCGTCCCGGTCCGGGTCGAGGTCGGAAACGGCGTCGCCGTCCGATCCACCCGACTGCCTGCGCAGGCCCACCCGGACCGCGCCCAGGATGACTCGTGCGATCACGCCCAGCGCGACCAGGTCCACCAGCATCTGGATCGTCGTGACCACACGCGCGGTCTCGGTCTGCGGCGCGATGTCGCCGAAGCCGACGGTGGCGAAGACGGTGACGGTGAAGTACAGCGCGTCGGTGCGGGACATCCGTTCGGTGAAGGAGTCCGCCTGGTCGGAGTCGATCAGGAAGTAGGTCGCGGCGAAGAGCACCAGCAGGAAGGGCAGCGAGACGGCCACCGCCTCGTAGGCACGCAGGCGCGGCCGCTCCGAGCGCTCGATCGCGTCGACCTGCCGGACCACCAGCGCGACGAACGCGACGAGTCCGACGACGAGTCCGATGGCGGCCTGGATGTCGAGCCGACGATCCAGTGGGATGAGGTAGTACACCACCAGCATCAGGGCCGACATCAGCGCGCCGCGGAGCAGCCCCCACAACACCATCCGCCGACCGGCCGGGTCCGTGCCGGCCGACAACATGTGCTTCATGGCGTGTCCGACGTCAAGATCCGCCTCCTCGAGGTCAATGTAGTCGAGGCTGCGACATATCAGGATGAATCAGTCGGCGTGGCGCGTCGGTTCACACCCACACAAGGGCCGTCGCCTTCGCCCGGAAGCACCTCGCCGCCGGACCACACAGCGTGCGCCCGCGGTCCCGATGGTTGCCTCGGTCCGGCTCGGGCACTAACGTCGGTCGGGTGACTGCCGGGTCGGCCATGGGCCATACACGAGTAGGGCACCCGGCCTCGGCGTGAGTCCGAGGCGGGCCAGAGCCCCGCCTTCTCCTCTCCTTTTCTTCCCCTCCGGCGCCCGCGCGCGCCGAATCCCAGCGGAAAATCGAGACCTGGAGAGGCTCCACGGATGTCGCACGACCGGAAGCAAGAACAGCGGGAACAACGGCGGCAGGAACACGAACAGGACCGGGATCGACTTCCGGTGAACACGGTCCTGTTGAACCACACCGCCGTCTACGCCAAGGATCGGCAGCAGGCGGCCGAGTTCCTCGCCTCGATCCTGGGCCTGGAAGTCGGCCCCCCACTCGGGCCGTTCCTGCCCGTCGACCTCGGCAACGGCGTGACGCTCGACTACTACGAGAAGAACGACGAACCGATCCAGTCCCAGCACTACGCGTTCCTGGTCCCCGACGACCGGTTCGACGCCATGATCGCGCGACTGGAGGCGCTCGGGGTCACCTACTACGCCGACCCCAGCCACTCCCGAGCCGACGAGACCAACGACTGGTTCGGCGGGCGCGGCGCGTACTTCGAGGACCCGAACGGCCACAACATGGAGATCATGACCCGGCCGTACGCCCGTCCGTAGCCGGCAGCGGGGGCGGGTTTCGCACCCGCTCCCGGCTGTCCGTGGGCGCCGGACCGTCCGCTCTCCGGCCCCCGCGCTCCGGGTGCGCGCCACTGCATTCGTGCTCCGGCGTTCGGCCTTCGGCGTGCGGAGTGCGGAGTGCGGCAGAGCCGGAACAACGGCGGTTCCGGCGAGGATCGCGCACCGCGGCCATACGATCCAAGCCCCGGGGTCGGCGTTCCGAGGCCGTCGGGGCGCGAGGCCGGGTTCACCGGATCGGATGAACTCACCCACTGGATGGTTGCCATCGTGGAGGTACGTCGTTGAACTCGTCGTGCGTCGCAATCGGGTGGCGCGGGTGGGTGATACGGAGAATGCAGTGAACACGTTCAAGAAGACCGGTGTGATGGTCGCGGGCAGCGCCGCGCTGGTGATGGCCGGCGCCGGCGCGGCGAGCGCGGGCTCCGAGGCGGACGGCGCCGCGGTCGGCTCCCCCGGCGTCCTGTCGGGCAACAACGTCCAGGTGCCGGTGCACATCCCGGTGAACATCTGCGGGAACAGCCTCAACCTTGTCGGCTTCGTGAACCCCACGTTCGGGAACTTCTGCGCCAACATCGACGGCGACGACGAGCACGGCGACCGGCACCACGAGGCTCCGCAGCACGGTGGTGGCGGCCACCACGGCTGACCGCACACGCTCACCGATCTCGGCCGCTCCTCCGCGTCCGACACCCGGGGCCCCGCGAGCGCACCTGCGCTCACGGGGCCCCGGCCTTTGCCCGGCCCCGGCCGTACGGCACGGTGAGTCCCTGCACGGTGACCAATGGTGCATGTAGCGGGTGAACCGGTGGTCGCGCGGAAGGTCGGAGCGGGCCAACGGATCGGGACATCCGGCACCGGTCCCGGGGACGCTCGGCGCGGTGCCCGTCGTCGGATCCGGCGGTTTCGGCACGATCGGCGGAATCAGGGCCGTTCGGCCCTGTTTCCGCTAGTGCCCGGACTCCAGGGTTGAGCAATGAACGAACACGCCGGGACGCGACGTCCCCTCGGCCGCCGCGAGACGCTGGACCTGATGGCGAGTGCGCCCCTGGGACGCGTCGTCGTCAGCGAGGGCGCGCTTCCCGCCGTCTACCTGGTGCCCTTCGCGCTGGACCGCGAGTACGTCGTATTCCGGGCCCCGCTCGACTCGCGGCTGGCCAGGGCGGCGCGCGATTCCGTGGTGGCGTTCCAGGCCGACCGCGTGGACCCGTCCGCCCGAACCGGCTGGACCGCGACGGTCACCGGTCAGGCCTCCCTGGTCCGCGACCCGTCGGCCGTCGCCCGCCTGGACGACCTGGTGCCGACCATCGGCGCGCAGGACGAGGGGCAGGCGTGGTTCCGCATCACCACGGAACTGGTCACCGGACACCTCATCCAGGAGTCCCCGGGCCCGCGTCCCCACGCGGAGGCCGACGCGGCCCCGCCATCGCCTCCGCCGCCGCGGCGCGAAGCCTGACCCGTACACCCCGTCCCCATCGCGAATGTGCGCAGCAGCCCGCGGGCGGCCGGTGGGCGTACGCCGGCGGCAAGCGCATCACCCGCTCGGCGGCACCGACGCCTCCGCGACCCATCGGTGACCTCGTGTCCCGCTCGCGCCGGCGCGCCGCCCGCTGGATCGTGGCACTTGACGCACCCGGCGGATGACCACCCCGCCGCCGAACGGCGTCCGCAGGGCCCACCGGCTCACCCGAAACGGGACCTACGGCCCTGTGTTCCGTCCCCTCGACACCCGAGACTGGCCCCAGGTCGGCCCACCCGGGCCCACCCGCGCGTACCGAAGGGATCCGCCGTGAACCAGGCTCCGACATCCACCGGTTCGACCTTTGAACCCACTCCCTTGCACGGGCATGTCGTCGTCGGCTTCGACGGCTCGCCCGGTGCGGAACGCGCCGTCGACCTGGCCGCCGACGAGGCCGTCCGCCGGAACACCACCCTGGAAGTGCTGTACGCGCTCGAATGGGTCGAACTCGGCGGCGCCGACGACCGCTTCGGGCAGCAGTTGCGCGCGGACGCCCGCGACGTCGTCGACCGGGGCGCGGAACGCGCCCGCCTGCGCCGGCCCGGCCTGTCGGTCCTGGCCACCGTCGAACTCGCCAACGCCATCGACGCGTTGGAGTTCGCGAGCGACCGCGCCGCCCTGCTCGCCGTCGGCAGCCGGGGCCTCGGCGGCTTCGCCGGCCTGCTGATGGGCTCGGTCAGCCTCCCGGTGTCCGCCACCACCCGCTGCCCGCTCCTGGTCGTGCACCCCGACCAGGACACGGCCGGCGGCGATACCCCGAAGCCCGTGCTGGTCGGCATCTCCGACGTCGACTGCACCCCCGCCCTGGAGGCCGCCTTCCACCAGGCGCAGGCCCGGGCACTCCCGCTGCACGCCCTGCACGCGTGGCGCTACCCGGCGATGGCGGCCGGCAGCGCGGGCTACGCCCCGGCCATGTACGACTGGCGCGAGGTCGCGCAAACCACCCTGACCGCCGCGCTGGAGCCCGTGCGCGCGAAGTACCCCGACGTCGTCGTGACCGAGGAGGTCGTGATCGACAGCCCCGCGCACGCCCTGACCAACGCGAGCTCCGACGCCGAGCTGGTGGTACTGGCCGCCCATCGCAACACCGGCCGCTTCGGCCCCAACCTGGGCCGGGTCACGCACGCCGTGCTCCACCACGCCAAGGCGCCCATTCTGCTGGTGCCCGTCGGCAAGTAGCCCCTCCGTCGGCCGGCCCCCCGCCCTCAGCGGCTCGCGGCGAGGCGCTCCGCACGCCGGGCGATGGCACGGAGCAGTTCCACGCGGATGAATCCGGCGCCGCCGACCCGGATGACCTGCCAGTAGGGCGCGAACCTGCGGCGCGCGGCGGGGTCGGTGGCCCGGACCCGGGTCTCCGCGGACAACACGGTGGCGTCGCCGTCGGGGTCGAGACGGATGCCCATCGCCGCCTTGACCCAGCCGGGATCGGCGAACGCGGTGAACGCGTCCGGGTCGCCGGCGGGGATCGGCGCGGTGACCGGGCGCACGTGCCAGGGTTGGGTGACCTTGCCGAGGACCACCTCGTGTCCCTCGTCGAGGACGAGAACGGGAATCGGCCCGTTCCCCGCGAGCAGGTCGGCCGACGGTCGGGAACGCCCGGCCGAGCGCACCCGGAACAGCACGCCGGTGATCGGGAGTTCGCGTGGAGTGAGCGACTCCAGTGCGGCCCAGACCTCGGCCGGGCGGGCGGCGACGCGACGGCGGTACGCGCTGTGGAAGTCGTGGGCGGGAAACAGACGGTCCAGGGCCGAGTCCGGTGCGGCGCCCGGGTTCACGGCGGCGGTGTGCGTGCGATCACGGCGGGCGCGCACGGCCACCGCGCGCAGCAGGTGGGCGTATCGGTGCCGGTGGCGGACGGGATGGGCGAGGGTGCCGTCGCCGACGGCGCGTTCGAGGTTGTCGAGGGTGGCCTCGATCACCGCGTTATGGATGGAGCGCACGGCCAGGAGCCAGGACAACCATTCGGCGCCCCGTTGGCGCACGCGCAGGGTGTGGGTGACCACGGTGCCGCCGCCGGACGCCCGGGTGAGGGTGAAGCCGTGCTCACCGCCGTGGTCGGGTGGGAAGGCGATCCACAGGCGGCGGCCGGGCTCGGCGGCCTCGATCCGGCAGAGCATGCCGCGGTGATGGAACGGTGCGCCGCCGCGGATTCCCTCCGGTGCCCGAACGCTTCCCCATTCGTGGGGAAAGAGCCCGTCGTCCGGGCTGCCGAGCCTCGTCGAACTCGGTCGATCCCCCGAGCAGGCCCGGCACGCCGCCGCCGCTGCCTACGCCGTCTACCTCGGCACGGCGGCACTGCGGCGCGTCGACGCGGCTCCCGACGACGACACGCACACCTACATCGACACCGTCATGGCCGCGTTCGGCATGTCACCGCGTGCCAGGGACGAACGGTAGCCACCCACCGCCCGTCGGCAGTGGCCGAGGACAGGTCCGGCGAGATCGAGGTCGTCGAGGGGTGCTCACCGCTCGACCTTCGCCGTCGATGCCGAGGTCGACGCCGTGGGTGTGTCAGGCGAGTTCCGCCCACGGGCTCGGCGGTCCCGAGGCGAAGAAGCGCAGGAGGCCGAGCAGTCGACCGGCCGGAGGCGCGCTCCAGTGCCGTCGACCCGGTTGTGGTGTGCGGTCCGGCACGCGGTACAGGGCCCAGGTGAGGTGCACCCGGAGTACCCGGGCCTCCCAGGACCGCGGGCCGGAGCCCGCCGGAGCCTGCTCACCCGTCTCCTGCCGATATCCGTCCAGCATCGCCGCGACTCCGGTCAACGGAATCTTGGCGAACTCCGTTGCCGGGTCCGCCCATTGGGCGTCGCCCCAGTCCACGATGCCGGTCAGGGCCGCCGCTCGCGCACGCACGAGCAGGTTCTGGGCGGCGATATCCCCGTGGACCAGGACACGGGGTGGGTCCGCCGGCAGGTGTACCGACAGCCGCTCGAACCAGCCGGTGAGCCAGTCGGCCGTCCCGGAATCAATCCAGCCACCGGAGCGCAGGCGGCGCACCAACACCCGGGGATCCCCGGCGTCGTCATCCACCGGAACCCCGGCCGGCGCGCCGGCCGAGTCCGGCGACACCCGGTGCAGCCTGGCCAGTTCCCGGCCCACCTCGCGCAGCACACGCTCCGTGTCCGCGGCGGACGGTTGCAGCCCGGCAAGGTCCTCGCCGGCCGCGCGTTCGAGCACCATGTAGGGCACGTCCACCCACGAACAGGTGTCGTCGAAGGCGACGACGTCGGGCGTGCGCACGCCGGCACGTCGCGCGGCAGGGATGACGGCGGCCTCCTTGACCAGATCGACGAGGAACCGCCTTGTACGCGGCACGCGCAGGACCAGGTCGTCACCGAGCGCGTAGACGTGATTGGCCGCCCCGGGGAGGATCGACCCCACCGCCCCGACGCTGACTCCGTGCCGAGCGGCAATGGCGGCGAGCGTCTCGTGACTCGGTGTGAAGTCGTCCATGATCGAGCATCATGACACCGCCGGTCGTGGACGTCCGCTGCTTTTGCCGCGCTGCGGCACGCGGACCAGGGTGAATGCCGCGACGACAGTTTCCGAAGCCGTCTCGGCCGTGTGCGGAACCGGTAACAGCGAGGCGGATGACCGCCGACGACGGCTAGCTTCCAGTGACGACGGGCCGCCACAGGCGTTTCGTACGTGGACCGCTCCGGGGGGACGGGGTCCGCGGCTCGTCTCCGCCACAACACCGAATCCGGGGGGAACACGGTGCGAAACTCCGTCATGTCCAGGCACGCGGTCCGTCGATACGTACGCCGGGCGGCGCTGCCGCTGTCCACGCTCGTCTTGGTCGCGGGCCTCGGCGCCTGCGAGTTCGGATCCGACGACGCCAAGACGGCCGAGCCGAAAGCCGCTTCGACCCAGCCGGGCAAGCCCGGCGACGCCACACCGGGTGCCGGCGGCTCAGCGGATCCCAAGCCGGTCGACGACAAGTCCGTCGCCCCGAAGCCCCCGCGGACCGGGCCACCAGCGGGCAACACCCCGGCGACCAAGGCCCAACTGGTGGCCGCGCTCCTCGACGCCCAGGAACTCCCGGCGGGAATGAGCGTCAAGGGCACGGCCGAGCCGCAGAACCGCGACGTGCCGACCGTCTCGGACCCCAAGTGCCAACCGCTGCTGGGTCAGGGAAGGACCAGCGTCGCCACGATCGAACGCAAGCTCATCGGTGGCACCGGGCCACGGGGAGTCGTGCAACCCGACACCGACATCGTGCTGAGCAGCTACCCGAACGAGCAGCTCGACCGCCAGTGGTCGACCTACCTCACCGCCGCGAAGACCTGTAAGCGGTTCACCTTCCAGGTCGACGGCGGCACGGCCGAGTACTCGGTGCTCGGTGTGCGGCCGGACGCCTACGGCCCCGGCAGCATCGAGATCTCCTCGATGTTGCGGCTCGGGCCGGACGCCGCGCCGATGACCCAGGCCGTCGCCCGGGTCGGCACCACCGTGGTGCAGCTGCGCGCGACCGGCGAGGACAACACCACCACCGTGCCGGCGTTCGCCGACCACCTCGTCCAGGGCCAGATCGACAAGGTCCGGTCCGAACTCCGCGGCTGAACCGCCGCGGCCACACCGTACGACCACCTCCCGCGTCACCGTGGCCCGCACGGCCCTCGCGCGGGAGGTGGTCGTTACGCGCGCACGTCCGACGACGGCACATTCTTCGAGCGGCACGGATTCGCGGTTCACCGTCAGCCTCGACGGCGAACAGGAGATGCACAACCTGCTGCGGCCCTACCGAAGCGGGCGGGGCAGCTTCGCGAAGGTGCTCGCCAATGTGACGCCGCTGCCGGCCACACAACGCGCGATGCAGGTGTCCGCACGGGTGACCGTCACCCCGAACAACTCGGCGGTGGCCTTGTCCGCCCCCGTGGTGGACAAGGCCGCCGCCGACGTCGCGTGCGTGGACGGGCTATCCCTCGTCCCGTTCCGCCGCCTCGGCGATCCGCTTGATGGTCGCCAGGCGCAGATCCCAGTCGGCCGCGAGCGAGGCCATCCAGCGCGCCGTCGCGTCCAACGCCTCGGGCCGCACCGTGTACCGCACCTCGCGGCCCACTCGGCCGCCGGAGACCAGCCCGGCCGCGTCCAGCACGGCCAGGTGCTTGACCACCGCCTGCCGCGAGACGGGCAGTCGTTCGGCGAGCGTGGTCGCGGTGGCCTCACCCCGCGCCGCAAGCAGGTCGAGCAACAGGCGGCGCGTCGGGTCGGCCAGCGCGACCAGTACGCCGTCCACCGCCCGGTCGCCGCCGTGGCGTTCCTCGGTCACGCGGATGGCTGTTCGGCGCGCGACTTGAGGGCGTCGAGTTCCTGGGGCCAGCCGCCGCTGTTGTCCCGCAGCGCCTTGCCCCGCAGTTCCTCGGAACCACCCAGCGACGCGAACCCGCTCTCGACCACGCGCAGCCGCGTCTTGTCGCCCTCCGTGCTCAGCGTGAACTCCACGAGGGTGCTGTTGTCCTCGCGCAGTTCCTCGCCGGGGAAGGCACTGGCCCACCGGTACGCCAGATAGGTCGGCGGCCGGACCTTCTCCACCCGTACCGGGAAGTCGCCGTACTCGGGGTTCTTCGCCACCAGCGACTCGCCCTCCCTGGCCACGGTCCCGGGCAGACTCGCCTTGTCCGCCACCCAGAACCCGGGCTCGGCAACCAACGCCCAGACCCGCTCCAGGGAAGCCTCGATCAGGGTCTCGCGCTCGATCCGGTCCTCGCTCATGAGGTACTCCTCCATCGTTGATCACCATCATGGAATGCAACCCCAGGGTTGCACATCGTCTCGTGAGGCGCAACCCATGGATTGCACATGCCACGCGCGGCAAAACGATGCCGAAGCGGCATCACGGAAGCGGGATCGCCGGCGCGGGGGCGGCGGGAGGCGGGGCCGGCCGGCGGGGCGGGGCAGCCGGGGCCGGTACGGGCCGGCGGGTGCGTGGCAGCCGACGCGACGACCGGCACGCGCCGGCGGATGCACGGGAGCCGGCACGCGAACCCGCGCGAGCCGGCACGCGCGAACCGGCGCGGTTCGTACCGCCGTTGCCGAACCGATTGGGGTGTCGCATCGAGCCGATCGCGCGAACTCCCGCCTCGCGCTCCACTCGTCGGCCATCGTCGGTGAGCGGTGCGTCGGCCCCGCGTAGACTCGGTGGACCCGCATCCGGATTCGGCATGGGGAGGACGGCTCTTGGCGCACACCGATCCCACGCGGCACGATCTGATGGTGCTGGCCCGCCGCCGACTCACCCAGGGCGGTGTCGTCCTGCACGGGCCGGCCGGCATCGGCAAGACGTTCGTGCTGCGTTCGCTGCTCCCCACCGCCGCCCGCGGCATCCCCATACTCCACACCGAACCGACTTCCGCCGAAGCGGAGTTGGCCTTCTCCTCGCTCGCCGACCTGCTGGATCCGGTCGCGGACGAGGTGATCGAGGCGTTGCCCTGCCCGCAACGATCCGCGATTCGCGTCGTGTTGTGCCGCGAACCGCCCGGACCCGACGGCCCCGACCCGCTCGCGCTGCGGCGGGGCGTGCTCACCGTGTTGCGCGCGTTGTCCGCCGCCACTCCGGTGCACGTCGCGATCGACGGTGCGCAGTGGATGGACGCGGCCGGCGCCGAAGTGCTCGCGTTCGCCGCCCGACGCCTGGATCCGACCCGGGTACGCGTGATCGTCGCCGAGACCACCGACCCACCCGCCGGCCCGATCCACGGGACGCGGTTCTGTCCCGGCACACCCTCCGAACTCGAACTCCCGCCGCTCGGCCTGTCGGAGACCCGCGACCTCCTGGACCACCACGACCTCGACCACGACCTCGACCCGGATCGACTCCCCGACCGGTCCCTGCCGCACTGGCTGAGCAGGCAGGTGTACGAGGCGAGCGCCGGCAACCCGATGTACGCGCTCGAACTCGCCGGATCAGTACGCAGGTCGGCCCGATTGCCGGACCGCGACCAGCCGTTGCCGGTGCCCGACCGGCTGCGCCGGCTGCTGATCGCCCGGCTGGAGGGTCTGGCTCCCGAGGCCCGCCGGCTGCTCCTGCTGGCAGGCGCCGCCGCCCGCCCCACGGTCGGGCTGCTGCGCACCGCAGTCGGGCTCTCCTACGACTCCCGCGACGCGCGGGTCGCCGCCGCGGATCGGGCGGGCGAGGACCTGGTCCGGCGTACCCTCGCCGACGCGACCTCCGCCGGCATCCTCGACCCCCACCGGGACGACGGTCGACTCCGGTTCACCCACCCGCTGTTCGCCGCCGCGCTGTACGCGGACGGCTCGCCGGAGCAGCGTCGGGCCGCGCACGCGGCACTCGCCGCGTTGTCGGGTGAGCCGATCGATCGGGCCCGGCACCTGGCGCTGGCCGCGCCCGCGCCGAACGAACGGGTCGCGGCGACCTTGATGTCCGCCGCCGAACAGGCCCGTCGACGCGGTATGTCCGAGGACGCCGCGGCCCTGGCCCGACTGGCCGTCGCCCGAACCCCCGACGAACACGCCGACCGTCGCTGCGAACGTTGCCTCGACGGCGCCGGGCACGCGTACGCGGCGGCCGACTTCGAACTCGCACGCGAACTGGCCCACCAGGTCTTCGCGTCGGGGCCGAGCCCCGGGCAACGCGTACGGGCCTGCATCGTGATCATCAACGCCGCCAACCAGGCCCTGCACGACCTGGACGAGGTGTTCGCCGAGGCTTTCGCCCAGGTCGGCGACGACCCGGGCGGTCGCGCTCGACTGCACTACCTGCGCGCCTGCAAGGCGCACATCAGCGACGGTGACTCGGCGATCGCGTGGGCGGAGGCGGCCCGTGCCGCCGCGATCGCCCGGCAGGCCGACGATCGCGGCACCGAGCAGGTGGCGCTGGCGCTCCAGGCGTTCGTGGGCACCCTCCAGGGCCGCCCGGACGCGTGCGTGCCGCTCGCCCGCGCGCTGGCCCGCCCGCAGGACGCGGGGCCCACCGGTCGACACGCCGGACCCCGGGGGGTCAAGGCCCGGCTCGACTTCTTCGCCGACCGCCTCGTCGACGCCGGTGCCGAGCTCGACCGGATGTTGCGTCGGGCCGAGGAGTCCGACGACGCGGAGGAGCGACTGTTCGGCCTGTGCGGCAAGGTGGACGTCGACGTCCGGGCGGGGCGATGCGCGGAGGCGATGACGGTCGCGCACGAGGCATTGCGCCTGGGCCGCGACATCGGCGCCCATCTCGGGCTGGCCTACTACTCGGCGGCGGTCGCGGAGGCCGCGGGCGGGGATCTCGCACGCGCGGCGGCGCTGGCGCGCGAGGGGGTGCGCGCCGCACGGGCCGACCGGGACCTGGTGTACCTGCCGCTCGCGTTGTGCGTCCTGGGACAGGCCCAGGGGCGCCTGCGGGATCCGGTGGGCGCGGTGGGCTGTCTGAGTCGGGCCCGGGCGATCGCCGCCCGGCGCGGGATCGTCGATCCGGCGGCGATCCCGTGGTCGGCCGACCTGGCCGAGGCGCTCGTCGCGGTGGGCGATCACGACCAGGCGCGCGCGATCGTGGCCGAAGTCCGGGACACGGCGGGCCGGTTGGGGCGGTCCGGTGTGCTCGCGTCGTTGGCCCGGGCACACGCGCTGGTCCGGGGCGAGTCCGGGGACCTGGCGGGCGCGGCCACGAGCCTGCGCGAGAGTGCCGCGCGACATCTGGAGCTCGGTCTGCCGATCGAACATGGCCGCGACCTGCTGGCGCTGGGCTCGGTGGAACTGCGGCGGCGTCATCCGGCCGCCGCGCTGGCGTCCTGGCGCGCCGCGGAGTCCACCTTCGACAAGACGGCGGCCCGCCCCTGGCTCGAGCAGACCCGCGTCGAACTCGCCCGGCTCACCAGCGTGGACGATCCGGAGTCGGCAGACGGCCCGCTCCGCACACCGTCGCGGGCACTGACCGCCGCCGAGCACCGCGTCGCGGAGTTGGTCGGCGACGGTGCGACCAACCGCGAGATCGCCGGCCGCCTGTTCCTGTCCGCCAAGACGGTCGAGTCGACACTGACCCGGGTGTACCGCAAACTCGGCATCCGCTCCCGCGCGGAACTGATCAGGCTCTCCCTCGACCCCTCCGAGGAGCCGGACTCGACCGGCCGGGGCACCCCGAAGCGTCTGCCCGCACTGCGCGTCACGCCCTGAGTCAACCCGGCGGGGGCGACCGCCGAGGGGGACACGGGGGAACCCCCTGCTTTCGGGTCGGGGGTTCCGGGCCGCACCCGCGGTGGATCAGCGTTGCAGGTGTTCCTCCTCCGCCGACCGGTGAGGGTCTTCCTCGACATCCCGGACGTCGGTGCGTGCGCCCGCCATGTCGCCCGCTCCGCCGTCCCGGTTGTCCGACACCGCGTGTCCCGTTCCACTCGCGGTGTGCCCTCGCCGGTCGCGTCCCCCTCGATCTCCGCCCGGTGTCCCGCATGCCGGGCGAGAAGGAGACCCGATGATTCCGCGGAATCGCGGTACGTCCCGGAGCACCGAGGCCGTACCCGCCTCCCCACCTCGGCGTTGGCGGGCCGTCTGCGCGACCCTGACCGCCGCGGTGTGCCTCGCGGCGCCGGCCGGTACCGCGTCGGCGACCCCCGCGAAGCCCTCCGTCGCCGCGCCCCTGAGCGCCCCGGCGGACTCGAACACCGCCTACGGCTCCGCACAGTTGCCCTTCACCGAGCTGACCCAGGTACAGAACCAGTGGTGCTGGGCCGCCACCGGCCTGTCCGTGGCGCGCTACCTCGGTCGCGGCCGGAGCACCAGTCAGAACAACTTCTGCGACTACGCCCGAGGGTTGCCCGCCGGCTACCCGTGTCCCAACCGGCCCGCCGAACTCACCGACATCCAAAGGGCCTGGGTCGCCCTGGGGATGAGCCGCGGTCGGCTCGCCGGGACGTTGCCCCTGGCCACGGTGGCCTCCTCGATCGACGCCGACTCGCCGATCGTGGTCGGCATCTACTGGACCTCGGGCGGCGGGCACGCCAACGTCCTGTACGGCTACGACACCGACAACGGGACGGTCATGTACGCGGACCCGTGGCCGAGCAGCCCGCGCTACGGCGAGATGGACTACGACTCATATGTCAGCAACTACCAGTTCCGGTGGGCCGAGTCCGTGTACGGAGAGGCGTGAGCGCGATGACCGAAGACAACCGCCGTGCGCACGACGCGAGTTCCGTTCTCGGCTCTTCTCCCGTGCGCTCCCGCACGCGCCGTCGCGGTGGCGCGCTCGCCGCCGTCGGCATCGGCACGGTGCTATTCCTGACCCCGATCGTGGGCAGTGCGTCGGCCGCCGACGGCGGCGCACCGGTCGTCGCCGACGCACCGACCGACGCCGACCGAGGGCTGGCCCAGCAGACGTTGGGCACACCGGCGACCACGAACCGGCTGGCCGCGTTCTTCGTCCACCTCGACCAGCGCACCGCGGCCCCCTCGGGCGGGGTGGTGCAGTCGAGGGTCGCCCCGGAGGCCGCCGCCGCGCAGGCCCCGCGCCTCGTCGGCGACCCGGTCGCGGTGTACTCGCTCAGCGCGGACTTCGTCCGGGGGAAGACGTCGGCCCCGGTGGCCGACTTCGCCTATCTGGCGACCGAGGCCCGCTCGGCCGCCGGAGTCGAGGCGACGGTGTGGACGGTCCGCGATCGCGCCACGCACGAGTGGCGGGTGGGCAACGTGCTCTCCGGCACCGACGAGATCGGCTACTCCCGCCGGGCGGGCGGAGACACGGTGTTCACCGAACCCCAGATCGCCGCGTGGTACCACGTGCGCGACGGCCGCGTGTTGCCCCTGAACCCGGCCGCGCGGGACTCGGTCGGCGAGAGCGGCGTCACCGTGGCCGCCTACCGCCGACTCGTGCACGACCGGTACGCGGACAAGCTCCCCGGGTCGGACTACCAGCGGTCCGGCAAGATCGGCGGCTTCACCTCGAACCCCGCCTCGGCTCCGGCCGCTCACGAGGACGGCTACTCCGCCTCGGACCTCGCCCTCCCGGTAGGCGCCGCCGGCGTACTCGTCCTCGGCGTCGGCACTTTCGTGATCCGTCGCCGCCGCCCGGCGACCGCCTGACCAACCCCTCGCACTCCGCCGAGTGCACCGACCGCCGTCCCGCGATCGCGGGGCGGCGGTCGACGACCGTCCCCGTCGGGCACGCATCACCTCCGGACCGGGCAAACCCCAGATCCCCGCCGCCTCAACCGCGTGGGCGCGCGCGCATCGCGCGGGCGTGGGCCTGTTCGAAGTAGACGCGGCCTCCGCCGTAGGACCATGGCAGGTGGGAGCCCTGATGGGCGGTTGCCTCGAAGCGCACGCCCAGTTCGGCCCAGCGTTGGGCCTTGTCCAGGGCGTAGGCGAGCGCGCTGTGGTCGGACAGGGCGCTCGGATGGCGCGGCGCGGCGTCGACGGGGTAGCGGTCCAACGCCGTGTCCAGGTCCGTCTGCTGTGCGGCGGCCAGCCAGAAGGCGGTGTCCTCGGTGTCGCCGTTCCAATTCATCCGCAGCGCGTACTCGATGTGCGCCTCGACGACCAACACCACCAGCGGTGAGCCGTCCGGCGCCTCGGCCGCGGCCTTGCGGGCGAAGGCGTACATGTCGTCGTGCGATCCGTGCCATTTCTCGCACAGGTACTGCAATGCCGCGTCGTGCCCCGCGCGGTGTTGCGGGTCGCGCTCGCACAACGCCTGCCAGCGGGCCTCGAACACGTCCCGGGGAACGCCGAGTCCACGGCACACGCGCAGCCAGGACACCCATGGGGTGGGATCGTCCCGGGCGGCCTCGGTCGCGAGCAGGCACGCGTGGTCCGCCTCGACCAGCAATTCCCGGAAGTCGGCGAACCGTTGGCCACTGGTGAGACTGGCTCGCGCCGCGCCGCGTGCGTCCCAGGCCGTGCGCACCATCGCCGCGGCCGTGACCACCAGCGGGTCCGCCGACTCGGGTTGCTCGGCCCGCCACGTCCGCAGCCACTCGGGCCGCGCGGCGGCGACCTCGCCCAGTGCGGTCACCGCGACCGCGCGCCGAGCCCAGTCCGGTCCTATTCGACTCAGCAATTCCGCCGCGGGTGCGAAGTCACCGCCGAGGGTGAGGTTTTGCCCGATCTCGCGAATCTCGACGTCGTCGAGCGCGGCATCGGTCACGAGCACGGGCGTGGGCAAGCGCGAAGACGTGAAACGACCCCAAAGCGACATGGTCCACGATCCTAGGGCCTGGCCTTCGCCCCGTCCCGGGTCCCCGGGTGAGCACCCGCCGAGGCGTCGGCGGGTCGACCGGCGCGTCGAGTCGGTCGAATCCCTCGGCCCGACTCGCACTGCCGTCCGCCGCCCGGCCCGCGCTCGCCGTCCGCCGCGTGGTCGGGCGATCCGCGTTATTGCTTCGAGGGGCGGCGCGGTCGTGCGCGGCCGGAACGTTTGATGTCCAGGGCCAGGAAGGAACTCAACGGCGTGCCGTTCTGCCAGAACCCCAGCAGGTCGCGGTCGATCAGGGTCAGCGCGTGCTTCGCGGCGAACTCGCGGGCCGGCGTGGTGAACACGGTCGCGGTCACGATCACCGGCACGTCCGCGCCGTGTTCGAGGCGGGCGGTGCCGTTGAAGCGCTGCACGTCGCCGCTGCCGACCGATCGATGCGTCGCGTACCGCTTGCACTGGATCACCAGGCGGCGGCCGTCCGGCAGTCGGCCCACCACATCGGCGCCCAAATCCCCGCCGCCGCCCACCCGGGCCACCTCGGTACAACCGTCGCGCCGACACAGGGCCGCGACGTGGTCCTCGAACCCGGTCCCGCTCATCGCGTCCACCGACGTCAACGACCTCTCCCGGTCCAGCCTTTGCTCGTCGGCCACCCGCGCCCGTTCGCCGTCGCGCTCGCGGCGTCCGGCCTTGACCACCGCGGCCGCCACCACGCCCAGCGCCACCACCGACAACACGAGCGCCGCCACGATCAGCCCCGTACCCACCCCGTCACCCCCGTCCGCCCGGCCGCCACGCCCGAACCGTTCCCCACCCCGTGCCGTGCCATCGATTCCCTTCCGTGAGGGCCCGACCCGAACGGACCATCCGGCCAGTGTGGGAAACCCGCTCCGGGCCCGGCAACCCGAACACCGATTCCGACCCGAAATCGCCCCTGGAACGCACCGACCGGCCACCGCCGCAGAGCCTCTTGGTGACTCGAACTCGCCCATACTGCCGTTGTGTTACCCGATCGGCCGACACGTTTCGGCGAGCCGACCACCGGCTTCGCGGCGCGCGCGAGGGCCCGAGCGGTCGCATCCGCCACGCCCCGACGCGCCGGGCTCGACACCTCGACGGCCCCCGCGCCCAGCCCGATGGGCCGGATCCGGAGCGGCCGGTGATCGCCGCGCAGGTCACGGAACGACTCGACCGCGCCCTCGACCTCGATCGATTCCATGCAATCGCAAGTCGGCGCGGGTACAGTCGCAACCCACGCGTCGGCCGACCGAATCACTTGTGGGGTGGGTTCGGGGGTACGACGGGCGGCAGAGTCGCATGCGACGATCCGGTGCCGACGGAAAGAGGTGCGGGTGAGCGGGAGAGTGGATGGCGGACGCGGCCGGAGACACGTGCGTCGACGCAGCGCGGCGCCGGCCGCGGGCACTCGCACCCGCGCCACCCGCGATCAGCTCAACTGGCTCAACGAGGCGGGACTGCGGATCGGCACCACGCTGGATCTGAAGACCACCGCACAGGAGTTCGCCGACTTCGCCGTCCCCCGATTGGCCGATGGTGCCGCGGTGGATCTGCTGGAATCGGTGATCCAGGGTGAGGAGGGACACCGCCCCAGCGGCCGAGGCCGACCGGTCCGGCGGGCGATGGCCGTGGCGGCGATAGACCGAGTCGCCGATCTGGAACCCGACGAGGTGGGCGAGTTGTCCACGTCCTCCCCGGACCGGGACTCGCGCTTCACCCGAGCCCTGGCCGACGGCCGGCCGCTGCTGATCTCCAGCTTCGGGCCGGACGACTACGAGGAATTGGCGCCCACCCCCAGCGCCGCCGCCAAGCTGCGCCAGGCGGGCGTGCACACCTACATGATGGTGCCGCTGATCGCCCGCGGCGTGCTCCTGGGCTCCGCCGACTTCATCCGCGCGGGCGGCCGGCCCGGCTTCTCCGAGGCCGACCTCGCGCTGGCCCTGCAACTCGCCTCCAAGGCCGCGGTGGACGTGGACAACGCGCGGCTGTACAGCCGCGAGCGCGAGCACGTGGCCCGACTCCAGCGCAACCTGCTCCCCCGGGTCACCCCGCGCACCCCCGGTCTGGCGGCGTCCTCCCGGTACATCCCGACCGCCGACCCGCTCGGCGTCGGCGGCGACTGGTACGACGTGGCCCCGCTGCCGGGCGGGCGCACCGCCCTCGTGGTCGGCGACGTGATGAGCCACGGCCTGTCCGCCGCAGCCACCACCGGCGTGCTGCGCGCCGTCGCCCGCACCCTGATGGCCCTGGACCTGACGCCGGAGCGCATGCTCGCCCGGCTGGACCTGGCCGCCCGCGACCTGGAGGACGACCAGGTCGCCACCTGCCTGTGTGCCGTCTACGATCCGGCCGAGTCGACCTACACCCTGGTCAGCGCCGGCCACCCGCCACCCCTGCTGGTCGCCCCGGACGGCAAGGCGTCCTTCGTGGACGTGCCGATCGGCGCGCCGATCGGCTCCGGGGTGATCCCGTACGACCCGCTGCGGCTGACCGTCCCGCCGGGCAGTCGGCTCGTGCTCTACACCGACGGGCTGGTCAAGTCGCGCACCGAGGACATCGACGTACAACTGGCCCGGCTGCGGACCCGGGCCGCCTCGATGAGCCCTACCGAACTGGACTCGGGCGCGCTCGGCGACCTCGTCACCGGCGGCGGCGCCCGCTTCGACGAGGCCGTCGTCCTCGTCGCGGCGACCCAACCACCGCTCCTGGGCACGGACTTGTACACGTGGGACCTGCCCGGCAACGGCTCGGCCGCGGGTGTGGCCCGCAAGCTGGTCCGGGAGCGGCTCGCGGCCTGGCAACTCGAGGACCTCTCGGACGTCACCGAGCTGGTGGTCAGCGAGCTGGTCGGGAACGCCCTGCGCTACGGGATCGCCCCGGGCCAACTACGCCTGCTGCGCCACGACCGGCTGGTGGTGGAGGTGTCCGACACCGGGCCCGACCTCCCGCAGATCCAGCACTCCTCGCTCAGCGACGAGGGCGGCCGCGGCCTGCAACTGATCAACATGCTCTGCCGAGGCTGGGGTTCGTGCCGGACCCCGGAGGGCAAGATCGTCTGGGCCGAGCAGGACATCCCGTAAGCGTCTCGACCGTCGGCGCACCGCCGACGGTCGAGATCCACGTCGTTTCCGCAGCACGATCAGGCGGAGGCGGCGGCCCCCCGCTCGGCGTCGGTGCCCCGGACCCGGCGCATTGCCCGGCCCACGTGCAGGAACTCGGCCTGTGCACCGTCCCCGAGGAAGACGTACATCGGGTGCCGGCCGCCTTCGCGCTCGGCCGTGATCAGGGTGCGCGCGTCCGCGGCCACCACTCGCGAGGTACCGGAACCCTCGCCGACGATCTCGGCGATGGGCCCGTGCACGCGCGAGGTCACGGTCAGGCCGTCCTCGGTCTCGGCGACGTCGACGATCAGCGCGGGCGACGCGTAGGTGCCGACGACGTAGTCGGCGTCGATCGAGACCGGTTCGGCGGGCGGCGCCGGCAGGTCCGGCACCTCGACGCCGCCGAGCGAACCGAGCAGTTCGCGGACCAGGTCGTAGGCGAGATACAGGGCACCGCCGTTGGTCAGCAGCGCGATGGAGAACTCGCGCGAGGGCACCACCCGCAACATCGCGCTGTGGCCGATCGTGCCGCCGTCGTGGCCGATGACCGCCTCGCCCGGCCAGTCGTACAGATTCCAGCCCAGCCCCCACGACCTGCCGAGCCGGCCGTCGCCGATGATCTCGACCTGCGGCTCGCGCATCGCCAGCGCGGACGCCTCCGAGAGCAGGCGCGTCCCGTCCGGGAGCAGTCCTCGGCGGACGTGCGCGGCGGCGAATTCCAACAGGTCGCTCGCGCTCATCGCGAGCATGCCCCCGGAGGGGCCGCCGGCGCGGGACATGTGGTGGATCGGCGCCTTGACCGGGCCGTCTGCTCCACCCAGGTGGCCGATCGCGGTACGGTGCAGGATCGATTCGGCCGCGTCGTTGGCCACGTGGGTGAGTCCCAGCGGTGCCACGATGCGTTCGCGCAGCGCCGTCTCCCAGGTCCGGCCCGTCAGCACCTCGACGACCCGACCGAGCAGGTCGAAACCGCTGTTGCAGTAGGAGAAGGTCGAACCCGGCGGGAACAACTGTTCGCCCCGGGTCGCCAGGCCGGCGGTCATCAGCTCGAGCGCGTCGTGTCCGGGACCGAAGTCGTCGTACAGCTCGCCCTCGAAACCGCCGGTGTGGCACAGGAGATGACGAATCGTCACCAGAGCACTCGCGTCCTCGTCGACCAGGCGCAGGTCGGGGAGGTAGGTGCGGACGGGTGCGTCCAGGTCGATCAGGCCCTCGTCGACGAGCTGCATCACCAGGGTCGTGGTCCACACCTTGGTGATCGAGCCGACCTGGAACAGCGAGTCGGTGGTCGCGGGGTGGTCGAACTCGGTGTCGAGCACGCCCACCGCCGCCGCGACGGTCCGATCGCCCACCCGAACGGCGATGCTCGCACCCGGAATTCCCGCCTGCTCGGCGAGTTCCGCGAGACGGGCCTCGAGGTATTCGGGGGTCGGCATGGACTCGGCCGGGCTCGGTACGTCCGACCGGCCGGACGCCGGGGTCGCGGCGGCCTGCGGCGGGATGGATCGTGCCATGAACGGGCACCTCCTCGAAGAGCGGCGGGTGTACCGCGGTGGTCGATCACGGTAGGCAGCGGCCCGGACCCCTGACTCGTCGTCGTCGACGAAGAACCGTCGCCGGCCCTGTCCGAATCGCCAACGACCGGCGAGGGGACCGTGCGTGATGCTCGGCAGGGCATCGCACGCCGCGCGGGAGCGGCCGAACAGGGCGACGAACGGGAGCACACCCATGGACGTATACATCTCGATCGACTTGGAAGGTGTGGCGGGCATCGCCACCATCGACCAGATCGTGCCCGGAGGCGGCGGCTACGCCAACGCGCAGGAGATGATGACCGGCGAGGCCAACGCGGCCATCGAAGGCGCGTTCGCGGCGGGTGCGGACAACGTCCTGATCAACGACAGCCACGGCACCATGGACAACCTGCTCGCGCGCAGCCTGGACCGGCGCGCACGGGTGATCCAAGGCAGCCCCAAGGCGCAGTGCATGGCGCACGGGCTCGGCCCGAACCACGGCGTCGCGCTGTTCGTCGGCTACCATGCGGCGGCGGCCACCCCGGGCGTGCTCGCGCACACCTTCTCGTCCGACTTCGCGACCGTACGGCTCAACGGCAGCCCCGTCACCGAGGCCGAGGTCAACGGGCTGCTCGCGGCCCAGCACGGGGTCCCGGTGGGGCTGGTCACCGGCGACAACGAGGTCTGCGCCGCGACGGCCGCGGCGTTTCCGGGCGTGATCACGGTCCCGGTCAAGACGGCCGAGGGCATCACCGCGGCGAACAGCGTGCACCCCTCCGTGGCCCAGGACCTGATCCGGGCCGGCGCGGCGGCGGCCGTGGAGAAGGCCGGGAACCTGGAGCCGTTGCCGCTGCCGGAGACGTTCGTCTTCGAGGTCGGCTTCCAGATCCCGCTGGCCGCCGAGGTCGCGGCGGCGGTGCCGGGCGCGGAGCGGGTGGACCAGCTCACCGTGCGCTGCGAGGTGGCCGACCCGGGGCGGGTCGTGGACCTGGTCCAGATCTGGTACACCATCGCCGCGCACTCGGCCCGCTCGCGCCTGCCGATGCTGAGCCGCCGCTGACCCGGGACGCCCGCCGGGCAACCGGTAGCCGGGTAGCCGGCGGGCGTCGGTCGGTTCAGGGGTTCAGGGGCAGACCGGCTCGCCCGCCGCGGGTGGCACGGCGACCGCCTCCCAGGCGGCCTTGGTCTTCTTGAAGACGTCGCAGGTGGGGTCCAGGGCCTTGGCCGCGTACAGGGTCTGGCGGCGTTCCTGGCGGTAGTTGGTGCCGCCGGCGCGGGACATCAGGGCGTAGTAGACGACCTTGGCGGCCGTCTTGATACCCACGCCGGTGACCGGCGTCGGGGTGCAGGTCGGGCTGGTGGGTTTGCCGCCGCCCGGGTTGGAGCCCTCGGCGAGCAGATAGAACCAGTGGTTGAACACGCCCGCCGCCCGGTAGGGGTCCATGCTCGGAATCGCCGAGGTGTAGCAGTTCGCGTCACCGCGGATCGACGGGTTGTACATGAAGCGCAGCGGGCCGCTGCCGAACGGGTTGACCATCTCGCCGATCGTGTAGTCCGGGGTGTCGAACGGCGCCGGCTCGTTGGCGTACGCCTCGGTCAGGGTGCCCATGATGTCCGCGAGTCCCTCGGCCAGGCCCGGTTCGGTGAACGGAAAGCCCGGGGTCATCCGATCGATGGCGTGCCCGTACTCGTGGCCCACCAGATCCATCGCCGACATCCATTGGTTCTGGGTGCTGCGACCGATCACGACCTTGTTTCCGTCCCAGTACAGGTTGTAGTCGTTCAGGCCGACCTGGAGCGGCCAGGCCCCGCCGTTGCCGTTGTGCCCGTTGCGGCCGAGCCAGTTCCGGAACATGTCGAACTGCTTCTGCGCCGCCCACAGGGCGTCCACACACCCGGTCTCGATGGTGGCGGGGTTGCCGTTGCCCCACTCGTCGACGGGCTTGGCGAACACCGCGCCGCCGTATTTCGCGCAGCTCAGATTGGCCCTGATCGGGTCGCGCAGCGTGTACGTACTGCCGGAGCGTGTCGTGTCGATGGTGATCGGGTCCGGGCCGTTCCACTGGCTGTGGCCGATCCCGGCGTGCACCTCGTCGACGGAGTCGAGCACCGTGCCGGACCCGGCGTCGACGAAGACGTGCAACCTGCTCGGCGCGGTGTCGGTCCGGCCGACCACGACGGTCTCCCAGGCCAGGTGCGCCGCGCCCGCGCCCACCCGCACCACCAGGCGGCTCGGGTCGACCCGGTCCACCACCGGCAGTCGGGTGCGCGCGGTGTCCTCGGCCGTCGGCTGGTCGACGCTCGGTGTGGTCGCGACGTCGATGCGCACGTCGTCGGCCGTCTGCACGGCGTGCACCCGCCCCCGACCGTCCGCCAGCACGGCGGCGTCCGCGCCGACCACGGGCAGGCCGCGGTAGGTGCGTGCGTACGAGATCGAGTAGATGTCGCCGACCCAGGGCAGCACCGACCGGCGCAGGTAGTGCCCGCCGGGCGTCCCGGTCGAGGCGCCGGTGTCGGCCATCGCCCGGTCGGCCGCGGCGATCGCCGCGGCCCGGGCGTCGGGGGCGAGAACGGGCCGTGCTCGTTCCGTGGTCGACTGCGCCGTCGTGCCGGCCACCAGGCCGACCATCAGGGCCAGGACCGACCCGAACGTCAACGTGCTGCGATGCATCGAGGCTCCTCGGGTAGAAGGCACGCCCCGACCACGAATCCGACCGCCGTCGCCCCTGCTTCCGCTTCCGCTTCCGCTTCCGCTTCCGCTTCCGCTTCCGGGACGAACGGACCACCCCACGCGCCGGGTTCGTCGCCCGAGCGAGCAAAACGCTCACAGCGTGCCCGAACCACCGTCAACACCCGCCCGACCATCGGCACACTCCGGCAAAGTCCGGCGCCGCGCGTGCCCGGTCCAGGCCGCGCCCGTCCCCACCCGGCGGACTCGCGGGGGGTGTGGTTTTCCGCAGGTGGGGTCGGTGCCGCGCCCCATGGTCCGGGCGTCGGCGATCTTGGAGGCTGCTCCTACCGGTGATTCGAGGCCCGTTCCGACCGGAACGAGGCCCCATCGGGCGAGCGAGGAGGTCGGCGGATGCCGAGGAGCAGGACGCGGACGGCAGCGGTCACCGAGGACGCGCGGGGCACGTCGCCGTTCGCCGCGCGCGCCAGGGGGCTGGTCAAGGAGTACGGGTCGGGCCCGACCCGGGTCGCGGCCCTGGCGGGCGTGGACGTGGATCTCGTCCGCGGCGGCTTCACGGCGATCATGGGGCCGTCCGGCTCCGGCAAGTCGACGCTGATGCAGTGCCTGGCCGGGCTGGACACCGCCACCGAGGGCAGTGTGGCGGTCGGCGGTACCGAGTTGGCCGGGCTCGACGACACCGCCTTGACGCAACTGCGGCGCGACCGACTGGGGTTCGTTTTCCAGGCGTTCAATCTGCTGCCCACCCTGACCGCCCTGGAGAACATCACGCTGCCGGTCGAGATCGCCGGGCGCCGGGTGGACCGGGCCCATCTGGATCGCATCGTCGCGGCCACCGGTCTGACCGGCCGGCTGGCTCATCGACCCGCCGAGCTGTCCGGCGGCCAGCAGCAACGCGTGGCGGTGGCACGAGCGTTGGTGTCCAGGCCGGAGATCGTGTTCGCCGACGAACCGACCGGGAACCTGGACTCCCGGGCCGGGACCGAGGTGCTCGACCTGCTCCGCCGCGGCGTGCGCGAGTGGGGCCAGACCGTACTCATGGTCACCCACGACCCGAACGCGGCGGCCTACGCCGATCGGGTCGTCTTCCTGGCCGACGGCCGGATCGTGGACGACCTGGCCGAACCGACGGCGGACACCGTGTTCGCGCGGATGAGGGGGTTCGACGGCCCCGGGCGAACGTATCGACCCGGGTCCGATCCCGGGCCGGCGCACCCGATGGGCATGCCAGGCACGATCGGGAACGACACGGACGGGGTGCGACGGTGACGCTCACTCGGATCGCGCTGCGCGGAGTCGTGGCGCACAAGGCTCGGATGCTTCTGGCCCTGGTGGCCATCGCGTTGGGTACCGCGTTCGTCGCCGGGACCCTGGTCTTCCGCGACTCGGTCGCGGCCTCCGCGCGCGCGTCCTTCTCGGGGTCTGCGGCGGACGTGACGGTGACGCCCCGTCAGGGCGGCGATCGACAGGACGGCACCGGCCTGCCCGCGACCGTGCCCGGCCCGGTGCTCGACACGGTGGCCCGGACCGAGGGCGTGCGCGCCGCGTACGGTCGGGTGCACGTCCCGGACGTCGTGGTCCTGGACGGCCGGGGCAAACCGCTGAGTACGCGCGGCGGTACCGTCGCCGACTGGCCGACCGATCCCCGGTCCGCGCCGCGCGTGAGCCAAGGACGTGCCCCCGGCGGCCCGGCCGAGGTGGTCGTGGCGGCGAACACCGCCAAGGCGCACGGGATTCGGATCGGCGACCGGCTGCGGATCATGGCGATACCCGGCACCTTCGAGGCGACCGTGGTGGGCCTGGGGCAGGAGCGGGCGGATCGGGCCCGCGAAGCGGACGTGTTCGTGGACTCGGCCACCGCGCAACGCCGACTCCTGGGCGCGACGGCACGATTCACGTCCATCGCGGTCACCGCCGCGCCCGGGGTCGCCGACGCGCGATTGCGGCAGCAGGTGCTGGCCGCGTTGACCGATCCCGCCCCGTTCACCGTGCGCACCCGCGATCAGGAGGCCGCCGCCCGGGGCGACGCCGCCGGCGCCTCGCTGGACGTGGTCACCTACCTGATGCTCGGTTTCGCCGGGATCTCGGTGCTCGTCGGCGTGTTCCTGATCGGCAACACGTTCTCCATGCTGGTCGCCGCGCGCACCCGACAGAGCGGGTTGCTGCGCGCCGTCGGTGCCCGGCGGGGTCAGGTCAACCGGCTGATCCTGGGCGAGGCCGGGTTGTTGGGCGTGGCCGGCTCGACGCTGGGACTGGCCCTGGGCGTCGGACTCGCGACCGGACTGATCCGGGTCGTGGGACAGGTCGGCGACACCCCGGCGGCGAGCGGGCCGACAATGCGCTGGTCGACGCCGGTGGCCGCGTACGCGGTGGGCGTGCTGATCACCCTGGTGGCCGCGTACCTGCCCGCGCGCCGGGCCGGCCGGGTCTCCCCGATGGCGGCGCTGCTGCGCGTGGCCGGACCCGCGACGGGGCGCTCGCTGCGGGTCCGCAACCTGGTGGCGGGCGCCACCGGACTGCTGGGCGCCGGCGCGCTGTTGCTCGCGGTACGCGCCGACGACCTCGCGGCGGCCGGGTCGTTGCTCGCGGTCGGCGTCCTGCTCACCCTCGTCGGTACCGTCGCCGGCGCGCCGATCCTGAGCGTATGGGCCGTCCGCGGCGTGGACCGACTGCTCGCGCGCCGGTCCGGACCGCTCGGTCGGCTCGCGCGCGGCAACGCGATTCGCGACCCGCGGCGTACCGGGGCCACCGCGTCGGCCCTGATGGTGGGCATCGCGCTGGTGAGCTTCCTCTCCCTGGTCGCCGCGTCGCTGGTGACCTCGGTCGACGGCCAACTCGAACGCACCGTGAATGCCGATTACTTCATCCTCTCCTCGCGCCCGATGACCGAACAGGTGGCCCGCGTGGTCCGGGAGACGCCGGGCCTGGACCACGTCACCGCGCAGCAGACCGTGCGCGCCGACCTGATCACCGCGCACGGCACCGACCGCGATCACGATCTGACCGCCACCACCGAGCGGTTCACCGACGACTTCAAGCTGACCTTCACCGCCGGCGACGCCCGCTCGACGCTGGCCCCGGGCGGCGACGGGATCACCGTGCCCCAGGCGTTCGCCGACGAACACCGGCTGCGGCTCGGCGATCCGGTGCGGGTGCGCTTCCACGGCGGCGGCACCGCGCGGCTCACCGTCGGCGGCATCGTCCGCGACGGCGACGTGTTCGCCTCCGGCGCCACCTACATCGGCACCCACGTCGCCCGGGCGAACCTGCCCGCCGATCAAATGCCCCTGGACGACGTGTACTTCGCGACCACCGCGGCGGGAGCGGACCGGGACCTGGTGTACACGGCCCTGGCCGAGCGGCTGGCCGGCTTCCCACAGACCAAGGTGCGCGACCGGGACAGCTACCGCGAGGCGCTGCACGACACGGTCGCCCTCGCCCTGGACCTGGTGTACGCGCTGCTCGCGCTGGCAATCCTGGTGGCCGTACTGGGCGTGGTCAACACACTCGCGCTGTCCGTGGTCGAACGCACCCGGGAGATCGCGCTGTTGCGGGCCCTGGGGCTGACCCGGCGCCGGGTGCGCCGGATGATCCGCACGGAGGCGGTGCTGATCGCCGTGGTCGGCGCGGTACTGGGTCTCCTGCCCGGCCTGGCCTGGGGTGCGGCCACGCAGCGTGTGCTGTCCACGAAGGGCCTCGACACGCTCGCCGTCCCGTGGACCACGTGCGTGGCGGTACTGGTCGGCGCGGTCGTCGTCGGCACCCTCGCCGCGTGGCTCCCGTCCCGCCGAGCGGCCCGGGTCGACCTGCGCGAGGCGATGGCGAGCGGGGGTTGACCGGAAGGCCGACCGGGGTGAGGTCGCCCGGTCCGGCGGGGTCGGGCGAAGGCCGACGGGTGGGACGGAGGCGGGCGACCCGGCCTGTTCAACCGAAACCGGGCGCGCGGTTCAGCCGGAGCCGAACGATCCGCGCGGTTCGGCCGACGCCGAAAAGACCCACGCCGTTCAGCCGGAGCCGAACAACCCACGCGTTTCGGCCGGAGGACCGGATGAGAGGCTCGGGTCACCGCCGTGACGTGCGCAAACGGGGACTGGGATGGGACAGGACGGGAGCAGGGGCATTGGACGGTTCGGGTCCGCTTGACGACACGCGGCACGCCCGCGGGTTCGGGACGGTCGTGCGTAGTGTGGCGAAGACTGCCCTGCGCGCCGTTCGGGTGGTCTTCGTGGGCACCGCGACCGCCCTGCCGGAAGTGCTCTTCCTGGCCGGCGCCGGGCTGTCGTACGCGCTCGTCCCCCGCTCCCGGACGCGCCCGCGCCGCGCCGTGCTCCGCCTGATCACGCGCGGCGCCCGCGCCCTGACCGACCTGGAGCGCGCACGCCTGGCCCGCCCCGGGGACCCGGTCCACCCCACCCCGACCGAGCCGAGGCGCCTGGTCCGCTACCTGGCGGCGCGGGTGCCCGTCGGGCTGCTCGGCGGCGCGCTCTTGGTGCTCACCGTCGGCGGCGCCGGGTTCGCAGCGGTGATGGTGGGCGCGTGGGCGACGGGCAGTCCGAACACCACCACCTCCGACGTGGCCATCCTGCTCGCATCCGGGCCGGCCCTGTTCGCCCTGGCGTTGTACGGCCTGGTCGGGCTCGCGGACACCGAACGGGCGCTGGCCCGGCGCCTGCTCGAACCGGACCCGAGCGAATGGTTGCGGCTTCGGGTGGACGAGCTGGCGGCGAGCCGGGCGGGCGTGGTCGAAGCGGTGCACGAGGAGCGCCGGCGGATCGAACGCGACCTGCACGACGGGGTGCAGCAGCGCCTGGTCGCCCTGGGCATGCTGATCGGCCGGGCCCGGCGCGGCAACGATCCCGCGCGTACGGACGAGTTGTTGCGTCAGGCGCACGAGCAGGCTCAGCAGGCGCTGACCGATCTGCGGGACGTGGCCTGGCGGATCCATCCCACGGGGTTGGACGACGGCGGGTTGCGCGCGGTCCTGGAGACGATCGCCGAGCGGGCGCCGGTGCGGGTCGGGTTGACGTACGACGTACCGGCGGAACCCGCGCCGATCGTGGCCACCGCGGTCTACTTCGTGGTCGCCGAGGCCGTCACCAACACGGTCAAGCACGCGGGCGCCGACGCCGTCACGGTGTGCGTCTCGGGCGCCGGCGACGCGGTGCGGGTGCGTATCGTCGACGACGGCCTCGGCGGCGCGGATCCCGCGGGCGGCGGACTGTCCGGGTTGGCCCGTCGGGTCGCCGCACTGGACGGAATCCTCCGGGTGGACAGCCCGCCCGGAGGTCCCACCACGATCACCGCGGAGGTACCGTGCGCATAGTCCTGGCCGACGATTCGGCCCTGTTGCGCGAAGGGTTGGCCCGACTGCTCGCCGATGAGGGGCACGAGGTGGTCGCGGGCGTCGGTGACGGCGACGCCATGGTCGAGGCGGTCCTCGAGCACGTCCCGGATGTGGTGGTGGCCGACGTACGGATGCCGCCCACGCACACCGACGAGGGTCTGCGCGCCGCGCTGGAGGTGCGGCGCCGGTTGCCGGGGGTGGGTGTGTTGGTCCTGTCCCAGTACATCGAGAAGCGGTACGCGGTCGAGTTGTTGACCCACGACGGCGCGGCGGTGGGCTACCTGCTCAAGGACCGCGTCGCGCACGTGGACGACTTCCTGGACGCGCTGAACCGGGTGGCCGCCGGCGGCGCCGCGTTCGATCCCGAGGTGGTGCGCCAACTCCTGGCCCGGACCAGCCACGTCGACCCGCTGGACCGGCTCACCCCACGCGAGCGTGAGGTGCTGGCGCACATGGCCGAGGGCCGCACCAACGCCGCCATCGCCCAGGCCCTGCACGTGTCGCAGAGCGCGGTGGAGAAGCACGTCAACGCGATCTTCGACCGCCTCGACCTGGCCCACGCGGCCGGCCCGGGCTACAGCCGCCGAGTCCTGGCCATCCTGCGCTACCTGGGCTCCTGACCACCCGCGCCCACCACGTGGCTGCCTCGAACCCGGGCACGGCATCGCCGCGCGCGGGTCGGCGCATCCACCGGCTTCGCCACCCGCGCCGCGCAACTGCCCTACGTCCGCGTCCGGTTCACCTCCGGGACACACCGCGTCGCCGAGCGCGAGCACACCCGGAGCGACGCGTCCGCCGTGCCGCTTCCGGGTGAACGGGGCAAATGAGTACCCGTACTCATCCCGTGCCGGTCCCCCGGTGATGAGCTGACCACATGACACAACACGAGGCTTCGCTCCGGTCCGTGCACCGCGCCGGCACATCCGCGTCCCGGCGTGGCTCGCTGACCGCTCCCGTCATCGCCACCGTCCTGACCGTCCCGGTCGCGGGTGCGCACCTCTTCCTGTTCGGGCTGAGTGCGATGGCGTTCGACTCCTGCAACTCCGCCGCCGACTGCCCGGAAGCCACCGCGGCGGTGAACCGGGCCGCGTGGCTCGCGGTCGCGTCAGTGCCCGTCGCGTTGACATCGTGGTTGTGGCCCCACAAGCCCGGGTTCAACCGGTATCGCGCGGCACATCTGGGCGTCTACCTGGCGCTCGCCACAACGGCCGGCGCACTGTTCGTCACCGTGCCCGTGGGCCGCTGACGAGGTCCCGTCCGAGCGTCCCCGGCCGAAGCCGCGCACGGATCAGCCGGCCGACGGCCTGGTCCGGCGGTTCAGCGGCGGCAGGGCCACCGTGGCCGCCGCCGGTGGGGCGGTGATCTCCACCGGCTTGCCGGGATCCGACCAGTCGACGGTGTATGGGCCGGGGGCAAGGAGCCGTACCGGGACCGGACTTCCGGTGGCGGGTACGTACAGGCGGACGTCGCCGTCGTCCGGGTCGGGGAAGGTCAGCACGAGCATCCGCCGGCCGTCGAGCATCTCCTCCGAGCGGCGTATCGGCGTGGATCCCCAGTCCATCACGGCCGTCGCGACGCTGCCGTAGTCGGCGATCTCGGTGACGTCCTCGAATCGCGCGTTGTCCGCCTCGATCCTGACGTACTTCTCGTGCACTCGCCCGGCGTCGCTCGGGTCGGCGAGCTTGCCCGCGGCCGTCCAGTAGTCGGCGCCGGCCCTCAGGTACAGGTCCGCGCCGATCCGACGCAGTTCGATGGTTCTCCCGTCCACCGTCATCGAGCCGATGTAGCTCTTCCGGGACTGGTCGAACCGCAGGTCGTAGCCGATCCTGCGGCGCCCGTCGGATGATCGCACGTCGCCGATGGCGCGCACGGTCGAGACACCGCGCCCCGCCGCCTGGATGCTCTTCTTCAGCGCGGCGTCGTCC
This sequence comes from Embleya sp. NPDC050154, assembly GCF_044460165.1. Lineage (NCBI taxonomy): Bacteria > Bacillati > Actinomycetota > Actinomycetes > Kitasatosporales > Streptomycetaceae > Embleya > Embleya sp. NPDC050154. The sequence goes on from NZ_JBITJP010000009.1 coordinate 364,558, forward strand.
AGCTTCGTGTTGTCCTCGCCGGTCTCGGCGACCGCGGGGGTCGGGGCACCGAGCGTCGCGGTGGGCGCGCCGATCCCCACCGGCGTCGAGTCCGCTCCGCAGCCGGCCAGGAGCAGCGTGCCGGCAAGCATCGCGGCGGCGAGGGTGTGGTTGTAGGCGCGCAAGTGCGGCTCCCGTTCGACCCGAATCGGCTCGGCCCGACCGGTGTTCGGGCCCGGCACTGCGACGCACGCCGCCGGGACGGGGTTCCGTGTTCCGCGCGGAAGATATCGGCACTGCTAATTTGACCGGTCGACGGCGGCCCCGACGGAAGCGGGGCCGCACGCGAGTCCGGCCCATCCGGCGGTCCGTCGCCCGGCCGAGTCGCGAGCGCCCGATTCCGAGGATCAGGAGAGCCGGCCCATGAACCTGGAGTTGACCGACGAACAGGACGCCGTGCGGGATCTGGCCGCACGGTTCGCCGACCGCGAACTCGTCCCGCACGCCGCCGAGTGGGACCGCGCCGAGTCCGTCGACCCGGGCATCGTCGCGAAGTTGGGCCGGCTGGGCTTCCTCGGCCTGACCATTCCCGAGGAGTACGGCGGATCGGCCGGCGACCACCTGGCCTACTGTCTCGTCCTGGAGGAACTGGGGCGCGGTGACTCGGCCGTGCGCGGCATCGTGTCGGTCTCGCTCGGCCTGGTCGCCAAGTCGATCGCCACGTACGGGAGCGAGGAGCAAAGGCACGCGTGGCTGCCTCGGCTCTGCGCGGGCGAGGCGCTGGGCTGCTTCGCGCTCACCGAGCCGAACACCGGGTCGGACGCCGCGAATCTGACCACCCGCGCGGTGCGCGACGGCGGCGACTGGCTGCTGACCGGCGCCAAGATGTTCATCACCAACGGCACCTGGGCCGATGTGGCGCTGGTGTTCGCCCGGACCGGCGAGGCGGGCCACAAGGGCGTGACCGCGTTCCTCGTGCCCACCGACACCCCCGGTCTGGAACGCCGCGAGGTGCACGGCAAGTTGGGCCTGCGTGGTCAGGCCACCGCCGAACTGGTCCTGGACGCCGTCCGGGTGCCGGACTCCGCGCGCCTGGGCGAACTCGGCAAGGGCTTCTCGGTCGCGATGGCCGCGCTCGCCAAGGGCCGCATGTCGGTCGCGGCCGGCTGTGTGGGGATCGGGCAGGCGTGCCTGGACGCGGCGGTGCGCCACGCGGGCGAGCGCGAGCAGTTCGGCAAACCCATCGCCGGCCACCAGTTGGTCCAGGAACTGCTCAGCGACATCGCCGTGGACGTCCGCGCGGCCCGGCTGCTGACCTGGCAGGTCGCCGACCACATCGATCGCGGGCTGCCGTTCGCCACCGAATCCTCGGTGGCCAAGCTGTTCGCCTCCGAGGCCGCGGTGCGCGCCGCCAACAACGCGCTCCAGGTGTTCGGCGGATACGGCTACATCGACGAGTATCCGGTCGGCAAGTATCTGCGTGACGCCCGCGTGATGACGCTCTACGAAGGCACCAGCCAGATCCACAAACTCCTCATCGGCCGTGCCCTGACCGGCGTGAACGCCTTCGCCTGAGCGCCGGAGCCCCGGAGACCGTGAGCCTCCGACCCGACCCCCGACCCCCGACCCCGGCTCGGGGCGCGCGGCCGGAGGCGAGCGTACCTCCGCCCGCCTCCGGCCGATCCCGAGCATGATGGATTTCCCGCCCGTCCCCGTCGGACGGGGCCGAGATCCGGGCACGATCACCACATGGGTCCCGACGACGTCTTCTCTCGGCCCGCGCTTCCGCCCCGTGTCGGATCTCCGGCCGAGCCCGCCGCCTCCACCCTGTGACCTCGTGCCCGGGTCCCTCCACCCCGGCTCGCATTCCCCGGCGGGCGGACGACGTTGTCCGCTCACCCCGTCCCCGTAGCCTGGCCGATCGGCCGTTGTCCGGAAACGCCTTTCAGCCTGGGCTGAAACCCGCTGGTCGCAGCGTCGTCGAGGACGCACACTGTCGTGGTCCTCCCGAGGACGTGCACATCGAACGGGAGGTCGGCACAAGGAACATCTCGGCGGAAACGCCCCCAACCATCCACTCGACCCTCGGAGTACACGAGTGCTGCGGATCCACTTCACCGCGGAGGACCTGGCCCGGACCCGATTGGCCACGACGGTCGGTGCGGCGGCCGAGACGTACCACAGCCTGGAGCTGCTGCACGGTCCGCGCAGACCGCTGCCCTTCCGGGCCTGGCGCACCGAGGTGGCGGCGCGACTGGAGGCCGCGCCCGGTCCGCTCACCGCGCTGATGCCCATCCGCGGCCCGGGTCCGGATCTGCGCACGCTGGTCGGGGACTCCCCCTCCCTCGACGAAAGCATCGAGAACCTGCTCGCGGTACCCGGCGCGCGATTACGCGCGGAACTGGCGCACCTGACCTTCGCCCCCGCGTACTCGACCTGGGTGCGCGACTTCCTGGACGGCTCCCTCGAACCGCGCCGCGAGTTCGCCGAGGCGCTGCGCGCCTGCCACGACGTGACGGTCGCGCCCTTCCACGACCGGGTGCGCTCGCACCTGGAGGCGGTCCGCAGCCGCTACACCCACACGCTGCTCGACAGCGGTGTCGAGGGCCTGTTGGCCGGGTTGTGCGTACCGCTCATCCGCTGGAATCCACCGGTCCTGGAAGTACGGCATCGCAAGGACCACGACATCCTGCTCGGTGGCCGGGGCCTGGTGATCGCACCGACGCTCTTCGTCTGGCGTGAGTCGGTGGTGCTCTGGGACGTCCAGGACGAAACCGCGCCGTACGTGTTGGCCGTCCCCACCGTGCGCGACCTCCAGGACGGCGTCGCGCTGTGGCAACCCGGCGTGGGCGACGACCGCGCGCTCGGCGCGCTCCTGGGCCAGACCCGGGCCGCCGCGCTGACCGTGATCAACGACGGTTGCACGACTACGGAGTTGGCCCGTCGGCTGAACGTCTCGGCGGCGTCGGCGAGCCAACACGCGACCGTGCTGCGGAACGCCCGGCTGATCACCACGACCCGGCGAGGTGGCGCGGTCCTGCACTCGCTGACCTCACTGGGCCTGGAACTGCTCGGCGAGAGCCCGCTACGCGCACGCCATCCGGCCCGGACCTGACCCGACGGCACGAACGTCCGTCGAGTGGACACCGGTCCCCGGACGCCCGGGCGCGGAATGCCCGGGCGTGCCGCCGATCACGTGCCGGCGGCCTCCGACCGCTCCCGCCACCACGGCGTCGGGCTGCTCCGGTCGCGCAGCGCGTTGGTCGCGCAGTGCACTTCGCCGCCGCCGATGTGGGCCCAGGGGCCACGCCGATCCCGGCCCCGAAGACCGCCGCCAGTGCCACCGCTCCCACTCGACTCTTCGCGCCGCGCATGTGCCTGTCCCTTCGTGAACGCCCCCTACCTCGTCCACTCTCCGGACATCGGCCCGCGCCGGCGTCGTGCGGACGACCGAACCGTGACTGCACCGTTCGGTGTAGGCCCGGCTTGGGATCGTCGCGGCGCCACCCGGGCACGCCGCGGGCCCCGGCGCTGCCGTCCCGACACAACCGCCCGGGCACGGCCGTGCCGGCGACCCCGCCCGATCACATACGCGCTGTGCGTCGGCGTCGGCGTCGGCAGGACGCACGGCGTCGGCGCCGGCGCACGGCGTCGGCTCAGTCCGTCGGCGGCAGTGCCTCGATCAGGGCGATCGCCGCGGAGCAGCACAGGATCAGGCCCAGTTCGGCGACGGTGGAGGGCTCCGCTTCGGGTTCCCCGGGCCGCGTCGGCGGCGCCGGTACCGGAACCGCCGGTTCGCCGAGCAATTCGCGGTTGCGCAGCAGGGCCTGGAGGACGTCGAGCAGCCCCCACGCGCCCCATGCCGGCTCGTGTAGACGGGCGCGGTCCGAGGCGTCGACGAGGGCGAGCGAGCGAATCGTTTCGGCATGACCGGCGGCGAGTTCCTTCGCGGTGTCCGCGCCGACGCGCGCGGCGATGTGGCCGTGCACCAGCATCCGGCCGGTCATCAGGGCCACGCTCAGCTTCAGCGCCCCGGGCCCGGTCCGGGTCAACGCACCCGGGTCCTTGGCCCGGCGCAGCGCGGCGCGGCGGCGGCGCAGTTCGAAGGCGACGGTGGGGAGCAGGTTCGGGTGGAACGCGGCCCCGGCGGCCTGTTCGTCGTCGAGCCCGGGCACCATGTCCCGTACCAGTGCCGGCGCGGCGGATCCGATCACGGTCCGAGTCGCGTGCAACCAGCGCGGCGCGGCGCCGAGTTCGATCCGCGGCAGGTCCCGCAGCACGAGCTCGGTCACCGGGCCCCGGAGCGTCGCGGAGAGCTCCGCCGTGCGGTCGGCGGTCAACCCGAGTGCTTCGAGCGCCTCGGTGGGATCTCCCGCCGGGTCGTTCGCCGGGTCGTCCGGTGCACCTCGTCGATTCCACAACCCCACGTCGACCTCCACCCGGTTCCCGTCGCTTCGTCGCCATCGTCCCACGCCCCGTTGTCGCCCCGTTGTCGCACCGTTGTCGCGCCGTTGGGCGTCCACGACGATCCACGCGCCCGCCCGCACGAAACGCGCGGCGAGGCGCGGCGAATCGACTCGGACCGGCCCACGCTTCCGGTTGGCGCCCAGTCCGGGGAGCGCGCCCGCCGGCGCACCCGATGCATTCGCCCGGATCCGCACTCGCCACCCACGGCCGAACGCACGCCCGGTGCGGTCCGCACACGCCGAAGCCCCCACGCGCGGTTCGGCGCGTGGGGGCTCGGGTGCCGATGTCGATCGGAGCCGGCCTTCGGGTCGTGCGGGTCGGGTTCGCGCCTCGATGCGGCGCGACCCGGCTACGGTCAGGGCAGGCGCGTCGTGCCGTCGGCGTCGGCCGTCTGCGCCCGACGGCGCGAGGAGGCGAGCAGCGGGACGATGTTGAGCAGCAGACCCACGATCGCCACTCCGGTGACCAGGTTGGCCCCGGGCCGGTAGGCGCCGAAGTCGGTGTCGCCGGCGGTGGCGCCGGTGGTGACGGCGGTGACCACGGCGAGCACGAGGGCCGCGCCGACCTGGCCGGAGGTCTGCACCAGGCCCGAGGCGAGGCCCTGTTCGGAGTCCTCGATGCCCTCGGTGGCCTGGGACATGATCGCGCTGAAGCCGAAGGCGAAGCCGCCACCCAGGAGCAGCATGGTGGGCAGCACGGTGAAGGCGTAGTTCGGGGTGCTGCCGGCGGTGGCGAGGAACCACGCGTAGCCCAGGCTCATCGAGGCCATCGACGCGATCAGGAGCGGCGCGGTGCCGTAGCGGTTGATCAGGCGGCCGGTGAACGGCGATCCGAAGGCGACGACCAGACCGGCCGGCAGCAGCGCGAGCGCCATCCGCAGCGCGGACCAGCCGAGGCCGTCCTGGAGGTAGAGGGTCATCATGAACTGGAAGCTCATGTAGGAGCCCATCAGCGCGACGATGCTCAGGTTGGCCCGCACCACCGTGCCGATCCGCAGGATGCCGAACCGCACGAGCGGGTGGGCGATGCGCTTCTCGACGAACACGAACGTGGTGAGCAGTACGGCGGCCAGCACGACCGAGCCGAGCGTGAGCGGCGCGGTCCAGCCCCGTTCGGGCGCGGAGACGACGGTGTAGACGGCGAGCAGCATGCCGCCGCTGAGGGTGGCGGCGCCGACCAGGTCATGGCCGCCGGAGTCGGCGGGGCGGTCCCGCGGGATCAGGAAGTACCCGGCCACCAGGGCGAGAACGGCCAGCGGTACGGGGGTCAGGAAGGTCCAGCGCCAGCCGAACTCGGTGAGCAGTCCGCCCAGGATCAGGCCGGACGAGTAGCCGCTCGCGCCGAAGACGGAGAAGACGGACAGCGCTCGGTTGCGGGCCGGGCCCTCGGGGAAGGTCGTGGTCAGGATGGACAGTGCGGTCGGCGCGGTGAAGGCCGCGGCCAGACCCTTGATGAAGCGGCTGGCGATGAGCAGGCCGCCGCTGTCGACGAGCCCGCCCAGGAGTGAGGCGGCGGCGAACACCGCGAGTGCGATCAGGAAGACCCGGCGCCGGCCGAGCAGGTCGGCGGTGCGACCGCCGAGCATCATCAGTCCGCCGTACCCGAGCACGTAGCCGTTGACGATCCACTGCAACGAGGTCGCGGACATGCCCAGTTCGTGGCCGATCGAGGGCAGCGCGACGCCGACCATGGAGACGTCGAGGCCGTCCAGGAACAGGACGAGGCACAGCACGGCCAGGACGCCCCAGAGTTTGGGAGTCCAGTGCGAGGCGGACGGTGTTGAGGTGGACGCGGCGGACGAGGGGACGGACTTCTCGCGGGAGGACGGTCCCGCGTAGGTCTCGACTGTTGGGGCCATGGCGACGAACATATATGCGCACGCATTGAATGTCTACGCATTAAATGTGGGTGCAATAAATTTGCTTGCATGTTATGACGGGTGGCGTTACCGTGACGCGATGAAGACCGAGGAGCCGCTGATCGAGAGTTGGCGCACCCTTTTGTCGCGATACAGCCGGGTCGCCCACGAGCTCGATCGCGCCCTCCAGGCCCGGCACGACATCGCCATGAGCGACTTCGAGGTACTGGACCGGCTGATCGCCGCCGAGGGATGCAAGTCCCGGATCCACGACCTGGTCAGCGACCTGCACCTGAGTCAGAGCGCCTCCTCGCGGGCCGTCGCCCGGCTGGAGAAGTGTGGTCTGGTCCAGCGCGCGATGTGCGACACCGATCGCCGCGGCGTCTTCGTCACCGCCACCGACAAGGGCCGCGCCCTGCACGCCCAGGCCCGGCTGACCCAGCTCGAAGTCCTCCGCGAGCAACTGACCTGACCGCCAAGGCCCCGGCGTCCCGATTCGGACGGCGCGGTGTCGCCGTCCGACGGGCCGACGACACCGCCTCCCCGACCCGGTAAAGGACCCCGCCATGACCACCTTGCACGCGTTCCCCCTGGAGCCCACTCCGCTCCACGTGCCCGACCGGGTCCTCGACGACCTGCGCGCCCGTCTCGCGTCGACCCGGCCGCCGCTGGACGAGGGGAACGAGGATTGGTCCTACGGCGTCCCGGACAGCCATCTCCGTGAGCTGGTCGCCTACTGGCGGGACGGCTACGACTGGCGCAAGGCCGAGGCCGCCATCAACGCCCACGAGCACTACGAGGTGCGCGTCGCCGGTGTCCCGGTGCACTTCATGCGCAAGCCCGGCCGCGGCCCCCGCCCGATCCCGTTGATCCTCACCCACGGCTGGCCGTGGACGTTCTGGCACTGGTCGAAGGTGATCGACCCGCTCGCCGACCCGGCCGCGTTCGGCGGCGACCCCGCCGACGCGTTCGACGTCATCGTGCCGTCCCTGCCCGGCTTCGGTTTCCCCGGGCCGCTCACCGGCTTTCCGGACGTCAACTTCTGGAAGGTCGCCGACCTCTGGCACACCCTGATGACCGAGACCCTGGGATACGAGAAGTACGCCGCCGGGGGCTGTGACATCGGCGGGATCGTCTCCAGCCAACTCGGCCACAAGTACGCCGACGAGCTGTACGGCATCCACATCGGCTCCGGGCTGCCGCTCGACTTCTTCACCGGCCACCGCGCCTGGGACTTCGCCCGGAATCGGCCCCTCACCGACGACCAGCCCGCCGACGTCCGGGCCCGCATCGTCGAGCTGGACCACCGCTGGGCCCCCCACCTCGCCGTGCACATGCTCGACGGCGCCACCCTGGCCCACGGACTGAGCGACTCACCCGCCGGACTGCTCGCCTGGCTGCTGGAGCGCTGGAGGGCCTGGAGCGACAACGGCGGCGACGTCGAGTCCGTCTTCAGCAAGGACGACCTGCTCACCCACGCCACCATCTACTGGGTGAACAACTCCATCGCCACGTCGATGCGCTACTACGCCAACGCCAACCGCCACCCCTGGACCCCCGCCCACGACCGCACCCCCGTCGTCCAGGCCCCGGTCGGCCTCACCTTCGTCACCTACGAGAACCCGCCCGGCGTCCACACCGCCGACGAGCGTGTCCGGGCATTCGAGACCGGCCCGCAAGCCGCCTGGTTCAACCACGTCAACGTCAACGCCCACGACCACGGCGGCCACTTCATCCCCTGGGAGAACCCCGACGCCTGGGTGAGCGACCTGCGCCGCACCTTTCGCGGCCGCAGGCCCTGACGACCGGCGGCGAAGGCGCACCCGTCCGGCGTGTCCGCCACCGGGCCTGGTTCATCCCCGATTCCCGGGCCGACGAGGCGGGGTCCCGCGCCCGGTGGGCGCGGGACGCTCGGACCGGCCGCGCCGGGCGCCCTACCCCGATGTGCGGCGGGTGCCCACCGCCTGTCGGGTTTCCTCGGCGGTCAGATCCGCGTTGACGGCAGCCGCCGCACGCATACCGGAATCGGCGGAGCCGACGACGGTGGCGGTGAGGTCGGTCACGTTGCCCGCCGCCCACACCCCGGGTGTCCCGGTCGAACCGGACGCGTCGGTGGGCACGTACGTACCCAGCACGTGTCCGCCCATCTCCGCCTCCCGGGTCTCCAGGCCCAGATCGCTCAGCAGCGCGGCGCGGGCGGTGAAACGCGGAGCCACCACCAGGGCCCGCACCGGCACGGTGGTCCCGCCGGCCAGGACCACACCGGTCAACCCGTCCCGGTCGTCCACCCGCAGCTCCCGCACCTCGCCGTCGATCACGCCCACGTCGCGCGCGGCGAGCCGCTCGTACGCCTCGTCGTCCGGCTCCGGACCGGTGTGCAGGAACAACGTCACCCGCCTGCTCCACTGGCTCCACATCAGCGCCTGCTCGACGCCCATCGGTCCGGTGGCCAGGACGCCGATCGGCTGATCCCGCACCTCCCAGCCGTGGCAGTACGGGCAGTGCAACACCTCGCGCCCCCACCGCTCGGCCAGCCCTGGCACCGCAGGCAGCTCGTCGACCAGCCCCGTCGTCACCAGCAGCCGCCGGGCCCGGATCGAACGGCCGTCCACCAGCCCCACCCGGAAGTCGCCGTCCGCCGCGCGTCGTACCCCCGCCACCGTGCCCCTGGTGAGCTCGCCGCCGTAACCGGCCACCTCCCGGCGGCCGTTCGCCAGCAGCTCGGCCGGCGCGATGCCCTCGCTGCCCAGAAAGTTGTGCACCCCGTGGGCCGGCGCGTTGCGCGGCTGTCCGGCGTCGACCACCAGCACCGACCGCCGGGCGCGCCCCAGGGTGAGCGCCGCGCTCAAACCGGCGGCGCCGCCGCCCACCACGACGACGTCGTAACGCCGCTCCCGGTCACCCGAACCCGAGGCATCGCCCGCCTCCGTCGAGACCGCGTCGGCCGCGAAATCCTGTCCGTCTTCCCTCATGCCGTACACCTCCCTTTCGGTGTGCAGCATCCGCGCCCCCTCGGCACCCCGGCAACATTCCTTGCCGCAATGGCAAGAACGAAGCCGGCGCATCCGGACCGACGGGCCCGTGGCGGCGGAGGTGCGGGCGTTCGCGTCGGTCGCGCGGGAGCCCGCCGACTCCCGTCCGTCCACCCTCGGTGCGGGTGAGGGCTCCGGTGCTCGGCCGGGGACCACCGGTACCTGGCCGGGCGCCGCCGGCTACGGCAGGCTCGCTGCCATGGACAACGCACCGAACACCACCCCACCCGCCGCCGCCCGGGAAGGTCTGCCGGCCGGCAAGGTCGCCTTCGTCACCGGCGCCGGGCGCGGCATACGCCGCCGCGGCACGGCTGTTCGCCCGCGAAGGCGCTCGCGTACTGCTCGCGGCGCGAACGAAGAGCCAACTCGAGGCGGTCACCGAGGACATCCGGACGCGGGGCGGCGTCGCCGACTACGCGGTCTGCGACCTGGCGGACCCGGCCGACGTACGCGCCGCCGTCGATCGCACGTGGACCTGTACGGCCGACTGGACGTCGCCTTCAACAACGCCGCGACCGGTATCCCGCCCGGCCCGATGGACCGGGTCGCCGAGGCCGACTTCGATCACATCTACACGGTGAACCTCAAGGGCACGTGGCCGGCCATGGTCGCCGAGGTCGCCGCGATTCGCGCCACCGCCGGAACCGGGGCCATCGTCAACAACTCCAGCGTCGGCAGCCTGCGGGGCAACCCCGAACTGCCCGCCTACGGGGCGATGAAGCGGGCGGTCAACAGCCTCACCGAGTCCGCGGCCGTCACGTACGGCCCCGAGGGCATCCGGGTCAACGCGATCGCCTCCGGCACCACACTCACCGAGATGGTGCGCGAGTGGGAGCACAACTCCCCCGGCGTCGTCGACCGCCTGAACGCCCGGACGCCACTGGGCCGCGCGGCCGATCCGGACGAGATCGCCGAGGCCGCCGCGTGGCTGCTCAGCGACCGCTCCTCCTACGTCACCGGCACCGTCCTGCGCGTCGACGGCGGCATGCGCGCCTGACCCGAAGGGTGCCCCGCGTAAGTTTCGCCTCGCCCGGGGCTCCCCTCTCGGCGCGCACGCGGGTGCTACCGCGGGGCCGCCGGCCGCACGCCGCGACTTGCCCGCGCCGGGCCGATCGATGCCGCCTCGGGCACGGGAAACCCGGCCGAGCGTCGACTGCCCGGTGGGATACGGTCGCACGCATGTCCGAAATCCCGAGGATCCGCCCCTACCGCCCCCTCGACGAGGACGCCGCGGTCGACGTCTGGTCGCGCGCGGGCCGCGCCGCGCACCCGTTCGTCCCGGGCGAGGGCGAAGGCGAGCGCGAACGCAAGATGCGCGAGATCTACCTGGTCCACGCCGACAACTGGGTGGCCGAGGCCGACGGCAGGGTGGTCGCGCTCCTGGGCCTGCTCGACGCCGAGATCGCGGGCGGAGCCGGCGGCGAGATCGGCGGCCTGTTCGTCGCCCCCGAGGCCCAAGGCACCGGTGTGGGCCGCCTGCTCGTCGAGCACGCGGCGGCGCTGCGTGGCGCGCTGACGCTGGAGGTGTACGAGAAGAACGTCCGGGCCCGCGGGTTCTACGCCCGACTCGGGTTCGCCGAGGAGGGTCGTCGCAGCGACGAGGACAACGACGAGATCCTCCTCAGGCTCACCCGCCCGGCCCCGCGAGCCTGACCCCGGGGGGGGGGGGGGGGGGGGGGGGGGGGGGGCCCCCCCCCCCCCCCCCCCCCCCCCCCGGCTCGCCCGGTTCACCGGCCACCGGGCCCAAGTCACGACTTCCCGCGCTACTTCTGCTCGGCGAGCCACTGGTCGAACGTGGTCGGCGC
>NZ_JBITJP010000010.1:0-352598 GCF_044460165.1 Embleya sp. NPDC050154
CGCTTTTTCTTTCCCCCGCTTCGCTCCTCCAAGAAAAAGCGGTGCCTCGCTCGGGACGGTGTGTCCCTCCGCTTCGCTCCGGGCCACACCGTCCATACCTGCGGCTCCGCCGCTCTCCGCGCTTCGCGCGTCGATCACGGGGGTGGGGCGGGGTCGGGGGCGCTGACGCGCCGGGGGGTGAGGCGGTCCGGCAGCCGAAGGACGCGGCGCGGGCCTGCTTCGGGGTGGTGCCGGGGCGTGTTTTCGATCTCTCGTCGGGCTTCGTGGCGTGAGCGGCGAGGGGTCCGAGGCGCGGTACCAGGCGGCGCGGACCCACCATGATCCGCCGGAGACGTCCTAGCCCGCCTCCGCGACGCCGGTGATGCGGTGCAGTGGGTAGGTGTGGATCTCGCCGGTGCCCTGTTCGTGGGCGGTGACGTAGCCGCCCTCCAGACGCAGCGGGACCACGATGTGCTGGGTGGCCCGGCCCTCCCGGGTGACGTGTCCGATCCACACCGCGCGCCGCTCGGCGTGTGCGGCCTGGAGCGCGAGCAGCGTCTCGGCGGCCGAGGTGCGCGGCAGTTCGACCGGCTCGCCGTCGCGCTCCGCGCCGTCGTCGGCGGCCCGGCCGGTGGCGGCCGCGTCGCCCGCGCGGATCGCGGTGACGGCCGCGCCGAGCAGCGCCTCGCTCGGGGCCGGCGGCTCGCCGGCGACCCTGGGCGGCGCCGAACGGGGCGGGGTGCGCTTGGTGTCCGGGCGGGTGAGCACCAGATCACCGGTGGCCGACTCGGCGACCGGCGCGAAGCCCATCGCGCGCAGCTTCTCCAGCACGCCGTCCGGTGCCGACTCGGCGGCCAGGACGGTCGGCGCCAACCGGCGCAGGCGCAACCCGGCGGCCCGGCGGTCGGCGAGCAGTTCGCCCAGCAGCGCGTCGTCGTCGCAGCGCAGGAAGGCCGCCGCGGTGCCGACCCGAATCCGGCCGTGCCGGCGGGCCACGTCGTCCACGAGGTAGCTGAGCGGCTGCGGCACCGGGGTCCGCGAGTGGGTGGCGAGCAGGTGGTGCAGGTCGCCGGCGGTGCGGCCGGCGTCCAGCGCGCGGCGTACCGACTCCTCGGTGAAGCGGTACACGGTGGCGCCGCCGGTGGACTCCACGTCGGCGGCCAGGTGCAGTTCGTGCGCGAGGTCCAGGACCAGCGGGCCCGGCGCCACCGCGGTGAGGTCGGCCTGGAGGAGTACGTGGTTCAACGGCTCCGGGAGCAGCGGGGTCAGCGCGTCGCCCGCCTCGTAGACCCGGCCCTCGACCAGTGTGCGGGCGTATCCGGCGAGCGCGCCCCGGCCGGTGATGCCCAGCAGTTCGGCCTCGACCAGCATCGCCCGGAACAACTCCCGCGGCAGTCGCGCCGCCCGGATCGGCTGATGCCAGGTCAGGTGCGCGAGCAGCGAGTCGGCGTCGGTGGCCGAGCCCGGCGGCAACGCGGCGAGGGTGGCCAGGATCCGGCGGCGCACCTCGGGGGCGGCGGTACGGTCCACCTGCAGCCCCAGCGCGCCGATCGGCCGGTCCTTGTCGTCGCGCGAGCCGACCAGGGCGGGCACCCGGGTGGTCTCGAGCCAGGTGCCGGCGAGTGCGGCCCAGCGGGTGCCCACCGGCGTCCGGCGCCAGGTGTCGTAGGCGGGCGTGGGCAGCCACTGCTCGTCCGGTTCGCCGTCGCCGGCGACCAGACCCATCGCGTAGGCCAGTTCCAGCCACAACGCGACCTCGGCCTCGGGCGCGTCCAACTGCACCGCCGCGCGCTTGAACTCGCGCATGCCCAGGCCGCCGGCCCGCAGCACCGAGGGACCGCCGGTGCTCCACGCCTCCAGCAGGTCCTCGACCCGGCGGACGGCGGTGAACGCGGATCCCGCCGCCAGGTTGTCCACAGCCTGTGGATCGTGCCCGCGCACCGGCAGCTCGGGAGGGGTCGGTTCCAACGTGCGATGCACCCGGCCGCCGCGCAGATGCAGCGCGATCTCGCGGGGCAGCACCACCGCGTCCGGGCCGGCCGGCACCAGCAGTGCCCTGGCCAGCAGCCACTCCACCGGGGTTCGGGCCGCGTCGGCGCGCACCGGCCGGTCGGCGCCGCGCACGCTGCCCGTGGGCGGGCCCCAGACCAGCTTGTCCAGCACCTCGCGGGCCGCCTCGGGCGCCTGCGCGAGCAGCGATTCCAGGCGGACCGGGTCGGTGCACAGGTCGGTGACGGCCGCGATCGCGGAGACCGCGTCGTGGGTGGAGCCCAGGTCCAGGTCGGCGAGCAGCTCCTGGAGCCGGGAGGGCGCGGTCGCGGCCAGCGCGCCGGCCAGCGTCGGGCCCAGTCCGGCCGGACTCGCGCCGACCAGGTCGCGCACCGTCCGCACCACCCGCAGCGCGCCGTCGGGCCCCCACAGCAGGGCCTGCTCGCGCAGGTTGGCCACCGCCCGCGCGAGCGCCTCGGGGGCCGCGCCCACCAGCGGGGACAATCGCGCCGCGGCGAACCCGTCCGGGAGCACCACCGCGGCGTCCACCACCTGGAGGGTGAACCGGTCCAGCCGCTCCAGGGCGCGGGCGATCGAGGCCCGCGTGGTGGCCCGGGTGGCGAGCTGGGTCAGGTCCACCGGGACCGGCGTGGTCAGGTCCGGCCGAGCCCGCAGCAAAGCGCCGAGGGCCGCGTCGGTACGTCCGCGCAGATCCTCGGCGAGCGTCCGGGGGCCGGAGTCGGCGGGCCGATCCGCCTCGGCACGGGTGGGCGACGCAGCTGTGGTCATCCCATCAACGTTAGACGGTTCGCCCGTCGACGATCACCGCTCCCGGGATCCCGATGCCCTCGAAGATCCGCGGAAGCTCCCGAAAGGACCCCGAGGAGCCTCGGCGGAAGCCGTCCGGAAGTCGCGGATCCGGGCCGCCGGCACCCGATTCACGCGATCGGGGCGATCACCATTTCGGTCAACCCCTCGCTCCGCCTCGCCCGCGCCCCTACGCTGAGTTGTCGCTTTACCGACGCAGGCGTTGTGCCGATTCGACGATCCCTCGGCGGGGGTGGGGTGGGGGCGTGAACTTCGAGAGCGATCACCTGGTTCTGCAGTACCTGGGCGAGGTCGGCGACGCCGCCCAGCGCAGGCTTCGTCCCGCCGATCGGGCCCGACTGGTGGAGCGCCTGCGCAGCCAGATCAACAGCGAACGCGAGCGGTTGAACGCGCACACCCCCGGCACCGTGCAGGTCGTCCTGGATCGGCTCGGCACCCCCGAGGCGGTGGTGGGCCACGAGTTGTACCGGCTCGGCGATCTGCGCAGCGTCGGGGCCGACGACGGTGTCGGCGCGATGTCGATGCGCGGTTCGCGCTACGCGACGGTGGCCCGGCAGATGGGCTTTCGCGCGGACGCGACGCCGATTCCCGCGGTGGTGGATCCGTCCCGACCGCAGCCGAGCACGCCCCCGCCCCGGACCTCGCCCGAGGCCGCGGCACCGGCCGGTCCGCCCACGCTCGCCGAGACCGCCGCCGGCGGCACCGCCGCGACCAAGCCGGTGCCGCTCGCGGATCCCGAGGAGGAGCCGCTGTGGTGGCGGACCCCGCCGGAGGGCGGGACGCCGGAGCGGCCCGGCCCCGACATGTACGGCGACGGTTCACTGCACGCGCCGGCGTACCCGATCGGCGTGGTCTCCGACACGTCGGCGACCTGGGACGACGAGGAGTCGCTGACCGAACCCACGCCGGCACTGGGCATGTTCGGGCCGGGCGCGCTGCGCACACAGGTCCGCGAGGTGTTCGCGATCGCGATGATGGCGATCGGCGCGATCGTCGCCTCGACCGTGGTGGTGGTGCTCGGCCTCCTGGTGGTCTTCACGGCGGGCGCGTGGTCGCTCAAGGAGCGGCGCTTCGCCGCGTTCTACGTCCCCGGCGCGACCGCGCTGGCGTTCGCGATCGGGATGTGGATGCGGGCCACCGGTCACATGGGCGTGGACCTGACCAGTGATCAGGCGTGGGACCGGTACGGCGAACTGCTCCCCGCGATGGTGCGGATCGCCGCGATCGCCGCGTCGCTGTATCTGCTGTGGCGGCTGAATCGGCGTCAGCTCGCGGCGTAGGCAGCCGAATTGCCGTATCGGATCACCGCGTAGGCGAGGGAACACCACGGGTACCCGGGCCCCGTCCGGGTGTGACGCACTCCGCTGTGGGAGCGCCGCACCCGCTCTTTACGATCCCATTAATTAGGTTAGCCTTACCTCCTCTGCGCAGGGCGGCGCCCGGACCTACCGCTAATAGGTCCGGGCGTCGCCCTGTGCACACTGCCAGATGGAGGAGCCAAGGATGACGAACGGAGCGCGGCCCCAGCCCGCGAACCGCTTGATCCGCTTCGGTGCGATAGGCGCGACCGCCGCGCTGGCGATGGCCGGCGTGAGCCTGGCCTCGCCCGCGCAGGCCGCCACAACCCCGTCCGTGACCGTGTCGCCCAACGTCGACGTCAACCCCGACGGCGCCACGATCACGGTCGACGGCACGGGCTTCGACAAGGTGCGCAACTCCGGCAACGGGGTCTACGTCCTGTTCGGTCCCAAGATCGACGACTACTTCACCAACGCGGGTGCCTACAGCGCCCAGGCGTGGGTCGCGGGCAGCAAGATGACCGCGGACGGGGCCTTCACGACCACGCTCGAGGTCAAGGCCAAGTACACCGACGGCAACGGCAAGGAGGTGGACTGCCTCAAGCAGGAGTGTCGGGTCGTCACCTTCGCCGCCCACGGCGCCAGCATGACCGACCGCAGCCAGGACACCTTCACGCCGGTCGCGTTCAAGAACAACACGCCGGTGCAGACGCCCAAGCTCGCGGTGACCCCGGCCGTCGGGGCCGACCCGGCCGGGCAGACGTTCACCGTCACCGGCACCGGGTTCGACCCGGTTCGCGACGGCGGCAACGGCATCTACGTCGCGTTCGGTCCCAAGGGCGCCGACTGGAACACCAACCCGGCGCCGTACCAGGCGACCAAGTGGGTGCGCACCAACCCGTCCGGGTCGTCGAGCCAGGCCAAGCTGAACGCCGACGGCAGCTTCTCGCTGACGCTGGACAACATGAAGGCCAAGTACAAGAACGCGAGCGGCGTCGAGTACGACTGCTCCGTCACCACGTGCAACGTGGTCACCTTCGCCGCGCACGGCTCGCCCGACCGCACCCAGGACACCTTCCTCCCGGTCGCGTTCAAGCCCGTGACGGTCCCGCCGGGTCCCGGCACCGGCTACCAGGTGATCACCACCGACGTGCAGGGCGGCCCGCTGACCCTGGGCGTCGGCGGCACCGACGTCGCGCTCCCGGGCGTCACCCTCAACGGCAAGGACGCCTTCACCGGCGGTGCGCTCAACCCGCTCACCGTCTCCGACGCGCGCGGCACCAACGCGGGCTGGACGCTGACCGGTCAGGCCAGTGACCTGACCGCCACCGGCGGCCGGATCGTCGGCGACAACCTCGGCTGGACGCCCACCGCGAAGTCGGTCACCGGTTCGCTGCCCACCGGCGGCGCCACGCCGCAGGTCACCGCGGGCGGCAAGGCCGAGCCCGGCGCCGGTCTGGGCCGGCCGCGCACGCTGTGCTCGTCGGCGGCCGGCGCCAGTGCCGGTTCGTTCGAGTGCGGCGGCGACCTCAAGCTCGGCGTCCCGGGCATCACCGTGCCCGGCACCTACACCGGCACCTTGACGCTGACGCTCATCTGACGCCGTTCCGAACCGGGGCTCCCCCACCCGCCGACGACGGCCGTCCCCCGACGCCGACGCGTCGGGGGATGGCCCCGGGCTCGCCACCCCGGGGGCCCGCAATCCCCCGCCGAGCCCCACAACGCCCGGCACCCGCCCCTCCCCGGCCACGCTCACCTCCCCGCCCCGGAGAACCACCCGCCCGAACCCAACGTGCGAGTGGTCCTCCGGCAAATCGGCGCCCGGCATCCGCCCATAGAACTCCCCACCACCCACCCGCCACAAAGCCCGACACGGGATCGAAGCCCCGCCCCGGCACCACCCCGAAGCAGGCCCGCATCGCTTCGACAGGCCGCCCCCCGGCGCGTCAGCGCCCCCGACCCCGCCCCACCCCCGTGATCGACGCGCGAAGCGCGGAGAGCGGCGGAGCCGCAGGTGTGGACGGTGTGGCCCGGAGCGAAGCGGAGGGACACACCGTCCCGAGCGAGGCGCCGCTTTTTCTTGGAGGAGCGAAGCGGGGGAAAGAAAAAGCGGTGCCTCGCGAGCCGGCGACGAAGTCGCCCAACAAACAGCAACGCCTCCCCCACGACTCCGGCCCGCCACCCCACGCCCTACCCACGACCCAGCCCCTCCCGAGCCGGCGACAAAGTCGCCCAACAAACAGCACCACCCCACCCACGACCCCGGCCCCCACCCCACACCCCCACCCACGACCCACCCCCTCCCGAGCCGGCGACGAAGTCGCCCAACAGGCCGAGTGTTTTTTGCCGGACGGCGCGTGGCATTGTTCGGGAATGCTTCCCCTGGTCCATGCCATTCGTTACGTCACGCCGATGCGGGAGGGCGGTTCGCTGCCCGGCCTCGTAGAGGCCGACGATCTGGGCACCTATGTCGTGAAGTTCCGCAGCGCCGGACAGGGCGTCAAGGTGCTGGTCGCCGAGGTCGTGGTGGGCGAGCTCGCCCGCCGGCTCGGGCTGCCGGTGCCGGCGCTGGTGCGGGTCGAGGTGGACCCGGTGATCGTGCGCGGCGAGCCGGACCAGGAGGTCCAGGAACTGGTCCAGGCGAGTGCCGGGCTGAACCTGGGGATGGACTTCCTGCCGGGCTCGGCCGACTTCACCCCGGCCACCTGGGAGCCGGACGCCGAACTGGCCGCGCGGGTGTTGTGGCTGGACGCGCTGACCTCGAACGTGGACCGTTCCTGGCGCAATCCGAACCTGCTCGTGTGGCACGGCCGGTTGTGGCTGATCGACCACGGCGCCGCGTTGTGGTTCCACCACGCGTGGCAGGCCGCCAAGGCGGCCGCGACGCGGCCGTTCGACGCCGCCGACCACGTGCTGGCCGCCCTCGGCGGTCCGGGCCTGCTCAAGGCGGACGCCGAGCTGGCCCCTCGGATCACCCGCGAGTTGCTCACCGAGGTGTTGGCCCTGGTCCCGGACGAGTGGCTGGATCCCGGTGACGCCGAGCGCGCGCTGGGCCTGGACAGCCCCGACGCGCTGCGTGAGGCGTACATCGGGCACCTGCTCGCCCGCGCCGCCGGTCCGCGCGCGTGGCTGCCGGAGATCGCGCCGGACGTGGTCGCGCGGCAGGGCGCGGCGCAGTCGTCGAACCGCCCGGATTGGCTCAAGTGATGACGATGAACGCGCAGCGGCAGTTCTTCGAGTACTCGATCATCCGCCTGGTGCCGCGCGTGGAGCGCGGGGAGTGTCTGAACGTCGGGGTCGCGCTGTACAGCCAGGCGTTCGGCTTCCTGGGCGCGCGCACCCATGTGGAGCAGTCCAGGTTGTGCGCCTTGGACCCGGACGCCGACGTGACCCAGGCGCGCGCGGTGCTCGCCGCGTGGGAGCTGGTGTGCGCGGGCAGCGAGGCGGCCGGCGCTCCGGGGGCCGAGCCGGTGGGTCGACGGTTCCGCTGGCTGACCGCCCCGCGCAGCACGATCGTCCAGCCCGGTCCGGTACACGGCGGCTTGACCGCGAATCCGGCGGCGGACCTGGACCGGCTCTTCGACCTGCTGGTGTTGTAGTGCGGCCGGCCGCCGCGCGCCGATCCGACGCGACGCGCGGTTGCCGGCGGCCGTTCTCTGTCCGTGCCGTGACCTGCTGCGCTACCGTGCCAAGCACCGGTTCGTTCCCGGGCTCCGAGGGTGGAGGCGACGATGATCAGTACGTACGGTCCACAAAGTCGGGGCATGGTGGTCTGCACACTCGTGCTGCTGACCATCCTGGGTTTGTACAGCGCTCTCTACGAAGCGGTCGCCTGGATGTGGCTGGTGTGGTCACTGATGGCGATCGTCACCGGTCTGCTGGTGGCCACCGACCGGGACGGGTGAAGCCCGGATCCGAACACTCGGGCGCCGGGTGCTCCGCGGCACCCGTGCCCGGCCGGCCCCTCAGGCAACCGTGAAGCCGTATTTCGCCCCCAGCCGCGTCAATGATCGCCGCCCCGGGATCCCGTCCGCGTCCGACCCGTTGTAGCCGAGCCGGCGCTGCCACTCCGCGTAGGCCCGCAGGGTCGCCGTCCCGTAGTGCCCGTCGGCCAGGTTCCGGGCGAGCAGCCCCTCCGCGACCAGGGCGTTCTCGACCATCCGGGTGCCCACGTAGGTGACCGGGGTGCCCTCGCGGCTCGGGTCGGACCGTGCCGCGGCGACCAGTTCGGCCAGGTCGACGGCCGGTCGCGGGGCGGGGATGTCGGGGACGGGGGTTCCGCCCGTGCCGGCCACGATGCCGGGGAAGACCCGGTCGTGGAACTGCCGCACGCGTGCGTCGCCGGGGCACGCGGTGCCGCTGATCGACCACTTGGCGAACAGCCGGTGATACCCGTAGCCCGGGTCGTCCCAGGCGCGGCAGATCCGCAGCGGCAGGTCGTGCCGCTCGTGCAGCCACACGCCCAGCCGGATCAGGCTGTCCATCTGGGCGTCGGTCCACGGGTCGGTGTGTTCCAGGTTGCTCGCGGTCTCCACGCTGACCGCGCCGGTGCCGTCGGATCGGCGGTTAGCCGACGCGTTGGCGTCCGCGCGGGTCTCGGTGCCGATGTACTGCCACAGGCCGCCGTCGTAGGCGCAGCCGAAGTGCGATTCGAGGTTGGTGGAATCGCGCCAGTACTCGTACATGCGCTGTCCCGACCACGGCGCGGCGATCGAGTGCAGGATGAACTGGGTGGGACGGATGGCGGGTTGCGCGTCGGATTCCGGCTGCAGCTCGCGCTTGGTGGCTCCGGGGTACCAGGCCATGGCGGTCTCCCTAAGTCGAGGTCGGGGGACGAAGTCGCGAATGACCATGGTCACGATGATTCGCCGGATTTTCCGTGATCTTCGGCAAACCCGGGCCAATCGCACCCAAGTCGGTGATAATGCCGCCCGACAACCCGCCGAACGTCACGGCGTCGGCCCGGCCCGGCCCACCCTCACGGCGCCACTCCGCCCATCGCCCGTCGGGCCGGTAGCACGCTCGCCGCGAGCGCGATCGCCAGGCATGTCACGATCGCGCAGGTCACCGGCGCCCACGGCACCACCAGGCGCACCGGCGTACCGAGCGCGCCCGCCAGTCCCGCCCGGATCCCGAGCAGCGACGGCACCGCGACCAGGCCGCCGAGCAGCACGCCCAGCACGACCACGAACGTGGTCTCCCCCGCGACCGTCCACAACACTTGGCGGCGGGTAGCCCCGGACAGGCGCAACACCCGGAAGTCGGCGACCCGGCCGGCGCCGGCCATGAGCAGCGTGTTGCCGACGGCCAGGGCGGTGTAGCCGGCGGTCGTCGCAACCAGCAGCAGGGTGAACACGTCGATCAGTCGGTCCTCTTCGGCATCGGCCCGCCGCGCGTACGCGGCGACCCCGATCTCCCGGACGCCCAGCGCGGTCGCCGCGGGGTCGCCGGGCACGATCGCCGGCCCGCCGGTGCGATGGACCACCTCGGTCAGCGCGTCCGGGTCGTGTGCGCGCAGCGTGTCCCGGGCGAGTAGCACGCCGTGCGAATCCGCGCGGTCGTCGAGCACCGCGACGATCCGCAACACCCGCGTACGCCCGTCCGCGAAGGTGAACTCCGCTTCTTGAGACGGGGGTTGCCCCAGTGCCGCCAGCGTCGAGGCGGTCACCGCGACGGTGTCGGGGCCGACCAGGTCGGCGAGTGTGCCCCGGACGGGGTCGAGCCGGTCGTGTGTGCGGGCGAAGGCGTGCGGGTCGATGCCGGCCGCGTCGACGGCAAGCCGGGCCGGGCCCGCGTACACGGTGCTCGCGAGCAGCGCGCTGCCGGTCACCCCCGCCACCGCGGCGTCGGACAGACCCGGCGTACCGCTCGCGACCACCGCGCCGCTCGCCCGCGTCGTCGCGCTCGCGTGGTCGGCGAACGCCTCGGCGCCGGTACGGGTGTTGCCGGTGATCAGCACCACGAAGGCGATCGTGGCCAGCACCGGCGCGACGGTGGAGGCGGTGCGGCCCACGGCGGCGCAGGCGCTCTCCCGCACCAGCAGCGCGCCCGCGCCCACTCGGCGGGCGAACGGGCGGGTGAGCGCGCGGGCCAGCGGGGCCACGAACACCGGGGCGAGCAGGGTCGCGCCGCTGATCGAGGCGACCGCGGTGGCCAAGGCCCAGGTGATCATCTCGGTCGGCGCCGCGAACGCGCTCGCGAGCGCGCAACCGCCGCCCAGGGCCACGCTCGCGATGCCCGCGATCCGGCGGACCCTGCCGATCGGCCGTTCGTCGACGACCGCCTCGCGCAGCGCCTCCAGCGGATCGATCCGCGCGGCCCGTCGGGACGCGGACCACACGGCGACCAGCGCCGTGCCCACTCCCACCGCGAACACCGCGGCCGGGATCCAGGTCCGGACCCGGATCGTGAACCCGGCCGGTTCGAAGCCGGTGTCCACCAGCATCCCGGTCACCGCGGGTGCGCCGAGCACACCGATCAGCACGCCGGTGGCCGAACCGAGCGCGCCGAGCAGGAGCGCCTCGGCGTACAGCGCGCGTCGCACCTGTCCGGGGTCGGCGCCGATGACCCGCAGCAGGGCGAGTTCGCGACGCCGCGTGTTCACGCCGAAGGCGAACGTGCCCGCGACCACCAGGATCGTGACGAAGCCCGCGAGCCCGGCCATCGTGATGATCACCTGGGCACCGATCCACGACGTGCGGCGGGCCGAGGCCGGCGCCAGGTCGCGCCGATCCGCGCCGGTGAGCACGCGCGCGTCGGTGCGCGCCAGGGCCCGCGCGGCGGCGGCCACCGCCCGCGGGTCGGCGCCGTCGGTCAGTTGCACGCCCAGCACCCGCACACCGGGGGCCAACTCCCGGGCGCGCTCGTCGGTGACGTAGTAGCCGGGCCCGCGCACCGTGCCGCTGACGGTGTACGCGGCGGGCCCGCTCGCGGTCAACACCGTGATCGACTCGCCCGGGCGCGGCCCCAGTTCGGCGTCCACGGCGATCTCGTCGGCGCGGCGCGGGGCGTGTCCGGCGACCAGCGGAGCCGGCGCGAGCGTCGTGCTCGACCATCCCCGGCCCATGCGTTCGTCCCCGTCCCGCCCGCCCACCGGTCGGCCGCCCGACACGGCCTGCGCGTAGAAGGGCCGGTCCGCGACCACCTCCCGCACACCCGGGATCGCGGCCAGTTCGCGCACGAGTTGCCCGGTGCGCTCGGGCGACCAGGGCACCGGTTCGGCGAACTCGCCGTCGCGGTCCGTGCCGTGCGCGCTGTGCAGGAGCACGGGTGTGCCGGCGTAGCGCTCGGGCACCGGTGTGCCGCCGGTGAGTTGGATCAGCGCGCTCGCGGTGAGGATCGCGATGCCCAGGACCAGCGCGAGCAGCGAGCCCAGGAGCGCGGTGCCGCGTTCGCGCAGTGTGGCCAGGGTGTTCACGCCCGCACCTCCGCCGCGGCCGCGCGGGCGGCGATCGTCTCCGGGTCGGTGCGCCGCGTGAGTTCGTCGACCACCCGACCGTCGGCCAGGAGCACCACCCGGTCCGCCCAGGACGCGGCGGCCGGGTCGTGGGTGACCATGACCACGCTGTGGCCGTGCTCGTCGACCAGCGAGCGCAGCAGGCCCAGCACGGTGCGCGACGCGCTGCTGTCCAGCGCCCCGGTGGGTTCGTCGGCGAACAGCACGGCGGGCCTGGTGATCAGGGCGCGGGCGATCGCCACGCGTTGCTGCTGGCCGCCGGAGAGTCGATCGGGCCGGTGGCGGGCCCGATCGGCCAGCCCCACGGCGGCCAGGGCGCGGGCCACCGCGTCCGGGTCGGCCCGGCGCCCGGCCAGTCGCAGCGGGAGCGCGACGTTCTGCTCCGCGGTGAGCGCGGAGACCAGGTTCAGCGCTTGGAAGACGAAGCCGATGTGCTCGCGGCGCAGGTGGGCCAGCGCTCGCTCGTCCAGGTCGCGGGTGATCGTGCCGGCGATGGTGACCAGGCCGGAGGTGGGCCGGTCCAGGCCCGAGGCGCAGTGCAGCAGCGTGGACTTGCCGGAGCCGGAGGCGCCCATCACGGCGGTCATCGTGCCCGCGGCGATGTCCAGGTCGATCCCGTCGAGCGCGGCGACCGGGTGTCCGCCGGTGTGGAACACCCGGGTGACGTCGCGAAGCCGCACCACGACGGCGTCCGCGCGCGCCGCGGAAGGGCGTTCGACGGACGGGCGTTCGACGGACGGGCCATCGGCGGGCGTGCGGTCGGCAGTCGCGCGATCGGCGGGATCCGGGCGATCGCCCGGCGCGGCGCCGGCGGGCTGTGCGGAGGGGTCCGGAAAGTGGCGCGGCACGGCGCCGGGTCGGTTCGTCACGACGTCGAGTCAAGGCGCCGGGTGGGGGTCGGCGCATTGGTGCCGGCACTGGTTCGAACACTCCACCTGGCACTACCGACAGCGGCCCGGGTGCCGGCTACGGTCGAGCGGTGATTCCTCGCAATGTGTTGGAGGCGCTGACCGCGCGCCCGGTGGGCTTCCTGTCCTCGGCCTGGCCGTGGCGTTCGATCGGGTACCTGCTGGCGGGCGGGGTGCCCGGGGTCGCGGGCGGCGTCGCGGCGGGTGGGATCGCCGCGTCCTGGAACCGGATCGGGCCGGTCGCGGCGGTGGTCTGCGCGGGTCTGGTGCTCACGGTGCTGGTCGCGCTGGCGGGGCCGTTCGAACGGCGCCGGTTGCGCCTGGTGGCGCCGGACGCGCGGCCGGCCCGGTCCTCGCTGCGGGAGCCGGCCGGGTGGCGCGAGCTGGGGTGGGGGGCGTTGTCGGTGCTCACCCTGGGGTGGGTGGATCTGGCGGTGTTGTTCGTCGCGGTGGGGATTCCCGGTGTGCTGCTCAGCGCGCCGTGGCAACCCTCCGCGACGCCCTGGGCGTCGGTGGGCGGGGTGCTCGCGGGGCTGGTGCTGCTGCCCGTGGCGGCGTATCCGATCGCGGCGTGGGCGGGGGCGCGTTCGGCGGTCGCGATCGCGGTGCTGGGCTCGCGGGACGCCGAGTTGACCGAGGTACGCCGCTCCCGGGCCCGCCTGGTGGACGCGTTCGAGGCCGAGCAGCGGCGGATCGAGCGGGACCTGCACGACGGCGCGCAGCAGCGCCTGGTGGCGTTGACGATGAAGCTCGGGCTGGCCGCGTTGGACCTGCCGCCCGACTCGCGGGCGGCCCGGGAGGTGGCCGAGGCGCACACCATGGCCCGCGAGGCGCTGGCGGAGTTGCGCGAGTTGATCCGGGGAGTGCATCCGCAGGTGCTGACCGAGCGCGGGTTGCCCGCCGCGATTCGCGATGTCGCGGGGCGCTCGCCGGTGCCGGTGGACACCGACGTCCAGGTGTCGCGGCTGCCCGCCTCGGTGGAGGTGGCCGCGTACTTCGCGGTGTGCGAGGCGCTCGCGAACGCGGCAAGGCACAGCGGCGCCGAGCGCTGCCGGGTGCACGGGCGGATCCAGGACGAGGTGCTGGTCCTGGAGGTCGCGGACGACGGGCGCGGCGGCGCGGACCCGGCCGCGGGTTCGGGTCTGACGGGGCTGGCCGACCGGGTCGCGGCGGTGGATGGTCGGATGTTGTTGTCGAGTCCGATCGGCGGGCCGACCCTGGTGCGAGTGGAGATACCGTGCGGCGTTTGCGAGTGGTGATCGCGGAGGACGCGGTATTGCTGCGCGAGGGCCTGGTGGGCCTGTTGGAGCGGTTCGGACACGAGGTGCCGGCGGCCGTGGGCGATGGTCCCTCGCTGGTGGCTGCGGTGCGCGCGCACGCCCCGGACGTGGTGATCGCCGATGTCCGGATGCCGCCGGACTTCACCGACGAGGGCCTGCGAGCCATCCGCGAGCTCCAGCGGGTGCGGCCGGACCTGGCGGTGCTGGTGCTGAGCCAGTACGTCGAACAAACGTTCGCCGACGAGCTCCTCGACGCGCGCGACGGGGTGGGTACGGGCTATCTGCTCAAGGATCGCATCGGCGATGTGACCGAATTCATGGCCGCCCTGGAGCGGGTCGCCGACGGCGGAATGGTGGTGGATCCCGAGGTGATCCGCCAACTGTTGGCCCGGCGGCGCGATCCGCTCGCCAAGGTCACGCCGCGCGAGCGCGAGGTGCTTGCGCTGATGGCCGAAGGACGCTCCAATGCGGCTGTGGCCCGGGCCCTGGTGGTCAGCGAGGCGGCGGTGTCCAAGCACATCGCGAGCATCCTGACCAAGCTGAATCTGCCGCCGGCGGCCGACGATCATCGACGGGTATTGGCCGTTCTGGCGTATTTGCGGGGCTGAGCCGGTTACCGGTCGGTTGTCGGGTCTCCACAAGTAATAGGACGTCCTCTTTATCGGTGTCGATACCCCCGGACCGGCCTTTCCCTGACAGCGTTGCGGATCAAGTGGCCCGCACGCGAGCGCGAGTGGGTCACCCGTGTCGTGTTTCCACAATTCTTCGACAGAGCTGGGGTGCGTTCTATGACGCTCGGCAAGACCGATGTGGTGGTCACCGGGATGGGTGCGACCACGCCTTTGGGCGGGGACGTGCCGTCCACGTGGGCGGCCCTCCTCGCGGGCGAGTCGGGAATCGAAGCCCTGGCCGATCCGTGGGCGGCCGACCTGCCGGTGCGGATCGCCGGACGGATGCGGGTCTGCCCCGAGACGGTACTGGACCGGGTCCGCGCCCGGCGCCTGGACCGATGTCAGCAGGCCGCGCTCGTGGCGGCACGCGAGGCGTGGGCGGACGCGGGTGCGCCGACGGTCGAGCCGGAACGGTTCGCCGTGGTGGTGGGCACCGGCATGGGCGGTGCGATGACGATGCTCGCGCAGCACGACGTACTGGCCGCGTCCGGCGTGCGCCGGGTGTCCCCGCATACCGTGCCGATGTTGATGCCCAACGGGCCGGCCGCGCAGGTAAGCATGGAACTGGGTGCCCGGGCGGGCGCGTACACCCCGGTCAGCGCGTGCGCGTCGGGCTCGGAGGCGATCGCGTACGGCCTGGACCTGATCCGGCTCGGTCGCGCCGACGTGGTGGTCGCCGGCGGCGCCGAGGCGACGATAGGCGCGCTGCCGATCGCGGGCTTCGCGCAGGCCCGCGCGCTGTCCACCTACGAGGGCGACCCCGCCGCCGCGTCGCGTCCGTTCGACGCCGGGCGGAACGGGTTCGTGATGAGCGAGGGCGCCGCGCTGGTGGTCCTGGAGCGGGCCGACTTCGCGGCGGCGCGCGGCGCGTTCGTGCACGCGTACCTGGCCGGCGCGGGGGTCACCTCGGACGCCAACCACATCACCGCCGGGTACGGGCCGGGCCAGGTCCGCGCGTTGCGGATGGCGATGGCCGAGGCGGGCGTCACCGGCGCGGACGTGGACCACATCCAGGCGCACGCCACCTCGACGCCGGGCGGCGACGCGCTGGAGGCCGCCTCGATCACCGAGGCGATCGGTACGCACGCGGCGGTCACCGCGATCAAGTCGATGCTCGGTCACCTGTGCGGCGGGGCCGGCGCGATCGCCGCGGTCGCCGCGGTGGCGTCGCTGCGCGACGGGGTCGTCCCGGCCACCATCAACCTCGACTCCCAGGATCCCGACATCGACCTCGACGTGGTCGCCAAGGAACCCCGGGTGGGCCCCCTGAACGTGGCCGTCGCCAACGCCTTCGGCTTCGGCGGCCACAACGCGGCCCTGGTCTTCACCTCGGCCAACTAGGACCCGCCCGACACCGGCGCCACGCGCCGCACCGACCCCGGTCCCCCGCCTCGCGGGCCGACCGGGGTCGGTGCGTGTTCGGGCCTTCGGCGGGGTCCGCTCCGGCGATCCCCGCGCCGCCGCCAACCCTTCGGTGCGGACACCCGGCGGGCGGAAAAATCGGGTGCGTCGAGGGGCGCTCGTGCATCAGGGTGGAGGGGTCACAGCCGTCCCGGATCAGCGGGCGGAGGTGCCCGAAGGCCATATGGGAGAGGGGTTCCGGCAAGCCGTCAGGTTTTTGCCGAGCACCTCGCGCGCACCTGGTGAATCAGGAACGTCCCTGGCCTCATTCGTTTCTAGGCTGAAGGACATGAAGACCACGGGGAACACCAGCAACGCAGCCGGCGGCAGGGCCGGGAAGTCCGGTTCGATCGCCGCGTTCGCGCGGTTCGTGGTCTTCGGCGGCGGCACCGGGATCGCCTCCTCGGGCGCACTGGTCGTGCTCTCCGACACGATGCCGATCGCGGTCGCCAACGCGTTCGTGACCGTGGTCTCCACGGTGGCGGCCACCGAGCTGCACAGCCGGTTCACCTTCGGCGGCGGGCGCGCCGGGCTGCGCGCGCACGGGCAGTCGGCGCTCAGCGCGCTGGTCGCCTACCTGTTCACCACCGCCGCGGTGCTCGGGCTGCACGCGGCCGCCCCGGGCGCGGGCGTCCTGGTCGAGCAGGGCGTCTACCTGGGCGCGTCCGGCCTGGCCGGGATCGGCCGGTTCGTGGTGCTGCGGCTGTTCGTCTTCGCCCGCCCCGGCGCTCGCCCGCGGATCACCGCCCCGGCACTCGCGCGCACCCACGTGGTGGCCGCCGCGTAGCCACGGCGACGCCGGGGCGGCACGCGGCGGCCGGCCGCGGGCTCAGCGTGCTTCGAGCACCCACCACTGTGAGGGGCGGTCGGTGTCCTCCCACTGCCGCACGTTGCCACCGGGCTCGGTGCTGTCGTCGGCCACCTCGAGGAGCAGCCCGCTGACGTAGTTGATCAGCGTGACCCGCCCCGGCGCGTCCGCGTGCTGCTCCAGGATCCACTCCTGCGCGCCGAAGTTGTTCGCCCGCCAGAGCTGCACGTTGGCCCCGTTCTCCTCCGAGGCACCGGTCACGTCCAGCCGCTTCCCGCTGACCACGTGCTCCAGGTGGTACACCGCACCGCCCGCGTGTACGGCGGTGATCCGCCAGTGCTGCGCGGTGGAGCCGTCCTCGGCGCCCTGCCACACGTTGGCCCCGCTGTTCGTACGCCCGCCCTCGACCTCGAGGACCAGCCCACTGTGCACGTTGCGCACCACGTACACACCCTCGTCAACGCCGCCCACGTCGCTCCCCTGGTCCCGGTCCATCGATCTTGAACCAGTCACCTTCGCACGCCGCTCCCACACTCCGCGCGCCGGCCGCCGGGCCCGCCCCGTTCGGGACATCCGAGTGGGTGACCGCGTCGCGCACACCGCCCCGGCCGCGCCGTCCCCGGTGCGTCCCGCCGCCTGCGCCCCCTACTTGCTACTTGCGGCCTCCCGCCGGGCAGTACACCGCCATCGCCGCGTTCGTGATGGCGGCGGCCTCCTCGCGGGTGAAGGTGACGCCCATGATGCGGCCCGCGATCTCGTCGCGCTCCTTGCCCATCGCGACCCACCCGCAGGACACGTTGGCCATGCTCAGCAATACGCTGAAGTCGGCCTTGGCGCCCACCAGTTGTGGCGCCACGCGACCCAGTTCGGCGATGAAGCGGGCATCGTTCGGCGAGCGACTGTCGCCGGCCGAGGCGGAGTTCGCCCCGGCTCCGGCGGCCGGCGTCGCCGTGTCGCCGTCCCCCTTGCCCCGCACCAGGGTCGACACGAACACGGCGGCGCCGATCACCAGGACGATGGCAACGCATGCCCCTACGACGCGGTTGCCGATACGTCGACGCGGCTGCGACGACTGACTGCTCACGAGACCCCCCACGGTCGGATGCGGCGGAGGCTATGCCCCCGGACCACCCGATCGGACCTCGTTCACCGAGTCGTGACCTTCTCCGACACCGAAGTCCCACCCCGGAAACCGCGAAGGCACCGCCCGCTGCTCCCGTAGCGGACGGCGCCTGTCACGTTCGGCCGGGTCGCGGGTCGTCGACCGGCGCTCCTGCCGAGATCCGGTGGGCTACTTGCCCGTGTAGTGCACCTGGAGTTCCTTGATGCCGTTGATCCACGCGTGGCGAAGCCGGCGAGGGTCGGCCGCCTTGGTGATGTCCGGCATCGCGTCGGCGATCGCGTTGAACATCAGGTTGATCTCCATCCGGGCCAGCGAGGCACCCAGGCAGAAGTGCGGACCGCCACCGCCGAAGCCCAGGTGCGGGTTCGGGTTGCGGGTGATGTCGAACTTCATCGGGTTCTCGAACACGTCGGCGTCGTAGTTGGCCGAGCTGTAGAAGATGCCGACCCGCTGCCCCGCCTTGATCTCCTGGCCGCCGAGCACGGTGTCCTGGGTCGCGGTGCGCTGGAAGGACATCACCGGCGACGAATACCGCACGATCTCGTCCGCCGTGGTCTCCGGGCGCTCCGCCTTGTACAGCTCCCACTGGTCGGGGTTGTCGAAGAACGCGAGCATCCCGTGCGTGATCGCGTTGCGCGTGGTCTCGTTGCCCGCGACCGCCAACAGCAGTACGAAGAAACCGAATTCGTCCGAGGACAGGCTGCCGTCGGATTCCGCGGTGATCAGCCGGGTGACGATGTCCTGCGCCGGGCACGCCTTGCGCTCCTCGGCCATGCCCATCGAGTACAGCATCAGCTCGGCGGCGGCCTGCGCGCCGACCTCGGTGGACTCCGCGTACTCCGGGTCGTCGTACCCGAGCATCTTGTTCGACCACTCGAAGATCTTCTTGCGATCCTCCTGCGGTACGCCGATCAACTCCGCGATCGCCTGCAACGGCAGCTCGCACGCGACCTCGGTGACGAAGTCGCCGGAGCCCTTGAGCTTGGCGTCCGCCACGATCTGCGCGGCCCGCTCGGTCAACGCGGCCTGGAGCGCGTTGATCGCCCGGGGCGTGAAACCGCGCTGGACGATGCTGCGCAGCCGGGTGTGCTCCGGCGGGTCGATGTTGATCATGATGAGCTTCTGCGCGTCGATGTTGGACATGTCCATGCCCTCGGCGAACCGGATGATCGCCGTGTTCTTGTTCGTCGAGTAGATCTCCGGCTTGGTGGAGACCTCCTTGACATCCGCGTGCCGGGTGACCAGCCAGTAGCCGTCGTCGCCGAAGTTGGACACCTCGGGCGTCTGCGGGACCCACACGACCGGGGACGTCTTGCGCAACTGGGCGAACTCGTCCAGCGGGATGCGCGTGGTGTACAGGTCGGGGTCGGTGGGGTCGAAGCCGTGGTCGAGGACCGGACACGTCATGGTGGAACTCCCGTTGCCGGAGGGTGTGCGAGGTCGCCGCGGAAACCGGCCGGGGACGGGTGCCGGAAAGCGCGGTGGTGCGGTGGTGCGTGCGAGATGGTGTGCCTGTGCGGGTGGTCTGGCTGGGCGTCGTGCCTGGGTGGTGCGGTGCGGTGGTGCGGGTCAGACCCCGGCGACCGGGCCCGACGCCCTGCGGCGTGGGCCCAGGAGCTTGCGGACCACACCGCGCAGGATGCGACCGAGCTCGTCGTCGGGCAGTTCCGGGAAGGCGGCGACGGCGGAGTAGATGCCGCCCATCGCCACGGCCGTGGACACGCGGTACTCGATCGAGCCGTCGACGTCGTCGAGGACTTCGCGCACCCGCGCGGTGATCGAGGCGAGTCGGGGCTTGATGGCGCGGTGGCGTCCGATCGCGACGTCCCGATCGAGGATGACGGCGAGGGTGCGGTACCGGATCAGGAACTCTACGTAGCCCTCGAACAGCAGGCGCTGGCGAGCGGTGCTGCCGCGCCTGCTCTCGGCGACCTCCAACACCCGGTCCAGGTCGTTCAGGGCCGGGCGCAGGAGGGCGTCGAGCAGTTCGTCCTTGGTGCGGAAGTGGTAGTACAGGGCGGCCTTGGTCACCCCGACCCGATCGGCGATGGCCTGCAGCGAGGTGCCGGCGAAACCGTGTTCGCCGAACAGTTCCTCTGCCGCCTGGAGCACCTTGTCATAGGTGTCCTCCGGTGCCGGAATCGCCACGGGTCCCCCTTCCTGTTGGGCATGAACATACGTCGACCTCTGCCAATCGACAAGGCTGATGGGGCGTCAATTTTCATCTTGGCACCGCTGTTCGCACGGAAAGCGGCTTGCCGTTCGGCCAGGGACGGGGTCGGGCGCACTGACGGTCGGGCAGGTCGACCCGACCGGCCCGGGATCGCTCCCGATCCACCCCGCACGGCCGCGTCCGACCGCAGCACGTCGAGCGCCGGTAGGTTGCCGGCATGAGCGACTTCGACGCCGTCATCGAGGCGGAGCGACAGCGGTCGGCGGACCCGGCCACGGCGGCCGGCCGGGCGGCGGCGGGACGTCGGGAGGACTGGGTCCGGACCCTCGCACGCATCGAGCGTCTCCTGACCGCGACGGCGACGGAGTTGGCGAACCGGGGCGCCGTGGCGCTGCCGGTGGTCGGGTTCCCGTCGAGGAGAGGCCCGGCGCGCTTGACCCGCCGCCCGACCGCCGCCGTCGTCGACCGGCGTCGACCGGTCCTGGACCTGTTCTCGCTGGACGCGCGCGGTGGGCCGTTCCTGGAGCGGGGCGCCCTGGCGACCGAGGAGGTCTGGCTGCGCGTCTCGCACCCCGGTCGGGCCAAGGCGCTGCGCGCGGCCCTGCTGGGCGCGGGCCTGACAGCGGAGACCGTCATCCTCCGCGAGGGCCCGCCGATCGTGCTCGATGCCGACCGGGCCGCACGCGAGGGTCGCGCCGGCGGCTGCTTCGGCGTCGCGGACGACGGCACGCTGGTGGTGTATCCGCCGGCCGACGCCAAACCGGTCCCGCTCGTCGAGGCGCTGACGGCGGCCGTGGCGAACGCCGCCCCGCAGGTCTGAGCCGCGCCGCGCGGGTCAGCCGAGCCGGCGCCCCGGCAGGCACCCCGCACGCCGGCCGCGGCCCGCCGTACGCGTCAGCGCGCGGTCTCGACGTCTTCGGTCTCGACGCTCCCGGTGTCGACGTCTTCGATCCCGGCGCCCGCCGTGCCGACGTCCGCCGTATCGAACTCCCCGACCTCGACGTACATCGCCCGTCCGCTCTCCCGCGCCCGCAGCGCCGCTCGCAGCCGTGCGGCCCGCCCCGCCGGCATCGCGGCCGCGCCCCGATCCGGTGTCAGCAGGTGCCAGGCCCGCAACTCGTCGGCCTGGAGCCGGATCCCGGCGAGTCGATCCGGAGTCAGCACGCCACCGTCGAACAACCAGCGCATACCGCCACGATGCCCGTCCACCGGCGCCACCCACTGCGCCACGAGCAGGTTCGGCGGCCCGTCCAGGGTGATGCCCAGTTCCTCGCGAACCTCGCGGACGCAACCCGCCCACGGCGATTCCCCCGGCTCCAGGATGCCGCCCGGAAACTCCAACCCCGGCTTGTAGTCGGGCTCGACGAGCAGCACGCGGCCCCGGTCGTCGAAGAACAACGCCCCCGCCGCGACGGTCCACGCGCTCCGCGCCGGATCGTCCGCACGGCCCTCACCCGGGCCGCCCGCACCGCTCTCCGAAAGGCCGTTCGCATGCTCGTCCATGACACCGAAGTCTGTCCCAGCCCGCGGCACACCGGCCGACAGGGTCCCGGCCGGCGACGTGTGCCGCGTTCGGGCCCGCGACGCCGGTCACCCTCGGCCTCGGATCGAGGGCGCCGGATCAGGGGCGCGTGGCGAGGCCGAGGACGACCACGTCGACGAGCTTCGGCAACCGCTCCGGGTCGTCGACGCCGCGCTGTTCGTGGGCCCAGGCGATGCCGTGGGCGAGGGTGAAGAGTTCGTCGGTGTCGATGTCGGCGCGGACCTGGCCGGCCGCCTGGGCGCGCGCGAGCAGGTCGGCGCCGGCCGCGCGCATCGCGTGGCAGGAGGCGTACAACTCGGAGGTCTCGTCGGCGAGCGTGGCCATCAACGTCGCGCTCATCCCCCGGAACGTGCCCGCGCCCTCGATCAGCAGCCGCAGCCAGGTGGCCAGCGCGTCGCGCGCGGCCGCGGTGTCGCCCAGCGCCCGAGCCCGCGCGGTCAGGCCGTCGTAGCGGTCCCGCACCACCGCCTCGACGAGCGCGTCCCGGGAGGGGAAGTGCCGGTACAGCGTGCCGATGCCGACCCCGGCCCGACGGGCGAGCTCCTCCAGCGACGCGTCGATGCCCTGTTCGGCGAACACCACCCGGGCTTGGGCGAGCAGGCGCTCGTAGTTGCGGCGGGCGTCGGCGCGCATCGGTCGGGTCATCGGCGTTCCCTCTCGGACGTTGTCAAACGGAGCCTGCCTCCATATGGTGGTCGAGGCAAACCGGAGGCAGCCTCCGGAATGTCCCGGTCACAGCCATGCCCGGTACCGCGGCAACCCCGCCTCCCGGGGCGCGGCCGTGCCCCGGCGCCATCCCGGCCTCGGCACCGTGCGATGCCGCGCGCGGAAAACCCGTCGCGGCATCGGCGGCCGACGACCGGCGCCCGATGACCCGCATCCCATGACCTGTGACCTGTGACCGCCCACCAACGGAACGGAACCACCGATGACGCACGACAAGGCCGCCCTCGGGCGGCTCGGCCTGTGGACCTTCGCGTTCGACGGCCAACCCGCCGGCGCGGTGCGCGAGGCGGCGGCCGAGATCGAGGAACTCGGCTACGGCGGCCTGTGGGTCGGCGAGGGCATCGGCCGCGAGGCCGGCACGCACGCCCAACTCCTGCTCGCCGCGACCCGTACGCTCCCGGTCGCCACCGGCATCGCGATCATGTCCGAGCGCACCCCGCGCCTGATGGCCGCGACCGAGCGCACCCTCAACGAGGCCTACCCGGACCGCTTCGTGCTGGGCCTGGGCGGCCACCGCGCCGCCGGCCAGGCGGACATCCCGGGCATGCCCAAGGCGAACACCGCTCCCGCCGTCGCCGGCGTCGGCGCCTACCTGGACGAGATGGACGCCGCCGTGCTGATCGGCACGCCGCCCGAACGCCCCGGCCGCCGGGTGCTCGCCGCGCTCGGCCCGAAGATGCTGGCGCTGGCCGGCGCACGCACCTGGGGCGCGCACACCTATCTGGTGACGGTGGACCACACCGCGCTGGCCCGGAAGACGATGGGCCCGGACCCGTACCTGTCGGTGTCCCTGACCACGGTGCTGTCCCCGGACCGGGCCCGGGCCGTGGAGGTCGCGCGCGGCTTCACATCCGGCTACCGGGTCGCCCGGCACCAGATGAACAACCTGCGCCGAATGGGCTTCTCCGAGGCCGAACTCGACGGCGAGGGCACCCGCCTGGTCGACGCGCTGTGCGCGCTGGGCGATCTCGACGCGATCGCCGAGCGGATCCGCGAACACCTGGACGCGGGCGCCGACCACGTCTGCCTCCAGGTCCTCACCCCGGACCAGGGCCGCATCCCGCTGACCGAATGGCGCGAACTGGCTTCACTAGTCGGCGAGTTCACATAAAACCCCGGCCACCCGGTCGAAGCGCCCCACCCCCTCGACGGCGACGGCGACGGTACGACCGGGCTCCCGCCCGGCGGCCGACGCACGCACACCGGCACCCGCCGCCGGATAGCGCCACGCGGCCGAGACCGGGCCCGACCTCCGAGCCCGACCCCGACCCCGGAGCACGGCGCCCGAGTCCGACACCCGAGCCCGGCGCCCGGCCGCGCCACCGCACCGGATCCGCCAAGGCACCGGCTCCCGCTCCCGCTCCACACGGGACGCGTCCGCCCTCCGCCGACCACACACCCACCTCGCGCCACACCCGCCCGGCGCGTCACTCCCACCGCTCCCGTCCACCGGCGTAAGCTCCCGACATGTCCGAACGCACCTTCGTCCCCGACGAGTTCGTCGTCCCCGCGCCGCCGGTCACGCCGTCCTTCCGGTTGGAACCGCTGGCCGCCCGGCACAACCGGGCCGATCTGACCGCGTGGTCGTCGAGCATCGAGCACATCCGGGCCACGCCCGGCTTCGCGGACCGGCACTGGCCGCCGCTCGACGGCATGACCGCCGACGAGAACCTGCGGGATCTGGTCCGGCACGCCGACGACTTCACCAAGCGCACCGGCTTCACGTACACCGTGCTCGACAACGGTGGCAACGCCGGTGACTACGACGTGATCGGCTGTGTGTACATCTACCCCGACCGCGAGGACCCCGCCGTCACCTCGGTGCGTTCCTGGGTACGGGCGGATCGGGCCGAACTCGACGCGCCGCTGTACCGCGAGGTCTCCGCGTGGTTGGCGAAACACTGGCCGTTCGAGCAAATCCGCTACGCCGCGCGGTAGCCGGTGCCCGCGGGCCTGCGCGGCGGGCCCGCCGGGTCGTCGGTCACCCCGGTCGGGCCGCCGCCCACCAGACACCCTCGTCCCGGTCCGGGTCCGTGATCGCATCCGCCAACGACGCGAAGGCGTAGGTGCGTTCCGGGTCCCAGTCGGTGCTGCGCAGCAGTCGCTCGCGCATGCCGGCCCACCCCGGTGCCGAGCCCGCCACCACCCACGCGTCCGGTGCGTGCGCGGTCAACCGCTGTGCCGGGCGCAGCCAGGACGCGGCCTGTTCGGGCCAGGAGACCACCGCGACCACCTCCCCGGGCCAGACCGCCGCGAGCGCGTGCGCGGCGGCGGTCGAGGCGCGGTCCCGGCCGTGCCCGATCGCCAGCGTCCGCCGACCGGCCAACCTGCGGAGCAGGTCGGCCAGTTCGGCCTCGGTGTGCGGCGCCGGCGGGCGGCCCTTCCAACGGGCGTAGGCAGCCGGCAGGCACACCGCGCACGGCCGGAACCCGGCCTTGATCGCGGTCGCCTCGTCGGCGAAGAAGACCCGGCCGGCGACGTAGCCGCCGCGCTCGATCGCCCGCAGCGCGCTGCGGCAGTCCAGCCGCCCGTACAGCCGACCGCCCGTGGTGCCGCCGAGCGTGCCCGGCGTCGCACTGCGGTAGGGCCGCCCGTCCGGCCCGATCAGCGTGTACATCGCGTCACGCCGCGTCGTGGAAGACGAGGCCCAGGGTGCGGCGCAGCCCGGAGTGCACCGTGCTGACGCCGTGCCGCATCGGCGCCGCCGACCAGCCTCGGGCCGAGCGGATCGGCCGGTCCCGGGTGGTGAAGACCAGCCCGTGCCCCTGGGGCAGGCTGATCGCGGTGCCGCGCGACTGGGCCCGGAAGCGCTGCTCGGCCATCAGGAATTCGCCGCCGGTGTAGTCGATGCCGGGCTCGTCCAGGCCGATCACCACCTGGAGTGGGAAGACCAGGTCGCCGTACAGGTCCCGGTGCAGCGCGTTCCAGTCTCCCGGTCCGTAGCGCAGCAGGATCGGCGTCGGCCTGGTCTGGCCCGCCGCGTGACACATCGTCAGCCACTCGTCCAGGGTGTCCGGCCAGGGTGCGGGCCTACCCAGGCGGGCGGCCCACGCGCGGGCGATCGGCAGCAGGTGCGGGTAGCAGGACGTGCGCAGCGCGGCGATCGGCTCGGGCACGGGCGCGGCGAAGTAGCGGTACTGCCCGGCGCCGAAGCGATGCCGGGCCATGTCGATGGTGGCGCGGAAGAGCTCGGGGCGGTCGTACAGTTCGGCGATCTCGCGGCACGTGTCCGGGTCCAGGATCCGGTGGGTCAGCGCGTGTCCGTGCTCGTCCACCCGTGCGGCCAAATCCGTGGTGGTCGCGGGCGTGCCGGCGAACAGCGTGTCCACGGCGCTCACCCCAGGCGCGCCGGCAGCGCGCCCTCGTGGTCGAGCAGGTACTCCTTGCGGTCCAGGCCGCCCGCGTACCCGCGCAGCGCGCCGTCCGCGCCGATCACCCGGTGGCAGGGCCGGATCAGCAGCAGCGGGTTGGCCCCGATCGCGGTGCCCACCGCGCGCACCCCCGCCCGCGAGGTGCCCACCCGTTCGGCGATCGCGCCGTACGTGGTCGTGGTGCCGTACGGGATCTCGTCGATCGCGGTCCAGATGCGTTCCTGGAAGGCCGAGCCGCGCGGCGCCAGGGGCAGGTCGAAGTCGCGCAGGTCGCCCGCGAAGTAGGCGCCGAGTTGGCGCACCACCTCGGCGAACGGTGCCGCGTCGGGGCGCGAGTCGGCGGGCACGGCGGCGCCGCCCTTCTGCCCGGGCACGGACAGCGAGGACAGCGCGAGCGTGCCGTCGGGGCGCTCGTCGCCGATCAGCAGCAGTTCGCCCAGTGGGCTGTCGAGGGTGGTGTGGACGGTCATGGTCGCTTCCTTCGTCGAGATCGCGATGGCCGTGTGCATCGGTCGGGGACCGGCCTTGCGCACTGGTCATAGGTGCTTCCGGATCCCACTGTGCGCGATCGCGAGCGCGTCGTCCGGCGGGAATCGGACATCGCGTTGTGCCCCGATCCGGGGTGCGGGCGGGGTGGGTGGCCCGCGGGGTCGTCGGTCGGATGGCGCCCGCGATCGAGCCCTCGTGCGGTCGGGTCGACGGGCCGATCGGCGATCCGGTCGCGGTCCGCCCCTCGTCTGTTTCGCGGGCCGGTCACCCGTCCGGTTCGCGGTCCGGTTCCGCTCGGGCAGGATGGTCCGATGATCGAGACCGACCGACTCCTGCTCCGCCGCTGGCGCGACGACGACCTGCCCGCGCTCACCGCGCTGAACGCCGACCCCGAGGTGATGCGCTACGTGGGCGACGGCCTGCCGCGCACCCCCGAGCAGAGCGCCGCCGCCCTGGTCCAGTACGAACAGGCCTGGCAGGCACGCGGCTTCGGCCTGTTCGCGATCGAACTGCGCACCGCCGAACCGGGCCCGGTCGGCGCGTTCGCGGGCTGGGCGGGCCTGGCCGTACCGGAGTTCCTGCCGGAGGTGATGCCCGCGGTCGAGATCGGGTGGCGGCTGGCCCGACCGTACTGGGGCCACGGCATCGCCACCGAGGCCGCCGTCGAGGTGTTGCGCTTCGCCTTCGAGTACGCCCGCGTGCCGCGCCTGGTCAGCATCTGCCATGTGGACAACACCGCGTCCGCCAAGGTGATGGCCAAGCTGGGCATGACCGAGGAACGCCGCACCACGGTGCCCGCCTACGGGAAGAAGCCGGTCCTGGTCACCGAACTCGCCAGGGGGCGCTACCTGCGCACCCGCACCTGACCCGAACCGGCCCCGGCCGCACGGAGCGCGGCGCCGACACCGCAGGGGTCCCGGTCGGGCCTCCCTCCGGCGTCGGCAGCCGTGCGTTCGCTCAGCCCGAGACGCAGAACTCGTTGCCCGCGGGGTCCTGCATGGTGGTCCACTTCAGTCCGGGCGCGTCGCGCTCGGCCACCACCGTCGCGCCCAGTCCCACCAACCGCTCGACCGCGTCCGCCCGGTCCGGGGCCGAGAAGTCCACATGCACCCTGTTCTTGCCGACCCGCTCCTCGGGCACCCGCTGGAAGCCCAGGACCAAGGGCTCGGCGCCGACGATGACGAACTCGCCGAAGTCCTCGGCGATCTCCACTCCCAGTGCGTTCGCCCACCAGGCGGCGAGGCTGCGCGGATCGGCGCAGTCGATCGTGATCATCTGTGGTGTCAGCTCCATGCACGCACGATACGAGCCGCGACCGACACGTCGGTGCAGCCGAGCCCTTCGGGGCCCGGAGTGTCGCAGGCCGCGCCGACAGCCGAACCGTGCCTACGGCATGGCTCGCAGCCGCGTATGGCCCACCGCGCCCCGCAACGCATCACCGGGCACCCACCCCACAACGCACCACCCGGGCACGCACCACGCACCACGGCACCGGGCCGACTCGACGCGTTCGCCGGTCACGGTCGCGCGATGCCTCGCATCAGCGTCCCGGCCGCGCTCGCGGCGAACTCGGCCACCGTCGGGCCGTCCTCGATGCCCATGAAGTGCCGCAGGAAAGCGCGTTGGTAACACGCGCCGAGCAACATCGCGGCGGCGGCCTCCGGGTCGGCATCCGGGGCGATCCGGCCGTGGTCGCGCTCGACCGTGAGGTAGGCGGCGAGCAGGCGCAGCGGGACGTGCGGACCGGCGCCGATGCCGCGCAGCGCCTCGCGGTGCCGGCGCAGCAGCGCGGGTTCGGCGAACAGCGACGAGGCGATCGGCATGCTCTGCTCGTAGAACTCCGCGGCCCGGGTCGCGATCGCCGTCAGTCGCCGCTCCACCCCGCCGGGCTCGTCCGGTCCGTCGGGCCCGTCCGACTCGACGGCCAGTTGCGCGAGCAACGGGCCCAGGGGCGGCAGCCGCTCCTGGAGTACCGCCACGAACAGTTCCTCCTTGCCGGTGAAGTGCTTGTACAGCCCGGCCTCCGAGCAACCGGCGGCGCGCGCGATCTCCTTGGTCGTGGTGCGCGCGAGTCCGAGCGTGCGCATCAGGTGCTCGGCGGCGTCCAGGATCCGCTGCCGGGTGGGTACGACCTGCTGCCGGCGCCCGGGGGTCGGCGCCGGTTGCGGCTCCCGCCGCTGGGGTTCGGGGCGGGTCGAGTGCGGCATCGCGGCGGTCGTCCGTTCTTCGTGGGCAGTCCGGTCCGGGGGATTTCGGGCCGGTCCGGTGGGGTTCGGCGCGGTCCGGTCCCGGACTTGACGCAGGGGTGAGCAAGTATTCACCATGTGCAGGTGAGTGAACACTCACCCACCTCGGGAGGCAACACATGAGGCTCACCGTTCTCGGAGCGACCGGTGGCACCGGCGAACACGTCCTGCGCCATGCCGTCGCCGCCGGACACAAGGTCACCGCCGTGGTCCGGGCGCCGTCCCGGCCCGCCTTCGAACACCCGAACATCGAGGTCGTACGGGCGGACGTGACGGACCCGGCCGAACTGCGCGAGGCGATCGAGGGCCGCGACGCGGTGATATCCGGGATAGGGCCGCGCAACCGCAGGGCCGCCGGCATCGCGGCGGCGGCCACCGCCGCGATCCTGAGCGCGATGGCCGACACCGGCGTACGGCGCCTGGTGACCATCAGCGCCGCCCCGGTGGGCCCGACGCCGACCGAGGACTCGGTGTTCGTACGCGGCGCGCTGATCCCGATCCTGCGCGCGATCCTCAAGGACGTGTACGCGGACCTGGACGCCATGGAGGGCGAGTTGGCCCGCAGCGACAGCGACTGGACCTCGATGCGACCGCCGAGGCTGACCAACGGGTCCGGCACCGGCACCTACCGCACCCACATCGGCGGCAGCGTCCCACGCGGCGGCACCATCGCCCGGGCCGACCTCGCCCACGGCATGCTCGCGGTCCTGGACGACCCGGCCACCTACCGCCGGCCGGTGGGCATCGCGTACTGACGCCTGGCCCGGAGATGGGCGCAAGCGGCACGCGTGTGCCGCGACCGGCGCGACCGGCGCGGGCGACACCCACGATCGCCGGCGGTGAACGGCCCCTGCGATCACGTCGATCGACGCGCCCGGTGAGATCGACCCGAGCCGGGTACACGCCGGCACCGATCCCCACGGGAGGCACGATGAGCCGGCGCGGCACCGCCGACGGACCCACCATCAGCGTCCGTCGGGTGTACGAACCCGCCGAACCCGACGACGGCCTGCGCGTCCTGGTCGACCGGTTGTGGCCGCGCGGCCTCGCCAAGGCGGACGCGCGGCTGGACGACTGGCCCAAGGAGTTGACCCCGTCCACCGAGCTGCGCCGGGCCTGGCACGCCGGCGGTCTGGCGGAGGACGTGTTCCGCGCCCGCTACCGCGACGAGCTCGAATCCGCGCCGGCGCACGCGGCCCGCGCCGCCCTGCTCACCCGGGTGGGCGACGGCCGACTCACACTGCTCACCGCCGTCCGCGACCCGGAGCACAGCCATGTCCCGGTCCTGATCGCCTACCTCGACGAGCACCGGCGCGAAGACGACCGGTAGGAACCCGCGTCGACCGGCCGGACGGACCACCCGCCCGCCGTCCGGCCGTTCGCGACCGCGGCCCGTCGCCGCGCCGGCCGCCCGCTACCCGTGCGCGTGCTCCGCCGCCGGCAACATCGTCCGCGGGTCCTGATCGGCGAACCACATCCCGATCACGATCGCCGCGGTCGCCTCCAGATAGCCCGCCCGCTCCAGCCCGCCGACCGCCAGTGGTACCGAGCCCACATCCGCGACCAGGGTGTGCGCCACGGCGAGCGCGTCCGCGTCGTCGCCGCACAGCGGTACCCCGAGCCCGTTCGCGTGCTCGCCCGCCCACACCCCGGCCGCGCCCAGGTGGAACGCCTTGACCACGTGCGCCCCCGGCGCCGCGTCCGCGAGCGTGCGCGCCGCCGACGGGCCGCCGTCGGTGGTCAGGACCAGCCCGCTCGGGCCCGGCACCATCGGGTTCGAGCAGTCGAGCAGCGCCTTGCCGGCCAGCAACTCCGCCAACGGCGGGATCACCTCGCCGGTCGCCGCGTGCCCGACCGCCGACAACACCGCCTCGCCGTGCCCGGCGGCCTCGGCGAACGTACCAGCCCGGGCCCCGATCGACTTCGCCGACACCTCGGCCCGTTCCGCCGACCGCGCACCGATCAGCACGTCGTGTCCGGCCCGCGCCCACTTGCCGCCCAACGCGACCGCCATGTTGCCCGCACCCAGAATTCCGATTCGCACAGCCACTACCCCGCTCGCTCGAAAGGTCGTCTCCGACTCCTCGAAGCTAGGCAAGCCGACAGGCACCATTCGGTAAGTCTCACCGGGGCGAGAATGAAGCCATGACCGAACACAAGGGCGAGTACGTCGCCGACTGCCGCGCTCGCATCGGCTTCGACCTGCTCACCAACCGCTGGAACAGCGTGGTCGTCTACGCGCTGGCCGCCGGCCCCATGCGACCGGGCGCCATGGCCGCGCGGATCGGCGGGATCAGCGCGAAGGTTCTCAACGAGACGCTGCGCCGACTCGAGTACCACGGTCTGGTGTCCCGTCACGCCTATGCCGAGGCGCCACCGCGCGTCGAGTACGCGCTGACCGACCTGGGCGAGTCCCTCCTGGTCGCGTTCCAGGCCATCGGCGCGTGGTCCATCGAACACGGCGACCGCGTCCTGGCCGCCCAGGACGCGGCCGACGCCGCACGCACCGCGTGAGCGCGCGCTACCTGCGCAACCGGGCCGCCGGCACGGCGGTCGCCAGCGCCGTCGCGGCGATCGTCAGCGAGGTCACCTCGCCCGCGTGGTGGAAGTCGCCGCCCACCGACAGGTAGAGCGTGCCGAACGCGGCCACCCCGAGCACCTGACCGAGCTGGATCATCGTCACCATCAGCCCGGACGCGTCCGAGGCCAGCGGCAACGGGACCCGGCGCAGCGCGAGCATCATCACCGGGCTGTACGCGACACCCAGCCCGAAACTGCCCAGGATCATCGTGGCGAGCAGCACCGGCAACGACTGTCCGTCGCCGAACGCCCAAGCGGTGGCCGTGAATCCGAGCGCGCCGATCGGCATCCCGATCATCGGCAGCCGCGGATGCCATGCCGCGGGCAGCCGCTGCCAGCGCAGCGAGACCGTCGCGAAGACGACCGAGGACGGGATGAAGGTCAGCCCCGCCTCCAGCGCGCTGTAGCCCAGGCCGTTCTGCACGTACAGCGCGGTGGAGAACATCAGCCCGCCGAACGCGGTCATCGCCAGCAACAGCGTGACCGCGCCCGCCACCACGCCCGGCACCCGCAGCAGCGCGGCCGGGATCAGCGGTGCGGACACCCGCCGTTCGACGAGCGCGAACAGTGCGAACAGCACCACGCAGCCACCCAGGCTCAGCCAACCCCAGGTCGGCCAGTCCAACTCGTGCCCCATCACCAACGGGACGACCAGCGCGAGCAGCGCGGGGGCGAGCAGGGTCAGGCCCGGGATGTCCAGGCCGCGCGCCGAGGGGATGCCACCGGGCGGCAGCACCCGCCTCGCGAGCACGTACAGCACGATCCCGACCGGGATGTTGATCAGGAACACCGGCCGCCACGACAGCCCGAACAGATCGGCGCTGACCAGGAGTCCGCCCACCACCTGTCCGGCCACCAGGCCGCCGGCGATGGTCGCCGCGTACCGACCCATCGCCCGGGCCCGGTCGGCGCCGGCGTAGGTGGCCTGGATCAGGTTGAGCACCTGAGGCACCATCAGCGCCGCGCCGCCGCCCTGGATCGCGCGGGCCACGATCAGCGAGGTGTCGTCCCAGGCCAGGCCGCACAGCAGCGACGCGAGGGTGAAGACGACCAGGCCGGCGCCGAACACCCGGCGGAAGCCGAGCCGGCCACCGAGCCGCGAACCGGTGATGATCAGCATCGCGTAGACGACGGTGTAACCGGAGACGATCGATTGCAGGCCCGCACCGCTGGTGTCCAGGTCGGTTCGGATCGTGGGACCGGCGACGTTGACGACCGAGGTGTCCAGCAGTGCCATGAACTGTGCGGTGAGCAGCGCCGTCAGCAGCAGCGGATGGGCGCGTCGCGCCGTGTCCGGCGCCGCGGTTGTGGTGGTCATGCCAGGAGCGTGCGGGCGGCACGATCCTGTTGCCGAGAGCCTGTCGATCCTGGTACCCGGAGCACCTGGCACCGGATCGAGACAGCGGCGAGGATGGCCGCATGAGCACCAACACCGCGAGCCGACGTACCGAACTGGGCGCGTTCCTGCGCAGCCGGCGCGAACGCCGAACCCCGGCGGACGTCGGCCTGCCGCCCGGTCTGCGCCGGCGCACACCGGGGCTGCGCCGCGAGGAGGTCGCGCTGCTCGCCGGCGTGGGGGTGACCTGGTACACGTGGCTGGAGCAGGGCCGTCCGATCAACGCGAGTGTCCAGGTGCTGGACGCGGTCGCCCGCACGCTGGGGCTCGACCCGGCCGAGCGCACCCACCTGTACCGACTCGCGCAGGTGCCCTGGGAGATCGAGACGCAGCCCGGGGCGGGACTGCCGGCGGAGATGCAGGAGATCCTGGACGGCCTGGTCCCCAATCCGGCCGCGGTCTACAACTCCCGCTACGACGTGCTGGCCTGGAACGAGGCGTACGCCAAGCTGTTTCCCAGCATGACCGAGGAGCCGATCGAGGAACGCAACGTGATCTGGGCCATGTTCACCTCTCCGGACGGCTGCAATCCGTTCCTCGATCAGGACTTCGAGGAGTTGCGGATGGTCGCCGAGCTCCAGGCCGCGTTCGCGCGGCACGTGGGCGAGCCGGAGTGGGAGGCGTTCGTACGTCGACTGGCGGGTTCGAGCCCGAAGTTCGCCCGACTGTGGGCGCGCCGCGAGGTCGGCTCGGGCAATCGGCACGTGAAGCGGATCCTGCACAGCGCGGTGGGCCGGATGGACTTCGCGGCCACCCGACTGCTGCCGACCGTGCCGGAGACCCGGATGATGGTGTACACCCCGGTCGACGACCTGACGCGCGAGCGCATGGCCGACCTGATGAGCCGGCCGGAGGCTCCGTGGTGCTGCGAGCACTGCCGGACGAAGCGACGGCGGGCGCAGCAGGCCGGGGCCTCGCTCTCGGCCCCGGCCTCCGCTTCGATCCCTACCGCCGTTCCGGCTTGTGCTTCGGCTCAGATGTCGTAGGCGACGGTCACCGGCGCGTGGTCCGACCAGCGCTCGGCGTACGTGTCCGCGCGCTCGACGACGGCGGTGGTGGCCGCGTTCGCCAGGGCCGGGGTCGCCACGTGGTAGTCGATCCGCCACCCCGCGTCGGTGTCGAACGCCTTGCCCCGGTAGGACCACCACGAGTACGGCCCGGGGCCTTCGGGGTGGATCCGGCGCACCACGTCGTGCCAGTCGGCCGCGCCGAAC
This sequence comes from Embleya sp. NPDC050154, assembly GCF_044460165.1. Taxonomy (NCBI): domain Bacteria; kingdom Bacillati; phylum Actinomycetota; class Actinomycetes; order Kitasatosporales; family Streptomycetaceae; genus Embleya; species Embleya sp. NPDC050154. Next base: position 33,480 of record NZ_JBITJP010000010.1, read on the forward strand.
AGTTCGGTGAGCCAGGCCCGCTCCTCCGGCAGGAAGCCGGACTTCTTGATGTTGCCCTTCCAGTTCTTGATGTCGTGCTCGGTGTGCGCGATGTTCCAGTCCCCGCACACCAGCGACTCGCGTCCGCCGATCGCCGCCGTCGCGCGCATCACCTTGAGGTGCGCGACCAGGTCGGCCATGAACCGGTTCTTCTCGTCCTGCTTGGGCGTCTCCGCCTCGCCGGTGGGCAGGTACAGACTGGCCACGGTCACCTTGGGCAGGTCGATCTCGATCCACCGCCCGGCCGTGTCGAACTCGGCCGACCCGAACCCGATCCGCACCGCCGACGGCTCGACCCTGCTGTACACGGCCACCCCGGCCCGCCCCTTGGCCACCGCCGGCGCGTAGTAGGCGTGCCACCCCTTGGGGTCGCGCACCTCGTCGCTGAGCTGCTCGGGAGTGGCCCGAACCTCCTGGAGGCACACGACGTCGGCCTCGGTCGCGTTGAGCCATGCGGTGAAGCCCTTGCCGGCGGCCGCGCGCAGGCCGTTCACGTTGGCGGTGGAGACGGTGATCATCGGTGCAGATTAGCCCGTTTCGGGGTGGCGCGAGGCCGGGGGTCGGGGGTTGGGGCACCGGGGGCCGATGGGATCCATGGGGCCGATGGGCCGCGGTGATCGCAGCGGTCGGGCGGGTGCGCGCCGCGGCGCGGAGGTCTCGCGTGCTCGGCGTCGATGCGCTCGGCGTCGAGGGTGTGCGCCGCGGCGCGGGGGTCTCACCCGTACAGCGTGGCGTGCAGCGGCAGCCAGGCCGCGCCCGCGCAGCGGACGGCCACCTCGGCCGGGTCGACCCACTCGGCCGCGTCGCACTCGGAGTCGGGGTCCGGGTGGGTCGGCGCGCCCGGATCCGGCAGGCGCACGGTGTAGAAGGCCTGGAACGCCCGAGTCGGATAGCGGTATTCGGCCGGCGGCGTGGCCAGGAGGGTGATCCGCTGGCCGCCGAGCAGGGTGAGCCGGTCGGCGTTCAGCCGCAGCCCCGCCTCCTCCGCGAGTTCGCGCGCCGCCGCGCGCTCCGGGGTCTCCCCCGGATCCAGGTGCCCGCCGGGCACCTCCCAGCCCCGGCCCGGCCGGGCCACCCGGGTCAGCAGCGTGCGCCCGAGGCCGTCCAGCGCGAAGACGAACGCGGTGGTCACGGTGTAACCCTCGGGCAGGTCGGCACAGCGCAGGATGTCCATCCGGTGCGTGGTGGGGATCCAGGGCACGGTCAGCGATTCGAGCACGGTTGACGCCATGGGGCCATCCTTGCGGGCCGATCGGCGATCACACCGGTCGGGTCGACGCCGGCGCACGACGTGCCGGCCCGTGCCACCGTCGCCCGATGAGGGGCGATGGCACACGCGGGTCTGGATCGAAGGCGCGATCGGGTTCTACGATCGGCTCGGCGCCGCCGGCCGCGAAAAGCTTCGCCACACGCTTCCCATGGGCCCCACGAACAGGGCACCTTAGGGTGTGCCACAGGTCGTCTTGGCCTACCTTAGACCGCCTTACCTCGCCTTAGGTCCGCCGGCCGCGGCTTAGGTATGGGATCGGGTCCGGGTGCCCGAATAGATGCGGCATCCGCCTCATGCCCGGACCCCCACTGGGGCGCGAAGCTGTTACCACGAGCCGGGGAGACCGGGTCGAAGTAACAGAAGGTGGACACAGTGATCGAGTACGAGCTGTACAAGAGCCGTCAGCAGGAGCTTCTCGCCGGTGCCGCCAACGACCGCATGGTCATGGCAGCCCTGCGCACCCGCCGCGCCGCGGCCAAGGCCCGTCGCGCCGAGCGGCGGCTGGAGCACGAGGTGGTGCAGAGCGCCGCCGCGACCGAGTCGGTACGCATGCGTCGGAACCTGCAGCTCCTCGCCCGGTGAGGACGGCGGTGACCCCCGACAGGCGGTCCGAACCGGCCGGGCGATGTAACCACCGGCCGCACGAACCGCGACAGTGCGAAGAGGCGACACCGAAACACCCCAGGCGACCCCGAGTGGACCTTGTCCCTCGGGGTCGCTGCACGTTCGGGTCCGCCGGCCCCGCCACACGTGGCACCCGACGAAACGTGTCGCCCGGCGATCACGCGCTCGATGGCGGACCGCTACCTTGGCGGCGTTCGCCGCACCACGGAACGCGATGACCCACCGAAGCCACGATCCACCGCATCAACGACCCACCGAATCCATGAATGGGGAGACTCGGCCGATGAGCGTCGCGTTGTTCACCCTCGGCGGCACGATCGCGATGGCCGGGGCCGTCGGCTCGGGCGCCGGCACCGTCGTGGCCCGTCTCGACGGCGCGCAACTGACCGCCGCCGTGCCTGCCCTGGCGGACCTGGGTGTGCCGCTCGACGTGCGGGACGTACAGGCCGTGCCCAGTGGGAATCTGACGTTCACGCAGGTTCTCGACGTGGTCGCCGCCGCGTCGCGCGCCGTCGCCGAGGGCGCGCTCGGCGTCGTGGTCACCCAGGGCACGGACACGCTCGAGGAGACCGCCTACCTCGTCGACCTGGTCTGGCCGCACCCGGAGCCGTTCGTCCTCACCGGCGCGATGCGCAATCCGACGCTGGCCGGCCCCGACGGCCCCGCGAACCTGCTCGCCTCGGCCCGGGTGGCGGTCGCCGAATCGGCCCGCGGCCTGGGCGCGTTGGTGGTCCTCGGCGACGAGATCCACGCCGCGCGCCGGGTCCGCAAGACGCACAGTACGAGTACCGCCACGTTCCGCTCGCCCGACACCGGACCGCTGGGACACGTGATCGAGGGCACCGTACGGATCCTCAGCACGCCGCCGCGGCACGAGCCGCTGCCGATCCCGGAACCCGCCGCGCTCACCGCGGCCAAAGTGGCGCTGTACACGGTCACCCTCGACGACGACGGCGCGCTGCTCGTCGACCTCCCGGCCGACCAACGCGGCCTGGTGGTCGCCGCGTTCGGTGTCGGCCACGTCCCGGCCTCGCTCGCGCCCGTACTCGGCGCGCTGGCCGAACGCATCCCCGTCGTGCTGACCTCGCGCACCGGCGCCGGTTCCGTGTTGCGGCACACGTACGGTGCGATCGGCTCGGAGACCGACCTGCAACGCCGCGGCCTGATCAACGCGGGCCTGCTCGACCCGTACAAGGCTCGGGTGTTGCTGCGCCTGCTCCTCGCGTCGGGCGCGGATCGCGCCGCCGTGGTCGCGGGGTTCGCCGCCCACGGCTGAGTGTCGCCGCCCCCGTCCGCGGCGCCGGTCCGGTCCCGCCCGCCCACAGCCGCGGATCGACCCACCCGTCCAACGCCTGGGCCCACGCGTCCCGTTGCTCGCCCGACCGGCTCTCCCCCTCGATACGCCGCCGGCCGAGCCGGGTCGCCCGCGTGCGGATCGCGCCCGTCAGCCGTCGGCGGCGGACAGGAAGTGCCGGACGTCCGCCGCCAGCGCCGCCAACTGCTCCCCCGCCTCCAGCACGGTGGTCACGGACGCCGCCCACCCGCACGCGCCTATGCGCCGCGGTCGCAACTCCCAGGTCAGCGCGATCCGCCCGCCGGACCGGAAGACCGCCGTGACGGTGAGATCGCGATCGTCGGTGTGCCAGCGGCGCTCACCGTCCCAACCACCGAAGTCGCGGGCGAGGTCGGTCAGGAAGCCGTCTATCTCGGTTGCCTCGCCGGTCCAGCCGACCACGCGGTCCAACCGGGCGGCCATCCCGGGCGCGTGGATCTCGACCGTGTAGTGCACGAGCCGCGACGCGGTGTAGTGCGCGACGACCTCGTCGTCCGGACTGACCGCGCCCCGAAGGCGAATCCCGGTGTTCGGATCGTCGTTGCACCGCACGATCACGTCGTTCGGGCCGGACGATTCGGTCGGCTCGTTCGATTCGTTCGCCGCGTCGAAGTGGGGATGCATCCGCCGAACCGTAGGGCAGAGCACCCGTCGGCGTCATTCCGGTTACGAGTACTCGCGTGCGACCGCCCGAAGACCGGCACCGCGCGGCCGATTGGACGCCGGGTGACCCGAGGACTTCGGGCCCACCCGGGTGGGCCCGCTCAGCCGCGAACGCGCTCGACGCGGCCCTCGTCCCATACCGGGCCGTCCGTCTCGCGGACCCGGCCGTCCTGGCCGAAGACCATGAAGCGGTCGAAGGACGCCGCGAACCAGCGGTCGTGGGTGACCGCCAGCACGGTGCCGTCGAATGCCTCCAGGGCGTCCTGGAGCGCCTCGGCCGAGACCAGGTCGAGGTTGTCCGTCGGCTCGTCGAGCAGCAGCAGATTGGCGCCGGAGAGTTCGAGCAACAACACCTGGAACCGGGCCTGTTGGCCGCCCGAGAGGGTGTCGAAGGGCTGCTCGGCGCCGTAGGCCAACTCGTATCGGTCCAGAACCTTCGCGGCCCCCTCGCGGCCCAACCCGCTGCGGTGCTCGTCGCCCCGGCCCAGGATGTCGACCAGGGTCTTGCCCGCGAACTCGGGGTGGTCGTGCGTCTGCGCGAACCACCCGGGCCGTACCCGCGCGCCCAGCCGAGCCCGGCCGGTGTGCGCCACCGGCGCGATCACCGTGTCGCCGACCGGCTCGTGCTCGGCCTCGGGATCGGTGCCGCCGGCCGCGAGCAGGCGCAGGAAATGCGACTTGCCCGAGCCGTTCGAGCCGAGCACCGCGACCCGGTCGCCGTACCAGACCTCGGTGTCGAACGGCTGCATCAGGCCGGTGAGTTCGAGCCCCTCGGCGATCACCGCGCGTTTGCCGGTGCGGGAGCCGCGCAGCCGCATCTTGACGTCCTGTTCGCGCGGGATGTTCTGCGGCGGGCCGGCCTCCTCGAACTTGCGCAGCCGGGTCCGGGCGGCCTGCAACCGGGAGGCGAGGCCGTCGTTGTAGGCCGCCTTGTTCTTGTACATCAGGACCAACGCCTTGAGCTTGGCGTGTTCCTCGTCCCAGCGGCGGCCCAACTCCTCGAACCGCTCGAAGCGGGCGCGCCGTGCCTCGTGGTAGGTGGAGAACGAACCACCGTGGATCCACACGGTGTTGCCCGCCGCGCCGAGTTCGATCGTGACGATCCGGTCGGCGGCCCGAGCGAGCAGTTCGCGGTCGTGCGAGACCAACAGGACCGACTTCTGGGTCTCGCGCAGGGACTGTTCGAGCCAGCGCTTGCCGGGGACGTCGAGGTAGTTGTCCGGCTCGTCGAGGATCAGCACCTCGTCCGGACCACGCAACAGGGCCTCCAGCGCGAGCCGCTTCTGCTCGCCGCCGGAGAGCGTTCGCACCTCGCGCCACTTGGCGCCGTCGTAGGTGGTGCCCAGCGCCGCCTGACAACACTGGTCCCACGCGGGCTCGATGTCGTAGCCGCCCGCGTCGCCGAACTCGGCCAGCGCGGTGGCGTAGCGCATCTGGTGCTTCTCGTCGTCGTTCTCCATCAGCGCCAGCTCGGCCTCGTCGACCGCGCGCATCGCGTCCCGGATCCGCGGCGGGGCGAGCGAGACGAGCAGGTCACGCACGGTGGACGCGTCCCGGATCCGGCCGACGAACTGCGGCATGATGCCGAGCCCGCCGGTACGGGCGACCGCGCCGGTATCCGGTTTCAGCTCGCCCGTGATGATCCGCAGCAGTGTGGTCTTGCCGGCGCCGTTCGCGCCGATCAACGCGACGGTGGTGCCGTCGCCGACCCGGAAGGAGACCTCGTCCAGCAGGACACGCCCGTCGGGAAGGGTGAAGCCGACGGTGTTGACATCGATGTAGCCCATGGCGTGCGCGCGTCCTTCGTCCTGCGTTCGTCGGTGGTGGGTCCGAGGCTGCGTTCGGTGGTGGGTCCCACGGTCACTCCGAGGATGACACCCCTTCCTACCCGCTCGACCCCACCCGAGCCAACGCATTTCACCCTCCCGGGCCCTCCCGGGTCCGCCGAGACGGCACGCGACGATCACCGAAGGCGCACGCGCCATCACCCGACGGTTGCGACGAGTCCCCGTCGACCGGGAACGCGGCGGGAATCCTTTCGCATAGTGCGTCTCTTGCTTCGCGCATCGCGAGCTGGAACGGTGACGGCTCATCAGTTTCGGGGTTATCCAAGGAGTCGCGGTGGCGCACACGGAACCGCAGCAGATCGCCGGGCAGGTCGCCCGGGGCGAACGCAGTCCGCTCGAGTTCGGGGTGTTCCTGGCCCCCTTCCATCAAGCCGGGCGCAACCCGACCCTGATGCTGGAACAGGACCTGGCCCTGATCGAGCACCTGGACCGACTCGGCTACGCGGAGGCGTGGATCGGCGAGCATCACTCGGGCGGCTGGGAGATCGTCGCCTCGCCCGAACTGTTCATCGCGAGTGCCGCCGCGCGGACCCGGCACATCCGGTTCGGCACGGGTGTCGTCTCACTGCCGTACCACCACCCGTTGCACGTCGCGGATCGCATGGTGCTGCTCGACCACCTCACCCGAGGCCGGGTCATGCTCGGCGTCGGCCCCGGCCAACTCGCCTCCGACGCCCACATGTTGGGCATCGACACGGCGCGCCAGCGGGCCATGATGGAAGAGTCGCTGGAGGCGATCGTCGCCCTGCTGGCCGGTCGCGAGCCGGTGACCCGGGAGAGCGACTGGTTCACGCTGCGCGACGCCCGGTTGCAACTGCGGCCGTACACACACCCGTCGTTCGAGCTGGCGGTCGCCGCCACGTTCTCGCCCGCCGGCCCGCGCACGGCCGGACGGTTCGGCGCGGGCATGCTCTCGATCGCCGCGAGCCAGGAGGGCGGCTTCGACGCGCTCGGCACCCACTGGGGCATCGCGAACGAGGTCGCGCAGCGGTACGGGCAGAGCATGGATCGGTCCAAGTGGCGACTGATGGGCATGATGCACATCGCCGAGACCGAGGAGCAGGCGCGCCGCGAGGTCGCCTACGGCCTCGAAGGCATCCAGAACTACCAGGCCAAGGTGCTGCCGATCCCGCTGGACACCGCGACGCCCCTCGCCGAGCGGATCGAACACGGCAACGCCACCGGGTCGTTCATCTGCGGCACGCCCGAGATGGCGATCCGTCAGATCGAGCGGTTGTGGCAGAAGTCCGGTGGCTTCGGCACCTACCTGTTCATGGGCGCCGACTTCGCGGACCCCGAGGCGACGAAGCGCTCCTACGAGTTGATCGCGCGCGAGGTGATCCCGTACTTCACCGGCGCCGCGTACGCCCCGCTCGCGTCCCAGGACTGGCAGGTGGGCCTCTCCGAGACCTGGCGCGACCGGACCGCGCAGGCGGTCGGCGGTGCGTTGAAGGACTACGAGAACACGAAGGGGAGCACGGCGTGAGCGAGCGGATCGAGGAAAGCGCGGCGGATCGGGGTATCGGGGTGGGGCGCGTCGCCGACAAGGTCGCACTGGTGACCGGGGCGGCGGCGGGCATCGGCCTGGCCGTCGCACGACGCTTCGCGGCCGAGGGCGCGTACGTGGTCGCGGGCGACATCGACGCGGCCGGACTCGCGGCGCTGGCCGAGGAGTTGGGCCCGGAGCGGTGCGCCACCCGGCTGTGCGACGTGACCGTCGAGGACGACGTGGCCGCGCTGGTACAGGTCGCCGTGGACGGCTTCGGCGGCCTGGACATCGCGGTGGCCAACGCGGGCGGCGGGACGGCAGCGGAATTGGCCGACCACGACTACGCGGCCTGGCGCCGCATCGTCGACCTGTGCCTGAACGGCGCGTTCCTGACCGTCAAGCACGCGGGCCGCGCGATGCGCGCCCGGGACGGCGGGGCCGGCTCGATCATCACCTTGGCCTCGCTCAACGCCGTCCAGCCCGGTCGGGGCATGGGCGCGTACTGCGCGGCCAAGGCCGGCGTGGTCGCGTTGACCGAGGTCGCCGCCCTCGAACTGGGACCGGCCGGCATCCGCGTCAACGCCGTGGCCCCGGGCCTGATCCGCACCCGGGCCACCGCCGGCATGTGGCATGTCCCGGGCGTGGTCGAGGAGTACGTCGAGAACGCCCCACTGGGCCGTTTCGCGGAACCCGAAGAGGTGGCCGCCGTGGTGCTGTTCCTCGCCTCCGATGAGGCGTCCTTCGTCTCGGGCAGCGTGTACGGAGTCGACGGCGGCGCCCGAACCCGACGCTATCCGGACTTGATCGGAGCCCTGGAGCGGTTGTCGAACGGATGACGCCGGCCGACGAGTGACGCCGGGCGGAGCGGGTGACGCCGGGCGCCCGCGGGACCGGCTCGGCCGCGGGTCGCCGTAGCGGTGACTGCGCCCGATCGGGTCGGTTCCGACGGGCGCGCCGGATCGGTGATCAAGCGGCTGATCAGGGCCGAAAAGGGGCGCGGGGGTTCCTCTTCCGGTTACTGACGATGCGTCATGTTTCTGATCGGTAATGGCGCTATCGCCTCCGAACGGTCGTGTCCGCGATCGGTTGGCAGCCTGCTACGGCCGGGTTCGACCTCTTCGATCCGAGACGGTTTTCCGGCCCCGGAGACGGGAAACCAAAGGGCACCGAACGGGACGGGAGGGGACCTGACACCCCCGGATGCGCGACGGCGCACCCCCCACCCCGTGGGTATCAAGGCGCCGGCGGTCGGGCCCACTCCCCCGTGCCCGACCGCCGGCCGCCGCCCCCAACCCGTCGCGACCGGCAAGCCGTCCACCGTGTCGGTCGGCCCTGCCTGCCGGCAGGATCGGGGTCGTGACCGGACGTCGAGCCTTCGAATCGCACCACCGGTGGATCAAGGGGTCGGTGATCCCCCTTGCGTGCGCTGCCGGATTCTGCGCGGCAGCCTTTCTGCCCGGGACCCCTCTCCCCTTGGCGATCTTCTGCTGGGTCTTCTTCGGCGGCCTCCCACTGCTCGCCGCCGCCGCGAATTTCGCGACACGCAACACCGCGGTTTTTCGGGCCGATATCCAGGGCATCACGTTCGCCCGGCCGCCGCTTCACCGACACGGAACGCCCCGACGAATCCCGTGGGGCAACGTCGAGTACGTGGTCCTGTGGAACCCCTCGGCGTCGAGTCGCCTGGTCACGATCGGCGCCGCCGTCACACGCGGGGGCAAGAGCGACGTCTTCCCCGCATGGATGCGCCGATGGCGTCTCGTCCCCGGCGTTCCCACCATCCATGTCATGACCTCGTGGCAGGGGGCCGGCCCCGAGGATCGGGCGGGCCTGGCCGCCGCCTTCGCCCGTCTCGCGCCGGACACGCCTCTCCTCGACCTGTGCATCGATCCCGTGCCGCCGATGGAGCGCTTCCGCAAGCGGCTCCCGTGGGCCCGGCCGCGCCACTCGAACTGAACCCGGCGGCCCGTCGGAACCCTGGGGGCACGACGAGCCGATCAGCACCAGTACCCGAGGAGCCATCAGGGCCCCGCCGCCGCACCCTGTGCGACCCGGCAGCCGACCGATTGCGGCGCGTCCGCGGCGAGCCCGCAACCGGCCGACGCGATCGTGAACGACGCCACGCCGATCACGACGCACGCGACGGGACGGTGGCGGCGCCGACGACCAGCACGCCGCTCACCCCGATGCAATCGATCAAGATCGCGCCGTGTGGGCGCATTTCGGCCGTCCGGTTGCCCGAACCCGCTCCGCGCCGCCGCCCGCGCTCAATGCACGTCGATACCGCGCAGATGCCGCGTGTCGTTGTAGCGGATCGCGCGCGGACGCCCGTCGCGGACGCGCCAGCGCGAGATCGAGGCGTTGCCCACGGGATCGGTCCGCACCAGGCGATCGACGTCGGTCTCGGTGAGGCCCTCCAGGATGTACCGCAGCATCAGCACGGTCGCGTCGTGGCCGACGATCAGGACGTGCGCGCCCGGCGCCTCGTGCCGCAGGTCGGCCAGCAGCGTGCGCAGCCGCAGCGCCACGTCGGCGAGCGATTCGCCGCCGGGCGGGCGGTAGTACAGGTCGCCGACGCGGCGCCGACGCTCGGCCTCGTCCGGGTAGAGCTTCTCGATCGCGGCGGCCGTCCGCAGTTCCAGCACGCCCATCTCGCGGTCGCGCAGCCGTTCGTCGCGGCGCGGCGGGGGTAGCAACAGGCCCACCCGGGCGGCCTCGCGGGCGATGATGCGCATCGTCGAGCGGGCCCGGCGGTACGGCGAGACCAGCACCACGTCCGGCGTCTCGCCCTTGAGCGCGAGCCGACGCCCGACCGCGGCGGCCTGATCCTCGCCACGCGCGGTGAGCGAGATGTCGGCGTCGCGACCGGTCATCGCCGCGGCGAATTCGCCGAACTCCGCGTCCTCTTCCGATCCCCGACCGGCCCGGAAGGACCCGCCGGGGGCGTCGCCCGCGCCGGCGGCGGCAGCGGCGGTGGCCATGGCCGCGTTGGCGGTGCTCTCGCCGTGCCGCACGGCAACGATCTCGGCCGGCCCGAAGGGCGCGTTGTCCAACGTGCTGCCCACGGTGCCCCCAAGCTTCGTTCCCTCTCATGGTTCTCACCCCCGGGACCGGGCCGAAACGCGCCACCGGGCCACACCCCACATCCTCCGGCCGGTCGGCTCCGAACCCGGCCGCGCGAGGCGACGGGTCCGCACCGACCATCCGGTCGGCCCATCACACGAGACACGGCCGGACTTGTGTGATCATCCATCCGTGTGTCCGGATAATCTGACCGCATGATCGAACCTCGCGTCGCCCTCGTCACCTGCGCCGAGCTGCCCGACCTCGACCCGGACGATCGCCTGCTCGTCGAACCGCTGGCCGCTCGCGGTATCCGCGCCGAGGCCGCCGTGTGGAACGACCCGACGGTGGACTGGGCCGCGTACGACCTGGTGATCCTGCGCTCGGTCTGGGACTACCCGGCGCACCGCAAGGAGTTCGTCGAGTGGGCCGCGAGCGTGCCGCGCCTGGCCAACCCGGCGGTCGTGGTGGCCTGGAACACCGACAAGACCTACCTGCGCGACCTGACCAAGGCGGCCCTGCCCGTCGTCGAGACGATGTGGCTCGAGCCCGACTCCACCGTCACGCTGCCCACGTCCGGCGTGCACGTGGTCAAGCCCGCGGTCGGCGCCGGATCCATGGACACAGAGCGCTACGACCTGGCCGTCCCCGAGGAACGCGCGCTCGCCGCCGGGCACGCCACCAGCCTGCTCGCGGCCGGCCGGACCGTGATGGTGCAGCCGTACCTGGCGGCCGTCGACACGGTCGGCGAGTCCGCGCTCGTCTACTTCGACGGCGTCTTCAGCCACGCCGTCCGCAAGGGCCCGATGCTCGACGGCACCGCCGAAGAGGTCGACGGCCTGTACAAGTCCGAGCGGATCGACGCCCGCGAACCATCCGCCGCCGAACTCGCGGTCGCGGCCCGGGTGCTGACCGAGATCCCGGTCGGCCCACTGCTGTACGCGCGCGTCGACCTGATTCCCGACGCCGACGGCACGCCCACCCTGCTGGAACTGGAGCTGACCGAACCGTCGCTGTTCCTCGCCCACTCCGAGGGCGCCGCCGAGCGCTTCGCCGACACGATCGTCGCCGCGCTGCACCCGTAGCCGGCGCCGCACCCGGGCCTTCGGCCCACCGCCGGCCGGGCACCCGTCGCGCGGGGCCCGACCACCCCGGTCGGGCCTCGCACGCGCTCGGGCGGCCGGAAATCGCGTCGCCGCGCGAGTGCCGGCCGCGTACCGTGACAGCCGCGCATCCCACCGAAAGGCGAGCGACGTCATGACCGGCCGGAATCCGCAGGACCGCAAGCGCCTGAGCTACCTCAAGGACCGACGCAACGGTTACGGCGAGAACGACAAGAGCTCGCGCCGGAACATCCGTCGGAACAAGCGCGCGGTGCACAGCGCCAATCGCCGCCGCGAGCACCTGGTCCTCACCGCGCTGACCGGCGTCCGGGACGGCACCGGGGCCGACGCCGTAGAGGAAGGCCTGTTCGCGAAGCGCCCCAAGTCGTGGCGCAAGGCTCCCGACGAGCCGCTGGCCGAGGCGCTCATCCGCGGCTTCGAACGCCGCGTCCGCATGGGCATCGAGGACGGCACCATCGCCGACCGCCGCATCCACCACATCCGACGCCGCCTCGCCCGCCCCACCGCCGACTGACCGACACCGCGGCGATCGCGACAAGCGGCCCGACACCGCGAGTCGTCCACCCGCTTCGTCGCGCCCCTCCCCTGGCCCGATCCGGCTCGGCCGGACGGCGGTATCCGATCTGTACGGCCTCCCGGTCCGGGAGACGATGGACCGATGAAGCACGACATTTCCCTCGAGTGGGACGGCGATCCCGCGGCCGAGGACCGGCGGGCCACGGAGGTGTACGCCTCGGTCGGCCTCCCGGCACCGGCACCGGTGGGCACCGACGCCGGCCCCGACGCCGGTGGGTCCGGTGATCGCATCGGCACCGTCGGCGCGCGCCGCGCCGGCCGACTGCTCGGCTGGGTGAGCATCTACGGCGACGGCGAGTCCGGCGTCGCCACCCAGGGTGAGCGAGCCGACCGGCTCGCCCGCCGGCTGGTCCGGGGGTCCTATGCCGGGGATCCTCCCGCGACCGCCGAGGAACGCGCCGCGTTCGTGTCGATGTACCGGCGCGCCGCCGAACAGGCCCGCGCGGTCGGCGCCCGGGTGTTGCACTGGAGCGGTACCGACACCGGGCCGGAGGGCGACGCGGCCCGCGCGCTCGCGGCCCGGGTCACCGGGGAGATCGCCCGGATCTGGACGGTCGACCCACACGGCTGGTGGCCTCCGGGCGGGCTACCCGCGATCCGCGTACGCGCCCTGCCGCCGCCCCGCGTGGGCCTGATCGGCGAGGGCGCCGAACTCACCGTCGACATCGCGGACGGCCGGGCGTACCTCAACGCGGGCGAGGCGATCACCGCCCCCGGCGTCGCGGCCGACATCCTCGGGGCCGTGGTCGCCGAACTGGTCGACTCGCTCCGCCGCGAGCACCCGGACGTACACGAGCTCGCCGTGTTCGAATTCGACGGCGACACCGAAGGCACCGTCCGCCAAGCCCTCCCGCTCGCCGGCCTGCGCATCGAACACCGCGTCCTCGACTTCGAACTCCCCCTCGCCTGAACCCCGAAGCCCCGCCCCCGCCCCCGGCTCCACATCCCGCAGGCGTGAACCCCCCGCCGCGGTACCCGAATCCGGCGCCCCCACGTCGACGGGCCGCCGCGCCGAAACACGACGTGACGCGGCGGATCGAACCACATCGATCCGCCGCGTCACGAGCGCACTCGCCTGCTCACCGGCCACGCCGCGACCGCACGCACGATCGCGACCGCCACCGCGTCACGTCCTTCGGTAGGTCGCGACGGACGCCCCGTGCTCGAGCACCGTGCCACCGGTACGGGTGAACGCGGTGACCTCGAACCCGCCGGACAACATCGGGATCCCGGTGCCCATCAGGATCGGGTAGGTCTTGATCACCAGTTCGTCGATCTCGGCCATCAGGCTCCCCGCCAGGCACCCGCCGCCCGCGAGCCAGATGCCCTTGCCGGTCGACTCTGCCTTCAACTCGCGGACCTTGGCGACCGGGTCGCCGGCGATCAGCGTCACCTCGGGGTCGGGGCTTTCGGTGATGCTGTTGGTGACCACGTACGTGCGCAGGTGGCTGTACGGGTTGGTGATGCCCTCCCGGAGCGCCGGATCGTACGTCGCGCGACCCATCACGATCGTGTCGAAGTGCCGGAACTCGGCGTCCGGCGCAACCCCCACGTGCGGAGCCACATGCCCCGGGAGCGTCTCCGGATACTCGGAGACCAGGTGTGCCAGGACGTCTTCGCCGACCGGGAAGAAGTCGACGCTTCCGTCCTTGCCGGCGATGAAGCCGTCGAGCGAGGTGCCGACGAAGTACGTGAGCTTTCGCATGCGAACTCTTTCCGTAGTGATGCCGAGCGGGCCGAAACGGCTCGGCCGCCCGATGATGACTACAGTTATAGTACTTCAGATGTAGTGGTTGCAAGCTCTCGCTCGAAACTCGTCCGCCTCATCCGTCTCGCCCTGGAAAGCCCGCCCGACCCAAGCCCCCGTCCCGTCACCACGGCCGCGTGTCCGTCCCCGGCAACGGACGCAGACCCGGCCAGGCCGCCGCCATTCGCCCGCGCAGCCGCCGCGCCAGCTCACCCAACTCGCGCAACGGCTCGGTCGCCGTGTCGGCGACCACACCGAGGCGGTGTACCAGGCGCTCGCGTGCCGAGACCGGACCCCACGTGAAGTCCTGCACCGGCACCCGGGCCAACTGGTCGACCCGTTCCCGATGGGCCCGTTCGACCAGCGCGTCGCCGCGGATCAACCAGCCCGCGCACGCGTCGGCGATGTCCGTCCCCGGGTCGATGGCCCGTCCGGTCCGCGCCCGCCACGTCGACGCGTACACCGCCTCCACCTCGGCCAACGGTGTGCCGGTGACCGACATCGCGCACCAGCAGGTGGGGAACCCGATCCGGAAGTAAGCGAGTTCCACCAGCCCGTCACCGAGCGCGGCCTGCTCGAAGTCGACGAACCGCACCCCGTCCGCGGTCCGCAGATCGTTACCCGGACACGGGTCACCGTGCAGCAGGGCATACCGACCGACCGGCTCCAGCCGGGTGAGCAGCGCGGCCAACTCGGCCGGTACGCCCGCCGGGATCGCCACCTCCAGCGTCGTGGCCAGCGCCAGGAACGACTCGGCGTCCGCGGCGGTGGGCGGGCGCCACGCGGGCAGCGCCTCGGCGTCCGCCACGCCGGTGAGCGCGTGCAGTCGGGCCAACGCGTCGGCGTACCCGGGCATCCAGTCGTCGATGCGGCCCAGGTCGTCGAGATGTTCGAGCACCATGACGCACGCGTCGGGATCGGTGGCGAGCACCTCGGGACCCACCGGCCCCCGCGCGGCCAGCCGCAGCCCCGCGACCTCCCGCGCGAACCGCTCGGACGCGCCGTAGCGGTGGTCACCCGCCCCGATGATCTGCTTGACGATCGCCCGCTCGCCGCCGAACTCCACCCGCCACACCCGCGAACGCGGGCTGCTGTCCAGGAGTTCCGCCCTCTTCGGCGGGCCCAGCGCGGCCCGCAACGTGTCACCGATCGGCACTAGTTGGATTCCCATGGATCCGACACCCTACCCAGGCGCCACCACACCGCCCCGACCGTCGCGCCGCCCGACCGAGCCCCCGGGACGGCTCCGCGCACCCTGCCGAGAGCATGAACTCCCGGCCGAGCCGCGCGGGCCGGCAGACTTGCCGGGTGGAGATCAACGGCACACCCGCGCATCCCGACGACCTCGCCGCGCTGGCTCTGTCGAACATCGGGCATTTCACGTCCATGCGGGTCGAGAACGGCCGGGTGCGCGGCCTGGACCTACATCTGGCCCGGCTGGTCCGGGACTGCCGCATCGTGTTCGACGCCGACCTGGACCCGGACCGCGTCCGGACCCTGGTCCGTCGGTTCACCGCCGGTCGAAACGAGGCGTTCGTGATCCGGGTGACCGTCTTCGATCCGGCGATCGGCCTGGCCGACCCGGCCGCTCCGGCCACGCCGCACATCCTGGTCGGCACCCGGCCGGCCGGGCCCCTGACGATGCCGCCGCTGCGGGTGTTGCCGCTGACGTATCGACGCGATCTGCCGGAGGTCAAGCACGTGGGCCTGTTCGGCCAACTGCGCCAACGCCGCCGGGCGATGCTGGCCGGCTACGACGACGCGCTGTTCGTCGAGCCGGACGGTCGGATCTCGGAAGGCGGCACCTGGAACATCGGCTTCGTGGTCGCCGACCGCCTGATCCGCCCCGACGCCCCGTGCCTGCGCGGCGTCACCGCCGACCTGCTCCAGGCCCACCGGCCCGCTCCTACCCGGCCCGTTCACATCGGCGAACTCGCGCCGATCCAGGCCGCGTTCGCGACCAACACGGCCATCGGCGTGCGCCCGATCAGCGCCATCGGCACACACGTACTGCCCACCGACCACCCGCTCCTGGCCACCCTGGCCGACACCTATCGCGCCATCCCCGGCGACCTCGTGTAGACCCGCTCGGCCCGCCGGCACGCCCGGCCCGGTCGCCCCCGGTCACGGAAAGTCGAAGAACCTGATCCACCAGGTCGGCCCATCCTCGACGGTGTAGTGGTCCGCGAGCCGGCTCACCCCGTCGTACGTGCACCGCAGCAGATCCTCCGGGACCACCGTGTAGCCGAGGTCGTCCAGCGCGGCGGCGACGCGGTCCGCATCCGCCGGCGACACGTACGCGGGCGCCGCGCCGACCGGGTTGTCGTCCGGCGCACCGACGCTCGTGGCGACCAGGTCGCCGAAGTTGCTGACCACGAGGGTGATCCGCCCGCTCCCCGCCAACGCGCTCGCGGGCACCACGATCGCGCCGTGCCGACTCGCCGCCCGCGCCTCCCCCTCCACCGCACAGTGGCACGCGAAGTCCGTCTCCAGCCGCTCCACGAGCCGATCGAAGCGCTCGCGCGTGGCGACCGGGTCGTAGTCCGGCGGGACGGTCAGGTGCTCCGGATGGTCCAGGGCACGCAACAGCGTCCAGGCCTCGTCCTCGTCAAGCGTCATGTGCGTGTCCACCGATCCATGCGGCGCGCGGCGCCTGCCCATACCCGGGTGCGCACTCGGGCACACCCCCAACCGCACACACCCGGAACGCCCTCACCCATCCGTCGTGCCCCCTCACGTCACCCCGCCTCACCTCACCGATCCAACGCATGCCCCCTGATCCGCTCGGCTCACCCACCCCGCATCAACTCCGCCGCCACACTCGCCGCCCGACCCCACCCACCTCGGCGACGAACATGTCCGCTCCCACGATGTCGAATCATCCCGCCGCAACCGCCCGCGTCCTCGCAGATGCCCCGACGGCCGCTTCGGTGCGAAGATCCTGCCGCCGCGGCACCGGCGTCCCGGCGATCGGCACACGATCGCCCCGGCTTGGGGTGGGGTGGGGGTGTCCGGCACGCTGTGGGTTCGTGTATCCGTTCCAGATCTGGTGGTGAATCCGGCATGACCGCCTTGGACCCGGCCATACCCGAGTCGGTCGACCCCGTGCGGGTGGACCGTTCGGGGCTCCAGCGGCGGACCGTGCGCACGCTGATCGCCGCGCAGGTGGTCGGCGGGGTGGGCATGGGTTCCGCGTTGACCGTCGGCGGGCTGCTCGCCGAGGATCTGTCCGGATCCAAGAGCTGGTCGGGCTTCGCGACCACCGCGATCACGCTGGGCGCGGCCGTGTTCGCGATCCCGATGTCGCGGGCCGCGTCCCGGTACGGGCGGCGGGTCGCGCTGACCGCCGGGTGGGGGCTCGCGGCGCTCGCGGCCGGCGGGGTGATCCTGGCGGCGGTCCTGGAGTGGTTCCCGCTGCTGATCGCCGCGCTGCTCGTGTTCGGCGCCGGTACCGCGGCCAACCTCCAGTCCCGGTACGCCGCGACCGATCTCGCCGACGACGCGGGCCGGGCCAAGGCGTTGTCGATCGTGGTGTGGTCGACCACCGTGGGCGCGGTCCTGGGCCCCAACCTGAACGAGCCGGGCGCGGTGGTCGGCCGCGCGGTCGGCCTGCCGGAGTTGGCCGGGCCGTTCCTGTTCTCGATCGTGTCCTTCGGCGGCGCCGGCGCCATTCTGTGGGTCGCGCTGCGCCCGGATCCGCTGCTGATCGCCCGCGCCGACCTCGGCGACCGGCAGCCGCCCCGGGGCAACCTGCGCGGCGCGCTCGGCGTGATCCGCCGGGCGCCGCGCGCGATGCTCGGGCTGGCAACGGTGGCGTTCGGGCACGTGGTGATGGTGTCGGTGATGGCGATGACACCGGTGCACATGAAGGATCACGGCACCGCGCTGACCCTGGTCGGGCTGACCATCAGCCTGCACATCGCCGGGATGTACGCGCTGTCGCCGGTGGTCGGCTGGGCCGCCGACCGGTTCGGCCGGATCCCGGTGATTCTGGGCGGCCAGCTCGTCCTGCTGCTCGCGGTGTTCGTCGCCGGTACCTCCGGTCACTCGACGTGGCGCACCATGGTCGGGCTGATCCTGCTCGGCTTCGGCTGGTCGTGCTGCCTGGTCGCGGGCTCGGCGCTGCTCGGCGAATCGGTGCCGGCCGGCGAGCGACCGGGCGTGCAGGGCGTTTCGGACCTGCTGATGAACCTGGCCGGCGCGGCGGGCGGCGCGGTCTCGGGTTCGGTCCTGGGCCTGGCCGGCTACGGCGGCCTCAACCTGGTCGCGGGCTTCCTGACCGCGCCGGTGTTGTGCGTCGCGGCGGGCTTCGCACTGGGCCGCTCCCGGCGCCCGACCGCCTGAACCCCGCGCCCCGGGACGAGCACGGGCGCGTGCCGCACCCGACCCGCCCGGACCCCGGTGATCATCCGCCTCGGATGGCCCGCCCGGGTCGTGGCCGATCCGCGATCCCCATATGTTTGGACAAAATGTGCCAAATGGTCGCGGGTTTCCTGCCCCGGCCTTCCCGGAAGGGGCAACCATGGTGCAGCGGGTGGTCGTCGTCGGAGCAGGATTCGCCGGGTTCGAAACGGTGCGAAGGCTGGAACGCTCGCTCGGTCCACGCGAGGCGGAGATCGTCCTCGTGAGTCCGATGGACTACATGGTGTACCGGCCGCTGCTGCCGCAGGTCGCGGCGGGCGTACTGTCCTCGCGCACTACGGCGGTGCCGCTGCACCGGATGTTCAAGCGCACCCATGTGCTGCCCGGCGGCGCGATCGGTGTGGACCTGGCCGCCAAGGTGTGCGTGGTGCGCAAGATCTCCGGCGAGATCACCAACGAGCACTACGACAAGCTCGTCCTGGCACCGGGCAGCGTGACCCGCACCTTCGACATCCCGGGCCTGACCACCTACGGGCACGGCATGAAGAACCTGGCCGAGGCGGTCTATCTGCGCGACCACGTGATCGCCCAACTCGAGATCGCCAACTCCAGCATCGACCCGGCCGAGCGTGCCTCGCGCTGCCAGTTCATCGTGGTCGGCGGCGGCTACGCGGGCGTGGAGACCGCCGCGTGCCTGGAGATGCTCACCACCAACTCGCTCCGGCACTTCCCCCGCCTGGACCCGGCGCAGGTGCGCTGGATGATCGTCGACGTGGCACCGCGCCTGATGCCCGAACTCGGCGAGAACCTGGGCAAGGCCACGCTGCAGATGCTGGCCAAGCGCGGCGTGGACGTGCGGCTCGGGATCAGCGTGCGGGAGATCACCGAGGACTCGGTGACGCTGACCACCGGTGAGAAGCTGCCCTGCCGGACCCTGGTCTGGACGGCGGGGGTCACCGCGAGCCCGCTGATGGGCACGATGGGCGCCGAATTGATCCGCGGCCGGCTCGCGGTCGCCGCCGACCTCGCCGTGCCCGGTCACCCGGACGTGTTCGCGCTCGGCGACGCCGCGGCAGTGCCGGACCTGGCCAAGGGCAACGGCGCGATCTGCCCGCCCACCGCGCAGTACGCGCACCGGCAGGCCAAGGTCGCCGCCGCCAACGTGGTCGCGTCGCTGCGCGGGCAGCCGATGAGCCCGTTCCGGCACAAGGACCTGGGTCTGGTCGTCGACCTCGGCGGCACCCAGGCGGTGGCCCGACCGCTCGGCTACGAGATGCGCGGTCTGCCCGCGCAGGCGATCACCCGCGGCTACCACCTGATGACGGTGCCCTCGATCCGGGCCCGCACCCGGGTGCTCTCCAACTGGATCCAGCACGCGTTCGCGGGCGACGACCTGGTCCGACTGGGCTTCATGTCCGATCAGGACGGCCGGATGGGCAACCTGGAGAAGACCGACGCCTACCTCTCCCCGAACGAGGTCACCGCCCGCACCGGATCGCGCGCCGCACACCCGTAGAAACCCCCTCGGGTAGCGCCCGCACCGCACGCCGGTCACCGTACGGACCTGCCCGACGGAGAACGGCCACCCCGACGAGGACGCGGGTCCGCCCGAGCGGCCCGCGCGGGTGCGCACCGGCGCCGGGACGCCGTGCGGGGTGCCGGATCCCGCCCTGGCGGGTACACGTGGGCCATGAGCGACGAGCGCACGGCGGCCCGCCTGCGGATGGCGCTGGTGGAGCGGCTGCGCCTGACCGGGAGCATACGCACCGAGGCGGTCGCGGACGCGATGTCCCAGGTGCCGCGCGAGGTGTTCACCCCCGGGGTGTCCTCGCTGGAGCGCGCCTACGAGGACCGGGTCGTGGTGTTGTCCACCGACGACCGGGGACTGCCGGACAGCACGGTCAGCCAGCCGGCGATGGTCGCGCTGATGCTCGAACAGCTCGCGATCCGGCCGGGGATGCGTGTGCTGGAGATCGGCACCGGAAGCGGGTACAACGCGGCGCTGCTGGCCCGGTTGACCGGGGTCGAGGGCGAAGTGGTCAGCATCGAGGTGTCCGCCGATCTGGCGGGCGCGGCCGCGCGACGCCTGGCCGGGCTCGGGGTGCACGTGGACGTGCGGGCCGGGGACGGCTGGGAGGGGGTCGCGGATCGCGCGCCTTTCGACCGGATCGAGGCCACGGTGGGGGTCCCGGACCTGCCGCCGGCCTGGGTGGCGCAGCTCGCGCCGGACGGGGTGCTGGTCGCCCCGATGTGGCTGCGGCCGGGCCTGGAGTTGGCCGTCGCGTGGGAGCGCGCCGCGGACGGGACGCTGACCAGCGTGTCGGTCTCCCGTTGCGGATTCCTCCAGTTGCGTGGCCCGCACGCGGGGCCGGGGCGCACCCACGCGCTGACCGGCGATCTCGCGGTGATCGGCGAGGATCTGCCGCCGGCCGCGCTGGACGTGTTGCGCGTTCTGCTCGACCACGGCGCGGTGGACGCGGGCCCGGTACTGGGTCCGGTGGACATGCGGCTGACCGGATTCGCGTTGGCCGAACCGCGCTCGGTGTTGTTCCTGGGGCATCCGGGCGACGGGCTGACGTGGGGCCTGTTCGACCCGGAGCGGCCCGCACTCGCGGTGCTCATGCGCGACCGCATCCTGGTCTACGGCGACCGCGACGCGGCGGTCGACCTGTACTACGGCGTGGCCGGCGCACCGGTGGTGAACGCCGACCGGCTGCGGCTGGAGGCGGTCCCGGTGGGCACCGACTTCCAGCACGCGCCGGACGCGGGTGGCCGGGCGTGGACGGTGGAGCGGGAGCACTACCGGTATCGGCTGACCGAGATGTGAGCCGAACGCCGCCCGCCCACACCGGAACCCGGCCGGGCGGGCGCCTCGGCCGCCCGGCCCTACCTGGGGGTGCGCAACAGGCAGAACTCGTTGCCCTCGGGGTCGGTCAGCACATGCCAACCGCACTCGCCCTGGCCGATGTCGGCGGGCTTGGCGCCGAGCGCGAGCAACCGGGCCAGTTCGCTCTCCTGGTCCGAGCCGATCGCCGGGCTGACGTCCATGTGCAGCCGGTTCTTGACCGTCTTGCCCTCGGGAACCGGCTGGAACAGGATCGTGGGCAACGACCCGTCGGGCGCGCTCAGCTCGATGTCCTCGCCATCGACGGTGAGGTTCCAGCCGAGCACTCGGCGCCAGAACTCGGCGATGGCGGGCACGTCGTGCGCGTCGACGACGAGTTCGGAGAACACGGCGGGCATGACGACTCCTCGGTGCGGGCGGGGAGGGAGGGGTGGGAGGGGTGGGACGCGTCCCCAGTCACTGGGGCGGCAGTGCGCGGACCACCTGCCCGAAGCGGGCGGACCCGGTCAGGGACGCGTGCTCGGGTCCCCGCCAATTGACCTCGAGTTCCTCCAGGATGCCCTCGTGCCACCAGAACATGCCGGTGGACAAAGGCTGCTGATCCCGCGTCAGGCCCTGGGCGGTCTTCAGCACGAAGCCCGCCATGCCCAGTGTGCGCTGCGAGTTCAGCGGCAGCGCGAGCAGTCCGTTGTCGATCGGCGGGACGACCAGCGCGCCCGCGCGCAGCGGGTCGCCGAGCGCCTCACCGAGCCGGAACAACTGCGCGGAGCCGGGCCAGCTCTGGCCGAGCAGCGAGTGCAGGGTCGTGCCGGTGGAGATCTCCATCGGCGTGCCGCTGAAGCTCTCCATCCGCAGGTTCGTCGCGGCCTGGAGCCAGACGTCCTCGACCGCCATCCCCCAGTGCTGCACCATCGGCGTCTCGATCGTCACGGCGGTGCCGTCCGGGCCCTTGACGCACGCCACCGCGAGGATCTCGCCGCGATCGCCCAGCGGCCACACCATGCCCTGCGTGCCCAGGTGCGGACCGGGCCGGCTGATCATCAGCCGCAGGTCCTGCCGAATGCGATCCGGCGGCGCGCTCATCAGGACGCCGCGCACGTCCTGCCCCCAGGCGGCGTTCTGCTGGTTGCGGGACTGGCGACGAAACAGCGCCACGGAAGGCTCCTCGTACGGGGTGGCGGGCGGGCCTGACAAGTCATAGTCAACACCCCCCGGCCCGCGCAACATCACGCCGTACCGCCGGCGTCCGTACGACGGGCCGGACCGGGGTCACCGCCCGGGTGCGCGGGCTCCGTCCGCGCCGTCCGGCTCACGCCTGGCGGGTCGGCAGGATCACCATCTGGCGCAGGTTCACGTGTCGCGGCCGGGTCGCCACGTACGCCACCAGGTCGGCGACGTCGGTCGCGGCGAGGCTGCCGATCGTGTCGAACATGGCACCCAGTTGGCCGGCTTCGCCCAGCTCCGCGTTGTCGATGTGCGAGCCCAGCTCGGTGTCGGTCAGGCCCGGCTCGATGTTGGTGACCCGGACGTCGCGCGGGCCCAGTTCACTGCGCAGGGAAGCGGACAGGTGGGTCAGCGCGGCCTTGGTCGCGCCGTACACGGCGTAGTTCGGGAAGGTCACGTGTGCGCCGATCGAGGAGATGTCGACCAGGTCGGCGGTGCGTCCGTCGGCCGCGGCGGCCACCAGGTCGGCGGTGAACGCGCGGATGATCCGCAGCGCGCCGGTGATGTTGGTGTCGATCATCCGGGTCCACTCGTCGATCCGGCCGTCGTCGACCGGGTTGGGCAACATCACCCCGGCGGAGTTGACGACCAGGTCGACCCGGCCGAGTTCGGCGTGGATCCGCGCCGCGCCGGCGTCCACCGAAGCCTGGTCGGTGACGTCGACCGCGACGGCGAGCGCGGTGCCGCCGGCGGCGGTGATCTCGGCGGCCAGTTCCTTGAGCCGATCCTCGCGGCGGGCGAGCAGCGCGACATGCGCGCCGTGGGCGGCGAGCAGGCGCGCGGTCTCGGCGCCCATGCCGCTGGCGGCTCCGGTGACGACGGCGATCCGACCGGCGAGTGCGGTGTAGCTCATGGGAGGACTCCTGTGGAGGCGGTGCGCGAAAACCAGGCGCGGAAGCGATGCGGGGAGACGATCCGGGGCGGGTGCCCCGTCGACGGCACCTACCTTGCCCGCGTTCGGCGAGGGCACCCAGAGCTCACGTTTTCCTGGGTCTGCCCGTACCACCTTCGGGCGGTCCGCGCCGGCCGCCGATACGTCGGCGGCTAGAGTCCGGGCATGAGTGACGCGTCCTTCGAACAGCTCGGCGACTTCCTCCGTGCGTGTCGGGCTCGGGTCGGGCCCGAGGATGTCGGGCTGCCGGTATTCGGTCGCAAGCGGCGCGTGGCCGGGTTGCGGCGCGAGGAGGTCGCGCAGCTCGCGGGGGTGAGCGTCGACTACTACGTGCGACTGGAGCAGGGTCGGGGGCAGCATGTCTCGGACGCCGTCCTGGACGCGATCGGACGCGCGCTGCGGCTGGACCCCACCGAGTACCAGCACATGTGGGATCTGGCCCGGCCGACCCGGACGAGTGCTCGGCAGGTCGCGCCCTCGACGGCGCGGCCGGGCGTACAGGTGCTGCTGGACCGGATCGACGCGCCCGCGTTCGTCCTGGGCCGGTGCATGGACGTGTCGGCATGGAATGCGGCCGCCGACGCGGTGATGGGGCTGAGCGCGATGGCACCGCACGAGCGCAACATGGCGCGGCACACGTTCCTGTCCGCCGACGCGGCTCGCTTCTACCCGGATTGGGAGCGGGTCGCCGCCGACACGGTCGCCTTCCTGCGTCTGGACGCCGCGCGCCACTCCCCGGACACGCGGATGGCCGCGCTGGTCGAGGAGTTGTCCGCCGGCAATCCGCGCTTTCGGCCGCTGTGGGACGCCCACCAGGTGGCCGAGAAGACGCACGGCACCAAGCGGCTACGCCCCGCCGACGGCAGCGTGCTGGACACCGCCTACGAGACGTTGTCCTTTCCGGGCGACCCCGATCTGCTCCTCGTCGTCTACACCACGGCCCCGCGGGTCCGGACCGCGCCCGCCGAGTTGTCCGCGACGGCCGCCCGGAACTGAGTCCCGCCCGGCCCCGAAGGCCCGCGCGAATCCGTGGATCCGCTTCACTCGCTCAGCTCCCGTTCCAGGGGGACCCTGAAGCGCGGCGTCACGCACGTCCCGGACAACCACGACGTATGCCGGGCCGCCTCGGCCTCGATCGCCTTGACCGCCTCCGGCGGGAGGTCGACCAGCGCGCGCCAGACGACTTCACCGTCGGCACGCGTGGCCCACCCGCCGACGACGCGTCCGTTCCACCACACGGTCGGGCCGATGTTGCCCATCCGGTCGAACAGGCGCTCGCGCAGTTCGGGGGTGATGTACCAGTCCCGTTCCTTCCAACCCATCGGCGTGGCGTCGAGCGCGGGCAACATCACCGCCCACGGCTCCGGTGTCGGGCCCGGCGCCTCGTCGCCGGGCAGCACGTACCCGACGCTTCCGTCGTCCAGGCGCACCTCCGTCGCGCGCACCGCGGCGAGCGCGTGTCGGGTGTCCGTGAGCGTCCATCCGGTCCACCACTTGAGGTCGTCCAGCGTCCCGGGCCCGAACGCGGCCAGCCATCCGCGCACCAGTTCGGCCTTGGCCTCGGTCTTGCCGATCTCCGGCAGCGGCGGCGCGATGGTGTATCGGAACCGGCTGGACAACCACGACCCCTGCGGCCTGGCCCGCACGATCCTGCCCTCGCAGGAGAGCGTGAACAGCAGCCGTGTGGACACCCCTTGGTTCGCCTCGTACGGCTTGCCGACCGCCACTCGGATCTGGGTGCGCAACAGCGGGACCACTTCGCCCAGTTGCATCGCGGTGGCCTCGCCCATCCCGGTGAGCGCGGCCACGGTGTCGGCCTCGACCTTGTCCAACCACGCCTCGTCGTAGCCGCCGGACGCCAGGAACTGGAGCATCACCCGGCGCTGGGTGATCGCGACCGCGTCGGTGCTGGAACGCTGGACCACGTGCACGATCTCGCGCGGAACCACGTAGACCGTGCGCCGCATGCCGGGCATCCGCACCAGCGTCCGGTCCTCGTACAGCGCGCGTTCCACCTCGGCCGACGACGGCTCGACCAGGCGCGCGCAGGTGGACACGTACACCGTCGCGGGGTCGGTGGCGTGCAGCAGGAGCACGGCGCGGGCCGCGTCCTCCGCCCTCGCGGCTCGCGCGCCGGGCGCCAGGCGATGCCGAATGCCCAAACGCGCTCGTCGTTCGTCGTCGGTGATCCGTGGCAGCGCAGAGGTCATGCGCCGACCATAGGGGTCCGAGACGACATGTGGCCGGGAATCATACGGCGCGGCGATTCGGGATCGCTTTACCGTGACGGGGTCGATACACGGAAGAATCGAGTATCGGGTTCCGCCCGTACCACCGCACGTTTGCGTGAAGGAGTCACCATGCCCTCTGGGGGATCGTCCCGGTTCGATTGGCGTCGTATGACGCTCGCCCGTCGGGCGGCGAGCCCGGGTGGTCCGCGCCCCCCGAAACCCGGGAACGGGCTGGTGATCGGGGCGGTGATCATCGGGGCGATAGTGATCCTCGCGTGGTGGCTGCTCTCCTCCGACGGGAGCGACAACGGCAAGAAGTCCGCCTCGGCGACGGCGCTGCCCAACGCGTCCGGATCGGGGAACCCGTCCGCGAGCGGCAGTGGCACCGCGGTGCCCTCGCCCACCTCGACGGCCAAGCTGGCGGTCATCGCACGCCAGGCGATCGGCCTGGAGATACGCGAGAAGCCGGGCAAGGGCAAGACCATCGCCGAGGTGAGCGCGGGCACCGAACTGACCGCCACCTGCCGGGCCAAGGGCTCGAACGTCTACGGCTGGCGTGGCGGCAAGAGCGATCAGTGGGTGCTGGTGACCACCGGACAGGGCGCCGGCTATGCGCCCGAGGCCTGGTTGGAGACGACCGGCTCGGCGAAGGACCTGCTGCCCGTCTGCTGACCCGAGGGTGCCGGTACGGACCGCCGGATCCGGTGGGCCGGCCGCCGACCCCGCGCGCGCTCGCGGCCGATCAGCCACGGGCTCAGCGGGGTCCGCGAGACCAGCCAGGCGAATCCGGCGGATCCGATCGCGACCACGGCGACCAGCGCGGCGGTGTCGGCGACGGGCGACCACGGCAACGCGGCGGCGAACCCGCTCAGTTCCAGCAACCGCAGGATCATCGGGTGCACCAGGTAGACCCCGAAGGCCAGTTGCGCACCGAGCGCGGCGGCAGCGCGTCCCGGGAACGGGGTTCGGGCCCGCTCCCAGCGGGTGGCGACGGCGTACAGCGCGAGCACCGCGAACGGCCCCCACAACAGGCTCACCGGCTGGGTGGCGATCGAGGCGGTCGCGGTGTCCCGACCCGCGGCCACGGTGTGTCGGTACCACGCGTAGGTCAGCGCGAGCATCGCGAGCGTGCCGACGCAAATGGTCCGGGTGTGCCCCAGGATCCACGCGTGGAAGGCGTCCAGGTGCACCGCGGCCAGCGCGCCGGCCATCACGAAGAAGCCGTAGGTCGGCAACAACATGCCGCCGTGCACGCGATACCACTCCAGCGGCCCGCTCAGCGGCATCTCGTGGAACAGCACCACCAGCGCCGCAAGTTGCACCACGCCGGTGACCGCGAGCAGCAGCACGTGCCGGCCCGCGCAGGCGCGGACCAGTTTGACGAACAGCGGCAGGAGCACGGCGATCTGGAGCGAGACGAGCAGGAAGTAGAGGTGGTACCAGGATCCGCCCCAGACGATGCCGCCGCGCAGGTCGGTCAGCGCGCCGGGCAGGTCGTGCCGGATCCGTTCGTGGTCGCCCAGCACCCAGTAGGCGGTGGACCACAGCAGGTACGGGACGCCGAGCAGCTTGAACCGCTTGGTGAGGAAGGCGCCCACCCGCAGCGGGCGTCCGTAGGCGCTGTGGAAGAGCACGAACGTGCTGACGAAGAAGAACACCGCGCGGGTCGAGTGCAGCACGAGCTGGGTGAACGCGGGGCCTTCGCCCGGGAAGGGGTACGTGACGCCGATGACGTGCACGACGATCACGCACAGGAAGGCGATGTCTCGCATCAGGTCGACCCGGTGCAGGTGCGGCCGACGGCCGGCGGCGGCGCGCGGGCCGGTGCGGGACGACGGGGTCGGATCGGTCCCGCCGGGTGCCTGCTCGCGCCCCGGGGTCTCGGCCGCGCGCGCCGGCGCGGGAGCCGGGCGCAGGTCCGCTGTGCGCTTGTCGGAGGTGCCGAAGGAGAGTGCCATCACCGGGCGCCTGCCCCGAAATCGGCGACCACCTCGCCGTCGGCCCGTCGTTTTCTCGGCGGTGCGACGAGGGTGACGAGGGCGACGGGCGGTCGCACCGTCCGTACGGGGGTCGAGCCGGATCGAACCGCAGGACGCGGGGTGCCACAACGCGGAAAGTCCATGTAGGCAGCATGGACGCGCTTCATGAGTGAATGATTAAAGCCGCCCCGGAGCAGGATTGACGTTACGTCAGGTTCCGGCAAAGCCCGCCGGCGCACCGAGGGGTGCGCCGGGCGGTGGGAGGGGCGGTGGGTCGTGCGCGAGCCGGGACGCGTGTCGGGTCGCGAATCGGGACGGGTACCGGGTCGGTAGACGGGTGGAGTACCGGATCGACCGTCCGCTATGTGACGGATTGCGGGTCGGGAACGAAGACCGCGCGGTCCCGGTGGAAGGTCATCGTGCCGGCCGTCGAGCCGTCCCAGCCCAAGCCGCCGGGTTCGTAGCGTTTGCTGACGGTGGCCCACCACAGGTTGGACGTCATCACGTGGCCGACCTCTTCGAGGTACGCCCGCATCCCCGGCTCGCCGCCGTGCGGGCCGGCCATGATCCGGTCGCGCAGGTCGAGGAACTTGCGTTCGGTGGCGTCTATCAATCCGCAGATCTTGTTCATCGCGCCTTCGAGGTCGAGCCCCTCCGCCTCGCCGAGGTAGTAGACCAGGTTCACCCGGTCGTCCATGACCAGTTCCTTGCGATACGAGACCAGGTCGTTGATCAGCGTGTAGCCGTCGATCGCGGTGTCGTGGATCGCCACCATGTCGGCGGTGCGGAACGTCTCCTGGGACAGCGCCACACCCGGAACGCCCTCCTCGGCGAAGCCGAACAGCCAGCGCACGCCCAGGCTGTGCCGGCGGTCGTCCATGTAGGTGTCGTAGTCCGATATCCCGGCGTCGCGCCAGTTCTCCAGTTCGGTGGTGAAGCCGTGGGCGAAGTCCTCCATGTAGGACACGAAGCGGATCCAGCGCGCGGGCGGCATGCGCTCGCGCAGCCAGGAGAAGTCCTCACGCAGGGGGGTCGAGCCGTCCCCCCAGCCAAGCAGATCGGACATGAATCGACCGAACACGTTGCGGGTGGCGAACGAACTGCCGCCCAGGCCCGCCTTGTCGACGAGGCTGTTCTCGATGCCGATCAGATAGTTCATCACCTTGGCCGTGGTCAACGCGAGTTCGTAGTCCGCGTGCGGAACGGACAGCGAGACCAGCAGCGTGCCGTCCACGTTCTTGTCGATCCGAGCAGCGTCGCCGCCGTACGCGAAGCCCAGGTGCCGGTGCGCCCACCAGCGGGATTCGCGCATCAGGCGATCGGTCTCGGGATGGAACGTCATCGGCAACAGGTTCGCGAGCTTCGGCAGGTGGAAGCTGATCGGGAGGTCGACGACGGTGGGAGTGCTCACGCCGGGCTCCTTTCGCCGGTCTGCGTCGGATGGTTCCTGCCCCCACGCGTTCCGGCGGTGCCGGGCGCCGGGGCGCGCAGAGGTGCGGGATGCGCCGCCGAGGCGCCCGGGCCGGGTGGCACACCCGGCCGGCGGTGCGATCGGGCGGTCAGTCGATTGCCCAGATGACCGAGGGCCAGCAGGGAGAAGTGGTCGGCCAGGCACGGGATCACGTACAGGAACGGTCTGGTGCCGAGCATGTCCGGTACGGACTCGATACCGCCGTCCGCGCGTTGGGCCCGCAGCAGGTGTTCGACGCCGCGTGCGACCGGGCGCGGGTCGTTCTGTCGGCACAGCGCGATCAGGGCGTACGCGGTACTGATCGCGTCGCTGGGGTCGCCGGGTTGCTGGCCCCAGCCGCCGTCCGGGTTCTGCCCCTCGCGCACCGCGGTCAGCGCCCGTTTGACGGTGGCCCGGTAGGCGTCCGGGCCGAACGCGTCGGTCGCCAGCAGGGCGCGGAAGATCGCGTGGTAGCGGCTGCGGCTCCAGTCCGGGTCGAACGTACCGTCCGGGTGCTGGGCGCCGGCCAGGAACCGGCGTGCGGCGGTGATACGTTCCACGTGCCGCGGCGCACGCACACTGAGCGCGTTGACGGCGGCGGCGGTCATGCACGCCTCGGACGGCGCGCCCGCGATGTAGGTGGGGAACCCGCCGTCGGGGGCCTGGTAGGACCATAAGGTGCGTAAGCCGAAGTCGATGTTGCGCCGGTAGCGCACCGGGTCGGTGGCGTGCAGGAACTCGATCGCCACCGACGTGTCGTCCACGTCGGCGAGCGCCGCCGCTTCGGTGTACGACCAGCCGCCCTCCGCGCGTTGGCCGGCCGCGAGGTAGTCGGCGATCCGCCGGCGGACCTCGTACGGTGCACCGGCCGCGTCCAACGCGACGCCCGCGGTGACCGCGCACCATGTGTCGGTGTCGGTCACGAACGGTACGCCGCCGTCCGCGCGTTGGTGGGCCAGCACCTTGGCCACGCCGTTGACGATCAGGCCGTCCAGGTACGGCCGGTCGGCAAGCGCGTGCAGCACCAACAGGTGCACGAGGAGGTTGCCCTCCCAGATTCCCGACGCCTGCTGGGTATCCAGGAGCAGGCGCAGGTCGGCCGGGTCGATCTCGTCCGCATGACCGGTGAGGTCGGCGAGGGCGACCTTGAGCGCGACGGTCTGCACGTGCGCCCACGGGTGCAGGTTGCCGGTGTCGAACGCGTCCGGGTCGAACGGCCGGCGGGCGGCGCGACGCGGTGGGCCGAGCAGCGCGAGGACGGTCTCCAGCATGACCCGCTTGCGGGCGTTCAGAAACGCCGGCGCGCGCTGGAGGAACCGGTCGAGCAGGTCACCCGAGGCGTGCTCCACGGTCTCGCCGGAGTGGCGTAAAGCGATCGTCGCGAGCAACCGATCCAGAGGTTCGACACTGTCGAGGCGATCGGCCAGGAACCCGGCGAGCCGGCGGTGGTGATCGGCCTCGAGACCGGCCCGCTCCAGCAGCCGCAACAGCAGTGCCGATTCGAGCACGCGACTGCGGCACGGGCCGCGGACGGCTCCGTCGGGACGGACCGAATCGGCGACCCGCCGACGCAGCCTGGCGGTCGCCACGGGCAGTTCGGGCGTGAACATTTCCGCAGGCCACGGCGGCATCCGGGTATCTCGCACGCGCATCGGTCAACGCCTCCCCACACGTCCTGTCGCAAGCTGTGCCGTCGTATCCGGTGTCGCCGGGTATGGCGCCGAGCGGGGAATGGGTGCTGCGGTTGGGGTACCCGGCGTGCGATGCACGTCCCGGCAGGTGAGCGACCCCCATCGCCCGGACCGGTGTGTTCCCAACACGAAATCACCCGAAGGCGTGAATGCGGAAGCCTGTACTCGTTTGTTGTCTGAATTAGTGAGTAATCGCCATCAAATGTGCTGGAAATGAACGGCTATTGACGGCACTTCAGACCGTCGGGAGCAACCCTTCCAGCCCGGGAGCGGTCCTGGTGGGTGCGAATTCGACAACGTCGTACGTTGCCACGCCCTCGCGCCGGAACGGGTCTTCCGCGAGCACGGCGTCCAGTGCGGCCCGGTCGCCGGCATGCGCCAGGATCACCCCGCCGGTACGGGGGACGCGGCGGCCGGAGGCGAGGAGGGTGCCGGCGGCGTAGTGCCGGTCGAGCCATTCGAGGTGGCCGGGCATGAGTGCGTCGACGTCCTCGATGGGGGCCACGTAGGTCAGCGTGATCACGAACATGCCCCGATCGTAGGGCGTGCCGGGGGTCGGGGGTGGGGGGTTGTGGTCACCGGGCCGACGGGGCTGGTCAGGGGTGGTCCGAGGCGGTCGGGACCGGTCGGGACCGGTCCCGGGACGGGGTGGGGCGGGGCGGGGCGGGTCCGGGCGTTGGATCCGGGGGTTGGGTTCGGGGGTTGGGTCCGGGCGTTGGGTTCGGGGGTTGGGTCCGGGCGTTGGGGTCGGCGGTCGGGTTCGGGCGTCGGGTTCGGGGGCGGGTCTCGCCGATCGGGGCGACGAAGGTAGCGGCCCGGGGTTGAGGTTCTCAACTTTGGTCGGCGGAATATGACCGCTTGGCCGTGTCGCGGGTCAATTGCTGTCAGTAGATTGACGAATATGCGAAAGATCCTCGACATATTCGGATTGCTCCTGGTTCTCCAGGGCGTCGGGGGCATGATCCACCACTTCTTCGGCTGGTTCCGTCTGTGGACACTGCTCACCCGGCAGTCCTTTCTGCACGGGCACGATGTGGCCGCGAGCATCGCCCTGATCGTCCTGGGCTTCGCGGTGTGGATCGTCGCCGAGAAGCTTTTGCCCACCGAGAAGGAGGAGAACAAAAGAGGCTCGATATCCGGAGCACAAGCCGAGCGGGACAAGCGATAGCCGACCGGCGGGCTCGGGCGGCGCCGGGCCGGTTTCGTTGGGCCGGTTTCGTTGGGCCGGTTTCGTTGGGTCCGTTTCGTTGGGTCGGTTTCGCGAGGCCGTTCCATTAGTCGGTTTATCGACCTGAGTGCGGGGCGGGATTTCGGGATTCGACCACCGCTCGCCGAGGCTCGCCCGGCCCGGTCGTCGGCGAGGTCGAGTGCGCGGTCGCGGTCGCGGCTCCCGCCCCGGTTCCGGCTCCGGCTCCGGCTCCGGCTCCGGCTCCGGTCGAGCGCACACGTGGTTCTACGGATTCGGTCCTCTCCCCTGCGGCCTAGCCTGATGATCACCACCGGATGATCAACACGATGATCGTCAACGGCCGGAAGGGAGCCTCCGATGACCACCGAAGCCACGACCACGACCGCCACGGACGCCGAACTCGCCACGCAGCCCGTCGGCTACTGGACCGGTCTCGCGCACCGCGAGGTCATCGCCTACATTCGCGGCCGACAGGCGGAGCTCGGCATCACCCAGCCGCAGTTCTGGCTGTTGCGTCACCTCTCCACCGACGACCTCTCGGTCGACGGCAAACCCCGATCCGTGGCCGAACTCACCGAGGCGATGAGCGAATACCTGCTCCCCGAGGATCGGCTCGGCCCCGAGTCGGCCGCGCTGGTCGACCGGGGTTGGCTCGCCGAAACGCCTGATCACCGTCTACGGATCACTGCCGAGGGCGAAGCGGCGCGGCTGCGGGTGAAGGCCATCGGTCCATCCGTTCGTGCCCACCTCCACGACGGCATCTCCGACACCGACTACGCCACCACCGTGCGCGTCCTGCAACGCATGATCACGAACGCCACCGCCGCCGGGCACTGAGCCCGGGTCGGGGGCTGATTTCGGGGGCCTGGTTTCGGGGGCCTGGTTTCGGGGGCCGGCGTCAGGGGCGCCGGCGTCCGGGGCGCCGATGTCGGGGGCCTGATGTCGGGAAGCCGTTGTCGGGGGCTTCGAGCGGAAATGCCTTGTTGGGGCGGGGGCGGGTGGGCCATTCTCGGCGCATGATCACTCCCGAGACCAAGAGCTGGACGTGGGTCCTGGACACGGCGTGTCCCGACTGTGGGCTGGACACCCCGACCGTCCCGCGTACCCGGATCCCCGCGATGACTCGCACGAACGCCGCCGCGTGGCACGAGTTGCTCGTCTCCGGCGGCGACGAGCTGCGCATCCGGCCGACCCCGGACACCTGGTCCCCGACCGAGTACGCGTGCCATGTGCGCGACGTGTTCGTCCTGTTCGACGAGCGGCTGCGGCTGATGCTGACCCAGGACGCCCCGGAATTCGCCAACTGGGACCAGGACGCGACAGCGATCGAGTCCCGCTACGCCGAACAGGACCCGGTACGGGTCGCCGCCGACCTCGCGGCGGCGGGCGCCGAACTCGCCGACCACTTCGCGGCGGTGACCGAGGACCAGTGGGCGCGTACCGGCACCCGCAGCGACGGCACGGTCTTCACCGTCGA
Organism: Embleya sp. NPDC050154; assembly: GCF_044460165.1. NCBI lineage: Bacteria > Bacillati > Actinomycetota > Actinomycetes > Kitasatosporales > Streptomycetaceae > Embleya > Embleya sp. NPDC050154. Next base: position 66,595 of record NZ_JBITJP010000010.1, read on the forward strand.
GTCCTTCGCGCGCTATTTCATCCACGACCCGGTCCACCACCTCTGGGACGTCACCGGCCTTCGCGCGACCTGACCCGCCCGCGACCGCCGACCGTCGACACCCCCGGCCGACGCGGCGGCCCCGGCCGTACCCGATCGGGCACGAGGCGATCCGAGACGCACACGAGGCCGCCCGCCGGCCGGACGGCCGGGTGCGCCTCGGTGCGCCCCGGCGAGCCGAGAACCGCGGCGGCCACGCGAGCACTCCGTGTCGCGTCTTCCCACCTCGCCGGGAGACGCGGCGCGTTGCCGGATGTACCCGATGCGCCCTCGCGTCTAGCGGCGGGTGAGTTGCTCGGTGAGGGCCGTCGCCACCGCGTCGCGGACGGCGGCTTCGGTGGGGGTCGCGCGGCCGGTCTCGGCGGCGAGTTCGGCGAGTGAGGTCATCGTCGTGTCCGGGAGGGCGCAGGCGGTGAAGGTGGTGAACGCGCTCAGGTCGGGGTCGATGTTGAGCGCGAAGCCGTTGCTGCTGACGCCTCGTCGTATCCGCATGCCGATGGACGCGAGCTTGCGGTGGTCGGGCGTCCAGATGCCGACCAGGCTCGGTGCGCCCGTGGGGGTCTCCCGCCGGATCGCCGGGAAGCCGAGCGTGTCCAGCGCGGCGAGTAGGCCATCCTCCACCCGGCGGATCAGGTCGCCGGGGCCGAGCGCCCGTACGTTCACGATCGGGTAGCCGATCAGTTGACCCGGCCCGTGATAGGTCGCGTGGCCACCGCGGTCCACCTCGACCAGCGGAATCGGCGACGCCGGATCCGGGAGGTCGGCGAGCGGCGTGCGCGCGCTGTACGTGATCACCGGCGGGTGGGTGAGCAGGAACAGCCGGTCGGGCGCGAGATCCTGTTGCCGCTCGGCGACCCACCGCGCCATGTCGGCCTGCGCCGCCGGGTACGCCACCGCACCCAGGTCGACCCGCACCGGCGCGCCGGGATTCGCGGTCTGCTCGCGCACTCGTCCGCTCCCCTACCCGACCGGCAGGCCGTCGGCGCGGCGCCAGCGCATCGCGGTGGCGAAGGACAGGTCCACGAATTCGGCGTCCGGGAAGACCTCGGCGTAGCGGGCCCGGTACTGCGCGCGGGTCAGGTAGTGGTCGGACATCAGATGGTCCAGCCACGCCGCGCCGGTACGGAAGCGGTACAGCCACCACGCGTCCCGGATCCGCAGCCGGCGCACGTCACGACCCAGTTCACGGGCGGCGCACACGATGTACTGCCGGCGCGTCGCGGCGGGCACGGTGGCCACGTTGTCGACCAGCACGATCTCCCCGCCCGGTCGGAGCAGCGACTTCAGGTGCGCCAAGGCCGCGCCCAGGTCCGGGAGGTGGTGCAGCGTGCCCATGCTCAGCACCAGGTCGAAGCCCTCGGCGTCGTGTACGTCGGTGAGCGAGGCGACCTCGTAGCGCACCCGCTCGTGCGGGCGCCGTACCCGCGCGACCTCGATCAGCGGCGCGCTCACGTCCGCGGCCAGCACCTCGGCGTAGGAGCCGGCCAGGGCGAGTGCGTGTCGGCCGGAGCCGCACCCCGCGTCCAGCGCTCGGTCGCCGGTCAGTTCGAGTTCGGCGAGCCACTCGCCGAGGGGGTCGCACAGTCCCGCATAGCGGTCGTAGTCGCCCGCGAAGGCGTCGAAGAGTTCCGGGGCGGCCTTGAGCGGTTTCGTTGACTTGGTCAAGAATGGCTTGCGTGTCCCGAACCACGTACGGGTACCGAACCAAGTGCGCGCCGCGGACCAGGCACGCGCCCCGAACCACCGACGCGGCACCGAACGTTCCCCGTCGGCCGGCGCGCGGCCGGTCGCCCGATCGACCATTGGGCGATTCGTTCCGATTCGCGGTGGCGGGACCGGATTCGCGTTCTTTGGTCCCCCGGTCGCCCGGTCCGACACCGTGCGACTCGAAGCCCTTCGCCCCTCAATCATGCCGAGGATGACGCCCCCATGTCCTTCGTACTCGTCGACAAACCCCGCCCCCATGTCACGCTCATCACCCTCAATCGTCCGGACCGCATGAACGCCATGGCCTTCGACGTCATGGTCCCCTTTCGTGAGGCTTTGGAAGCCGTGAGCGCGGACAACGATACGCGTGTCGTCATATTGACAGGTGCCGGGAGTGGATTCTGCTCCGGTGCGGATCTGGAGAATTCCGGTCGGATCCCCGGCATCAAGGGCCTGACCCGAACCAGCATCGCCCGCCGATCGATGGAGATCCTGGACGACGTGATCCTGGGGCTGCGCCGGATGCACCAACCGGTGATCGGCGCCATCAACGGCCCGGCGATCGGCGGCGGCTTCTGCCTCGCCACCGCCACCGACATCCGAATCGCCGCCGACACGGCGTACTTCCGGGCCGCCGGCATCAACAACGGGCTCACCGCGAGCGAGCTCGGAATCAGCTATTTGCTCCCCCGGGCGATCGGGTCGTCTCGGGCATTCGAGATCATGTTGTCCGGGCGGGACGTGGACGCGACCGAGGCCGAGCGGATCGGACTGGTGTCGCGCGTGGTGTCGGGCGAGAAGTTGCTCGACGACGCGTACGAACTCGCCGAACGGATCATCGGGTTCAGTCGAGTGGGGGTGGAAGTGACCAAACGGTTGCTGTGGTCCGGCATGGAGGCAGGCAGCATGCACTCGCACATGGACCACGAGGGGCACGCCCAGTTGTATGTGCGACTGACGACGGAGAACTTCGAGGAGGCCATTCGGGCCCGCAAGGACAAGCGGCGACCGGAGTACAAGGACTGACGGACTTTCAGACGGATCCACGGACCTACGGACCCATGGGGCCACCGGCCTTCGGGGCTTTGGAGCGTTGGAGTCACGAAGCTTCAACCGAAAGACTGACGGATATTCAGCCGGATGCCGGCGTGATGTCGACGCGATGCCGGTGTCACATGTCCGTAATTACTTGGTCCGGACTTCACACGTTGAGTGAATGTTGAACATGTGTTGACCGGGAACGGGCAAGCTCAGGCTCATAGTGCGGCGGTCCGGCCGGATCCGGCGGGGCCGCCGGCCACACCACGGGGGTGTGAGCGAGATGCGAGGAGAGTTTCCGTGCTGCACGGAAGGAACGACGAACTGGCCGCCGTCACGGCACTGCTGCAACGGACGCGCGCCGGTGACGGCGGAGCGGTCGTGCTGCGTGGGGCCGCGGGGGCGGGCAAGACGACGCTCCTGGCGGAGGCGGTGTGGGAGGCGAAGGGCATGACCGTCCTGCGGACGGCGGGCCCGCGCGGGGGCGGTGCGCTCCCCTATACGGCGCTGCGCCAACTGCTGGCGACGCTGCACCCCCGGATCGGCCGCCTGCCGCACACCCGGGCCCAGGCCCTGCGCATCGCGCTCGGCCTGGCTCCCGGCGCGGCGGACCGAGGCGTGGTCGCCGCGGCGGCCTGCTCTCTCGTCGTGATCGCCGCCCGGGAACAGCCGGTCCTGATCCTCGTGGACGACGCGCACTGGCTCGACGCGGCCTCGGCGGCGGTCATCTCCTACATCGCGGGCCGCGCCGAGGGCCTCCCGATCGCGGTCCTGCGCGCGACACGGGAACGCGTCGACGCGTCTGCGAACGGGGGGAATTCGGCGTCGGGGGCCGGAACGGGCCTGGCGGGCACGGGTGATGTGGGCGGCACGGACGGGGTTGCCGGCGTTGCCGGGGCGGAAGCCGCGGATGTGGCTCCGGCTCCGGCTGCGGATGTCGCCGTCGCGTCGGTCGAGGACGAAGCGAGCGTGAAGGCCGCGAATGCGTCGGTCCACGGCGACGAATCCGTGGCGCACTCGACCGAGTGGCCTGCCTCGGCGGGCGTGTTCGAAGACGGCGCGGCGGCGGAAGCCGCCGGTACCACCACCGACCTGTCATCGAACACCGCGGCCGACGCCGACTCGACCACGAACGGGCAGGGTCGTCATGGCGACCTCCGGCCCGACGCCACGAACCGGGCCGCGGCGGAGGCCGCCCGGTTCGACACGTCGGCCCAGGACGCTACCCGAGTCGCCCACGTCGACGGCGACTTCGGTACGCCCACCACACACGAACCGGTGGCGCAGACCGGGCGAGAGGTGGGAGTCGGCGAAGGCATCGGCGAGTTCGTCCGCGAGGCGTGCCCGGCGTCGGCGGCCGAGCGTGATGCCTGGTCGGCGCGGGCGGGTCTCGGCGATGCCGACGCGGGTGTGAGCTACGCGCGATGCACACCGACTGCCGGCGAGCACACGAAGCCGGAACATGCTTCCAACGAACGCGAGTTCGACAACCTTGACGAAACGGCTGCCGCTGAGCGCGCATCAGCGCACGCGAACGCCTTCGACGTCGGACCGGGACGCTCCCGGGGCACCGCCGCGTCGGGTGCGCGTCGGGCGGGTACGGGTGCCGCCGTCGCGGGTGGGGACGTACCGTTCGCGGCGTTGCCGGAGGACGCTCGCCGACTGCTCGCGTTGGCCGCGCTCGAACCTGCCGCCGACCTGGACCAGTTGGCTGTCGCCGGGCGCCGGGTGGGCATCGGACGTGGCGCTCGGCTCGCGGTGTTGCGGGCCGGTCTCGTCGACACCGCCGAACACCGGGTGCGGTTCCGGAACGCGTCGGCTCGCGAGGAGGTACGCCGCTCGCTTACCTCCGCGGAGCGCCGCTCGCTTCACGGAGCACTGGTCTACGCCGCGAGCGGTGCTCTCGCCTACCGGCGACCGTGGCACCTGGCCGCGCTCGCCACCGGGCCCGACGCGGAACTCGCCGCCGCCCTCGAAGCCGGGGCCGGCCGCACCCGCCGCGAACTCGGCGCGGGCGCCGCCGCCGCGACCTGGGAGCAGGCCGCCCGGCTGACCGCCGACCGCCCGGCGGCTCGCCGCCGCTACGTCGCCGCCGCGTACGCCGCGTGGGAGGCCGGCTTCCCGACCCGCGCCCGCACCCTGCTCGACACCGCCGACGCCGCCGACCTCGACGGCGTCGCCGACGAAGGCACCTCGGCCCACTCCTCCGGGACCGCGATCCGCCTCCGCGCCGCCCTGCGGCACGCGGAAGGGCACCGCTCCGAAGCGGGAGCACTGCTCTTGGACGCCGCCCACGGTCGCGCCGCGCTCCTGCTCGCCGCGACCGGCGCCGCGTGGGAGGCCGGCGACCGCGCCCGTACCACCCAGGCCCGCACCGCCCTGGCCGCTCTCCCCCTGGCCGACGACGACCCGCTGCGCACCGTCGTGGCCGCGCTGGGCGCCGACGGCGTCTCGCCCGCGATGGTGGCGCCGGCCACCCGGGCCCGGCTGTACGGCCTGGGCATCGCGCTGTGGGAGGTCACCCCGCTGGCGGTGCACGCGGCGGCGACCGACCAGGCCGCGTACGACGTCCTGCTGGACGAGGCCGCGGTCCTTCGCACACACGGCGCCCGAGGCGCCCTCGCCGCGGCCCTGATGCCACTCGCGGTCGCCGGCGCGCTGTCCGGACGGGCCGTCGAGGCCGAGACGCACGCCGCCGAGGGCCTGCGCCTGGCCCGCGCCACGGGACAGGGCACGCTGGCCGCCTGGTTCCTGGCCGCGCTCTCGATGGCCGCGACCACCCAGGGCCGAATCGCCGAAGCCCGCGACGGCGCCTGGCAGGCCCTGCGCCTGACCGGCACCAAGGGCCTCACCCCGGTCGGCGCCTACGCCCTGTACGCACTCGCGGTCGTCGAACGCGCCGAGGGCCGCACCGAAGCCGCCTGCGAACTCCTCGCCAAGGCGCTCGCCGCCCCGGCCGGCGCCCTGATGGAGGTACGCATCCGCGCCGAACTCGCCACCGCCGGCCCGAACCGCTCCGGCGTAGCCGCCCTCCCCCCACGCCCCACCCACCCCCAACTCCCCACCCTGGCCCTGACCGGCCGCATCACCCGAACCCCCCAGCTAGCCGCCGGCACCGCCTGAACCCCACCCACGCGCCCGCCACCCAAGGTGCACACCACTCACGACATCGGCATCGGCACAGCGCGCCCCGCCACCCACCCTCCCCCGCCGATCCCGCCCACCACTGACGGCGGGGGCGACACGTGACGCGCTCGGCCGCCGAAGGGGACACCTCATCGGCGATCGCCGACACCCCTCCCGGCTGCACACGACATCGCGTCCTACCCACACCCCCCGGGCTGCACACGACATCGCGTCCCACCCACTGCCCTCCCGGACCACACGCCGCGTCGATCGAGTCCTCGATACTCCCGGGCGTCCCTACACCCCGGCCGGATCGGGCGGCCACGCGAGGCTTGGGCGGCGGTGGCATCGGCGCGGCTCACTCGGGGCGGGCCGCGATCCGGCGCCCGCACCTCGGCATGATGACCAGGCCGGGCCACCGTGCCTCCGCGCGAGGACCCGGCCTGACCACACGGCCCACCGGGCGTGGCGCCGGGTGCCCGATCAGGCCGAACCACCCGGCCGCGCAAGGCAGAGGGTGCCTGTGGCGCGGGGTCTCGACGAAGCGCGGGGTGAAGCGTGCGCGCTGGGCCCGTCCGGGTCTACGCAATGGCGCGGGATTACGTACAGCAACCGGACGATCACCCTGCCGTCATGGGTGGCTTCGATGGGGGGATTCGGTGGGCGGGCCGGGGGATGGCGGACTTGTTCGGGGGACTCCTGGGTAGATCGTCGGCGTGATGGAACGCGGCGCGATCGAGGACTGGGACACCCGGCTGGGCTGGATGCGCGCGCTCGTGTCGGACGACGAGATCGCACATCGGCGCGCCCTGGACCGGTATCTGCGGGTGACCCGGGACACACGCGAAGCGCGCGAGGCGTACGACACGATCGTGTTGCGTGTGCCGCGCTCGGTCTCCGCCGAGGAGGCGGCGTGGCAGCGCTTCCGTGCCGCGTGGCTGCGTACGCCCGCCGCGGCCCTGCTCACCGAGCAGCTCGCGCCGGCCGACGTACCCGATTGGGGCGGACTGCCGTACGCGCTGATCTATCTGGAGTGGGAGGCCCATTACCCGATCGAGTGGACCCGGCACGCCAAGGTGTGGAGCACCAAGCAGCGGCTGATCCGGCTGCTCGCCGTGCCCGGGCACCACGACGAGGTCCGGGCCCGCCTGGTGGACCTGGTCGAACTCGTGGTGTATCGCCGGCACCGGTGCAAGGACCGCGAGTACTCGCGGATCGCCCGTGCGGTGGACGGCGATGACCTGCGCGCCCGACTGGCGAAGGCATGCGACTCCGGCGAGCCCTGGACCCGGGACCAGGCCGGGCACGTGTTGTGGCTGCTGCGCAACCCGCAGATCCCGATCAACCGCACGAACTGGTTCCGCTGGCTGTCCGCGAAGCTACCGACCGGCGACCCGCTCGATACGGACACAGGCACGGACAGAAGCACGGGCACCGACACGGACACGGACAGGGACACGGACACGGACACGGACAGAGACTCGAACGCGAATGTAAAGGCGAACGCGGACGCGGACGCAGAAGGCGCGGACCCGGATGCGGACACGGATTCGAACACGGGCCCCGACGGTGGCCCCCACAAGCCCACCACCACTCCCGCCGACCCGCTCCCACCCGGCCCCTGACGAGCCGTCATTCCGCGTACAACACACCGCCTCCCGCCATAGGTTGTGCACCGACAACGCCGACGGCGACACGCACGCACGTCGGCGACTTCGCGACATCGGCAGCAGCCATCCGGGGGACGACATGGGTCGAGCCGACGACATGATCACCACAGGGAAGTCGAGCCGGTTACGGATACCGCGCCCGCCGGTCCCGGAGCCGGAGGCCGCGATCCGGTGACCGCGGAACCGGAGACCGACCGCCCCCCGCACGTGCTGGTCGTGGACGACGACCCCTCGATCCGGCGTGCCCTGGAGCGCGGCCTGCGCCTGGCCGGCTACCACGTCACCCTCGCCGCCGACGGCACCCGCGCCCTCGAACTGATCGCGCCCGCCGAGCCGATGACGCCCATCGCGCCCGCTCCGGCCCCGCAGGTCGTGGTCCTGGACGTGGCGATGCCCGGCGTCAGCGGCATCGACGTGTGCTCCACGCTGCGCGCGCGAGGCACCGAGACGCCGGTCCTGATGTTGTCCGCTCGCGACGAGACCGCGGACCGCATCGCCGGCCTGGAGAGCGGCGCGGACGACTACCTGGTGAAGCCCTTCGATCTGCGCGAACTCGACCTTCGATTAAGGGCGTTACTGCGCCGACGACCTAGCGCGGGGGCCGGCGAGCCGCTGCTGCGGGTCGGCCCGGTCGCGGTGGACGTGGCCGCGCACATCGCGACCTGTCACGGCGTCGCACTGGATCTGACCCGTCGCGAGTTCGCGCTGCTGGAGGTGTTCGCCCGCAATCCGGGGCTGGTGCTGACCCGGGATCAGTTGCTGGACCGGGTCTGGGGCTACGACTTCGACGTGCGCACCGACGTGGTCGACACGTTCGTCTGCTACCTGCGCCGCAAGTTGGAGGCGGGCGGGCGCCCCCGCGTACTGCACACCGTGCGCGGGATCGGCTTCGTGCTGCGGATCTCGGGCGGTCCCGGATGAAACTCTCCACGCGGGTCGCGCTGTCGGTCGCCGTCCTGGTCCCGCTGCTCGTACTCGGCGCGGGCACGCTCGTGGTGGGTTGGGCCCGGCACGATCTGACCCAGCGCCAGGATCGGCAGTTACAGGAGCGGGCCGAGCGACTGACGCCGCCGGCGCGGGCGTTGGTCCGCACCGATCTGGACGACCGCCAACAGGCCATCCGCACACGGCAGTACCGGATGCTCGGGATGGCCCTGGACGTCGGCGTGCGGGTGGACACCCCGGACGGGCCGCTGCGGATGGGCCCCCAACCGCCGGACGGAACGCCCCTGCCCACGCACGCGCCGTACCCGGTGACCGTGCACACGGACAGGCGTTCGTGGCGGATGGTGACCCGGCCGCTGCCGACCGGCGCGCTCTACGTGTTCGTGCCTTCGGGCGAACCGGACGCGCAGGCGGCGCTGTTGCGTCGGCGCGTGTATGTGGTGACGGCGTTCGCGGTGCCGCTGTCCGCACTGGCCGGTCTGGTCGCCGGTACCGCGGCCACCCGGTCGCTGCGCGTGTTGCGCCGCCGGGCGGCCCGGCTGGATCCGGACGGCGGCGCGCACAACGCGGTGCACGTACCCTCCGGCGTGGTCGAGGTGGACGAACTCGGCCGCACACTCGACGACGTGCTGGGCCGGTACGCCGCGCAGACCGCGCGCACCCGCGAGGCGTTGGAGACCGCACGTTCGTTCGCCGCCACCGTCGACCACGAACTGCGCGGCCCGCTCACCGGGATGCGTACCGATCTGGACGTGCTGGCCACCTATCCGGACCTGGCCTCGACCGAGCGCGAGGACGTGGTCGCGGACCTGCGGATCGGCCACGAACGGGTGTTGGCGGTACTGACCGCGCTGCGCGCACTCGCCCAGGGCGACCTGGTGGACGCGGCGGCGTTCGGTCCGGTGGAGCTGGCCGAGGTCGCGCACGCGGCGGTCCGGGCCGCGCCCGCCCGCCGTCCGGGCGTCGAAGTGCGGGCCGCGGTACGGGTCGAGGCGCCGCACGAGGTGGTCGTGTACGGGCTCGCGGCGGGGCTGCGGCTGCTCGTGGACAACCTGATCGGCAACGCGCTGGTGCACGGCGCCAATCGGGTGCTGGTGAAGGTGCTGCCCGGGCTGGATTGCGGCGTGGTGTGCGTGGACGACGATGGGCCCGGGATCGCGCCGGAGTTGCGCGAGGTGGTCTTCGAGCGCTTCCACCGCGGGCCGAACAGTCCCGGCGCCGGGCTGGGACTGACCCTGGTGGCCCAACAGGTCGCGCTGCACGGCGGTCGGGTCACCGTGGGCGTGCCACCGTCCGGACGCGGCACTCGGATCGAGGTGGTGCTGCCGCTGCGCGCGGATCCCCAGGCGGCGCGCGAGCGCGCGTGGCTGGGCGTCCGGGCCCAGGAACCGCCGAATACGCCTGCCCGGGCCGCACCGGTGCCCTCGGTGCGCGCCGACGTACCGAAATCCCGCGCGGCGCCCCGCCCTGTCGGGAAAATCCCTTCCCAGGCCGCCCATTCACAGGAAACCCACAAGGATCGTCCCTAGCCTCCCGGTACGCCGTGCCCGCCCGGGGTGGGGCGGGCCCGGCGTTTTTTGGGGGGAGGCCGTGCATGCGTGTGTCCGACCGCATGGGGGGCGCGGACCTCACCGACCCGGTGTCCATGGGGGTACGGCTTGCCGCGCCCCTGGCGTATGCGGGAACGCCCGGTGGCGGCGGCCACCGGGCGCCCGCCCCGTGCCCACGACTGTCGCGGCGGGACCCGCGGCAGGCCGAGGCGCCGACTCGATTCGACGGCGACCGTAGCGGCACGGGTCACATGGCGCGCATCCGGCGGCGGAGCGCGACGGACGAGCGGCACATCCGGCCGGAGGTGGCGACCCGCCTCGGGAACAACCGGGCCACGCCTGGGTATCCGACGCCGGAGTGGCGGCGGCGGAGCAGCCCTTCGACGGTGCGCCGGGCGTGGCGTGCCGCCCGACCGGAGAGACCGATCGGGTGAGCCGCGGACTCGCGCTGCCCGGAGCGGCGGCGGGCGTCCTGGCGGCGGTGGTGTCGGCGATCGTCGCGCTGACCGCGTGCGGTGCCGACGAAAACGACCCGGGCACCCACGAGTTGGGCACGATGGCCCCGGCGGCCGCCCCCGGACCGACCACACCGGGATCGCCGTTCACGTCGACTGTCGTCGGCACACGGAACACGATTCGGCACGCGTGCGTGGACGTGGAGAAGCCACTACAACCCTGAACCGAGCCGCGCCGGGGGCCGATGCCGTGGTCGGCCCCGAGGAACCGGTGTGGGATGTTCGGATCACGGAGGGGGCGATCCGAACATCCCACACCGGTCCCACCTCCCACCTCCCGCCGGCCACACCAGGCACCGGACCACCGCTGGCCACCCGCAATCGGCAGCGCCGCAACCACCGCCCCCGCCGCGTGACGCCGCACCCGCAGCCGCGCCACGGCACGGGCCGGACCCGCCTCACGCGCCCATCCGCGCTCCCGCACCGACCCGGCCGGCGCACCACGAAGCCGCGCCACGGCCACAGTGCGAACCGCCTCGCAAGGCCGCACCGCGAACCCGCATCGCCTCGACCGCTCCCCCGCCTCAGAGCTCGAGGAAGCGCAACACCGCCATCACCCGCCGGTGGTCGGTGTCCGAGGGCGGCAGGTCGAGCTTGGTGAAGATGTTGCCGACGTGCTTCTCCACCGCCCGCTCGGTGACCACCAGCTTCTTCGCGATCGCCGCGTTCGTCCGGCCCTCGGCCATCAGCCCGAGCACCTCGTGCTCGCGCGGGGTGAGGGTGCTCAATCCGCCGCTGCGCAGTCCCGCACCGAACAGTTGGGTGACCACCTCGGGGTCCAACGCGGTGCCGCCGGCCGCGACTCGCTCCAGCGCGTCGGTGAAGTCCCGCGTGTCCACCACACGTTCCTTGAGCAGGTAACCGACGCCCGCCGCGTTGCCGCCGAGCAGTTGTGCCGCGTACCGGGTCTCGATGTACTGCGAGAAGACCAACACCCCGATGCCGGGGTAGTCCCGGCGGATGTCTATCGCGGCGCGCAGGCCCTCGTCCGTGTGCGTCGGGGGCATCCGGATGTCGACCACGCAGACATCCGGCTTGTGTTCGGCCACCGCCGCGCGTAGCGCGTCGGCGTCCGCGACGGCGGCCGCGACCTCGTGGTCGCGGTCGAGAAGCAGTTGAACCAGGCCGTCCCGCAGGATCGCGGCGTCTTCGGCAATGACGATGCGCATGGGCCCGATCGTCCCATGATCCGACCGCATCTCGGACCCAATCGTCTCGGGCCTGATCCTCTGGGCGCCGATCCTCTCGGAACATATCGTCTCAGACAAGATCGTCTTAGGTCAGATCATCTCGGACCAGCCCCTCCGGCCGCTCCCCCCTACCCCCAACGCCTACCGGCGCCCACCGCGCTAGCATCCCGACCCTCACTCCCGGATCGGCAGTTCCACCGTCACCTCGGTCGGCCCACCCAACGGGCTGACGATGCGCAGTACGCCGTCCACCGTGCGCACCCGCTCGACCAGACCGGTAAGACCGCTGCCCTTGCCCGCGTTCGCACCGCCGCGCCCGTTGTCGGTGACCGACAGCCGCAACCGGCCGTCCCGGACCAGCACGTCGACGGCCGCCGATGTCGCGCCCGAGTGGTGTGCGACGTTGGTGAGCAGTTCGGCGGCGCAGAAGTACGCGATGGTCTCGATCGTGGCGGGCGGGCGTACGTCGATGTCGGTGCGGACCTCGACCGGGACCGCGCTGCACGCGGCCAGGGTGGCCAGCGCTGCGTCCAGGCCCTGGTCCAGGACCGGCGGATGGATCCCCCTGGCCAGGTCGCGCAGTTCCACGATCGCCTCGCGGGCGTTGCCGAGCGCGCTGTCCACGAGGGTGCGGGCACGGTCCACGTCCATCGGGCGCTCGACGTCCTCGGCGTCCAGCTTCTCCTTGGCCATGCTGAGGTTCATCGCGAGCGCGACGAGCCGGGCCTGCGCGCCGTCGTGCAGGTCGCGTTCGATCCGGCGCAGCGTCGCGGCCGAATCATCGACGGCGATCGCCCGGGTCTCCTCCAGATCGGCCACCCGCTGCGCGGACTTGGTCGGCCCGAGCAGGGCCGGGATGAGCAGCCGGTCCAGGTATACGACGGCGCGTACGGCCCAGGGCGCGAGCAGGACGAGCAGGATTCCGGACGCGGACGCCGCCAGTTTGAGCGGCCAGGTGTCGAAGTACACGTCGCCCATCTGCATCCCCGAGTGGCGCACGACGCCGTGCGAGTCGGTGACGGTCGGGTCGAACACCGCCACGAGCAGCGGATAAACCACCATGATCAGCCCGTAGCTCCAGAACGCGCCGGTCACGACGGCCATGACGACGCCCAGCGGGAACTTGATCACGTGGTACGCGATCGCCCGCCAGCCCTCGGCGTTGCCCAGCGAGGAGCCCAGCAGTCCGAGCGGGCCGCGCTTGGGCCGGAATTTGCGCAGTGGCGGCGTCTCGACCCCGAGCATGGCGCGCGCCAACCCCCGATGGACCCCGCCCCACGCCCGCGCGCCCATCACCGTCAGGGCCAGGATCGGCAGACCGATCAGCGTGATGGTCAGTGCGACGCCGAAGGCCGTGAACACGAAGGTCACGCCGAAACCGATCACCGCGAGCGGGAGGGTGAGGATCGCGTAGCCGGTCTCGGCCCACGTTCGTCTCGTGAACGGCGCCTTCAGGAAGGGATGCATGGGGGACGTCCTCGGGGCAAATCGGGTGCGGCGGTGGACTGGTCACGACGGTGGAGCGTCACGGCGGTTGGGCCGTACCGGCGGATTCGTCATGGTCCGGTCGAGACCGTATCGGTGGAGTGTGTTCATGCTCCACGCGGCGGGGGTGTGCGGGCGAGGGTGACACCCCCCGACCTCACGGTTCGGCTAGCCCCACCTTTCCGCCACCCCTGCCCGCCTCTCCCCCGCCTTTCCGCCGCCCCTCCCCGCTTCTCCGCCTCTCCGCCTCTCCGCCGACACGACGAGCCACGACGAGCCACGATGCCTCCCAACCCACCGCTCGAAATCCCGGGACGCATCACCGCGTCTGCCGCGCGGCTCCCACGCGCATCGCGGCGGCCACCGCGTCGGCCAGTCGCTCGGTCTCCTCGGCGGTGAGGGTGGCCACGGTGATCCGCAGGCCGGGCGGCGAGCCGATCCGGTAGCGCGCGCCGGGCGCGACCGCCCAGCCGCGCGCGAGCAGGGAGGCGACGGCGGCGGTCTCGTCCGGGGCCGGGACCCATACGTTGATGCCGGTCCGGCCGATCGCGACGACACCGCGTGCGCGCAGGGCGTCGATGAGTCGGGTACGGCGTAGCCGGTAGGTCTCGCGCGCGACGTGGATGCGCTCGGCCACGTCCGGGTCGGTCCACGCGTGGGCGACCGCGAATTGCAGGATGTGGCTGACCCAGCCGGGGCCCAGCCGTTGCCGGCCGCCGATCCGGTCGATGGTCACCTCGTCGCCGGTCGCCACCGCGCAGCGCAGGTCCGGTCCGTACGCCTTGGCGGCCGAGCGGATGTGCGCCCAGTGAGTGGTGACGCCGGTGAGGGTGTGCAGGTCCAGGCCGGAGATGTCGTTGCCGTGGTCGTCCTCCAGGAGCACCACGTGCGGGTGGGCGGCCAGGATCGGGCGCAGCGCGGCGGCCCGTTCGGCCGACACCGAGGCGCCGGTGGGGTTCTGCGCGCGGGTGGTGACCACGAACGCGCGGGCGCCCGCCCGTAGCGCGGCCTCGGTCGCGGCCGGGTCGGGGCCCTCGTCGTCGACCGGGATCGGCTGCGGGGTCAGATTCAGCGCGGCGAGCAGGTCGAGCAGGTTGGCCCAGGTCGGGTCCTCGACCGCGACCGGATCGCCGGGGCGCAGGTGTGCGACGAGCGCGCGTTCCAGGCCGTCCAGCGCGCCGGAGGTCGCGGCCAGGTGCGCGGTGTCGATGCCGCCCGCCCTCAGCACCGTGCGGGCGGCATCGGCGAACGGTTCGTACAAGGCGCCGTGTTGGTAGAGAGTGCGCCATTCGGCCGGGTTCGGGAACGCCGGCGACGGCAGCAGATCGGGGTCGGGTTCGCCGGTGGACAGGTCGCGGGTGCCGGGCGGCATGGACGGGCCCAGGTCGTTGCGCCGGATGGTGGCCGGTCGGGCTCGGATCCGGGTACCGGCCCGGCCGTGTGTCTCCACGATGCCGCGTTCGCGCAGGGTGCGGTACGCGGCGGCGACGGTGTTGGCGTTGACGCCCAACTCGGCCGCGAGTGTGCGCACGGGCGGCAGTGCGTCGCCGGGGGCGAGTTCGCGGGCGTGCAGGTCGCGCTCGACGGATGCGGCGATGTCGGCGGCGGTGCGACCGGTGGTGGCCATGTCTCTCCTGCATCCGGGCACGTTCGGTGCCTGCTGCCCGGCGGGGTCGGTGGTCGGGGCGTCGGTGGTCGGGGCGTCGGGGACTGGGGCGTCCGGTGCGGGCCGTGCTCGTTCATGGGCTGCGGGGCTGCGGGTCTGTGCGGCCACGCCGAACTCGCCGGTCTCGCGGCGGGCCGGGTGGCTCATCGGTCGGGCGGTCGGGCGGTCGGGCGGTCGGGCGGCAGATCGGTCGGCGGGTTGAGCGACAGGTCGTCGGATTATGCCGTTGACAGCCTCCCCGACCTCGCCTCTATCGTACTACTCCAATGAGTTCTTTGAACTAGTACAAAGGATCTTCGCGATGACCGAGTACCCCGCAACCACCGCCACCACCCCGTATCGGCACCGCGACCGGATGCACTACGACGTCGCAGCCGTGCACGCGATCCTGGACGCGGGCTTCCTGGCACACGTCTCGTTCACCATCGGCGGTCGCCCCCAACTCATCCCTCTGGCGTTCGGTCGCGACGGCGAACGCCTGTACCTGCACACCTCCAGCGGCGGCCAACTCGCACTGGCCGCGCGGGCGAGCGGCACCGAGGGCCTCCCGGTGGCGGTCTCGGTCACCCACGTGGACTCGGTGGTGCTCTCCCGCTCGGCGATGCACCACTCGATGGACTACCGCTGCGTGATCGCGCACGGCCCGCTGACCTACGTCGCCGACCCGGACGAGCAACTGCACGCCTACCGGGTGATCATCGACCACCTGGTCCCGGGCCGCGCCGACGACGTGCGGCAGCCCTCCCCGAAGGAGAACGCCCAGACGGCGGTGCTCCGCCTGGAGTTGGACCAGGTCGCCGCGAAGATCCGCGACCACGGCCTGGCCGAGGACCCCGACGACCTCGACCTGCCGACCTACGCCGGTGTGGTACCCCTGACCACCACGCGGGGCCCGATCCGCCCGGACCGAGAGCAGGAGATCCCGGCCTACCTCGCCAAGTGGCTCGGCGCGTCCTGAGCCGACCCCGGTGTGCACGGCCGGCACGGTGCCCGAGGGGTGTTCCGGCTCGGTCGTCCTGGTGGATCAGGGGCGTTGCGGCTGCTCGGTCGACCTGGGGGGTCAGTCGTGTTCGACGCGGGCCGCCAACCGACAGACCGCGGCGACCGCGACGACGAACACGCCCGCCACGATGGCCAGTTGGGTGGTCGGGAGGTCCACGCTGTCGTTCCTGGCGGCGTCGGTGACCACCTCTAGGACGCGCGCCGCCGGGCTACCCGGGACGATCAGGGCCGCCAGGGTGGCCAGCGCGGCGAGCGGGACGGCGTACGCCGGGCGACGCAACAGCGGGCGGTTGGTCAGCGCGCCGATCGCCACGCCGGCCAGGATGGTGACGAGTTGGGCCACCGCTCCCGCGGCGATCGCCTCGCCGCGATCGACGCCGTGCGTCGCGTGGTCGGCGATACGATCGGTGGAAGCGGCCAGCACGCCGGTGCACAGCGCGGCGAGCACGCCCGACAGGACCAGCGCGACCAGCAGCGCCGCCAGATGCGAGCGGCCGGGTCCGACCGCCGCCGACGCGGTCTGCCGGGCCGCGGCGGGCTCGACCGTGACCGACACGCGGGTGAGCCACACCGCGATCGGCATGATCGCGGCGGCGGCCCACGCGAACGAGCCGAGCAGCGGATCGCCGCCGGCCACGCCGATGGCCATCACCGCGGCGTAGACCAACACCGGCGGCACCCACCGGTAGGAACGCAGCACCAGGGCCGCCTGATAACGCACCACGGCGGAGATCACGCGCCGTCTCCTTCCCGGCGGACCGAGCGCACGCCGACCCCGGGCACGCTGGTGAGCAGATGGCGCAGCAACGCGTCGGAGTGCGCCGTGGTGGTGTGCAGCCGCAGGACGCCCGGGCGGGTCTCCTCGCGGTCGGGATCGCCTGGGAGGCGGTCGAGTTCGGGGCGGTGGCCGCTGTCGATGTCGATCACCACGCGGATCGCGTTCACGGCGGAGATCGCCGGGGTGACTGCGCCCGACTCGACCCGATACGTGTCGGTCACCTCGTCGGCCAGCCGGCGCGCGTCGTGGTCCACGAAGACCACCGTGGCGCCGGCCTCGACCCGTTCGACGACACAACCGTCCAGGACGTCCCGCGAGCGGCCGTCCAGTCCGGTCCACGCCTCGTCCAGGACGAGCAGGTCGGGTTCGGCCATGAACGCCTGTGCCACGGCGACCTTTTGACACGTGCCTTTGGACAGTCCGCGCAGCGGCGCGCGGGTCTTGTCCGCGAAGTCCAGGCGTTCGGCCCACTCCTGGGCGCGTCGCCTGCTCTCCCGTCCGGTCAGGCCGTGCAGCCTGCCCAGGTGGGTGAGGTAGCGCAGGGCGGTGAGCGGGAGTTCGGGCGGGAATCGTTCGGGGACGTAGGCGGCCGAGCCGCGTTCGGTGACGCTGCCGGTGGTCGGTTCGCAGACCCCCGCGAGGACCCGGAGCAGGGTGGACTTGCCGCTGCCATTGGCGCCTTCGACCCGTACCAGGCCGCCGCGCGGCAGGTGCAGGTCCACCGCGCGCAGCACCCATGGTCCGCGCAGGGCGTATCGCTTGCCGACACCCGTCAGGTGCACCGCCGTCCCCCTTCACCGGAACCTCGGCAGCAGACCTTACGGCAGGACGAGATCGCGCACACGGCGCCCTCGGTCGGCGTCGGGTACGAACTGCCATGCCGCATAAGGCTCCGAACCGGCTCAGGGCTTCGAACGTGATCACGGCTCCGGACGGGCAGACGGCTCCGGACGGGCTGACGGCTCCGGACGGGCTCATCGCCCCGGACGGACGCGCAAGGGCTCGAACACGCGCAAGGGCCCGCCGCCGAGGCGACGAGCCCTGCGTACGTGCTTGTGGTGCGGTTGCGCGGATCTACATGGCGGTCTTGGACGTCTTGGGCGCGGCGGCCTTCAGCTCGGCACCGGCCGCGTTCGGCACCGGGTCGGGGAGCTTTTGGCAGACCGCGTCGGCCGGGCCGTGGCCCCTGCCCTTCGGGGTCTTGCCGGTGACCAGGTACTCGTTCAGGTAGTTGTCCAGGCAACTGCTGCCGCTGAGCGAGATGCCGTGGTTACGGCCGCCCTGCTCGACCACCAGGGCCGAGTCGCGCAGCAGCCGGTGCATCGTGACGCCGCCCTGGTACGGGGTCGCGGCGTCGTTGGTCGCCTGGAACAGCAGCGTCTTGGGCAGCTTGTCGTTGGCGACGTTCACCGGCTTGAGGCCGGACGTCGGCCAGAACGCGCAAGCCGCGTTGAACCAGACGTTGTTCCAGGTCAGGAACGGTGCCTTGGCGTAGGTCTTGACCGCGTCACGGTGCCAGGTCGCCCAGTCCTTGGGCCAGGACGCGTCCCGGCACTGGGTGGCCAGGTAGCCACTGTTGACGTTGTCGTTGGCCGGGCTCGGCGCCGCCAGGTCCTCGTACGCCGTGCGCAGCGGACCCGTGACGTTGTCGACCACGTAACCCGAGAAACCCTCGGCCAGTTCGGCCCAGGTCGAGTCGTTGTAGCCGCCCTGCGCGAATGCGTCCTCGAGTTCCGAGCCGCCGACGACGCCCTCGGCCGGGTTCTTGCTCAGCTTCTCGCGCATCGTGTACCAGGCGCTCTCCACCTTGGCGGGGTCGGTGCCCAGGCGGTAGTTCGCGTCGTACTTGGCGACCCAGGCGAAGAACGCCTTCAGGTTGCTGTTGAAGGCGACGTCCTGGCTGAGCTGGCTGCCGTACCAGATGCTGTCCTTGCTCGGGTCGACGATGCTGTCCAGCACCAGTCGCTTGACCCGGTTCGGGAACAGCTTGGCGTAGACCGAGCCGAGGTAAGTCCCGTACGAATAGCCGAAGTAGCTGATCTGCTTGGCCCCGAGGGCGGCGCGAATGGAGTCCATGTCCGCCGCCGAGGCCGGCGTGTTCATGTGCTTGAGGAAGTCGCCGTACTTGGCGCCGCACGCCTGGGCGTAGTCGTACACCCGCTTGATGTTGGTCAGTTCGTCCCCGAAGTTGTCCGGGACGGTGTCCGGACGGACCGGGTTGTTGAAGCCCGGTACGCAGTCCAGGTGCGGTTCGCTGGCGCCGGAGCCGCGCGGGTCGAACCCGATCACGTCGAACTGCGCGGCCACCTCGGGGCGCAGGTTCTTCGCGACGTAGCCGGCCAGACCTCGGCCGGGGGCACCGGGACCGCCGGGGTTGACCAGGAGTGGGCCGAGCGACTTCGCGGCGGTGTGCGGAATCCGCGACACCGCGATGGTGATCTGTCGGCCGCCGGGGTTGCTGTGGTCCATCGGGACCTGGAGTGAACCGCATTCCAGCGTCGGATAGTTCGAGCTGCCGCAGTTCTTCCAGGCAATGGGGGTGGATGCGGACTCGGCCGAAGTTGCGGGCGAGTCGTCCGCCAAAGCCGGTGGGGCGAGGGTCAGAAGCCCGCCCACCAACGTCGTGGCGGCTGCGAACGCGACGAGAGTGTGTCTCTTCACGTGGGTGTTCCTCCATGTGACGGAGCTGTCACGAGTGACATCGACGCCGGAGATGCTGCCGTGCCGACGACGGGTGCGACGAGGGGGCGGTCGGGTCGGAGTGTGAATCCTTGCCAAGGGGAGAGGTAACCATTACCCAAATTTTGGGTTTGGCATACGCGAAAGCCGTTTCATCGCATTTGCACCCGATCGATCGGAAAACCGGATGATCGCACTCCGTAGCCGACGCGCGTAGTTGACGCCACGTCAGCCCAGCACGCGGCGCGGTGCGCGCGGCGGCATGTGGCACGAGTGGTGATGCGGCGATACCGGGGCGGGGCGGTGAAGTAACGGCGGCCCGGCGGAGGCACAGCCGTGGCGAAACGCTCGGGCACATCGGCCTACCGGGAGGAGGCAACCGAGGCAAAGCGGCGGCGCGACCGTGGCACAACGGCAACGCGACGCTCGGGCGCCCCGACGGCCGGAACGAAGTCAGCAACCGCCGCGAGGCCGGGGCGAAGCCGCGAGGCCGGGGCGAAGCCGCGAGGCCGGGGCGAAGCCGCGAGGCCGGGGCGAAGCCGCGAGGCCGGGGCGAAGCCGCGAGGCCGGATCGGGCCGCGGCGCGGGCCCGATCCGGTGTGTCGCTCAGCCCAGGTAGGGCGGGGTCTGGCCCCAATCCCAACGCGGCATCGGAGTCTCCGGCAGCGGCGGCGGGTTGGGGCCGGAGTAGATGATCGCCATCCGGGTGCCCCACTCCAGGTAGTACGCGAGCACGCCGCGGAATTCCGGGTCGGCGGGCAGGCCCACGTCGTCGGCCGTCTCCAGCAGCAGCGCGACCCATCGGCGCCGCTGCGTCTCGGTGATCCCCCGGCCGAGGTGCTTCGAGGCCATATGCCGATGCCCGCCCAACTCGGTGCTGTAGCGGGACGGCCCCCCGAACACCTCGCCCAGCCAGGACGCCACGTGCTCGGCGTGATGCGAATCCATGTCCGCGAACACCGGAGCGAGGATCTCGTCCTTGGCCACCCGCTCGTAGAACGTCCCGAAGAGCCGCTCGAACGCGGGCGCCCCGCCGGCCCACTCGTACAGCGATGGAGTCGAACCGCCCTTACCCACCACGTCGGTCACCGCGTAGTGCCGCATCTCCTCGATCGCGGTGACGTACGGGCGGATCGCGGCGAAGAACGCGGCGAAGTGCTCACCCTTGCGGAAGCCGTTCAGATGCGCGTCCGTCGACGTCCAGCGAATGCGCAGGATGTACGCGGACGGCTCCTCCTGACATCGGCTCAACTCGTAGTCCACGCACTCCGGCGCCGCCGCGAGCGACTCGGCGGCCCGCGCGTACGCGGCCTCGAATTCGGTGCCGTCCGCTTCGGCGATCGTGTAGCGGATGTATTCGACGATCATGAACGGTCCCCCATGCAAGACGCTGGTTCGATCGCGTCAACCATAGGCATGATCGCCCGCCCGGCGATCATCGACGCCAGCCGATTTCGCCATCCGCGTAAGCGAATCCACTCACTCAACCAGACACCACCGAGGCCCCGACCAGGGAAGCCCACCCGGGTGGCATCGGGCGTCGGGCCAAGCGGGGACGGGGGGGTCGGGCCGAGCGGAGACGGAGACCCGGCCCGGTGGAGGCCCCGCCCGAGCGGCGGCACGGGTCCGCCGAGCGACTACGGAAGTCCGGCCGAACCCGGCACAGGAGCCCGGCCCGATGGAGGCAGGAACCCGCCCGAGCGGCGGTAGGGGTTCGGCCGAGCGAGTACGGGAGCCCGACCGAACCCGGCACAGAAGCCCCGCCCGATGGAGACAGGAACCCGCCCGAGCGGGAGCGGTTCGGCCGATCTGGCGTGGGAGCCCGCCCAAGCGGGGAGCAAGAACCCGGCCGAGCGGGAAAGCCAGAGCCCGCAACAGCGGGTGCAAGTACCCAGCCAAGTACGGGAGTCCGCCGAGCGGGGGCAGGAGCCCGGCTGATTGGAGGCAAGAACCCGCTGGAATGAGGGCAGGAGCCCGCCCCAATACCCGCAAGAGCCCAGCCGACCGGGTACGGGAGCCGGAACTCGGCCAAGCCGAGGGCAAAAACCTATCCGAGCGGAAGGCAGGAACCTGCCCCATCAACGGCAGGAGCCCACCCGAACAGGTACAAGATCCCAGCCGATCGAATGCGGAAGTCCGACCGAGCGGGAGCACGAGCCCGGGCCGGGGGCAAGAACCCACCCCCGCCGATGGCAGGAGCCCTCCCGAGCAGGAGCAAGAGCCCGGCCGAGCGGGAGGAGGAGCCCGGGCAAGGCGGCCAAGACCCGCCGGGCCAAGGACAGGAGCCTGCCGCCGTATCGGTGAAAGAGCCCGACCACGCGAAGGCAAGAGTCCAGCCGGGCGGGAGCAGGAGGGGCCCGGGCAGATCAGATGGCAAAGCCCGGCCAAGCTGGGGCTTGGGCTCGTCCCACCAAGAACAAGAGCCGCCCCAGTCAGTGCAAGAGCCCAGCCGACCCGCGGCGGGAGCCCGGCCAAGCCAAGCAGGCGCAGGAATCCGGTAGACCAGGCACGGCAGCCCCGCCAGGCAGGCACCAAGAACCCACCGGACCGAGGGCAAGAGCCTGTCCGAGCGGGAGCAGGGGCCTGCCCGACCAGGTGGCAAAGCCTCGGCCAGGCCAGGGGCGAGGACTCGCCCCACCGAGAACCAAGAGCCGCCCGAGCGAGAGCAAGAGCCCGCCGAGCGAGTGTGGGAGCCCGACCGAGCGGGCGTGGGAGTCCGGCCAACTCGGAGGCAAGAACCCCCCGGGCCAAGGACGGGGAGCTTGTTCGCGTCGGTTCAAGAACCCGGCCGGGCGGGCGTGGGAGCCCAACCAAGCGCCCGGGCGGGCGTGGGAGCCCGACCGGGCACCCGGACGGATGTGGGAGCCCGACCGGGCACCCGGGCGGATGTGGGAGCCCGACCGGGCACCCGGACGGGCGTGGGAGCCCAACCAAGCACCCGGACGGGCGTGGGAGCCCGACCGGGCACCCGGGCGGGCGTGGGAGCCAACCGAGCCGGCCGGGCGGGCGTGGGAGCCCAACCGAGCAGCCCGGGCGAGTGCAATCCGGCTCGCGCCGCAGCCGGTGTGCACTCCGTCCGGTGAGCGCCGTCCGGCCCGCACCGACAGTCGGTGTGTTCCCCGGCGCCCTCGCCGGCGGGCCGAACTCCGTCCAGCGCGCGGACGGCCGGCGAGGCTTCAGTCCGTCGCGCTCGGCCCGACGTCGAGCACCACCTTGCCCGCGACGCGTCGGCCCGCGAGGGCCTCGAACGCTCGCGCCACCCGCTCCCACGGCTCGCGCAGGCCGACCTCGACCACGAGTTCCCCGGTGGCCACCAGCGCGACCAGCGTGGCGAGATCGGCTCCCGGACTGCTCGCGTCGCCGAACGAACTCAGCGTCCGGGTCGCCCCCAGCGCGAACGTCGAATACGGCGGGAACACCGCAGGCTCCCCCGAAGCCCAGCCAACGCTCCGGATACCGCCTCCGGGCGCCAACAGCCCCCACGCGGCAACCAGTTGCGGCCCGCCGACGTTGTCGAGCACCAGGTCCAACGGCTCCTCGACACCCTCCAGGCCGGTGACGACCTCGGACGCGCCGAGGTCGACCAGTCCAGCGGCACGCTCCGGCGCACCGACGGAGGCGATCACGTACGCACCCGCCCGTGCGGCGAGTTGCACCGCCATGCGCCCGACACCGCCCGACGCACCGGTGATCAGGACACGTCGACCCGCCACCGGACCGCTTTCCCGCAGCACCCGCAACGCCGTGACGCCGGCCACGGGCAGTGCCGCGGCGGTCGCCGAGGCCACCGAGTCGGGCAGTTCCGCCAAGGCGTCGATGTCGACCGCCACCCGCCGCGCCCAAGCACCCGGCACACAGGCCACGACCCGCCTGCCCACCTCGGGCCCACCGCCGTCGGCCGCCGCCCGCACCACCACGCCCGCCGCGTCGAAGCCGAGCACCGTCCCCGCCGGACGCACATCCGTACGCAGATCGCCATGGTTGACCGACACGTGCCGCACGTCGACCAGCACCTGCCCGGGCCCCGGTTCCGGCTCGGGTATCTCCGCCGCCCGGACCCCGGCCGGCGCCTCGGGATCCACGACCAGCGCTCGAACAGTCATATCCGCTCCCTCGATTGATCGATCCGGCGGCCGTGCCGGATGAGCCCGGCGCTCGGGCTCGGGCGCTCGGGCAACCGGGCAACCGGGCAATCGGGCAACCAAGCGATCGGTAATCGGCTCCGGCCGCACACAGCACGCCACTTCGCCATACGGACCGCCAGTCCGGATGGTTCTCGGGTAATATACGGACCGTCAGTCCGATTGTTCAAGGAGGCCCCGTGTCGTCCCAGCCGGTCCACGAACGCGCCGATGCCACGCGCAACCGCCGTGCGATCCTGCGTGCCGCCGAGGACCTCCTGGCCCAACACGGCTTCGAGCACGTATCGCTGGACAAGGTCGCGGCGGCGGCGGGCGTCGGCAAAGGCACGGTGTTCCGCCGCTTCGGCAACCGCACGGGCCTGCTCCGCGCGCTACTGGAGGAACGTGCCCGCCTGCTCAGCGAGGCGATCGTCACGGGCCCGCCGCCCCTGGGCCCGGAGGCTCCCGCCGAGGTACGCCTGCCGGCCTTCCTCGACGCCCTCGCCGAACTCGCCGCCGGCAACATCGTCCTGCTGGCCGCCCACGAACGCGCCTGCGCCGAGGACAAGTACGCCGACCCCACCTACCTGCGCTGGCACGACCACATCACCGGCCTGCTCGCCCAATCCCACCCCGACCTGGACGTCGACTTCGTCGCCCACACCCTCCTGGGCATGTTCGACGCCGACCTGGTCCGCCACATCACCGACAACGGCGGCCCGGCCCGCCTCACCACATCGGTCCGCTCCCTAACCGCAGCCCTCCTGCAACCGGCCACCCACGCCGCCCGGCCGGATTAGCTCCGAGTCCACCCACCTCCGACCCCGACTCCGGCGAAGCCCGGGCTTCTCACCACGTGTCCCAATGCAGCACCTCCGAACTCGGGACTCGCGGGCCCCGCTTGAAGTCCGTCCCGATCGTGTGCGCCAGCGGGATCAGCGCCACGGGCATCACGTCGGCCGGCAGCCCGAGCAGTCGGGTGCCCTCGGGGCCGTAGAAGAGGTCGGGCGTGGTCCACGTCGTACCGAGCCCCCGGGCTCGCGCCGCAAGCATGAAACTCCACACCGCCGGCAGCACCGAACCCCACGTCCGGGCCTGCTCCGGCACCCCGACCGCGTCCGTACGACCGGTGATGCACGGAATCACGTGCACCGGCACCTCGTGCAGGTGGTCGAACAGGTAACCCGCACCCGCCATCACCCGCTGCATGGACTGCGGATTCGCCCAAGCCCGCGCCGCGTCCGCCGCCGGCACCGGCGTACCCGGCACCTCGCGCAGGCCCTTCCACACCAGGTCGGCCACGGCCTGCCGCCGCTCGGGATCGGTGACGACGACGAAGCTCCAGCGCTGTCGGTTTCGACCGTTCGGGGCCTGGAGCGCGAGTTCGACGCACTCCTCGATCAACCCCCGATCAACCTCGCGCCCCAGATCCAACCGAAACCGCACGGCCCTTGTGGTACCGAGCAGTTCGTCGGGCGAGAGAGGAAGAACGGTCATGATCAAACTCCTTCGAGAGGGAGCCAACCTGCACGGGAGAGCGCTTCGCCCATGAGTTGGCCACAGATGATTCGGGCAAAGATGGTTCGGACGCAGACGAGTTGAGGGCAGCCAAGTCGAGCGCAGAAGAGTCGGATCCAGATGCTTTGCACCCAGACGATTCGAACGCAGATGCGCCGCACCCAGATGTGTTGAGCCAAGACGAGTCGGACGCAGATGCATTGAGCGCAGACGAGTTGCGCCCAGACGAATCGGACGCAGACGCTTTGCGTCCAGACGAGTCGGATGTAGATGAGTTGAGCGAGGACGAATCGGACGCGGATGCACTGAGCACAGACGGATTGGACGCATAAGGACCGAGTACAGATGATTTGCATCCAGACAAGTTGGATGAACATGATTCGGGCGCTGGTGCGTTGGGCCCAGACGAGTTGAGTGCAGACGAGTCGGACACAGATGCTCTGCACCCAGACGATTCGGACGCAGATGCGCGGCGCCCAGATGCGTTGGGCACAGACGAATTGGCCACGGACGAGTTGGGTGCAGAATGATTTTGTGCAGATGATCTGGGGCCAGATGATTGAAGGAAAACGTATGCCTACAGATCGTCTTGCGTCAAACAATCTTTCGGCGTGCGATAGCCTTGCGCCATGAAGAAGGCCGCCGTCGAGCACACCACCCAGGCCAAACCTCACTACTTCCCGCGGCTCGCCGAGGAGCGCGTGGACATCGCGCTGTGTCGCGCCGCCGCCGCGATGGCCCGCGCGGCCGACGCGCACGCCGCCGGTCAGGAGGTGGGTGTAGGTCAGCACCTCGTCCTGAAGATGCTCGACGCCGTCGGGCCGAGTGCACAGCAGGCGTTGGCCGAGGAACTGCGCATCGACCGCAGCGTCATGGTCGGCATCGTCGACTCGCTGCAAAAGGCCGGGCTGGTCCGCCGTGACCGCGACCCGGTCGATCGCCGCGCGTACGCCGTCACGATCACTGCCGCCGGCACCCGCGTACTCACCGAGGCAGAGCGCGACATCCCCGACTTCCTCGACAGCAGCTTCGCCGCACTGACCGCCGCCGAGCGCCGGCAACTCACCACCCTCCTCGGCAAACTCCTCGCGAAGTAGGACAACGAGTACCGGGAGGACGAGGAGCCCAGGACCGCAGGACCGGTAGGACCCAAGGACCGGACGGACCGGAAGGACGCCGATGGTCGGCAGGTTGCAGTGCGTCGTGTTGGACTGCCCGGACGTCCACGAACTCGCCCGGTTCTACGCGGCGCTTCTCGGCGGCGCCGTCGACCGACCCGATCCGCGCTGGGCGGTCGACTCCGACTTCGCGACCGTTCATACCGAGGCCGGGCTCGTGTTGGCGTTTCAGCGCGTCGCCGACTACCGGCCGCCGCAGTGGTCCGACGCCGCGCGTCCGCAGCAGTTTCACCTCGACGTGGACGTCCCGAACCTCGACGCCGCGCACGAGCAGGTCCTCGGACTCGGCGCCGTGTTGCTCCGTGTCGACCCTCGTGGTTGGCGGGTGTACGCCGATCCGGCGGGCCACCCCTTCTGCCTCCTCGGCCGATGACGACGAACCGCGCCGAAAACGAAGCGGGCACCGAGGCCGCCCTCGCGCCACTGACTTCCGCCGACCTATCCGACCTGCACGACTTCCTGGTCCGGGCCGACCTCACCCTCAGCGGGCTCGACGCGCCCACCGTGCGCCTGTGGTTGCTTCGGGACGCCGCCGGGGTCGTGCGCGGCAGTACCGGGTTCGAGTTGTCCGCTGCCGGCGAGCACGCCCTGATCCGCAGCGTCGCGGTGGATCAGGACGCTCGGCGGCAGGGACTGGGTCTCGATCTGGCACGCTACGCGCTCGACCGGGCCGCCGACGCCGGCGCCCGTCGGGCCTGGCTGTTCAGTCGCCGATCGGGACCGTTCTGGCGGAAGTTGGGCTTCGAACCGGCCGACCGAACCCGACTCGCGACCGTACTGGCCGAGACCCATCAGGTCTGCCTGTTTCGCGCGACCGGGCAACTCGACCGCGAGGTGGCCTGGTCCCGCGAGTTGAGCCCGGGGCGTACGCCCGCGCGCTGACGCCGGACACACCCGAGCCCGTCCCCCGATCCCGCCGGGCGCGACGCGGCGGGATCGGGAAGGACGGGCCCTGGCCCGGCCCGATCATCGGGCCGACTGCGGGACGCGGGCGAATCGGACGTGCGCCCCGCAGAGTCACTCGGACATTTGATCACCCAGGCGTCCAACCACGCGATCTGGTGACCCCTCGATCCCGTCGATCCCGTCGATCACGCGGTCACGTGCGCACCGCGTCCGGAGCCCTCATGATCCACGGCAAAGGCTCGATTCTGCCCGTCGAACTGTCATGCGATCTCCGAGATTCCTATAGCTACGGTGAAGAATGCAATTTCCGGAAGCCCTCCATCCGCTTGGCGGGCGTCGGCTATCCGGATACATCGTCACAAAAAGCACCATCAACCCCCGCACACATCCGCCCACATGCGCACGTGACCCCACCCAACCTCACTCGCCTCACCCGGCCTCACCCGCCCCCACGTGACCGAACACGACCCCACGCGCCCCCGCGTCCGCCCACCGCCGCACGGCCGCAGGCCGCACCGCCGCGCCTCCGCACCTCCGGACCACCGCAACAAGACCGCCCGGCCGCCCACTCACCCCCCGTCCCCGTACACCCGGGCCAACGCCGCCACCGCCGCCCGCATCCCGGCCCGCAGTTCCGCCGGTTCGAGCGCCTCCACCTCACCGCCGAACGGCAGCAGCGTCGTGATCGCCTGCTCGACCGACTCGATCGGGACGACCACCTCCACCCAGCCGTCCGCGTCGGGCCCGGTGGCGCTCGCCCGGGCCGCGTGCACCACGGCCGGTTCCGTCAGGTGCGTCAGCCGGTCCATGGCAATCGGCGACATCCGCACGGTCGCCGACGCGCGGAGCCGGCGGCGGTCGAACCGGTCCAGGTAGTCCTGCCAATGCGCCGCCAACGCGAACCCGGCCGGCCGCTCGAACGACCCCGATCGCACCTCGACGTCCAGGATCCGGGACACCCGGTACGTACGGATCGCCTCCCGTCCCCCGTCACCGTGCGGGCCGCCGCCCTCGGCCGACTCCGCGTGTGCGGCGACCAGATACCAGGCGCCCGCCTTGAGCACCACGCCGTACGGATCGACCACCCGCGTGGTCTCGCTCGGCTCGGCCCAGCGGAGATAGCGGATTCGCAACCGCCGGCGGTTCCACACCGAGTCCGCGACCTCGGCCAGGTGCGGTGTGGGGTCGGCGGCGCCGTACCAGGACGGCGCGTCGAGATGGAAGCACTCGGCGATCCGCCCGGCGCGGTCGCGCAGTTCGGCCGGGAGCGCCGCCATCAGCTTGAGATGCGCGGCGGTCAGCACCGAGCCCAGACCCAGGTCGGCGGCGGCGGTCGGCAGGCCGGTGAGGAACAGCGACTCGGCCTCGCCCGTGGTGAGCCCGGTCAGCCGGGTACGGAAGCCGTCGAGCAGTTCGTACCCGCCGCGATGGCCCGGATCCGCGTACAACGGCACCCCGGCCGCACTCAGCGACTCCATGTCCCGGTAGATCGTGCGCACCGAGACCTCCAAGGTGTCCGCGATCTCCCGAGCCGTGACCCGCCCCCGGATCTGCAACAACAACAGGATGGAGACCAGCCGACTCGCCCGCATGCGCGCATTCTGCCGAACTCCACTGACATAACGTGTCAGTGCAGTCCACCTACGGTCCGACCATGAACGCGACCCACACCACCGACATCGCCTCGGACCCCACCCCCGCGCCTACCTCCGCGCCCGGCACCGGCGCCGGCCCCGACACGAACGAGGCCCTCTTCCCCCTCGACAGAGACATCGACGTCGACGTCGACATCGACGAGTTCGTCGACCGCTACGTCGCCGTGTGGAACGAACCGGACCCGACCGCCCGCCGGGCCGCCGTGGTTGCGCTGTGGGCACCGGACGGAATCGAGACCATCGAGTCCGGGCGATACGTCGGGCACGAGGCACTGCTGGCTAGGGTCACCGAGGCGTACGAGCAGTTGGTCGCCGGGGGCGGGTTCGTCTTCCGCTCGGCCGAGGACGCGGTCGGTCACAACGGCACGATCACCTTCACGACGTACATGATCCCGGCGGCCGGCGGCGATGTCGCGTGGACCGGGCGCATGGTGGTCCGGCTCGGCCCGGACGGCCGGATCCGGCATGACCGGCAGTTCACCGTGCCGACCGATCCGACGCCCGGCACGGGCGCCGTGGTCGCCGAGTTCGTCCGCCGGGTCGGCGCGGGCGACCCGGACCGGATCGCCGAACTGTTCGCCGATCGGGTGGACTGGCTGCTCGACTGGCCGGCCGAGGGCCACCCGGCGACGCCGTGGATCCGGTCGCGCTCGACCCGAGCAGACGTCGCCGCGCACTTTCGCGAACTGGCCGCCGCGCACACCGACGACCACGCCCCGAACACGCACGCGGACACGGACACGGAATCGGATACGGATACGGATACCGACGTCGACGTCCCCACCGCCGGACCCGACCCGCGGATCCTGCTCGACGGGCCCGAGGCGGTCCTGCTCACCGAAATCCGCCGCACCGCAGCGTCCACCGGAACGGCCTACCGAGCCATGTGCGCGGTCCACGTCACCGTCGAAGCGGGCCTGATCAGCCGCTATCACGTATACGAGGACAGTCTCACCGTGGCCCGCGCCCACACCGTCGGCAACCGACCGACCGACACCCCAACGACCTGACGACCTGACGACCTGACGTCCCGCACCCGGTCGGCGGCACTCGCACCGCGCCCTGCCCCGCGACGCTCGACACCCGAGGCCCCGCCACGCACCCCACCGCCGACCGGCCGGGATCCCCGTACAAAACCGCGCCCTTGAGCCGGGCCCTAACCCTTCAGCGCCTCTCCCAACAACGCCGTGGCCCGCGACCAGGCATCCGCCGCAGCCACCGGACGGTACGTATCGCGCTCCGGGCAGCAGAAGCCGTGCGGCGTGTCCGGGTACACCACGAACTCGTGCCGCACGCCCGACTCGGCCAGCCGGCCCGCGATCGACTCCCGCTGGTCGGCCGTGTACAGGTGGTCGTCCGCGCCGATCAGCACCAGTACCGAGGTGTCGTGCCGGGTCAACAGAGGAGTCAGCTCCACCGTCGGCTCCGGCCGCCCCAACGCGATCTCGCCGCCGGTCAGCCAACCCGGATAGAACACGACCAGCGCCGCCAACGGCACCTGCGTCGCCGCGTAGTAGGCGATGTGCCCACCCGCGCTCAACCCCAACATCGCGGTCGGCGCGTCGTCGCCGAAGCGTCGGCTCAACTCCGCGATGGTCGCGGTGACATCGCCGCGGACGCCGGCCCGGGTCAGCCCGCCGACCAGTTCGAGTCCGCGAGCCCGCCCGTCGGGGTCGGCGGGCAACTCGATCCGGTGGCCCACCCGATGGTAGAAGTCCGGTACCAGGGCTCGGAAGCCGAGGCCCGCGAGCGTGTCGGCGACACCCCGCACATAGCCGGTGACGCCGAACATCTCGAAGCCCACGAGCACGTTCGGATGCGGTCCGGGTCCGCTGGGTCGGGCCAGATACCCCGACATCGGCGCCGCCGCGCCGGGTACGTCGATCTCGATCCACTCGGTGACGATTTTGCTCATGCCACCGACCGTAGATCCGTTCCACTCCGGCATCCATGCGTCGTCTTTACTGGTAACAGCAGTACCAGGACCCATCCGCACCAGGACCCATACCGAGATCGGCCCGAAGTCGAGACGGCCGCCGAAGTCGAGTCGCCCTCGAAGCGGCACGACCCCAGGCCGCCACCGACCTCCAGGCCACCACCGACCCCGCCACCGGCCGAAGCCCCACCAAGGAACCCCCGGAATGCCCGCAACGCCGGACGGCCACCCCACTCCCGACCGCCCCACTCCCGGCCACCCCACTCCCGATCGCCCCGCTCCCGACCGCCCCGCCCGCGAGTTCGCCGACTTCCTACGCTCGCGCCGCGCTCGGCTGCGACCCGCCGACGTCGGTCTGCCGCCGGGGACCCGCCGCCGCACCGGTGGCCTGCGCCGTGAGGAGGTCGCGGGCCTCGCCGCGATCTCGACCACGTACTACACGTTCCTCGAACAGGGCCGCGACGTACATCCCTCCCGCCAGGTCCTGGACGCGCTCGGCACCGCGCTGCGGCTCGAACCGGCCGAGCACGCCCACCTGATCCGGCTCGCCGAGGGCGTACCCGCAACCGCCCGCGCAGACGGGCCCGAAGGGCCCGACGAGGTTCTCGACCCCGCGGTGGCGGCGCTGGTCGACCGCCTCGACCCGCACCCGACCTACGTCACCGGCCGCCGCTTCGACGTGCTCGCCGCCAACGGCGCGGCCCGCGCCTTGTGGGCCGACTGGCCGCGCCTGCCGCCCGAGGAACGCAATATCGTGTGGTGGACCCTGGTCGCCCCGGAAGCCCGCACCCGCCTCGTCGACTGGGAGGCCGAGGCCGTCGGCGCCCTGGCCCGCTTCCGTGCCGCCGCCGACCGCCACCCGGGTGATCCGGCCTTCGCGGACCTGATCCGACGCCTGCGCGCCGCCGGTCCGGAGGCGGACGCGTGGTGGTCCCGACACGACGTGCGCGACCTGTCCTCCGGTCGAAAGCGCCTGTACCACCCGAGGTTGGGCCGCCTCGACCTGACTCACGTGGTCCTGCGGGTCGCCGACGACCCGGAGCAGAAGCTCGTCACCTTCACCGCCGACCCGCCGCACCAGGCCCGGATCGCCGAGCTCGTCCGCGAAGCCGAGCGCGACGCGCGGAACGCCGACGACGCGCGCTGACCGAGCCGGGGGTCGGCGCCGGCGCCGGCCTTGTCACTCACGTAAGTGACAAGGCCCGCCGGCGGTCACCCACGTAGGTGACAACCCCCGCCCCCGACCCGACCAACCGGCACCGCAACACCACCACCCCGCTACGCCACCACCCCGCCACGCCCCCCGCCACCCCACTACGCCCCGAAAACCCGCTCACCCCCCACAAACGTCTCCAACACCCGCGTAGCCCCGATCTCACTCTCCGGCGCCGCGAACGGATCACGGTCGAGCACCACCAGGTCCGCGTGGTTGCCCACCACGATGCTTCCGGTGTCGTCCAGGTGGTTCACGTACGCGCTGCCCGCCGTGTACGCCGCCAGCGCCGTGTGCAGGTCGAGCCGCTGCTCCGGGAAGAACACCGGCGAGTCCGACCCGTGGATGCGCCGGTTCACCGCGACGTGGATGCCCTGAATCGGATCCGGGCTGGACACCGGCCAGTCGCTGCCCGCGACCAACGTCGCACCGCTACGTGCCAGTTCGCCGAACGGGTACTGCCACGCGGCCCGCTCCGCGCCCAGGAAGGGGATGGTCAGCGTGTCCATCTGCGGCTCGTGCGCGGCCCACAGCGGTTGCATGTTCGCGCTCGCGCCGAGTTCGCGGAAGCGGCCGATGTCCGCCGGGTGCACCACCTGGAGGTGGGCCAGATGCGGCCGGGTGTCCTTCCACCCGTTCGCCGCGCGCATCGCGGCCACCGCGTCCAGCGCCTCGCGCACCGCGCGGTCGCCCAGCGCGTGGAAGTGCACCTGGAAGTCGTGCGCGTCCAGTGCCGTGACATACCGGCGCAGCGCCTGCGGCTCGATGAAGCTGATCCCGCTGTTGTCCGACGCGCATCCGCACGCCGTCAGATACGGGCTGAGCATCGCGGCGGTGAAGTTCTCCGCGATGCCGTCCTGCATGATCTTGACGGTCGTACACGACAACCGCCCTCGCGTGCCCGCCTCGCGTCGGGCCAGCAGGTCCTCGATCTGCTCGATCCCGCGGTCCCGCTGCCACCACAACGAGCCGACCACGCGCGCGGTCAACTGCCCTCGGTCCGCCGCCGTCAGGTACGCGGCGCTCGCGTCGGTGATGTTGGCGTGCGCGCCGAGCAGCGCGTCCTGCCACGCGGTGACGCCGAGCGAGTGCAACAACCGCTGGGCCCGGAGCAGGCCGGCCACCTGGTCCTCGGGAGTGAGCGCGGGCAGCAGCCGGCCGACCAGGTCCGCCGCGCCCTCTTGGAGCACCCCGGTCGGCTCGCCGTCCGCGTCGCGCTCGATCCGGCCGTCGGCCGGATCCGGGGTGTCCCGGGTGATGCCCGCCAGGCGCAGCGCCATGCTGTTCGCCCACGCGCCGTGGTGGTCCCGGTTGGGCAGGAACACCGGGCGGTCGGGGACCAGTTCGTCCAGCATCGACCGGTGCGGCAGGCCGCCCGGGAATGCCTCCATCGACCAGCCGCCGCCGGTGATCCACTCCAGGTCCGGGTGGGCGTCGGCGTAGGCCCGCACGGCCTGCCGGTATTCGGCGAGCGTCTCGTGCTCGGACAGGTCGCACTGACCCATCTCCACGCCGCCGCCCACCGGGTGCACGTGCGCGTCCTGGAAGCCCGGGATCAGCAGCTTCCCCGCGAGGTCGACGACCTCCGTACGGGCGCCGATCAACGCGCGCACCTCGTCGTGCCCGACCGCGACGATCCGCCCGTCGCGCACGGCCACCGAGCTCGCCCGGCTGCGCCCGGCGTCGACCGTGTACACCGCGCCGCCGGTGAAGACCACGTCCGCACCGGCGGACGCGGAAGCGGAAACCGCGGTCGAAGCAGTGGTGGACACCTCGGTCGAGACAGAAGCGGACACCGCGGTGGAAACAGCGGCGGACGCCCCGGTGGAGGTGTGAACGATGTGGTCGGTGGTGCTCATGCGTTTTCCTTGGACTTGAAGGCGTCGAAGTCGGCGGCGTCGTTGTAGCGGTCCATCGGCAGTTCGATCGAGTCGCCGTCGGTGCCCCGACCGGTCTCGAAGTAGGCCGACTTGCGCACGTACTTGGCGTAGGCGGCGAACCCCAGACCGGTGAGGATCACCACCATCGGCACGGAGAACATGAACCAGCCGTTGTCGGGGCTGAGTTCGAAGCTGTCGCTCATGGTCAGGTAGTCGTAGGCGAGGTACGCGCCGACGCCCAGCAGCGCGCATCCGCTCACCCCGGGGATGACCACGGCGCGCACCGCCTCGCGTCGGTCGGTGCGCAGCGTCGGCCGGAACCGCACCGCGCAGGCGATCGCGGTCAGACCGTAGTAGAACGCCACGATCAGGCCGATCGAGTTGACCGCGGCCAGGATCATGTCGTTGAGCTTGGGGATGCCGATCGCCAGTACGGCGGTGCCGGCCGCGATCGCCATGATCAGCACCGTGCCGATCGCGGGCGATCCGAAGGTCGGGTGGATCCGGGTCCACACCTTGCCGAGCGTCTGGTCGCGGCCCATCGCGAGCATGCCGCGCGCGGTGGGGATGACGCCGGACTGCAACGACGCGATCGCGGAGAAGATCAGCGCGAGCAGCGGCAGGCTCGCCCACGGGTCGGCGGCCAGGTGCGCGCCCAGGAAGGTCAGTCCCTGCGGTCCGTTCTCGGTCAGTTCCGGAACGGTCATCACCCGCTGGAAGGCGATCGCGCCGAGCAGGAACATGCCGAGCATCACGAACAGCGCGATCAGCCCGCCTCGGGCCGAGTCCTCGGGGTTCTTCGTCTCCTCCGTGACGCTGAACGCCGCGTCCCAACCCCAGAAGAAGAACACCGCAAGCACCAGGCCCTGGGCGAAGTCCGAGGCCGAGTCGATCTCGAACGGGTTGAACCACGAGAACGAGAACGGCTGGTCGCCGGAGGCGATCGCCCAGACGCAGAAAACCAGCAGTACCGCGTACTCGAAGACCAGCAGGAAGGTCTGCAGCCGGGTGGCCTGACGCACGCCGGTGATCGCGAGCACGGTGACCACCACCAGGACGATCAGGCCCAGGACGGTACTGAGCTTGGTCGAGTTCGGGTCCAGGGCCAGCCCCGCGAACTCGTGCCAACCGGCCTTGTTGGCGAATTGGAGCAGCACCGAGCCGGTGATCGCGCTGGTGTAGGCGAGGAAGATGATCGACCCGGCGAGGGCGACCCAGCCGGTGAGGAAGCCCGACCACGGGCCGATCGACTTGCCGACCCAGACATAGCCGCTGCCGCAGTTCGGCTCGACCCGGTTGAGTCGGGCGTACGCTCCGGCGATGCCGAGCATCGGCAGGAAGGCGATCAGGATGATCGCCGGCGTGGCCAACCCGACGGTGGCGGCCAGGCTGCCCATGCCGACGCCGATGCTGGTGGTGGCCGCCGTACTGGACGCGGCCACCGCAATGCCGTCGACGACACCGAGCGACTTGCGCAGCGCGGGCGGTTGATCGTCCCGGGGCAGGTTCGTGGACATCGGCGCTCCCAGGGAGGCTAAAGCGGACGGGGGGTGGACGCCGATGAAACAGCCTGCGTCAGAATTACGTCAATGGTGTTGACATAAGGTGTGGCGCGAACACGCCGGCACGCGGGACCTTGGCGGGCAGGCGGGGGCGGCCGGCCGGACAGCAGCCGGCCGGACAGCCGGACAAGCTTCGGAGGATCGTGTGGACGGAGCAGACGGAGTGGACCGGGTGGATCGCGCGGACCGCACGGACCACGTGGGCCGCACGGACCGCACGGACCGCGTGGTGGGTGAACGTCGCCGGCGCAGGCCGACCAAGTCGGGGAGCGTTTTGTCCGAGGATGTCATTGTCGATTGTGCAGTACGCCTGATCGGACACCACGGTGCGCAGGCGCTGACGGTCCGCAAGCTCGGCGCCGCGCTCGGGTGCGACCCCACCGCCATCTACCGATACTTCCGCGGCACCGACGACCTGCTGCTCGCGATCGCCGACTTCCTGATCGGCGAGACGCTGGCCGGCTACCGGCCGGGCCCGGACTGGGTGGCCTCGCTGCGCGAGCTGGGCCTGCGGGTCCGTGACGGCTACCTGCGGCACCCGCGCGTGGCCGCCGTCGCGGCGTCCCGGGTGACCCGGCGGCACAACGAGTTCCGGGCCGTGGAGATCGGCGTGGCCCTGCTGCTCTCGGCGGGCTTCTCCCCCGCCGACGCGGTGCGCTACTACCGGGTGTTCATCGACACCGTGCTCGCGCACGCGGCCCTGGAAGCGTCGTACGCCGCGCTCGCGCCCGAGGTGCGCGAGGCCGACGACCGCTCCTGGGAGGAGACGTACAACAGGCTGTCCGGCGCGGACTATCCGGCCATCGGCACGGTCCGTCGGCACCTGCCCCAGGGGATGGCGGGCAGCCCCTTCGAGGACGTGCTCGACCTGCTGCTGGAATCGCTCGCCCGACGGGTGTGAATGCGGTCGGACACAGCGTCACCGATCGCCACGATCGGTGCCGTGACGAACATTTGACGCTACGTCAACAATGCAGGCGGGTACGTGTGTCGTAGGGGGTGCCGCAGACTCGATAAGGTGGCGCGTGTTTCCAGACCTCACCCACTCCCACGGGGGATCCGTGCTGATCGACAAGTTCATGCATGGCGTCGTGGCGCCCACCGCGAAGGCGATCTACCGCCCGCGTACCGAGGGCCGCGAGAACGTACCGATGACCGGCCCGGTCATCATCGCCAGCAACCACCTGTCGTTCGTTGACAGCGTCGCGATCCCCGTGGTCATGCCGCGCAAGGTGTCGTTCCTCGCGAAGGCCGAGTACTTCGACGGCCCCGGGCTCAAGGGCCGGGTCAGCAATGCCTTCTTCTCCGGAATCGGCGCCGTCCCGGTGCCCCGAGGTGCGCACAGCGCGGCGAAGGCCGCCCTGGAGACGGCGCTTTCGGTACTCGAACGCGGCGACGCGTTCGGGATCTACCCCGAGGGCACCCGCTCTCGGGACGGCCGGCTCTACCGGGGCCGGACCGGGGTCGCGTGGCTCACGCTGGCCGCGCGGTGCCCGGTGGTGCCGGTCGGCATCATCGACACCGACCGGGTCCAGCCGATCGGCTCGAACATCCCGAGGTTGTCGCCGCGCGCGCTCATCCGCTTCGGTGAGCCGCTCGACTTCTCGCGCCACTTCGGACGCACGGACGTGGCCCGGGCGCGGCGCGAGATCACCGACGAGATCATGGAAGCGATCCAGAAGTTGTCGGGTCAGGACTACGCGGGCGTGTACAACGAGACGCCGGCGGAGGTCTGAGCGTCTGAGCCCGGGCCCCTCGGCCGACGCCGCGACCCGGCGAACCCGGCTGCGACCCGGCGATCCCGGCCGTCGCCTCGCCGAACCCGACCGCGCTTCGGCGAACGCGCCCCTTCCTCAGCGCAGCGAGCCCTGCCACTGCCATTCGCCGGCCGGAACCCGCGGCCGGCCCGGCAGGTCGCCCCGACCCGTGCACCACGACAACACGTCCGCCGGGGCGTCACCCGTCCCCGTCGGCGCGTCCGGGAACAGCCGGGCCAGCGCCGGGGCGGCGAGTTCGTCCGGCGGCGACCAGACCTGGCCGAGCGCGCGGGTGATGTCGTACGTGTGCAGGAGCAGTTCGACCACGCCCATCGCGGCGAAACCGGTGCGATCCGAGTGGCCCCAGGGGTGCCAGGCGCGGACCTCGGGTGGGGTGTCGCGCACGGTCGAGGCGAGTACGGTGCCGGCGATCCCGAGGCCGTCCAGACACGCGTCGATCGGGGCCGCCGGGTCGAGCGACGCGAACAGCGTGATGTAGCGGTCCGTCGGCCGGGCGATCAGCAGGCCCGTATAGCCGACCAGGCCCAACGCGAGGTGGTCGAGCAGTTGCCGGCAGGACCG
Organism: Embleya sp. NPDC050154; assembly: GCF_044460165.1. NCBI lineage: Bacteria > Bacillati > Actinomycetota > Actinomycetes > Kitasatosporales > Streptomycetaceae > Embleya > Embleya sp. NPDC050154. The sequence goes on from NZ_JBITJP010000010.1 coordinate 104,293, forward strand.
CTCGCCGTCGGCGGGTCGGCCCCAGGCGGGGTCGACGACCGCGGAGTGAACGCCCGCGGAGTGAACGACTGCCGGGTGATCGACTGCCGTGGAGGCGCCCGCGGCCGCGGTCCCACCGGTCTCCGCCGCGGCTCGGGCGAGGGTCGCCACGCAGACCTCGGTCGCTCGGGTGACCAACGCGGGCCAGTCGTGGGCGGTCGCCGCCGTCTCCGTCGTCGTGGCGCCTCGCACGATCGTCCCCGTTCCCGTCCCCATCCACATCCCCGTTCCCGTTCCCGCCCCTGTTGTCATCCCCGCTCCCGTCCCCGCCCCCGCTCCCGGGTTCACTTGCGGAGTTCCTCGACCAGCCGGGCGTAGCCGTCCGAGCCGTGGCCGGCCGCGATCGCGCGTCGGGTGTACGTGCGGTACAGCTCCGGGAGGGCGGTGTCGACGCCGCGTGCCCGGGCGGCGTGGACGAGGTGGTCCATCGTCGCCAGGTGCACGTCGAGCGTGGCGTCGTCGCCGGGGTAGGCGCCCGCGTCGACCTGTCCCGCGTACAGGTCGATGAATCCGGTCACGGCGTGGGCCAGCCAACGGTTGGCGATCGGCGTGAATTCCGCCGCGCCCACCCCGTCGGCGCCGACCACGGCCGAACCGTGCAGCCAACCCGTCAGCGTCGCCCACATCACGCCGAGCAGCGCGGTGTCGTACAGGCTCGCGACGCCGGCGTCCGGGCCCAGGTCGACCGGATCGCCGAGTGCGCGCAGGGTCGCGGCGTGCCGGGCGAACGCGGCCGGGTCGCCGCTGTAGAGCAGCATCGACTCGGGCGAGCCGATTCCGGGCGGCGTGGACATGATCGCGCCGTCGAGGTAGGCAACTCCCAGTTCAGCCGCCCACGAGGCGGTCGACCGGGCCTGTTCGGGCGAGCCCGAGCTGAGGTTGACCAGGGTGCGGCCGGCGAGCGCCGCCTCGTCGGCCTTCAGGATGGTGTGCGTGCTGTCGTAGTCCAGCACGCAGACCACGATCACCGGACTCGCGGCGATCGCCTCGGCCACGGTGTCGGCGCGCACCGCGCCACGGGCGACCAGGTCGTCGGCCTTCGCGGCGGAGCGGTTCCACACCGTGGTGGGATGGCCGGCCGCCCGGAACGCCTCGGCCAGGGCGGCGCCCATCGATCCCAGACCGATGACCGTCACGGCTTCGTGGTTCATCTTCGTCCCTCGTTCGTGCTCTGTGCGCGGCACGGGACACCCGTGCTCACGCGTCGTCGTTCCGTGCTTCGTCGGCCGTCCTCCCGGCCGAACGTGGACAACCCTCGCAGCGCCGAAACCGCGCCGACAGTGGCAGGAATGCCTATCGGCGCAAAATTCGCGCCATCGATGATCTAGGCTGTCCACCCATGAACGACCGAGCGGGGAACACGCGGGCGACGGGACCGGGATCGGTGGCCGTCGCGGTGATCGACGACGGCGACATCCCGCCGTGGGACATGTACGAACTCTCGATCGCCTGCGCGGTGTTCGGCACTCCCCAACCGGAACTCACGGACCGCTGGTACGACTTCCGCGTCTGCGTGGAACGGCCGACGGGCGGCGCAACCGGTCCGGACGGCGGACCCGACGCCGCTGCCGACTCGGGCCCCGGCCCCGGATCCGGCCTCGGCTCCGGATCCGGCTTCGCGTTCGGCATCCGAACCCCCTACGGATGGGACGCGTTGGTCGACGCGGACACGGTAATCGTGGCGGCAGTGCCGCAGGAGTGCGTCGACCACGACCTCGAACTGCCCGCCGATTTCCTGGCCGCCCTGCGCGCCGCGGCCGACGCCGGCGCGCGGATGGTCTCGCTGTGCACGGGCGCGTTCGCCCTGGCCGCCGCCGGCCTCCTGGACGGACGCCGGGCCACCGCGCACTGGGCGCACACCGAGGATCTGGCCCGCCGGTATCCGAACGTCACCGTCGACGACAGCGTCCTCTACGTCGACGACGGCACCGTGCTCACCAGCGCCGGCATGACCGCCGGCCTCGACCTGTGTCTGCATATCGTGCGCGCCGACCTGGGCGCCCACATCGCCAACCTGCTCGCCCGCCGCATGGTCGTCCAAGCCCATCGCCCGGGCGGCCAGGCGCAGTTCGTGGCCCTGTCCATACCCGCCACCGACGACGAGGGTCTGGCCCCCGTGCTGGCCTGGGCCGGCGCCCACCTGGACCGCCCGCTCACCGTCGAGGACCTGGCCCGCCGCGCCCGGATGAGTCCGCGCACCTTCTTCCGCCGCCTCCAGGCCGCCACCGGCACCACCCCGCTGCAATGGCTGCTCACCCAGCGCCTGGCCCGCGCCCAATCCCTGCTGGAGACCACCGACCTCCCCATCGAGCAGATCGGCGAACGTTGCGGCCTGGGTACCGCCGCCAACCTCCGCCACCACTTCGCCACCCGGCTCGGCGTCTCCCCCGCCGACTACCGCCGCGCCTTCAACACACCCGCGCCCGCGCCGATCCGGATCGGCACCGACTCCGCCGCCTGACGCCCGCCCCGCGCCGCGCCGCCGGCGGGTGGACCGGCGGCGTACGGAGTGACAGGGTGGAGAGGTCAGCCATCCATCCATGTTCGTGGCGGAAGGTGGCGAAACGCCATGGCTGAACACCCACACGCCGCCCTGGTTCGCCGGGGCTACCAGGCGTTCGCACAGGGTGACCTGGGCACTCTGCGCGCGATGATGACGACCGACTGTACGCACCATGTCCCCGGCGACCACATGTTGTCGGGCGACTTCAAGGGTGTGGACGCGGTGCTGGGCTACTACGAGCGACTCGCGACGGAGACCGGCGGCAGCTTCCGCGTCGAGCTGCGCCACCTGTTCGTCGACGGTCGCGGCCATGTGGTCTCGGTGCACCGGGCCACCGGCGAGCGAGCGGGCAGGCACCTCGACCAGATGGGCGGCATCGTCTTCCGCCTCGTCGGCGAGAAGATCACCGACCTCGACGAATGCGTCGAGGACATGACGGCGGCAGCCGACTTCTGGGCCTGACACCCGAATCCGGGCCGGACACCCCGCTTCCGGACCCGGCTCCGACTTCCGGGCCGACCCGGCCCGGCTCACCCCACGTGTGGCTCACCCGAACCGTGACCCACCCGGCCCTTGGCGCACCCGACCGGGTGCCCCCCGACCCGTGACCCACCCGACCCATGGCACACCCGACCGATGGCACACCCGACCCGTGGCTCACCCGATCCGGAACGTCCCCCCGGGCGGAGCCGGCGACGGAATCGCCGTCCTGTCCGTGACGGCCGCCCCGTCGCGGGAGAACACCCGGGCCTCGATCCCGGAGAGCACGCGCGCCGGTGTCTCGTCGCAGGCGGTACGCCGGGCCAACTGGCTCACCGGCAGCGCGACCGTGGACGCCACCACGACGAGGTTGCCGAACCGCCGCCCGCGCAGTACGCCCGGCTCGGCCATCAACGCCACCTGGGGGAACACCGCGCGCAGGGTGGCCACTTGAGCGCGTGCGAAGTCGAGGTCGCCGCCGTCGGCGATATTGGCCGCGTACGCGCCGCCGGGCCGCAACACCCGGGCCACCTCCGCGGCGAACTCCCGCGACGTCAGATGCGCGGGCACCTGCGCCCCGCCGAACACGTCGGCGATCACCAGGTCGGCCGAATCGTCGAGGCGCGCCGCCAACTCCTCCCGGGCGTCGCCGGTGCACACCTCTATCGCCGCGCCCGCCGGCAACGGCAGATGCTCCAGGACCAGCGCGATCAACTCCCCGTCGAGCTCGACGACGGTCTGCGTCGAACCCGGCCGGGTGGCCGCGACGTAGCGGGGCAGGGTCAGCCCACCGCCGCCCAGATGCAGCACGTCGAGCGGCTCGCCGGGTTCGGCCGCGAGATCCACCACATGGCCCAGGCGCCGCGTGTACTCGAATTCCAGGTGCTCGGGCCGGTCGAGATCCACGTACGACTGCGGCGAATCGTTGAGCGTCAGCAACCACGCGCGGGGCAGGTCGATGTCGGGCATCAGCAACGCCGCACCGAGATCCGTCGCCCGCCCCACCGGAATGGACTCGGTCGGTTCCTGCTGGTCGTCGTACATGAATCGATTGTCTCGCAGCATGGGCGCCCTCCCCGCCGCCGCTCCGGGGTCGACTTGGCATGATCGACCCGGGAAGCGGCAAGAGACGCGGGGAGCGTCGCCGGCGACGGCGACGCCCCGGCACCCGATCGGCCATCACCAAGCGCAACCCCCGGGAGAACAGGCATGCGGTTCACCAAGCTCGGCCACGCGTGTGTACGACTGACCACGGACGCGGCCACCGTCGTGATCGACCCCGGCGCCTTCAGCGAGCCCGACGCGATGGTGGGCGCGGACGCCGTACTGATCACCCACGAGCATGTGGACCACGTGGTCCCCGACACGCTCCGGGCCGCCGCGGCGGCGAACCCGGACCTGGAGATCTGGACCAACCCGGCCGTCGCCGCCCAGTTCCCCGACCTGGGCGGTCGGGTGCGCGCCGTGACGCACGGCGACACGTTCGAGATCGGCGGCGCGCAGGGTCTGTCCGTGCACGTGTACGGCGAGAAGCACGCCGTGATCCACCCGGACATCGCCGTCATCGACAACGTCGGCTTCCTGATCGACGGCCGCGTCTTCCACCCCGGCGACGCCTTCACCGTTCCGGAGGAGGCCACCCCCACCCTGCTCGTGCCGGCCGGCGCTCCCTGGCTCAAACTCGGCGACGCCGCCGACTACATCCGCGAAGTGGCCCCGGAGCAGGCGTTCCTGATCCACGACGGGCTGTACAACGACACCGGCCTGGCCCTGGCCGAACGCCTCCTGACCCAACTGGCCGGCTCCGACACCCGCCCCATCCACCACCCGCGCCCCGGCTACACCACCACGCTCGCCACGAGCGGGTGAGCCGCGGCTGCGCGGCGGAGCAGCCGCGCTCCGCCGGCCCCGCTCCCGTCGACGTCAGCGTGTCGTGAGGGCGGTCACCGCGGTCGCGTACATGGTCGACTTGATCGCGCCGAGTGTGGCGCGGTCCTTGCCCGCCAGGGGGCGTACGCGGGTCGAGGCCGCGGCGACCAGGGCCGCTTCCTCGGCCGTGTCGTCCACCAGGCCGATCACCCGGGCCTCGACGCCGCCGAAGCGTCGGCCGGTGGTCATCGAGGCGACGGCCGCGGCGGGGGTCGTCTTGCCCTGGACGAGCGCGGCCATGCCGGGCGAGAAGGGGATGCGGATGTCGACCTCGGGGAAGCAGAAGTAGCCGCGGTCGGCCCGCATGATCCGGAAGTCGTGGGCGATCGCGAACATCGCCCCGGCGCCGAACGCGTGGCCGTTCACCGCGGCGATCGTGGGCACGGGCAGCGTGAGCACGCGGGCCAACAGGGCTTCCACGTCGGCGACGTACGGGCCGAACTCGTCGGCGTGTTCGGCCAACCAGTCCAGGTCGAGGCCGTTGGAGTAGAACTTGCCTCGTCCCGTGGTCACCAGCACCGCCGGTTCGGGGTGTTCGACGACGGTGTCGAGCAGGGCGTCGACGGTCTTCACCCAGTCCGGCGCGAAACGGTTCTCCCCGTCGCCGAGGTCCAGGACGAAGACGTGGTCCTCGTGGCGCAGTTCGGGCATGGTCGGTCATTCCTTTCCGGAACCCGTCGTCCGCCCGCCATGCGGCGGCAGCGGCGGCGGGAGGGTGAGGACCGCGCGGACCGCGGCCTCCAGTCGTGCGCGGCTGTCGGCGCCGATCCGGGGGCGGCCGTCGGTGCACGGCCCGGTCAGTTCCCGGCGGAACACGGCCGTCGGCAGGTCGACCACGCACAGCGTCACCACTTCGACGCTCGGCCCGTCGGCCCGCCCCCACAACGCCCGCGCCAGTCGGGTGAGCAGCGCCAGAACCCGCTTGTCCAGCGCGAACATCGCCTCGGCCGATTCCTGCGGCAGGTCGGGGCCGAGCAGCCGATCGCGGTGGACGCCCATGAGCATCCGAGCCGCCTCGGGTCGCCGGTCGGCGAACGCCGCCGGCGCGCTCGCCGCGGCCAGCACCGCTCGGACGCCGCCGTCCGGGTCGTCGAGGCGCACCGCGTCGACGAGTTCGACCTGAAAGTCCAGGAAGTCGCCCGCGGCGCGCAGCCACACGCGCCCGAGCAGGACCGGCAGCGACCCGAACGCGTGATAGATCGCCCCGTTGGACACCCCCGAGGCCGTCGCGAGCCCCCGCACGGTGAAGCGCTCCGGCCCGACGTCGGCCACCAACCGCTCGGCCGCGTCCAGCAGCAGATCGAGATCGTGAACCCGAGGACGAGGCATGCCGGAACAATAACAGAGCATCTGCTCCATAACAGCTCTCCGCCGCCCCACCGCCCTGCCGGACGGCACACCGTGATCTCATGGCGACAGGCTCGGAGAACGGAAGTCACGACACGGAAACCAAGACGGAGAGTCGGCCCGTGGCCCACGCCCCCTTACCCGCGACGCCACATGTCGACCCGGCCGAAGCCCTCCCGCCGGCGCGGCCGTACAGCGCCCGCGACCTGGACGAAACACGGCAACTGCGCGAGCACAACGCCCACATCGTCACGCTCGACACCCGCCACGGCGCCGGGGCCATCCTCGAATCGGCCGTGCGCTCGGCCCGATCGGCACTGCGCGCCACCCTGATCGGCCCGGCCTCCCGCGACCGGCTGGCCGCCGTGGCCGAGGCACAACAGGTGGCCGGGTGGCTGGCCTTCGACGCCGACCGGCAGGACCTGTCCCGCCGCCTGAGCACCGACGCCGTGCATACCGCGCGCCGCGCGGGCGACCGCTCCGCCGAACACTTCGCGCTGTCCCAACTCGCCATGCAGGCCATCCACCTGCGCCGCCCCGACCAGGCACTGGGCATCTGCGCGACCGTCCTGGCGGACGACCTGCCGCCCGGCGTACGGACCCTGTTCGTGATGCGCCGGGCACGGGCGCTCAACCAATACGGGGAGCACGCCAAGGCGCTCGACCTCATCCACGAGACCCACAGCCGACACCTGCAAGGCGCCGGTCCCCGCGATCCGGCCTGGGCCTGGTGGCTCGACACGGCCGAGATCACCTGGCACCACGCGATGATCCACGCCGACAACGGCCACTGGACCCGCGCGATCCCCCTGTTCGAACAGGCCGCCGCCGGACGCATCCCCGGCAGCCGCACCGCCCTCAACGACCACGCCTACCTACTGCACGCCCTCGCCCGAACCCGCACCTGGCCCGAGGCCGCCACCCTCCTGCACTCCCGCATCCTCCCGGCCCACTCCACCATCGCCTCCCCCCGCATCACCCACCTCCTCACCCGAACCGCCCGTTCCCTCACCACCCCACCCCCGGCCCACGACCTCTCCCACACCCTGACCACCACCCTCGGCCTCACCCCCGCGCCCGCGCGCGCCGTCGGCCGCACTCGGCGCGACCCAAAGCCCGATCTCTCTCGCCTCCAGCGCCTGCGCCCGGTCCACCGGACCGTAGGTCCCGGGGAGCCGGCATTCGAAGCCGACGCCGGTGAGGGCCCACCACGCACGCACGTCGGCGGGTAGCTCCACGCCCGCCTCCCGCGCGAACGCGTCGAGAAGCTCGGCATCCGCGGCGGGCCGGGCCGGGGCTCTCCGAATATGGCTCTCGAGCCATGCGTCGATGCGGTCCCACGATGTCCGAACGCCATGCTCGATCAAGGTCACGGCCCGGCACCTTCGCAGAGGGTCCCGACAGCCGCGTGACGGGCGTGCCTTCGGGGGTCGGCGCCGGGGCGGACTCCGGGGTGGTGGGAGGGGTTCGGGTCAGACGACGCGGATGTCGTGGTTGTTGGGGGTGGTGAAGGTCATCAGGTCGGCGGCTTCCGTGGTGAGGGCGGACTCGGTGGCGGGGGTGAGGGGGCGGAAGGGTTGGATTTCGAGGGTGAGGGGTGGGCCCGCGGGGTTGGTCGTGGCGGCCGGGGAGCCGGGCGAGACCGGTTTGCCGGCTCGGGTGAGGCGCCACATGCCGGCGACGAAGCCGTCCACGAGGAAGGTCGCGCGGATGATGCCGTTGACGGTGAACAGGCGCTTGCGGTCCTCCTCGGACATGATCCGGGTGCGGTTGGCGTGGGAGAGCAGGATGTTGTCGAACTCGGGGAGGAACCGGACCGCGGCCGGGGTGTCTTCGGGTGGGAGCGGGGCGTCGGGAAGGTCGTAGAGGTCACGGCCGGACTCGTCCCGGTACACGAGCAGGCTCGGGCGCAGGCGGTCGACCACCTCGCGCAGCCCGCCGAGGCCGGACCAGGCCTGCATGTCGGCCACCGTGGCCGGGCCGAAGGCGGCCAGGTAGCGCAGCAGCATCGCGTCGGGTGTCGATGTCGTCGACAGCGGGCGGCCCAGCCAGTGTTCGGCGGTCGTACAGGCGGATTGGCCGCTGCGGCCCCACAGCGCGCGAGGCGGGACCTGGACCAGCGGCGCCTGGCTGCGCAGCGCGTGTGCGAGCGCCTTCGGGTTCTCGCCGGGGAACAGTTCGCCGAGCGCGAGGCCCAGTCCCTTCGCCGTCAGCGCTTGCTTTTCCATCAACTCGCGTCCGGCGGCCACGAGTTCGCGAACGTCGACGGTCGAGTCGCCGAGGCCGTGCAGGACGTTCCGGTACAGGTCCGCGTCGTAGATCGACTGCACGACGGGCCGCAGCGCGAGGCAGTCGTCGGCGGTCACCAGGTGCACCGTGCCGCGCATCAGGCCGAGCCGCACCACCCGGCGCTCGGTCAGCAGGTCGGCCAGTTCCGTCGGCCGGAAGTCGGCGAGCCGGGTCCACAGGCCGATGTACGGCGGGTGCGGCGCCTGCGCCTGCATGCCGACCAGGTGCGTGATCGCCGCCTCCGCCGAGAGCGCGTGCCGCCGGGTCAACAATTGGCGTTCGAGCAGCACGCGGTTGAGCCGGCGGGTGCTGAGGGTGGTGATCTCCATGCGCCCAGACTAGGAGCGAATGCGGTCGGAAACTTGCCTCATTCGACGTCACCCTGAAGACATGGACTCGTTGGAGAGTACGACCCGCCTGCTTCGTCTGTTGTCCCTCCTGCAATCCCGACCCGAGCCGCACGAGCGCGCCGACGACCCCGATCGCACCGACCGACCCGACCCCGCCGGCCACTCCGAAGCACCCGTCTGGACCGGCCCCCGCCTCGCGGCCCGCCTCGGCGTCAGCCCGCGCACGCTGCGGCGCGATGTACGGCGACTGCGCGACGCGGGTTATCACGTCCGCACCGCGGGCTCGTCCGGCGGCTACCGACTCGACCCGGGCGGCCCGTTGCCGCCGCTGCTGGACCACGACGAGGCGGCCGCGATCGTCTCCGGCCTGCGTACCGCCGTCGGCGGCACCGTCGCCGGGATCGAGGCGACCTCGGCCCGGGCGCTGGCCAAGCTGGAACAGGCGCTGCCGACCGGCCTTCGACAGGACGTGGGCGCGCTCGACGCGGTCACCGTGGTGCTGCCGGTGGCCGGTGAGACGGTGGCGCCCGCCGACCTGAGCACGATCGCGACGGCGTGCCGGTCCGCCGAGACGCTGCGCTTCGACTACCGCACCCACGACGGCCGTGAGGGTGTGCGCAGCGCCCAGCCGCACCGGCTCGCCTGTACCGGACGTCGCTGGTACCTGCTGGCCTGGGACCTCGACCGGGACGACTGGCGGACCTATCGCGTGGACCGGATCCGGCTGCGCACGCCGAACGGCCCGCGGTTCGAGCCGCGTCCGCTTCCGGACGAGGACGTCGTCGCGTACATGTCGGCGGGCATCTCCACCCGCGCCTACCCGCACCGCGCGAGCGTGCTCCTGCGGGCCGCCCCGGAGGTCGCCGCGGCACGGATCGGCGCGACCGACGGTGTGCTGGCGGCGATCGACGCGAACACGTGCCGGTTGACCACGGGATCGTCCTCGATCGACACGTTGGCGTTCCGCCTCGTGCTCCTCGACCTGGACTTCACCGTCGAGAGCCCACCGGAACTCGTGTCCCGGATCGCCGAGTTGGGCCGACGCTGGACCCGGGCGGCGGCCGGCTGAGCGCCGAAACCCGGGACGGCCACAGGCCCGAGGTGCCCGGTCACCCGACGACGGCCGCAGGCCCGACGGGCTCCGGCCCCCGCCCGGAAACCCGCCCGAGCCCGCGGCTCGCCTCAGGAACCGACGCCCGGCTCACCGTGCTCCGCCGCAAGTCGCTTGGGCGCGGTGAGCCGCCACGCGTCCACCACCATCGCGCGCAGTTCGTCCTCGTCGTCCACCGCCGACAGGTGCACGCGGATCCAGTTGCCCGTGTCGTCGTGCCCGTCGCGCAGGAAGAACTTCTCCGGCTCGGCCCGGATCAGCTCGGCGCGCTCCTCGATCGGGCACTTCATGCCCATCGACGCGTCGTCCTCGCCCAGCCAGACGAAGATCTTGCCGGCGACCCGAAACGTGGGCATGCCCCACGCGAGCTTCTCGGTCGTCGAGGGCAACGCGAGCGCCAGTCGACGCACGTCGTCCGCGGTGGCTGCCATCGCCTTACCTCCATCAACCCGTTCCCCCGGCCCGCCCGCCGCCGAGGACGCCGACTGCCGCCCGGTCCGGGCGGGTCGGCCGTGCCCGCGACAGGGCCGACGGCACGCGACGGTCGCTCCGACGACCGACTCGCACCCTATGTAAACGACCCGACACCGGCCCGCCGAGCGCAAGAGGTGTCGCACTTTCTTGACCACTCGTTCTCGAATGTTCTAGAGTCGCCCTCGTGGCCAGGACCAAGGAATTCGATCCCGACGCCGCCTTGCAGGCCGCTCTCGAACTCTTTTGGGAGCGCGGCTACGAGGCGACCTCGATGGCGGACCTCGTGGCTCGCCTCGGCATCGCCCGAGCGAGCATCTACGCGACGTTCGGCAACAAACACGACCTCTACCTCGCGGCGCTCGACCGCTACCGCGAGAGCCGCAACCCGGAGCTGTTCGAGGAGTTGTCCCAGCCGGGCCCGGTACTGCCGGCCGTCCGGGCACTCGTCGAGCGGTTCGCCCGGCAGGCGTGCGAGGAGCCGACCCGGCTGCGCGGCTGTTTCCTCACCAACACCGCCGCCGAGCTGGCCGCGCACGACCCGCGCGCGGCGCGGATCGTCGAGCACGGCTGGAGTCAGATGGAGACCAATCTGACCGTCGCGCTCACCCGGGCCAGGGCGCAGGGCGAGCTGGGTCCGGATCGGGACCCGCAGGCCCTCGCCCGCTTCCTGCTGGTACTTCTGCAAGGAATGCGCGTGGTCGGCAAGGCCGGCCCCGACTCGCTGCGCCTGCGGGACGCGACGCAGCAGGCGTTCGCCCTGCTCACCTGAACAGCCCCCGAACGGCGCGGCACTCGTCGCACCACCGGACACGCACGCCTTGATTCCAGAACGATCGATCTGTAAAAGCTGACGGCGACGGGGGGTACCGGCATGACAGGTCTGACCGGAATGGCCGGAAGCAGAGGCACGGACAGGGAAATGGACACGGAAACGGCTACGAGAACGGCCCCGACCACGGGCCTCGGCTCAAAGAGCAACACGAGCACACTAGCCCCCGCCCCCGTCCCCTCCCCCGCCCCGGCCCCACGCGCCACCCTCGCCTTCGTCCTGCTCGGCACCGTGCAGGCCACGCTGATCTCCACCATCACCATCATCGGTGTGCCATTGCCCGACATCGGCCGGGAATTCGGCCTGGGGTCGGCCGATCTGGTGCTGGTCAGCGCCGCCTACGGGTTGCCGTTCAGCGGACTGCTGTTGTTCGGCGGTCGGCTCGCGGATCGGTACGGCGGGCGCCGGATGTTCACGACGGGCCTGGTCGTGTTCGGCCTCGCGTCCATGGTCGCCGCGTTCGCGCCGGGCTTCGCGGTGCTGGTCGCGGTGCGCTTCGGGCAGGGCCTGGGGGCGGCGTTGACCGCGCCGGCCGCGATGGCGGTGCTGCGCGCGGTGTACCCCGAACCGGGCGCGTATCGGCGGGCGATGGCGACCTGGGGCGGCCTGTCCGTACTGGGCGCCGCCGCCGGCAACCTGGCCTCGGGCGTGCTCACGACGTGGGTGTCCTGGCGCTGGATGTTCGTCGTACCGGTCGCCGTGGCCGTCCTGGGTCTGCTCCTGACGCCGCGTCTGCTGCCGGCCGGGCGCGCCCCGTTCGGCGAGGCCGCCGACGGGACGGCGGCCCCGTCCGGCCGTCGCCCCGGGCTCGACCCGATCGGCGCGATCCTGGCCACGGTCGGCATCACCGTCACCGGGTACGGCCTGACCGTGACCGGCGACCACTCGTGGGCGTCGGCGGCCGTACTCGTCCCGCTCGGCGTCGGCGTGAGCCTGCTCGTCGCGTTCCTGACAGTCGAGCGCCGGGTGACCGATCCGCTCCTGCCGCCGGGCTTCGTCGGCGATCCGCGTCGGATCCTGGGGCTGGTCGGGGTACTGCTCGCGGCGACCGGCACCGGCCTGATCAGCTTCCTGATCTCGCTCTACCTCCAGCAAGGACGGGACTGGTCGCCGCTCGCGACGGCAGGCGCGTTCGTACCGTTCACCCTCGCGCTGATCGCGACCGGTCGCGCCGCCGGCCCGCTGATCACCCGGTACGGCCCGGGCCGCGTCACCGTGCTGGGACTGCTGATCGGCGGCGCGGGCCTGCTCCTGCTCGCCCGCCTGGACGACCGCAGCCGTTACGCCCTCGACCTCCTCCCGGGCCTGGTCCTGCTCCCCGTCGGCGCCGCCCTGATCTTCGCCGGCACCGCCGTCCTGGCCACCAGGGATATACCCGTCCACCAGGCGGGCCTGGCCGGCGGCGTGCTGAACACCGCGATGGAACTGGGACCCACCGTCGGCCTGGCCGCGCTGATGTCGGTGGCCGCGACCCGCGGCGACGTGATCGTCGGCTACGCGTGGGCCTTCGGCACGGCCGGAGCGGTCTTCCTCGTGGCGGCCCTGGCGGCCCTCGCAGCCTTCCGCCCGGCCCGCGGCCGGGACCACGACCGGGCCCCCGACTGGGACCACGACCGGGCTCCCGACTGGGACCACGACCACATCCCGGAGCCCGACCCGCAACGCACCTGACCGGCGGAGCACCCGCACCCGTCGACTCCCCGACCCACTCACCACCCACACAACCCGCAAGACTCTGGAGACCCACCATGTCCGCACGTTTCACTGCCAAGACCGTCCTCGTCACCGGCGCCGGCTCGGGTGGCGGCCGGGAGGTCGCACTCGCCTTCGCCCGGGAGGGCGCCGCCGTCGTGGTCGCGGGCCGCGGTGCCGCGCCGCTGGCGGAGACCGTTCGCCTGATCGAGGCCGAAGGCGGCCGCGCCGCGGCCGTCACCGCCGACGTCACCGACTCGGCGAGCCTGGCCGCGCTCGTCGCCCGCACCGTCGAACTGTTCGGCGGCCTCGACGTCGCCGTCAACAACGCCGGTGTGATCCTGGGCATCGGCCCGCTCGGCGACGTCGACGAGGCGGACTTCCGGGCCGTCCTGGACGTCAACGTGACCGGCACCTGGTTGTCGATGAAGCACGAGATCGGCTACATGCGGGCCAACGGCGGCGGGGCGATCGTGAACATATCGTCCAACCTCGGTGCGCACTCCCGGCTGGCCAATGTCGGCGCGTACGTCACGTCCAAGGCCGCCGTCAGCGCGCTCACCCGCAACGCCGCGCTGGACCACATCGGTGACGGTATCCGGATCAACGCGGTCAGCCCGGGTCCGCTGGACACCACCATGTCGCTGCGTCCGGGTGAGACCGAGGCCGGCCGGGCGGACCGGATGAAGGTCGAGAACCCGTCCGGTCGGATCGGCACGCTGACCGAATTCGCGGCGGCCGTCCTGTACTTGGCCTCCGATGAGGCCGGCTTCGCGGTCGGCACCGACCTCGTCCTCGACGGCGGCGCATCGGCCTGACCCCGCTCGCCCCCGCCCGCTCCGAGCTCCGGCCCGGCCGCCGTCCCACCGACCCGGCCGGGCCGCCTCGGCACGCTCCGGCACTGCGCTGCGCTCTGCACCCGCGATCGCGCGCGCCCACACGCGACCGTCCCCCTGCCCGCGCCCATGCCCGCGACCGTGCCCGCGCCGTGAAAATCTCCCGCGCTCCGGCCGTCGAAGACCCGAGAGCGCCACAGGGCCGAGGGAGACCGTACGCCCGAGACGCCACGCCGGCCATGCCGGCCACAAACCGTCCCCGCGGGCCGGGCGGCGCATCAGCCCGCCGCCGGCACCACCAGGTCCAGACTCGGCCGGATCGCCGCGAACGCCCGCTCCACATGCTCCGCCAAGCCCGGCCCCGCCCCCTGCTCGGTCCATGCGCGCTGCGCCCAGTGCCACGCCGCGATCATCGTGTCGAGCGACAGGTGCACCAGGATCCGGTCCGGCGCGGCCGGACCGAGCCGGTCGATGACCGTGTCGACGGCGGCGTCGCTGGTGTCCGCACAAAAGCGCAGGCTGTGCGCGTTCAGGGCGGGCGTCGCCTCGGCGATCCGTCGACTGGCCGTGAACCGGTCCGCCCAGTCGTCGGGCATGGTCGCCAGGGTGTCCGTCAAGGCGGCCTGGTGGATCGCCAGGAGAGACCCTCGCAACGGGCGTTCGGCCAGGTCGGCGAGATAGGCGGACCACAGTTCGCGCTCCGGGGCGAGCGCCACGTCCTCCTTGGACGCGTAGGTGCGAAAGAACGTGCGCTTGGAGACCTCCACCGCGCGCACGATCTCGTCGAGCGTGGTCGCGTCGAAGCCCTTCTCGGTGAACAGTTCCAGCGCGGCTTGGGCCAACGCCTGCCGCGTGCGCAGCTTCTTGCGTTCCCGGAGCGGCAGTTCGGTGGTCATGCGGGCCAGCCTACCTCGATTCGCCTATCGGCCGCTAAAGCCACTTGTACGCAAACGCCACTCAGTGGCACAGTAGGCGTCTCCCGTCCACCTCCGCACAGGAGCCATCACCATGCGCGCCCTCGTCATCGACCACACAGCCCCCGGTCACCTCACCCTCGCCGACGTGCCGGACCCCGAGCCCGCACCGCACGAGGCGCTCGTGCGCGTGCGGGCGATCTCGCTCAACGCGGGCGAGGTCCACTTCACCGTGCCGTTGGGCGAGAACGGCACCGTGCCCGGCTGGGACGCGGCCGGCGTGGTCGAGCGCGCCGCCGCGGACGGTTCCGGGCCCGCGGCGGGAACGCCCGTGACCACGCTCGGAGACGGCGGCGCGTGGGCCGAACTGCGCGCGGTGCCGACGAGTCGGCTCGGTGTGCTGCCCGAGGGCATGCCCGCAGCGTTGGCCGCGCCGCTGCCCGTGGCGGCACTCTCCGCGTTGCGGGCGCTGCGGCGGATCGGTCCGATCCTGGGTCGACGGATCCTGATCACCGGCGCGGGCGGCGGGGTGGGCCGGTTCGCGGTGCAACTGGCCGCGCTCGGCGGCGCCGAGGTGATCGCGGCCACCGGGAATCCGGCCCAGGCCGACGATCTGCGCGCGCTCGGCGCCGCCGAGGTGCTCACGGACGGGCTCCCGTACACGACCGCGCCGGTGTACGGCGTCCTGGACAACGTCGGAGGACCGCACCTGACCGCCGCGTACGACCTGCTGACGAGTGGCGGAACGCTGGTCGCGCTCGGCCACGCGTCGGGAGTGGGCGAGGAGTTCGCGTTCGGCGCGCTGTTCGGGAACGAGGGTCGGCACAACCGCTCGCTGGTCACCTACTACCTGCTCGACGACATCGAGGGCATCGACGCCGATCTGGGTTGGCTCGCCGCCCGGACCGCGCGCGGCGACCTCGACCCGCAGATCTCCTGGCACGACTCCTGGACCAAGATCGCCGAAGCCGCCGAACTGCTCGCCGACCGCAGGCTCGGCGGCAAGGCGGTCCTCGACGTGACTTCCTGAGAGCCGGCGGCCCGGCCCGTGACTTCATGAGGGCCGGCCGGCCCCGTGACGACCGGCGGCCCGACCCCGTGACGTCGTGCGGCCCGGAGCCCGGCCCCTACTTGCGCTCGAGGATCGGGGCCAGGGCTTCGGCGGTCTCCTCCGGCCGCATCGCGTAACTCATGTGATCGCCCGGGAACTCGGTGACCGGCAGGTCCAGGCGCTCGGCGAGCAGCGCCGTGGTGCGGTAGAGCAGCGTCTGGACTCCCTCGGCTCCGACCGCCGTCACCAGTGGGGCGCCGCGCAGAGCGGTGAGGTCCGGTTCGAAGCGGCTGAACGCGCGCAGTTCGCAGGAGAAGTTGAACTCCACGTTGGCCTGCACGCGTTCGAGCAACTCCCGGATCGACGCCGGCATCTCCGCCGCGGGCTCGGGCGGGGCAGCCACCCCTAACAACGCGCAGAGTTCGTCCATCGCGGCCCTCGCACCGGCGGTCACGAACAGGTCGCACACGGCGTCGAACCTCGCGTGCCACTGCTTCGGTTCGGGCAACATGCCGAGCACGAGCGGCTCGTGGGCGACCAGCAGTTCGACGCGCTCGGGATGACGGGCGAGCAGGTCGAGCCCGATGGCGGCGCCGGTGCTGCTCCCGAAGATCGCCGCCGGTTCGGCGGTGAGCTCCCGAAGCAGCCGGAACGCGTCGTCCGTGTGCTGTTCGACCCGCAGCTCGACCCGCTGCTCCTCGGGCGGACCGGTGAGCCGGCTCCGGGAGTTGCCGCGTCGGTCGTAGGTGACGACCGTACGGCGGTCGGCGAAGCGATCGGCCAGCCCCGCGTACAGGGCGGTGTCACCGTTGCTGCCGTTGATCATCAGCAGGACCGGCCCGGAGCCGCGCACCTCGTAATAGAGGTCGGCTCCAGGAACGGCCAGGGTGCCGGAATTCATCAGATCTGCCTTCCGTACGAGAACCCCTTACAGACCAACGCTACGGATGCCACCGACGCCCCGTCCGGCGAACCGACTTTCCCACCCGGGCCCGATCGCGGCCCGCTCCCGGCCGATTCCTCACCACACCGGGACCTGTCGAGGCTTGTGCCCAGAGCTCGTCCAGGCCCTCCACTCCACAATCAGGCTGCCGTCGTCGATACTGCTTTCGCCATGCCGGCTCCTTGCGGGTGAGAGTGGCTCAAGGCTCGCCCGGCACGGTCGGGGCGCTCGGCGGGATCGCGGGCGCGGCACGTCGTCCGTCGCCCACGACCAAGGACCGCCGACTTCAACGGCTCTTGTACGCACCGCCGTTGACGTTCAACACCTGGCCCGTGACGTGCCTGGCGGCGGGTGAGGCGAGGAACGCGACGGCGCCCACGATGTCCGCGGGCGAGCCGGCCCGCCGGACCGACGTCGCGGCGACCAACCGGCCGCGCCGCTCGTCGGTGAGGTTGTCCCGGAAGAACTCGGTGTCCGCGATGTAGCCCGGGGACACCACGTTGGCGGTGATGTCGCGCGGGCCGAGGGCGTCCGCGAGGCCGACGTTCCAGGCGGCCAGTCCGGCCTTGGCCGCGCCGTAGGAGCCGGACCCGGTGTCGGCCGCGATCGAGCCGATGCCGATCACCGCGCCGCCGGCGGCCAACCGGTCCTCGACCGCCCGGGTGGTCAGCGCGGCGCCGACCAGATTCGCGTCCAGATTGGCCCGGAACGCCCGGGCGAAGCCGGCCAGGTCGTCGGTCGCGCCGTGGTCGAAGTCGGTGTTGCCGCCCGCGTTGTTGACCAGGACGTCGATGCGTTCGGGCAGTTCGGCCACCAGTCGGGTCAGCGCCTCGGGGTCGGTGTGGTCGCAGACCAGCGCCCGAGCGCCGGTCTCCTCGGCGGCGGCGGCCAACGGTTCCGCCCGCCGACCGGTGATCGTCACGGCGTCGCCGAGTGCGGCGAAGTGCCGAGCGACCGCGAGCCCGATACCGGTGCCGCCACCGGTGACGAGGATGTTGCGTGCCATAGGATGACCTCCACGTCGTTCGTTTAGATCTAAATTCAGGTCTGAACGTAACACCCGAAGGAGGCCCGATGGCAACCGAGAATCCCGAGGACCTGCCCGACGCCCGCACCGAGGCGGGCGTGTCGGCGGGTACGGCGAGCGTCCGGGACGGCGAGGAACGGGTCGGACACAGCGTCGAGGAGATCGCCGCCGCGTGGGAACGGGAGCGGCCCGGGACGCCGGTGTCCTCGATCGGGATCGTCACGCCGATCTGGCGCCTGGCCAAGCTGCTCGGGGACGACCGGCGCCGGGTGCTGGCCCGGGCCGGGGTGGACACCGCGACGCTGGACCTGCTCAGCGTGCTGCGCCGCAGTGGGCCGCCGTACACGTTGGGCACCCGCGAACTCGGTCGACGCTCGCTGGTCACCGCGGGCGCCGTTTCGCAGCGGGTCGCCCGCGCCGAACGCGAGGGGCTGGTCGTGCGGCGGCCCGGGCCCGGTCGTGCCCGGTCGGTCGAGATCGAACTGACCGAGACGGGGCACGCGTTGGTCGAGGCGACGGTGGATCGGGTGCTGACCCGCGAGGCCGCGCTGATCGACGGGCTCACCCCCGATCAGCAGACGCAGCTCGCGGGTCTGCTGGCGATCCTCTTCCGTGATGTACAGCACCGGCTGGGCGACGACCGGCTCAGCCAAGTGGGTGACGAGCACGCCTGACCGGACCGCGCCCTCGAACGCCGCCGCCCCGCGCGCGGCGCCGTGGATCCGCCTACCCCCGCGCCCCTGTCGCCGCCACGCGCGCTCCCGGAGTCGTCGACGCCGCGTCCACCGGTCGCGTATCGGTCGACCCTCCCGTCACGTACGCGATCGTCTCCACGTCCGCCGGCGTGCACACCAGCACCGTGGTCTCCGGAGCCTCCGCCGGCACCAGCAGCGACATCGCGAACCGCAACGGCACACCTCGCGGATCCCGAACTCGGCCCGCCCGGCCGCCGTCGACCGCGCCGGACCGCTCGGCCTCCGCGAGCGCGGGTACGCGACCCGCCGCCCGCGATCCGCCGTCGGCCCGCGCCGCAGGCCCCCACACCCGCACGGTCCGGGCCGCGAACACGCCCACCGCGCGGCAGTGCCACCACGCCGCCAGGTCCGGGCGCGCGGTGCGCAGGTCCGCCGTGATCGCGCGGTCGCGTGCGTCGTCGGGGCGGGTGCGCAGGTGCCGGACCAGGTCGAGCGCGACCGTCTCCCGCTCGGGGAACCCCGGCTCGTACGCCGGATCGGTCAGCAGCATGAGCAGCAGGTTGCGGCGCTCGGTCGGCACCGCGCGCGGGTCGGGCCAGGTCGCCCGCCAGGCGTCGTTCCAGGCCAGTACGTCCAGCGCCCGGTCCAGCACCAGCGCCGGGGTGGCCGGCCAGCTCTCGACCATCGCTCGGAGGCCGGCGGCCGGGGTCGTGCTCGGGCCGGCCGGTACGTGGAAACCGGCGAGTTCCAGGACGTGCCGACGCGCGTCGGCGTCCAGGCGCAGCGTCCGCGACACCGCTTCGAGGACCTGGCGCGAGGTGTCCACCCGGCCCTGTTCGAGCCACGTGTACCAGGCCACCCCGACCCCCGACAGCGCCGCGACCTCCTCGCGGCGCAGGCCCGGCGTCCGGCGGCGCGGCGATCGGGGCAGTCCGACGGCTTCGGGGGTGAGCAGTTCGCGATGGGCGCGCAGGAACCCGCCCAACTCGCGCCGGCGATCCGGCTCGTCCTCGGTGGCCATCGGCCCAGCCTATGACCGTTGGTCACCGTATGAACCGGAGCCTGCCCCGACCGCGGCGACGCCGCGAGGGTGGTGGACGTACCGATGAACGCCGCCGGCGCCGATCGGCCCGGCACACAGCCAAGGGACCCCGATACCGATGACCACCGAACCGACGACCGGACCGACCACGGGACCGACGACCGGATCGGCTGCCGGACCGGCTGCCGAACAAACAACCGGACAGACGACCGGACCGACCACCGAACCCGACCCCGCCGCCGCCGACATCATGTGGCGCCGCAGCAACGACTCGTCCACGCTCGCCACGCCCCGCGCGTTCCTGCGGGTCTTCGTGGAACCCGGCGACCTGGAGCGGGCGACCACGTTCTACGAGGAGCTCCAGGGCGTCGAGCGCGACATGTGGTTCACCTTCCGGGAGTTCGGCATCGCGCTCTCGGCGGTCGGCGGCTTCCTGCTGATCGAGGGCGAGGCCGAGACGGTCGAGCGGTTCCGGTCCACCACCGGCACCCTGCTCGTTCCCGAACTGGCCCCCTACCTCGAACGCCTGACGGCGGCCGGCGCGGAGATCACCGAGCCGCCGCGCCGCGTACCCACCGGCGCGGGCCTCACCGCGCGGCACCCCGACGGCACGATCGTCGAGTACGTGGAACACCGCCCGACGCCGGAAGGTCGCTGAACCACACCGGGCCGTCCGGGATCCCCCGCACGTGGTCTCGGCATCCGGATCCCGGCGTCACACCACCGCGCCGGCCTGCGGATCGGTCGGATACACCGAGATCTCCACCAGGTTCCCGTCCGGATCCCGCACGTACACGCTGTCGATCGGCCCCAGCGCGCCCGTCCTCCGCACCGGCCCCTCCTCGATCGGCACTCCGGCGCGGAGCAGGTCGGCGGTGATCGCGGTGAGTGGGGGTTCGGCGACGAAGCACAGGTCCGCGCTGCCCGCGGTGGCGGCGCGGGCCTTCGGCTCGAACTCGGCGCCCGCCCGGTGCAGGTTGATCTTGCCCGCGCCGAACCGCAGAGCGTGTCTGTCGTCGCCGAACGTCACCGGCTTCATGCCGAGCACTCCGGCGTAGAAGTCGATCGTGGCGCCGATGTCGGCGACGGTCAGCACGAGATGGTCGAGCCGTTCGATACGCATGATTCTCCCTCGACACCGTTCGCCCGTCGGGCCGGCGACCCGACGCCGGACCGGCGGGCTCCCCATCACTACCATCCGGTCGCCGGTCCTACCGGCTGCCGGCCTTCGTGTTCGCGAGCACACGTTCGCACTCGGCCCACGCGGGGGCGCTGAGCAGCGGGCGGAAGCCGGTGAGCAGGTCGAGGAGGGCCGCACCCCAGCGCGCGTGGGCCTGCGGGTCGATCTTGACGATATCCAGTTCGTTGGCCGCGGTGAGCTCGGCGAAGTCGCGGCGCTCGGCCTCGGTGGGCCGGTAGGTCCGGCCGGTGAAGCGATCCCGGAAGGTGCCGTCGACGAGCGTGCCGTGGCTGGCGGCCCGGTCGCAACTGGCGTAGAAGTACACGATGCGCTCGGCGTCCACGCCGATCCGGCCGGCGAGTTCGGCCCGGCGGTCGAGCGGGAGCAGCGCGGTCGCGAAGCCGTCGGTGCCGTAGAACGCGTGGCACTGGCCGGCGCTGCGCAGTTCGGGGCGGGCGCCCCAGGTCTCCAGCAGCGCCTCGACCCGGCTCAGATGGGCGAGCAGGGTTCCGCCGGGATGTTCGATGCGGTCCCCACCGAGCATGCGGATGTAGTCGACGATCATGTGCCACCCCTTGCCATGTAATGGGTCGGCGCCGATGGTTCGGTGGCCGCCCGATGACCTCGGGTTCACGATAGCGCTGACGGACCGTCAGATCCCAGGGGCTCCGGAATACACCTTGCGAGGTGTTCGGGTTCGGCCCGGCGATCACAATGCGGGGAATGACGGCATGGTCGTCCGCTTTGTGGATAGCGTCGAGGTCTGCTGCGAACGAGTACGGAGAGCACCGTGGGACCGGATCAATTCTGTCTGGTGTTGTTGCGACGCATGAGCGATTACCAACCCGACCTGGTCGCCGACGCCGTCCGCGAGTTGGAGTTCACCCGCACGCGGATGCGCGAGGTCAACGCGCAATGGCAGCGCATGGTGCGCTCCCGCTCGGTCGGCGGCTCGGGCCGCGCGTACCGGGCCGCGCTCGGCGAACCGGCCGGCCGGGCCGAGCGCAGGATCGGGGATCTCACCGCCGACGCCCAGTGGTGGGTGTTGCCACTGTGGCCGGGGCTGCGTTTCGAGGTGCTCACCGGCCCCGACGGGCGGGTCTGGCAGGAATGGCTGGTCAGAGCCGATCCCGCCGGCATTCCGCCCGTCGAGAAGGTGGCCGACCTGCGGCCGTGGGAGTTCGTGATCGGCGACGTCGCCCTCGCGTTCCCGCAACTGCGCCATGTGGAGGGATCGGCGCCGAGTCGGTGGGGGAGCTTGATCACCGAGGGTGCGGCGACCTACCGCCTGGACTTCGTCTGGGGCCTCCTCCAAAACGTCACCCGCCTCGACGCGGCAACCGACCCGACAACCCCGGCCGAGCAGGCGGTTTAGGTAGTCGGCGGACTACCTCGTCGTGTCGGCGGCCGTCGTCACGACGAACGCTCTCCCCGGCGGGGCCGGGGAGGTCGCGGCGCCGGTCGGGTGGGACGGGGTACCGACCGCCGCCGTCCGGGGCCCGCGCGCGCCTCAGCGGTCGAAGCGCACCCGTAGCGACTCCGGGCCGCGGAGCGCGGTGCCGAGCAGGCCCCGGATTCGGGTCGGCTCGGCGAGTCGCATCGTCGGCAGGCGTTGCAGCAGCACCTTGAGCGCGGCCCGGATCTCGGCGAGCGCCAGCCAGGTGCCCAGGCACACGTGCGGACCGTCGCCGAAGGCGAGCGTCGGCCGGACCCGACGGCCGATGTCGAACACGTCGGGGTCCGGGTAGTGCGCCGGGTCCCGGTTCGCCGCCGTGATCGCGAAGATCAGCGGTGTCTCCGCCGGTATGTCCAGTCCCAGACCCTGCCAGTCGCGGACCGGCGCGGGGCAGATCCGGGGCAGCAGTCCCACCGGCGGCTCCCAGCGCAGCGACTCCTCGACCGCCCACTCCAGTTCCGTGTCCGGGTCGGCCAGCACGCGGGCCAACTGCTCGGGGTGGGTGAGCAGTGCGTACAGGGCGTTGCCCAGGGCCAGGTAGGTGGTGTCGGCACCGGCCGGGAAGAGCAGCCGCAGGAAGGACAGGATCTCCTCGTCGGTGAGCCGGCGGCCCTCGGCCTCGGTGCCGGCCAGCGTCGAGAGCAGGTCGTCGCCCGGGTCGATCCGGCGGCGCGCGACGATCGGCGTGACGTACTCGGTGAACTCGCGCGACGCGCGCTCGGCCGCGTCCGGCGCCATCGGGAAGTGGAACAGGTCGACGGCCCAGCGGCGGAAACGTTCCTCGTCGTCGACCGACAGCCCGAGCAGCCGGGTGATCACCTGGACCGGGTAGCCGTGCGTGAACTCGGTGACCAGGTCGGCCTCTCCACGCGCCTCGAAGCGGTCGACGAGTTCATGCGCCAGGGGTTCCAGGATCGCCTCGACCTGGTCGGTGACGATCTTGCGACGGAAGGCCGGCACCACGAGCTTGCGGTTGATCCGGTGCTCGGCGCCGCGCATGCACTGGATGGTGTGCCCGAGCACGGGTTCGGTGGTCGCGGAGTAGATCGCGGCCGCGGGGAACGACTCCTCGTCCTTGAACGCCGCACTCACCAGATCGTGGGTCAGGAACATCACCGCGCGCGTCCCCAGAAACGGCACGAGCGCGTACGGCTTCCGCGCCCGAGCCGCCGCGATCAACTCGTGCGGGTTCGGAATGTCGTCGAAGGCGAAGTCGTATCCCTCGATGTCGAAGGGCGCGTCCAAGTCACGCACCACGGGCACATCGCTCATCCGGACTCCCCGGTCAGCCCTCGGCGTCGCATCGCAACCACCTGTCGTCGATGAGTGGTTGACGAATATTCGTCGCCGAAGTGACGTATATTCATTGACTCTAGGCATGACGTCGAGCGCGGACAAGAGGTCCTCATGGTTGCTTCGCCACCCACCGATCGGGTCGTGGCCGTCGTCGAGTTGATCGCCGCCGCCGCGCCGGTCGGGTTGAGCGTGTCGGAGGTGGCCGCGCGCCTGGACCTGAACCGGTCCACCGCGACCGCCGTGCTTGCCGCCTTGGAGTCGCCGGGGTGGGTGCAGCGTGGGGCCGATCGCCTCTACACGCTGGGGCCGGGTCTGCTGGCGGTCGCCGACGCGGTACACGCGCGGGTTCGGCCGCCGGACGATGCGGCGGAGGTGTTGGCGGGGCTCGCGGAACGGGTCGGCTGCGGGGCGGCGTTGTCCCTGGTCGGTACGGACCACGTGGTCTTCCTCGTGGTGGAGCCGGGTCCGGGACTGGTGCCGGCGGGGATCGAGGTGGGCACCCGGCTTCCGCTGCGACCACCCGCAGGCGCGTCGGTGATGCCGTGGCGGCCGGCTGCCGAACGGGCCGCGTGGCTCGCCCACGCACCGGAGTTGGCGCCGGCCCTGGACACGATCCGCTCCCACGGGGTCGCCGCGTGGCGCCCACGCACCGACTCGACGGAACTGCTGGCCGTCCTGCGGGACGTGGTGGGCCTCCTGGACGAACACCCGGGCCGAACCGCCCTCCGCGCACGCGTCCGCACCCAACTCGCCTCGATCAGCGCCCACCCGTACACGGACGCCGACCTGACCTCGGACGAACCCCTCCCCCTGAGCTACCTGGCCGCCCCCGTCCGCGACCCCCGGGGCCGCCCAACGCACGAGCTGCAAATCGGGCCCCTACGCAATGCCGTAGGCCCGACGGAGCGCCATACATACATCACGGAGCTACGCGCGACAGCGGCCCACCTCTCCACGATGGCCCACCCCCGGCACGTCGACGCCTCGGACTCGGGCCCACGCCGTTGAACGCTCGGTGACACTGCCATGATCCTCGTCATGGGTATCCGCATCACACCGGCCGAGGTGGGCGACTACCACCGGGTCCTGGCCGACCACCCCCGCTATTGGGGCAAACGCGATCTCCGATCGCTGCATCTACTCGCACTGGTACAGGAGTTCGGTGCGACCTGCCTGGTCGCCCGAGCCGAGGACGGTATCCGTGGGTACGTCTTCGGGTTCGTCACCCCGGAGGGCACCGGGTACGTGCACCTGATCGCCACGCGAGACGATGCTCGCGGAAGCGGTCTCGGACGTCGTCTGTATGCGGCGTTCGCCGAAGCGGCGGAACGTCAGGGTGCACGGCGGTTGAAGGCGATCACGTCGGTCGGGAACACCGGCTCGATCGCCTTCCATCGCAGCCTCGGCTTCGAAGCGAGGATCGTCGACGACTACAACGGCCCCGACCAGCGGATGGCCGTCTTCCACCGAGACCTGCCGTTCGACGCCTCGCGCTTCCGACCAGTCGGCCCTCGCTTGTAGTTGCTCGCTGGTACTTCGGCCGTTGGATCACGATCTTGCCGCGCCTGCCAGTAGGGCAGTCGCTCAACGCGCGGGGCGTGACCTTCAGAGCCCGTAGGCGAGGTCTGTACCGCCGCTGACCTCGATCAGCCAGGACAGCGAGTCGCTACCGAATGGCCAGCCGGTGGTGGCCACTTGCACCCAGCTGCCCGATTCATCGGTTCCCGCGTGCCACCACCACCAGCTGCGATCGACGCGGGCCCGTTCCTCGGTCGGGTCGAAGTAGTCCAGCCAGCTCAAGAGTGACCACGGTTCCTGGCATATGGCCACCTTCTGCTCCGGCGTCATCGCCCGCCACTGCCGCAGCCAGGCGTCGACATCGAAGGACTCGTCATGCTCGGGCGCACACTGCTCGACGAACCACGCCAGCAGCAACTGCGGCCACCGCTCATCTGCAGGCCAGTCACTCATCTGCTCGAGCACACGCGTCAATACCTCACGCGCATTCGTGATGACCTGGGCCGGATCCTCGGCGGCGAACCGGACACGCACAAGAAACTCCCGGTGCTGGTTGTCCTCGACTCCCGGTCCGGATCGAAGGCGCCGTAGCTCGCCCTTCATAGGGTCCATGGTGAGGAAGTGTGCACCACCACCGGCTCGTCGCACCTCGGCGCCGCCAGACCCCAGGGGCCATGAACTCCATGACCGGGTGGCTGCCTGTCGTCGGTAGCGGGATGTGCGGGCGCGGGGCTGATGCCGCTGCCACTGTAACCAGCGCAGATGGTGCGCGAAGTCGTGGGCCGGTTGACCGGTGCCGCGAACAGGTACTGGATCCCATTGACGGTCAAGGGCATCAGGCCGTGTGAGCCGGGCGGTCGCGGCGCTCGGCGGCTGCGGTGACGCCCACCGGCCGGGGTCGTCGGCCCAGGAACGTGCCCTCGTTGTCGTGCAGGTGCCCGACCACAATCGGGTCGGGCCACTTCGCTTTCCCCGGGAGAGCAGGACACCCCGTCACTCGCGGTCAAGGCGACGGGGCGCCCGAAGCGCGAATCAGGCGCGCAAGGATGCCGTCAGGGCTTTCCAAGAGGATGCATCGACAATAAGGTGCCCAACGCTCGGATCCTTACTATCGCGCACTGCCGCACCACCCTTGATCGACCCTGCCGCTTCGACACATTCATTCGTGGCACCGCTATAGCTACTCTTGCGCCATGCGCCGACCACGGCATCGAATGAGAACACGATTCACCTCTATTAGAGTTTCGCGATTGCTTGTCGGATTGCATTTTGCGACGCTTCCGGATCCAGGGCCGAGGACCGGAGCTTATCGTAAACCAACGTGTAGAAATCGGTTTCGGCCTGCTTCTCTACGTACAGAGAGCTTGTCAGGTTCTCCAGAAACACGACGTCCGTATCCCCTACCATCGGGAATCCGAAGATGATGAACGGCCCACTCATCCCCGCATGAGCTCCGGCACTCATGGGCAGCACCTGAACATCGACATTAGGTCGCACCGATAGATCCAGAAGGCGATCGAGCTGGGCCTTCATCACACTCGCACCACCAATAGGGGCAAGGATCGCGGGCTCGCAAATGATTGCGCTCACGCGGACAACCGGGTCGGTCTTTTCCAAGACGCCCTGTCGTGCCATGCGGACTTCGAGAAGCGTCTCCGTCGTCGCCGGATCAATGGCGGCCGGATTAGCGGAGTGAACTGCTCGGGCGTATTCTTCAGTCTGAAAAAGACCGGGAATTAGCAAAGTCTGGAAACCTCGAATATAACTCGCCGCTGCTTCCAGCTCGATTACGTCCGCATAAGACGAGGGCAGCGTGTCGCTGTAATCCTGCCACCAA
Source organism: Embleya sp. NPDC050154 (assembly GCF_044460165.1). Classification (NCBI taxonomy): domain Bacteria; kingdom Bacillati; phylum Actinomycetota; class Actinomycetes; order Kitasatosporales; family Streptomycetaceae; genus Embleya; species Embleya sp. NPDC050154. The sequence goes on from NZ_JBITJP010000010.1 coordinate 131,131, forward strand.
CCACGCTTGGCACCTTCCCGAGCAAGCGCTTCCAGCGTCGTCCGGATATCGGCATCGTCTACGCCGTATAGGTTGAGCAGTTCCCTGACATCGCGAGCCCGAACACCGGAACGCCCGTTCTCAATGCGGCTGATCTTGGTCTTGTGGCACTCAAGGACCACCGCGGCGTCGTCCAGCGTCCGCCCCACCCCTTCCCGCAGCCGTCGTAGCTCTGATCCCAGACGTCGCCGACGCACTGTCGGGTTCTGCTCAATCGGCACGCACTCACCTCCATGTGCGGATCAGTCTGCCGTCTCGCAGACGGAGGAGACAGCGAGAAGTGACATAGGACGTTCTCAAGTACACCTGTTGCACTTCAGCACTGATTCAGTGCACGCTACGTACAGCGACATCACCGACACTCACTGGTGATCTTGGGAGTCGCGCGCCCTGTCGCGCGGCCGATCTGTCGCGCCTTGAACTGCCCCGGCGTCGGTCTCGGTCGCGCGTGGTCCCGGCGCCGGGGCGTGTGCTCTTGCAAGGGAGTGGCATGACGAAGTCGATGCATCCGCCCGGTGGGGTGCGGACGTTGAGCGTGGATCAGTACGCCATTCGGCGATGGATCATCCGTCGGATTCGTGCTCGGTATCCCCGGTTGGTCGTTCGGGGTGCACCTTGGGGGCGGTCGTCGTGAGTCGTGGGGCCGGGTTCGTGGTCGGTGCGGACGGGGAAGCCGTGCCGATCGTCGTGGCACGGGAGTTGCCTCCACGTGAGCGAGCCGAACCCTTGCGCCACTCCGTCGGCGACTGGGTCGCACCGCGTCCCGGGCTCGGCCACGACGCCCATCCCGCCGGATGCGTCGAACGGGCCGAACACTCCGCCGGGCTCGACAACGACCAAGTGGTCATGGTGTGTCCGCCGACCGGCACGCCGTACCTGCTGAAAGCCTCCGAGTTGTACCGGATCAAGTCGCCACGTTGACCCCCACGTTCGCCCCGCCCGAATGTTTGGGAAGGACACCGGGCGGGGTCCGCACCATCCGAGCACTACCGACGCGCAAGGTGGGGCACATGGCAGACGACGACTACGAAATCACAGGTGGGAACGAGAACTGCTCGCACGAGTGGTGGCACTGGTCGGGGGAAGACCGCTGCCGAAAGTGCCCGGCGGTCCGCAGGAAGAAGTAGACGATCGGCCCCGTGACCGAAGCGAAAGGCAACCCATGGAACGCCGCTGGACATGGACCGAACTACCCGACACGGTCCGGGCGGACATCGAGACGGTCACGGGGCCCGTACGCACCGCGGAACCACCCGGCGAGGGCCTGACATCACCCTTCACGGCCGTGCTGCGAGCCCCCGGACGCCGGGTGTTCGTCAAGGGCACGCCAACCACGAACGGCAAGGCTCTCGACCACCAACGACGAGAGGCATTGGCCGCCCCCTCGGTCGGCGGACGTGTCGCCCCGACCCTGCTCGCCCACCTCACGCCGCCCGGCTGGGACGTACTGCTTTTCACGCACGTACAAGGCCGCTACGCCGACGTCTCCCCCGGCGGATCCGACCTGTCGCCCCTCGCCTACGCGTTGAGCCGAGCCGGCCGCGTACGCCCGCCGCACGGACTCGCCCTGCCCTGTCTCGCGGACCGTTGGGCCGAACACCTCACACCGACCGAACGCGCCCTCCTCGGCGGAACACACCTGCTGCACACCGACCTGAACCCCTGGAATGTGCTCATCGAAGACGACAGTGCCGGCGGACGCGCCTACTTCGTGGACTGGGGGATGTCCGCCATCGGTCCCGCCTGGGCCGAACTCGCGTACGTATACCTGCTGTTGCTCTGGTCGGAACACACCACCGAATCCGCACACGCGTGGCTGCGCGAATTCCCGGCATGGCGCGCGGCATCCAACGCCGGCATCCGCGCATTCGTCACCGGGGCGACGGCGGAAGCCAACGCCCGAGACCTACCCGACCAAGCCCAGCGATGGAAATCGCTACTCGCCCGGTAACGACCCCGTCGTGACCCACACATGAAAGAGCCCCGGCGACCGCTGGAACGGTCCCGGGATCGGCCGACAGCTTACGAGGAGCTGACGACGTGACCCACTTTATCGCTGCCGTTTTCGGATGGCTGCGCCGACGACGCACCCCGCCGACGCCGGACGGGCAGCCCGCCCGACCTACCGCGCCGAAGCGCCCCCGACCGAGCCGTCCCGCCAACCCGAAGCCGCAGACCCACCCCCAGTGGCGCACCTTCGTACCGCCTGCCCTTTCCCCCGCCATCGACGACGGCCCGCCCGTGCAGGACTCGGCGACGGTCGTCCCGCCGTACCTGATGACGCCCCGAGAAGTCGCCGAGCGCAGGCGCAGGATCGCCGAAGCCGGACAAGCGCACCTCGCCGACGCAGTCCCCGAATGCCACCCCCGACCCGCGTCCCACCGCCGCCCCCGCCCGGCCCGTGGCGCGGGGGCAACAGCCTGATCCCCGCCCCGCCCTACCGCTGACACGACGGACGCGCACGCCGGTCCCGAGTCCCACCCGGGACTCGGGACCGGCGCCGCGTTCCGGACCGACGCGCGATCTCACGCGACCCGCTGCGCCACGCGCGTGTCGACGTCGTCCTCCCTGGCCGTGGGCAGATCACGCTGGTGGGCCATCGGCGAGAAGAACAGGATCAGGGCCGCGGCCGGGATCGCCGCCGCCATCACCCAGACCGTGGGACGGACCCCGATCGTCGAGCCCAGGGTGCCGGCCAGGACCGCGCCCAGCGGGATCGTGCCGTAGTTGACGAACTGCATGCTCGCGGTCATCCGACCCAGCAACCGCGGCGGGCAGTAGCGCTGTTGGAAGCCCGCCTTGATCACGTTGCCCGCCACGACGCCGGCCACCATCGCGAAGTTGCCCACCATGAACAGCACGAGCCGTACGCCCCCACCGGTCAGCGGCACCAGCAGGACAAGCACCGGCAGGCCCAACTCGAACACGATCGTGGCCCGCGCGGTGCCGATCCGCGCCGCGACCCGGCGCCCGACGAACGCCCCCGCGACGCCCCCGAGCGAACCGATCGCGATCAGGCCGCCGACCACGCCGGGGCTGACCCCCACGGTCCGGACCAGGAAGACCACTTGGATCGATTGCAGCCCGACCAGGCCGAGATTGGACGCGCCACCGAACAGCGCGAACGTACGCAACCACCGGTCGTGCGCGACCAACCGCAGGCCCTCGCCGATCTCGCGCACCAGCGAACGTCCGGTCCCCGAGTCGGCCGCCCCGGCCGCTCCGGCCATCCCGCCCGGCTCGTGCGGCGGTTCGCGGTGCCGGATGCCCAGCAGACACGTGAACGAGGTCAGGAACGTGCCCGCGTTGACGAACATCCCGTTGACCGCGCCCACCAGTTGCGCGATCAGGCCGCCCGCACCGACCCCCGCGATCTGCGCGGCGGACGCGCTGCCGTGCAACTTGCTGTTGCCCTCGGCTTGGTCGGCGGGCCCCAGCAGGCTCGGCAGGTAGGCGGTGTACGCGGTCTGGAAGAAGACCGCGGACACCCCGGTCGCGAGCGTGATCGCCAGCAGCAGGCCGACACTCGACAACCCCGCGAAGTGCGCCAGTGGAACCGCCAGGAACAGCGCGCAGGACGCCGCCGCGGCGCCGAGCATGATCGGACGTCGCGCTATTCGGTCCACCCACACGCCCACCGGCAGCCCGATCAGCAGCCACGGCAACCAGGCCGCCGCGCTGAGGAGGCCGACCTGGAACGTGCTCGCGTCCAGCGTGGAGACCGCGATCAGCGGCATCGAGACGCTGGTGACCGAGGCGCCGAACTTGCCCGCGGTCTCACCGAACCACAACAGTCGGAAGTCGCGGTGTCGGCGCAGCAGTCCACTCATGTCGGTTCCTGGGATCGGCGCGGAAGGGCCTGGTACTGCAGCACCACCGTGATCGCGCCGGGCTGCTCCGGTGCTTGCGTGTACTCGCTCACGAGCGCGACCACACGATCGTTGAGCTCGGCCATCTGATCGGCCGTCAGTCGCGCGCCGCTCCAGTCCGAGACGGCTCGGGCCCGCACCCATTCCGGGCCCATCTCCTGGGCGTCGGCGTATGTGGCCACCATGCGCTCGGCCTGCTGCCGCAGGGCCTCGTCCTCGTAGACCGCCAGCGCGCCGCTCGTCTCCGGGTCGTCCCGGAAGTCGCTGGTGTTGAGCTGGCGCGGGTTGTAGACGGCCCGCCACCAGCGCTCGCGCTTGGTGCCGCGGTCCGGGTCGTCCTCGATGAAGCCGTGCTCGGCCAGGGTGCGCAGGTGCCAACTGACCGTGCCGGTGCTCTCGCCGAGTCGCGCGGCGAGCCGGGTGGCGGTCGCGGGGCCGTCCAGCTTGAGAAGTTCGACGATGCGCATGCGTAGCGGGTGGGCCAGGCCACGCAGGCTGCGGGCGTCCATCCGCGGAAGTGGATTGGGCATGGCTCGACTCTAATATGCAGAGACTTCTCTGCAAAGGACTCTTGGCAAAGAAGTCTCTGCAAATGGTTCTCTGCAAACGCCACGGCGGGTCGGCCGAGCAGGTTGCCCGACCTCAGGGCGCGCCGTCGTCCAGAGCCACCGGCCCCGGCGGCGGCGTGCAACACGACTCCCCCGGCACCGCCGGCTCGCCGGGCACCTCGCTCGACCCCGGCACCGCGGGCGCCGTGGGACTGATCGGCACCGGGACCGGGGTCGGCCGCGGCCCGTCCGAGTCGTGGGTGAAGTGCAGGACGAGGGTCGCCACCAAGCCGATCACGATCACGGCCACGCCGACGAGGGCCTGGACGGTCTCGCGGTGCGGGCGGCGTCGTTTCTCGGACATAGCGCCACGTTAGGCATGTTCGGCGTGCGCCGGCAGACATGGCACACGACTTTCGACGGAGGTGTCGCGACCCTGCGGGTCGATACCGTCACAACCATGCGCACCACCCCCGCCGCCTGGGCCGCCGACCTGGCCCTGTGGACCCTGCTCGGCATCGGCATGCTGACCGTCAACGCACCACTGCCGCTGTCCGCCACGCACGCCGCGACGCTCGCGATCTGCCTGGTCGGCGGCGCCGTGCTGGGCCGGACGTATCCGCCCGCCGCGCTCGCGCTGACCGTGTTCCTTGCTCAGCAGGACGCCCGTTGCTACGCCGCCGTGGCCCTCGCCGCGTTCCTGGCCGGGCGGCGCTCCGCGGACGGACCGGGCCTGCCGTGGCGACTGGTCTCGGTGCTGGTGCCGGCCGCGCTCGGGGCCTGGCTCGAGTCGCCGAACACGGCCGAACTCTCGGTGCTGCCCGCCGAACTGCTGGGCCTGGCGGCGATGCCCTGGCTGATCGGTCGCTACCGCTATCAGTGGCTCGCGCTGCATCGACGCGGCTGGGAACAGGCCACACGGCTGCAACGCGAGCGGGACCTGGTAGAGGAGCGCACCCGGCTGCGCGAACGGGCCCGGATCGCCCAGGACATGCACGACTCGCTCGGCCACGACCTGAGCCTGATCGCCCTGCGCGCCGCAGCCTTCGAACTCGACGCGACGCTCACCGACGCGCAGCGCGAGCGGGCCGGCGAACTGCGGGCGGGCGCGGGCGCGGCGACCGAGCGGCTGCACGAGATCATCGGCGTGTTGCGAGAGAGCGACGAACCGGCGCCGGTGGACCCGGTGCACGAGGACCTGGACACCCTCGTCGCGCGCTGCCGCGCCTCGGGCATGGTGATCCGCCACACGGTCGAGCCGACCGCCGAGCCGGTCGCGCTGCCGCCGATGGTCGATCTCGCGCTGCACCGGATCGTGCGCGAGTCGCTGACCAACGCGGCCAAGCACGCGCCGGGCGCGGTGGTGCGGATCACGGTCACCCACGGCCGCGAGCGCACCACCGTAGAGGTCGCCAACGGGCCCGCCCCGCGTCCGGCCGAGTCCGCGCCGGTCGGCAGCGGCCACGGCCTGGTCGGGATGCGCGAGCGGGCCCGACTCCTGGGCGGCACGTTGACCGCGGAGCCGGACGCGGACGGGTTCCGGGTGCTGGCCCACCTCCCGCACCACGCCGCGCCCGCCCGTCCGGACACCGCCGGCCACGTGGAACAGGGTCGGCGCATCCGCCGCCGGTTCGTCAAGGCGCTGGTGTGGACCGGCGCGGGCGTGCTGCTCGCCGGATCGGCGTACGCGCTGACCACCCAGGGCGAGGCGGTGGCGCCGGGCGACTTCGACCGGATGCGGATCGGCCAGACCCGCGCCGAACTGGCCTCGATGTTGCCGGACGACCCGAGCGACCAACGCCCGGAGCGGGAACCGCCGATCCCGACCGGCGCCGCGTGCGAGTACTACACGAACGGCGACTTCCTGCCGAGCCGGCTGTTCCGCCTGTGCTTCGTCCGCGGTGTGCTGGTCGCCAAGGACGACGTGCCGCTCGAACAGCGACGCGACCGGGACGACACACGCTGACGACCGGGCCGGCCCGATCCATCCCATCCCACGCACCCCACCGCACCCCGTCCACGCACCCACCCGAGGAGCCACCGCGTTGAGCACCACCGAGCAGTCCACTACCAGCATCCGGGTCCTGATCGCCGAGGACGAGCGGCTGATCCGCACCGGCGTGCGGATGGTGCTGACCGCCGACCCCGGGATCGAGGTGGTGGCCGAGGCCGCCGACGGCCGTGAGGCGATCGAGCAGGCCCGGCGATGGCGCCCGGACGTGGTGCTGATGGACATCCGGATGCCGAACCTGGACGGCCTGGCCGCGACCGCCGAACTGCGCCGCGCGGTACCGGGCACGGCCGTGGTGATCCTGACCACGTTCGGTGAGGACGAGTACATCGCGACCGCGCTGGACAGCGGCGCCACCGGTTTCCTGCTCAAGTCCGGCGATCCCCGCGAACTGATCGCGGGGGTGCGGGCGGCGGCCGAGGGCGGCGCGTACCTGTCCCCGAAGGTGGCCAAGCGGGTGATCAGCGGGATCGTCCCGGGCCGGCCCGCACGCGAGGTGGACGCCGGGGCGCGTGTGGCGCTGCTGACCGCGCGCGAGCGGGAGGTCCTGGCGCTGGTCGGCGCCGGCTTGGCCAACGCGGAGATCGGCCGTCGACTGCACCTGGTCGAGGGCACGGTCAAGACGCACGTGAGCGCGATCCTGGCCCGCCTGGGGGTGCGCAACCGGGTTCAGGCCGCGATCGTGGCCTACGAGGCGGGCATGGTCGACTGAGCCGCGGGGCGACACCCGCGGGACCGCCGCCTTCGCGCACCGCATCGCCCGGCGCCGGGCCCACCCGGTCGCGGCGGACCCGCGCGGACACTCTCCACCTGCGGGTTTCGGCGAGAGGATAACGTGGCGGGCGCGCTGTCCGGGGCATGGTCGAGGCCGGTTCCGGGCAGTGGCTCCCTTCCGTCTTCCGCCCATGCCCGTGAGGAAATCCGTGGACAAGCCCGTCCTGCTCACCGTCGACGACGATCCGGCCGTGTCCCGCGCCGTGGCCCGTGACCTGCGGCGACAGTACGGCGACCGACACCGCGTCGTGCGCGCCGAATCCGGCGCACAGGCCCTGGAGGCGCTGGCCGAACTGCACGAGCGGGGCGAGCAGGTCGCGGTGCTGATCGCCGACCAGCGCATGCCGCAGATGGACGGCGTGGCGTTCCTGGAACAGGCCGCACACCTTTACCCACGCGCGAAACGGGTGCTGCTGACCGCCTACGCGGACACCGGCGCGGCGATCCGGGCGATCAACGACGTGGACATCGACCACTACCTGCTCAAGCCGTGGGATCCACCGGAGGAACGCCTGTACCCGGTCCTGGACTCGCTGATCACCGCGTGGGAGACCGCGCCGGTGCCGGACGAGAGCTGGGCCACGGTGATCGGCGCACGCTTCTCCGCGCCGTCCTTCGAACTGCGCGACTTCCTCGCCAACAACGGCGTGCCCTACCGCTGGTACGACGTGACCCAGGCCGAGGCGCGGCGGTTGATGCGCGAGACCGGTACCACCGAGGCCGACGTGCCGGTGGTGATCGCGCCGGACTCGACCGTGCTGCGCGGCCCGTCCAAGGGCGAACTGGCCGAGTACGTCGGCCTGTCCGTGACCGCCTCCGGCGACCTGTACGACGTGGTGATCGTCGGCGGCGGCCCGGCCGGCCTGGGCGCCGCGGTATACGCGGCCAGCGAGGGACTGCGCACGCTGCTGGTGGAGCGCCAGGCCACCGGCGGGCAGGCCGGCCAGAGTTCGCGGATCGAGAACTATCTCGGCTTCCCGGACGGCATCTCCGGATCGCAGTTCATCGGCCGGGCACGTCGTCAGGCGCTCAAGTTCGGCGCCGAGATAGTCAGTACGCGCGATGTGACCGAACTGGGTGTGGACGGCGAGGTGCGCACCATCTCGTGCGACGGCGACGTGGTCGCCAGGGGCCACGCGATCGTGCTTGCCACCGGTGTGTCCTACCGCACCCTGGAGGCGCCCGGATTGGCCGAGCTCACCGACCGCGGCGTGTACTACGGCGCCGCGCTGACCACCGGCCCGGATACCCGCGACCAGGACGTGTACATCGTCGGCGCGGCCAACTCGGCGGGTCAGGCCGCGGTGTTCTTCGCCCGCTATGCCCGCCGAGTGATCATATTGGTGCGCGGCGCGGGCCTGGAGGCGTCCATGTCGCACTACCTGATCGAGCAGTTGGCGCAGATCCCCAACGTCGAGGTGCGCGTGCGCACCGAGATCACCCACGCGCACGGCACCGGCCGGCTGCGCGAACTCACCCTGCGTGACCGTGACTCCGGCAAGGAGGAGACGGTGCCCGCGTCGTGGTTGTTCGTGTTCATCGGCGCCAGCCCGCGCACCGCGTGGCTGGACGGCAGCGGCGTGCGCCGCGACCGGGACGGCTACATCCTCACCGGCGGCGAACTCCTCGACGACTGCGACGGCGAGCTCGACGGCTGGAATCGACCGCCGTTCGTCCAGGAGACCGCCGTGCCGGGCGTGTTCGCCGCCGGCGACTCGCGCGCGGCCTCGGTCAAGCGGGTCGCCTCGGCGGTCGGCGAGGGCGCGATGACGGTGATGCTGGTGCACCGCTACCTGGACACCCTGAACACCCGGATCCCGGCGACGGAGGGCTCGCGATGAGTGTGTGCGACGTGTTGCCGCCCGAGGAACTGCGCACGCTCTTCCTGTTCGAGAAGCTCGCCGACGAGCACCTGGACTGGCTGTGCGCGCACGGCAAGGTCAAGGCGTTCCCGGCGAACACCACGCTGTACCACGAGGGCGACCCGGGCGAGTGCTTCTTCGTGCTGCTCTCCGGCGAGGTCACCATGAACCGGATGGTGCGCGGCGGCGAGTTGGAGGTGCACCGCTCGTCGATGCGCGGCGCCTACGTCGGCGCCGCGCTCGCGCTGGACGGCGACGACGACGCGACACCGGCCGTGCACGCGTACGGCAACACCGCGCGCACTCACGTCGACTCGACCTTCTTCGTGCTGCCCGCGGCCGAGTTGGCGCAAGCCTTCACCGAGTGGTTCCCGATGGCCGCGCACCTGGTCGCGGGCATGTTCCTGGGCGCGCGCCGCAATGGCTCGGCGGTCGGGCAGCGCGAGCGCATGGTGGCCCTGGGCACGCTCACCGCCGGGCTCACCCACGAGTTGGGCAACCCGGCCGCGGCGGCCGAGCGGGCAGCCGCGAACCTGCGCACCCGACTGGGCGAACTGCGCTCGGCCCGGGCCGAGTTGGCCCGCACGGGCGCGAGCGCCGAGGCGCTGGCGGCGCTGGAGCGCCTACAGGAGGAGGTACTGGCGCACCGGGCCGGCGAGGCGCCTCGGCTGCGCCCGCTGGAGTTCTCCGATCGGACCGACGAAGTGGCCGAGGTCTTCGAGGACTTGGACATCGCGGACGCGTACGAGACGGCGCCGTCGTTCGTGAACGTGGGCCTGTACGAGGACTGGGCGCGGGACGCGGGTGCCGCGCTCGGCCCGGCGGCGCGCCCGGGGTTGACCTGGCTCGCCGCCAACCTGGAGGGCGAGGCGCTGCTCGACGAGGTCGCCGACGCGCTGGGCCGGATCACCGAACTGCTGGCCGCCGCCGGGCAGTACACCCAGATGGACCGGGCCCCGTACCAGGAGACCGACCTGCGCAAGGGCCTGGACAGCACGGTGGCGATGTTGGCCGGCCCGCTGCGCGACATCCGGGTCGAGCGCGAGTACGCCGCGGACCTGCCGAAGATCCAGGCGTACCCGGCCGAGCTCAACCAGGTGTGGACCAACCTGATCGACAACGCCGCGGACGCGATGGGCGGCAAGGGCACGCTGACCCTGCGGGCCCACGCGGACGCGGCGTCGGTGGTGATCGAGATCGAGGACAGCGGGCCGGGCATCGCGCCCGACATCCAGGACCGGATCTTCGAGCCGTTCTTCACCACGAAGGCACTCGGCGAGGGCACCGGCCTGGGCCTGGACATCTCCTACCGGATCATCGTCCAGCGGCACGACGGCACGGTCACGGTCGACTCCGAACCCGGGCGCACCACGTTTCGGATCACGCTGCCCAGATAGCGCGGCCCGGCCGCGCGCCGTCCCGGGTGGTGCCGGCCGTCGGATGCGCCGACGACGTCACCGACTGCCTCACAGACCCAGGACGGCGCGCAGCGCGACGTCGACCCGCTCCATCTCGTCCGGCGCGACATCGCCGAGATAGGTGCCCTGTTCGAACCGGCGATGCCGGGACGTGTACAGGTCGGGAGCGAGCACGACGCCGTTGACCGGCGTGGTGATCCGGACCGTGACCAGCGACTCCTGCCGGTCGCCGATGGTGTCCACCAGCGCGCACAGGGCGGCGCCCGGGTGCAGTGCGGCGACGTGGTCGTTCTGCACGATCATGAAGGTGCGGTCGCGGCCGACGGTGGGGATCGTCCACACCTGGCCGCGCCTCAGCGGCCGCACGGCTCCGCCCCTGTCCGGCCCGAGACGGCGATGGCCGGCAGGCCGCGACGCGCTGCCGGCGTCGGACGGTCGGGGTCGGGGACGAAGCGGTTGCCGGTAGCCATGGCACCAGTCGTACCAGACGCGACGCCACCGGAATTGCCAACGGGGTGCGCGTTCGCCGCCGGCGGAGCGATTCGCCCGATTCACCGGGGGCGCGGCGCACTTGGGTGGGCATCGGCCGAACGGGCCGGGCGGGGTCCGGAGGAAACGCTCGCGGACCTCGCACGCACACTCGGCGGGCCTCGTGGGAACACTCGGCGGGCCTGTCGCGAGACGCTCGCGCCTTCCGCGCGTATCCCTCGCGCGAGCGAGGCGGCGATGGACGATCACCCGCGACACTGTCGGTACACACCACCCTGGAGTAGGCCGCATGTCCGACCATCCCGCCGATCGCGGCGCCGACCGGCACGTCCGTGACCGGGCCAAACACACGCTGGACATCCTGCGGCGGACCGATCCGCGACTCGTGGACATCCTGATCGCGCTGATGGTGCAGTTCATGGTGTCGCTGCCGTTCCTGGTCGCCTGGCGCTCGCCGTATCGGATCGGGTTCTTCCTGCTGTCCGGTACGGCGATCCCGCTGATCTGGCGGCGCCGGCGGCCGTTCGTGGTGGCGTGCGTGGTCGCGATGTTCGCGGTCCCGGCCTCGTTGCACCATCGCCCCGGGCAGGCGTTCCAGTTCGGCATGACGATCGCGATCTACACGGTCTTCGCGCTCGGCCGGCGCTGGGAGCGGATCACGGTCGCGGCGATGATCCTGCCGATCACGCTGACCGTCGAGTACGCCAAGCATCAGCCCTCGCAACAGGCCACCTTCGACGTCCTGGCGCTGACCGCGGCCGCCGCCTTCGGCCTGGCCACCCGGCACCGCACCGCGTACATCGCCGGGATCGAGGAGCGCACCCGGCGGTTGGAGCACGAGCGCGACCTGGAGATCCGCCGCGCCGACGCCGAGGTGGCCCGCGCCGCCGCGCGGGAACGGGCCCGGATAGCCCGGGACATGCACGACATCCTGGCGCACGCGGTGAGCCTGATGACCGTGCAGGCCGAGGCCGGCCCGGTGGTGGTGCGCAGCGATCCGGCTCGCGCGGAGGCCGCGTTCGACGCGATCGCCGACGCGGGGCGCGACGCGATGGTGCAGCTCCGCCGAATCCTGGGCACGCTCAAGGAGGACGCCGAGGCCGGTGCCCGGGCCCCGCAGCCCACCGTCGCCAACATCGCCGACCTGGTCGCCGAGGTCGGCCGGACCGACCTGCGGGTGGTGTACGAGAGCATCGGCGAGCGCCGACCGCTGCGTTCGGACGCGGAGATCGCCGCGTACCGTGTCGTCCAGGAGGCACTGACCAACACGGTCAGACACGCACAGGCCACCACGGTGACGGTGCGGCTCGAATGGGGCGAGGACACGATGAGGATCACCATCACCGACGACGGCCGGGGCGGGCGGCCGCGTCCGGGCGGCGGACACGGGTTGGTCGGCATCCGCGAACGGGCGAGCGCGTGCGGTGGCAGTGTGACGGTCGGGCCGCGGGTGACCGGACCGGGCTTCGAGGTCGCGCTGCGGATCCCGCTCGACGCGGTACGGGCTCCGTGATGTCGATCCGCGTGGTGGTGGCCGACGATCAGGGCCTGGTGCGCAGCGGCTTCGCGATGATCCTCGACGCGCAGTCGGACATCAGCGTGGTGGCCGAGGCGGGCGACGGCGTGGAGGCGATCGAGGCGGTTCGCGCGCACCGCCCGGACGTACTGCTCCTGGACATCCGGATGCCCAGGATGGACGGCATAGAGGCGGCCCGCACGGTCTCCGCCGAGGCACCGGCGTGTCGGATCGTCATGCTCACCACGTTCGACGTGGACGAGTATGTCTACGACGCGCTGTACGCGGGCGCGGCCGGCTTCCTGCTCAAGGACGTGCGGCGGGACGACCTCGTCCACGCGGTGCGGATGGTGGCGAGCGGCGAGGCGTTGCTCGCGCCGTCGGTGACCCGGCGGCTGATCGCCGACTACACCCGCCGGCTGCCCCGTACGGAGGCCCCGGCCGAACCGTCCGAGCGGCTCGCGGTGTTGACGACGCGCGAGCGGGAAACGATGCGCTGCCTGGCCCTGGGCATGTCCAACGCGGAGATCGCCGAGGCGCTGGTGGTCAGCGAACACACGGTGAAGACGCACGTCAGCAGCATCCTGGGCAAGCTCGGGCTGCGGGATCGGGTGCACGCGGTGATCTGCGCGTACGAGACCGGGCTGGCCGTTCCGGGTACGGCCTGAAGGCTCTGTACCGGCGGCGCGGGCGGCGCGCCCACGGAGTCCGCCCGACCGTTTCGGACACGACCCGCATGCTCGCGCGAACGGTGCGCGGGCCGGTCACTCGCTCGCTCGGGTGAGGCGGGAAAGGTTTCTCCGTCCTACAGAGGGAGTACGCGAGGCGGCGGAAACGGTTCGTTCAGTGGATGCGCGGGACCGCCCCCACAGCGAATCCTGGTGGGGCCCGAGGGACTGTCCCATCGGGCGCTTCGAACGGGGGAGCGCGCCATGAGCGATGTCCTACAGCAGTCGAGTACCGAGCTCTACCTGCGGTTGAGCGACTGCACGATGCGCGTGGGCAAGGGGTCGCGCGGGCGACCGGCGCTCGAGGTCTACACGGGGTACCGGCTGATCGACGTGGCCGTGGCCGGGACCACACTGGGTCGCACGCTGCTGCGCGGCGCGCTGCGTTCCGGGCGCGGCGAGCCGTCGTGGGCACTCGCGTGGGGTGTGCTGCCGAACGACGGCGTACCGCCGCGAGTCGAGTTCCGGCGTGGCCGGTTCACACTCCCGGCCCCGGCAACGATCTTCGCCGAACGCTTCTGGGTGGCCACCGTCCCCGGCACCTACCGCTCCCTGACGGTCGACACCGGCGACACCACCCCCACCGAGGGCGGCCGCCTCACCCGCATGCGCACCCCCCGCCTGTAACCCGCCAGACGAGCCCACCGACGGCTGACGGTGCGCTCGACTCCCGACGCCAATTCGTGACCAGTCAGGTGTGCGGGTGCGATTGCGACTCGGGTCTCGTGAGTTGCCAGTCACCGGTGGACGGGTCGTGCCGTATCGACAGGTCGGCATGGGTCGGGACGGGTACGCCGGGTCGCCACTCCCCTGCCGCAAGGTCGAGCCGAACCGTGCCGTCGGGGTCGGATGCGCCGATCGGGCCCCACCAACGCGGGCTCCGGGCCAGGATCGTGTCCACGAACGCGCGGTGCGGTTCGACCACTGTCACGGCTTCGCCGTCCGCGACGAGGGCCGAACCGACGGCGAGGGTCAGCAGTCGGGCGAACACCCGGGCCGGCAGCGCGGGATCGCGGCTCTCGATGTGGAAGTAACAGTCGTCGTGGCCGGAGAAGTGCAGGTCGGCGCAGGGAAGTTCGGCGAGCACGCCGCCGTCGGAAGCACGTGTGCCGACGGCGAGTGCCAACTCGTCGGCGGCTGCGGCGGACACGGGCCCGGGCGCGTCGACGATGTCGATGTTGTACGGGTACAGCTCGGCCAGGAAGCGGCTCAGGTCCGTTCGGCGCAGCGCGAGCAATTCGGTGTGGCCCGCCCAGGTGACGTCATGCCCCACGGCCTCGACGCCCTGCTCCCGGGCAATCTCGGCGGCCCTCCATACCCGAAGGTCCTCCGAATCGAACCAGTGGTGCCCGAGGCTCTGCACCGTGACGACCGGCTGCGCGAACGGTTCGAGAACATCGACCAGGTCGACCACGCGCGCCGCAACGCCGCCGATCACGTGCACCCCGTTGTACTCGGACACCCATGCGGCGAACGGGAAGCCGGCTCTGCCGAGTCCGAGCGAGTTGACGCCGAAGGCGGCATCCGCCTCGACACGGAAGGCAAGCGGGCCGTGCTCGTCGGTCATGGCCACCCCGGTTCGTATCTCGGCCGTCGTCGGCAAGCGATGGTCGGACGGGCAGAGGCGACCGCCGGGTCGGTGCCCACGGAGGTCAAGGTATCGGGGGCGGGGGCGGAGGTCGGGTGAGGCCCGCGATGAGGCCCAGGCTCGGGTGCCGGGTGGGGGTTGGGGAGGGGCTCGGCACCCGGGCGCTGGTGGGGTGTGCTTCGGCTTCGGTGTCCGGCGGGTCGGGTGGGGTCAGCTTCCGTGGGCGACCGGGCAGCCGCCGGTGAGTTGGGCGAGGAAGCTGTTGGGGTCGTAGTAGTGCTCGACCTCGACGAGTTTGAGGTCGTCGCTGACCTTGGCCACGCTCATGCCGAACATCTCGATGGTCTCGCCGTTCGGCCGGAAGCCCTTGTACTCGCCGGTGTAGCTGCCCCAGTGCCGCCATTTGAAGGCAACCACGGGCGGCGGGGACAGGACTTCGAGGACCTCCCAGTAGAAGCCCTCGGGGAACGCGGTGTGGAAGATGTGGTGCGAGGACTCGAAGCTCTCCCCGCCCGGCGAGTAGAAGATGCTGTCGCCGATCAGGATGTTGTAGCTGCCTCGGTCCACGATGTCCTGCGCGCTCGCCCACGGGCCGCCGTTGACGTTCGTGCGGAATCGCTCGGTAACCATGGAGACCCAGGTCTTGGGGTCCTTCTTGTGCGAGACCTCCATTTCGAAGACCTGCACGATGCTCTCGACGATCGCCTCCAGCGAGTCGGGGGCGTGCCGTGTGCTGCGCTGGCCCGGCATCACAGTGTGCGAGAGGTGGTAGTCGGGGGCCTCTTCGCGCCAGTCGCCGGGTGCCGCGGCGGCAACGACGGCGTCCCGTCCCTGAAGCCAGAGCGGAGTCGCGGGGGAAGTCGACACGTGTATTTCCATCCTTCGTTGCCGGCGGCAGCGCTCGGTGGCGCGCGCCGTCCGGAGGGGAACGGGGGCGATCCTGACTGACTGTCAGACCGGGCGCAACCCTCCGTCGCGGCGGCCGCCGCGCGACGGCCGGCCGGATTCGATCGGTGTCGAGGTACGGAATCCGGCCAATCGGAGGGCAGGACCGACTCCCGGGCATACGGGGACTGTTCACGTGTCGACCGACGCTGCGGTGCAGGTGGGCGCGAGGAGCAAGGGCGGCCGGTCGGCGGTCCGGGGTTCCCGACCGCTCGGCCGGCCGTACGATTCCGGCAGGCCCGAGTGTGCGCAATATTTTGCTTACGGAGCGTCAGTTCGCGGGTACGGCAAGATCGTTCACGTCTCCAGCGGCAACAGCTCGGTGGCGAATTCGTTCAGGAACGCGGTCCACGAGAGCGGTGGACCGGCCGGCCGCACCACGAACTTGCTCACCCCGACATCGGCGTACTGCCGGATCAGCTCGCGCGCGGCGGCCCAACCGGTGGGCACCAGCTCGGCGGGGTCCACGTCCGGTCGTTGCCGCCGCAAGGCCCCGAACTCGCGGCCCGGAGCCCCGTCGAACGCGACCACCAGGCTCATCCCGTAGTGGTCGTCGTCGACGGTACGCCCGGCCTCGGCCGCAGCGGCCTCGATCGCGCGCCGGGCCGCACCGGCCTCGTCGGGGGTGAGCGCGGCGCCCAGCCAGCCGTCGGCGAGCCGACCCACCCGGCGCAGCGACTTCGGGCCGCTGCCGCCGAGCCACAGGTCCAGTGGCCGGGTGGGTCGCGGGCGCACGGTGGCGTGTTCGTAACTGTGGTACTTGCCCTCGAAGGAGACGTCGTCGTTTTCGAGCAGGAGGCGGACCACGGTGAGCGCCTCGTCCATCACCTCGCCGCGCGGGCCCGGGATCGGGAACAGCGGCCGTTCGCGCGCGGTGGCGTGTTGCACGCCGAACACCGGCAGGATGCGGCCCGGCGCGAGCGCGGCCAGGGTGGCGAGTTCCTTGGCCACGGCGACCGGGTTGCGGCCGGGCAGCACGGTGACGCCGCTGCCGAGCTTGAGCCGCTCGGTACGACCGGCCGCGTAGCCGATGCCGACGAGGGGGTCGGGCAGGTCGCCGCCGATCAGATCGGGCAGCCAGAGCGAGTCGACGCCGATGTCCTCCATGTGCCGGACGAGTTCGCCGAACGTCGCGGGGTCGGCGGGGTTGCGCGGGCTCATGCCTACGCCGATACGGAGTTTCATGGAGTAAGTCTGTTCGGCGACTTCGTCGCCGGCTCCGCTTTTGTTGGGCGACTTCGTCGCCGGCTCGCGAGGCGCCGCTTTTTCTTTCCTCCGCTTCGCTCCTCCAAGAAAAAGCGGTGCCTCGCTCGGGGCTTCGTGTCCCTCCGCTTCGCTCCGGGTCACGAAGCCCGAGTTCTGCGGCTCCGCCGCTCTCCGCGCTTCGCGCGTCGATCACTGGGGTGGGCCGGGGTCGGGGGCGCTGACGCGCCGAGGGTGGTCCGGGGCGCGCCGGCTGGTGAGTCGGTGGGCAAGGACGTGGGTCGGGGGAGCCCCGCTCGGCACAGGGCTGGTGCCGGGGGCCGAGCGGGGCTTGGGGGCGAGTGTGGGAGGGGGCGGGGGCGTTACACCCCGGTCAGGTGCCGTGCCGAAGGCCGCAGGTAGACCGCCCAGGTGACCACCAGGCACAGGCCGTAGAAGGCGAGGAAGGCGAGGTAGGCGGCGTCGCCGCGGCCCGAGTTCAGGAAGGACTCGCGGAACGCGATGTTGACCAGGACTCCGCCCAGCGCGCCGATCGCGCCCGCGATGCCCATCAGCGCGCCGGACTTGCGCCGCGCGGCCGGGCCCGGGCCGAGTTTGGCCGCGAAGATCGCCGGGATCATCTTGTACGCCGAGCCGTTGCCCACGCCGCTGAACACGAACAGCAGCACGAAGCCGGTCAGGAACAGGCCGAGCGACTCCTGCCGCGACGCCAGGTAGACCACGAGCGCGGCGCCGGCCATCGCGACGAAGTTCCAGAAGGTGACCCGCGCGCCGCCCCAGCGGTCCGCGAGCAGGCCGCCGATCGGACGTACCAGCGAGCCGAGCAGCGGCCCCAGGAAGGTCAGGTAGGCGGCCTTGACGGGCGTGGCGAACTCCGCGTGGAACTGCACCTGGAGCACCTGACCGAAGGCGAACCCGAAGCCGATGAACGACCCGAACGTGCCGATGTACAGCAGCGACATCACCCACGTGTGCGGCTCCCGGGCGACCTCGCGCATCGCGCCCTTGTCGTTGCGCAACCCGGGGAGGTTGTCCATGTACCGCGCGGACAGCAGCGCGGCGATCACGATCAGCGGGATGTACACCGCGATCAGCAGCCGAGGATGCGCGGCGCCGGCGGTCGCGAGCACCGCGAGGCCGACCAGTTGCACGGCCGGTACGCCCAGGTTGCCGCCGCCCGCGTTGATGCCCAGCGCCCAGCCCTTGAGCCGCTGCGGGTAGAAGGCGTTGATGTTGGCCATCGACGAGGCGAAGTTGCCGCCGCCGACTCCGGCGACCGCCGCGACGAGCAGCAGCGTGTTGTAGGAGACGCCCGGCTCCAGCACGATCGCGATCAGCGCCGTGGGCAGCAGGAGCAGCAGCGCGCTGACCACGGTCCAGTTCCGACCGCCGAAGCGGGCCACGGCGAAGGTGTAGGGGATCCGCATCGCGGCGCCGACCAGGGTCGGCACGGCGGTCAGGGTGAACTTCTGCGCCGGGTCGAACCCGTACGCCGGGCCGAGGAAGAGCACGATGACCGACCACAGGCTCCACACCGAGAAGCCGATGTGCTCGGAGAGCACCGAGAAGATCAGATTGCGTCGGGCGATCCTGGCGCCCGCCTGCTCCCAGAAGATCTCGTCCTCGGGCTGCCAGTCGTCGAGGGGGCGCGTGGCCTGGGTCGGTGCGCTGACGGTTGTCGTCACGGGGACCTGCCTGTCCGGGAGGGCGTGCTTGCTGACGTTCCGTCACGCTAGGAATGCCAGATTTCCGCCCGGTGCGTCGTCCCGGTCGGTCGGGCTACATCTCGCTCAATCCGGCGATCGGGTGATGTGAGGAATCGGGCGTCAGGTACCCACCGGGCGACCCGAGGCCCCCGCGAACCCGCCGGAAAACTTGACGGCGGATGTCAAGTTATCGAGCGAGAGTGGGTCCCACGGAAGACGAGAGAGCGAACACGGGACGCACACGTGGCGTCCCCGAGGATGGGAGACACCGATGACCGCGAACAGCGCCGCCGGGAAGCCGGAAGACGACCACGCGTCCCGGGCCGCCGCGATCGCCGAGCTGGGCGCGCGGGTCCAGGGGGTCGTGTACGCACCGGGCGACCCCGGTTACGACGACGAGCGGTCCGGGTTCCAGACCGCGTTTCGACCGAGCCCGGACGTGATCGTGGGCGCGGCAAACGCCGAGGACGTCCGGCTCGCGGTCGAATTCGCCCGCGCGCACGGCCTGTCCATGTCGGTGCGGGCCACCGGACACGCCCCGGCGGACGCGTCCCCCGGCGGCGTGCTGATCTCCACCCGGCGGATGGCCGAGGTCCGGGTCGACCCCGCGGCGCGCACCGCGTGGGCCCAGGCCGGTGCCCGCTGGGAGCGGGTGGTCGCCGAGAGCACGCCGCACGGCCTGGCCCCGCTCAACGGCTCGGCTCCGCACGTGGGCGTGGTCGCGTACACGCTCGGCGGCGGACTGGGCCTGCTGGCCCGCGAGTTCGGCTACGCGGCCGACCACGTCCGGGCCATCGAGGTGGTCACCGCCGACGCGACCCTGCGGCGGGTCACCGCCGACGGTGACGCCGACCTGTTCTGGGCGTTGCGCGGCGGCCGGGACAACTTCGGCATCGTCACCTCGATCGAGTTCGACCTGATGCCGGTGGCCCGGGTCTACGGCGGCTCACTGGTCTTCGACACCGATCTGGTGGAGGCCGCCACCGCGGCCTACCTGGCCTGGACCGAGAACGTGCCGGAGCAGGTCACCTCGTCGATCTCGTTCATCGGCCTGCCCGACATCGAGCAGGTGCCGGCGCCGCTGCGCGGGCGACACACCGCGAGCATCAAGATCGTGTACACCGGCGATGCCGCCGACGGCGAGCGCCTGGTGGCCCCGCTGCGCGCGGTCGGACCACGCCTGGTCGACGACCTGGCCGATCTGCCGTACGCCCGGTCGCACACCATCCACAACGACCCGGCCCACCCGCACGCCTACCTCGGCGACAACGTCCTGGTCCGCGACCTGGATCCGGAGGCGTTGCGCGCGGTGTACGAACTCGCCGGTCCGAGCGCGCCGATGATGGTCATGCACGAGGTGCGTCACCTCGGCGGCGCGCTGTCCCGGCAGCCGGCGGTGCCCAACGCGGTCGGCGGGCGCGACGCGCGCTACATCGTCCGGGTCGTGGCGATGATCGACGGCGCCGATCTCGACGCGGCCCGCGCGCTCCAGGCCGACGTCCAGGCCGTCCTGAAGCCGCTGTCCCTCGGCCGCAACCTCAACTTCGTCTACGGCGACGGCGTCGCGCCCGGTCCGGACCGGGTCGCCGAGGTGTACGACCCGTCGACCCGGGCGCGCCTGGCCCAACTCAAGGCGGCGTACGATCCGGGCAACCTGTTCGCCGGCAATCACAACCTCGGCGGCGTCGACCCGGACCCCGCCTCGCGCTGAACCTCCGACGCCGGTGGGATCGCGGCCGATGCCCGGCCGTGATCCCACCGGTCGTCGGTCACCCGTGGGCGCGGACGGGCCACGTGCGCAGCACCGCGGGGGTGCCGTCCGGGGCGGTGCTCTCGTCCAGGCACTCCCCCGTGCGCAGGTCGAAGACCTGTTTGTACATCGGCGACGCCACGGTCGGCACCTCTCCCCGACGGCCGACGATGCCGCGCGACATCACGTACGCGCCGCTGAACGGGTCCCGGTTGGCGAGCGCGTACAGCGCGCCGGTGCGGTCCCGGAAGATTGCGACCTGCTCGCCGTCGATCAGCGCCGCGACGCCTCGGCCCGGGATCAGTCGGTCGTACGGGCAGACCGCGACCCAGCCGGTGCCGCATGCGATCTCCACCATGGTCCGCGTGCCCGTTCGGGCGATGTCGGTCTCGGTGGTGGTCTGGGTGATGGTGACGGTCATCGGCCGCGTACCTCCAAGGGCCCGAGCAGCACGGGCTTGATCTGGTCCCGCTCGGCGGTGAACCGCACGGTCGGGTCTGGGGTGCCGGGCGCGTTGGCGAAGGACACGAAGCGGCGCACCCGGTCGGGGTCGGCCAGGGTCGCGGCCCACTCGTCCGCGTAGGTCGCCACATGCCGACCCATCAACTCGTCCAGTTCGGCGCAGATCCCCAGCGAGTCGTCCATGATCACCGCGCGCACGTGGTCGAGTCCGCCCTCGATCCGCTCCAGCCACGGCGCGGTGCGCTCCAGGCGGTCGGCGGTGCGGATGTAGAACATCAGGAAGCGGTCGATCGTGCGGATCAGCGTGTCGTGGTCCAAGTCGCTCGCGAGCAGGTCCGCGTGCCGCGGGGTCATTCCGCCGTTGCCGCCGACGTACAGGTTCCAGCCCTCGGAGGTGGCGATCACCCCGAAGTCCTTGCTCTGCGCCTCGGCGCACTCGCGCGCGCATCCGCTCACCGCGGACTTGAGCTTGTGCGGCGAACGCAGGCCCCGGTAGCGCAGTTCGAGCTCGATCGCCAGGGCGACCGAGTCCTGCACGCCGTAGCGGCACCAGGTCTGCCCGACACACGACTTCACGGTGCGCAGCGCCTTGCCGTACGCGTGCCCGGACTCGAAGCCGGCCTCCACCAACCGCTGCCAGATGAGCGGGAGTTGGTCGACGGTGGCGCCGAACATGTCGATCCGCTGGCCGCCGGTGATCTTGGTGTAGAGGCCGAAGTCGCGGGCGATCTCGCCGATCGTGATCAGGCCGTCCGGGGTGATCTCGCCGCCCGGGACGCGCGGTACCACCGAATACGAGCCGTTGCGCTGGATGTTGGCCAGGAAGTGGTCGTTGGTGTCCTGGAGCGCGGCCTGTTCGCCGTCCAGGATGTGCCCGCCGGACAGGCTCGCCAGGATCGAGCCGACGGTGGGCTTGCACACGTCGCAGCCGTCCGCGTCCGGCCCTCGGTTGCTGCCGTGTTCGTCGATCAGGCGGGCGAACGTGGTGATGCCCTTGACCCGGACGATCTCGTACAACTCGGCGCGCGTGTACCGGTCGAAGTGCTCGCACAGGCCGCGCGCGGTCTCGATGCCGGCGGCGGCCAGTTCCTCGGTGACGATGGTGCCCACCAGCTTGACGCAACTGCCGCAACCGGTACCGGCCTTGGTGTGTCGGCGCACGGCGGCCGGGTCGAGCCGGTCCGGCGCGCACACCGCGGCGCGGATGCTGCCCTTGGTGACCGCGTGGCACGAGCACACCACGGCCGTGTCCGGCAGCGCGAACTTCACCGGCGCGCCGATCGCGGCGGGCATCAGCAGTTGCTCGGGCGGCACCGGCAGCGGGGCGCCGGTGAGCGGGCGCAGCACGCCGTACGCGTCCGGGTCGCCGACCAGGACGCCGCCCAGCAGGCTGCCGTCGGCGCCGATCACCAGCTTCTTGTACACGCCCGCCTGCGCGTCGGAGTAGAGCACCTCCACGCAGTCCTCGGCGGTGCCGTGCGCGTCGCCGAAGCCCGCCACGTCCACGCCGAGCAGTTTCAGGCTGGTGGACAGGTCGGCGCCGGTGAAGCACACGGTCGGGTCGGGCACCTCGTCCAGGATCCCGCGCGCGGCCACCTCGGCCATCGCGTAGCCGGGCGCGACCAGCCCGTACACCCGGCCGTCCACCGTGCGCGCGCATTCGCCGATGGCCAGCACGTGCGGGTCGCCGGTGCGGCAGTACTCGTCCACCACGATCCCGCCGCGCTCGCCGATCTCCAGCCCGGCCGCGCGGGCGAGCTCGTCACGCGGGCGCACCCCCGCGGAGAAGACCACCAGGTCGGCGGCCAGTTCCGTGCCGTCCGACAGCACCATGCCGGCGACCCGGCCGTCCCGGTCGAGGATCTCCCGGGTGCCCGCGTCGGTGTGCACCGTCACGCCCAGGTCCTGGATCTTACGGCGCAGCACCTTGCCGCCGCCCTCGTCGATCTGCAGCGCCATCAGGCGCGGCGCGAACTCGACCACGTGGGTGTCCAGGCCCATCGCGACGAGCGCGCCGGCGGCCTCCAGGCCGAGCAGTCCGCCGCCGACCACCACACCGATCCGAGCGGTCTCGGCGGCGGCCTTGATCGCCTCGAGGTCCTCGATCGTGCGGTACACGAAACAACCCGGCGTGTCGTGGCCCGGCACCGGCGGTACGAACGGATAGGACCCGGTGGCGAGCACGAGCGTGTCGTAGTCGACGGTGTGACCGGCCCGGGTGGTCACGGTGCGCGCGGCGCGGTCGAGAGTCTCCACCGGGTCGCCGAGTCGGATGTCGATCCCGTGCTCGGCGGCGAACTCCGCACTGCACATGGACAGGTCCTCCGCGCTGGTCCCGGAGAACCACGAGGTCAGGTGCACCCGGTCGTAGGCCCGCCGCGGCTCCTCCGCCAGCACCGTGATCCGTGGTCCCGGTGGTCCGGATCCGGTCGTGGTGAGCGCCTCCAGGAAGCGCTGCCCGACCATCCCGTGGCCGACCAGGACCACGTGCGTCTGCTTGGCGTCGGTCACGAGGGACTCCTTCGGGGTGGGGCGAGGGTGCGGGCACGGTCGGCGGGTCGCCGTGCCCGACGCGCCGGCCGGCGACCGCGTCACCGAAGCCTCCCGAGCCGCTGTTACGCAGCCTGGTCCCCGATGTTGCGCGAGCGGTACGGCCGGCTCACTCGGCGCCGCTGACGCGGTGAGCAATGCGACACGATCGGGCCCCATCCCGGTTCGAGGCCTTACCCCGAGGTGATCGCCCGGCAACATCGCCGTAACGCCGACCCGGCAACCTCACGACATGGTTACTCGTACAGGCGCGGCCGAACCCCTCGTCGGGCTCACGGTCGGCGTCACGGCCGCCCGGCGTCGCGACGAACTCGTCGCGCTGCTGGAACGTCGGGGCGCGAAGGTCGTGGGCACTCCGACGATGAGCATCGTCCCGTTGCGCGAGGACCAGGCGTTGCGCCGGGCCACCGAGCGCTGTCTGGTCGAGCCGCTGGACTATGTGGTGGCCACCACCGGCCTGGGCTGGCGCGGTTGGATGAACGCGGCCGAGGGGTGGGGGCGGGCGGACGCGGTGGGGCAGGCCTGCGCGGCGGCGACGGTGATCAGCCGGGGGCCCAAGGCCACCGGGGCGGTCCGCGCGTCCGGGCTGCGCGAGATGTACTCGCCGGGTTCGGAGGCCAACGACGAGTTGCTGCACTGGCTGCTGGCCCGGGACCTGCGCGGGCGGCGGATCGCGATCCAGGAGCACGGCGCGCCGCTGGAGGGTTTCGCCTCGGCGCTGCGCGAGCGTGGCGCCGAGGTGATCGAGTTGCCGGTGTACCGGTGGGGCCCGCCGGAGGACCCGGCCGCGGTCCGGCGCCTGGTCGAGCAGGTGATCCGCGGCGATCTGCACGCGCTGACCTTCACCAGCGCGCCGGCGATCGGCGCGTTCCTGGAGACGGCCGGCGAACTCGGGCGGCGTGAGGAGGTGTTGGCGGCGCTGCGGACCGACGTGTTGCCGGTGTGCATCGGTTCGATCTGCGCGAAGCCGCTGCTGGACGAGGGTGTGCCCGCGGTCTGGCCGGAACGCGGACGGCTGGGCTCGCTGGTGCGCACGGTCACCGAGACGCTGCCCCCACGGGTCCGGCGCGAGTTGGACACCGGTACCGAACGGCTGATCATCCAGGGCAACGCGGTGCTGGTGCGCGGCGGCGTGATCTCGCTGTCCCCGGTTCCGGCCGCGGTCCTGCGCGCGCTGGCCGAGAAGCCCGGCTGGGTGTTGAGCCGCGCGGAGTTGCTGCGTCGCGTCTGGCGCGGGGCCGGCGCCGACGAGCACGCGGTCGAGGCCGCCGTGGCCCGCCTGCGGACCGCGCTGGGCCCGCACAAGGGCCTGATCAAGACGGTTACCAAGCGCGGCTACCGGCTCAGCGTCACCGGCTGAGCGCGCCTCGCACCCGGCGGGCACACCGTCGCGTCCGTGCGATCGTGCGCCATCCACCGCCGTCCACGGCCATCCACGGCGCCACCGATCGCACCCCGAATCGGCGGGCGTCCCTACCGCCGATGAGACCAACCGGGTCACATGACGTCACGAATGGAGTCAACCAGGCTTGCCGTGGCGTATCTATGGCGCCATGATGGCGTCATGGACGTGACGCCATGGGCCGCACCCGAAATGTCCGGTGGCATCTGGCCGTTGCCGCATCCGGTACCACTGCCGCTGTTGTGCGCGGTGCTGATCCTGGCCGCGCTCGCACCCCTGGAGCGCCGGCTCCGACGCCGGACCGTCGAGCGTCGACGCGTCCCGCGGCGGGCGACACGCACAACGCGGCAAATGTCGGAATTCATGACAAGCCCGACGCAGCATGGGTGCCGAACGCGGATGTCAGCCGCCTCGATCCCACAGGGAGCACGCATGCCCGTGACCGCCGATCTCGACAAGTTGCTCGACAAGGCCTACGAGAACAAGACCCTGAGCGAAGTCCTCGCCGCCCCCGTCGCCGGACTGGCCGGGATCACCGACGCGCACGCGGAGCACCTGGCTTCGCTGAAGATCACCACCATCGGCGACCTGGGCCGCAACAAGTACTTCCGCTGGGCCGCGTCGCTCGCCGACCTCCAGGACAGCGGCGCCAAGTAACCCCCGACGCCACATCCACGCGGACCCGCGCCCGGCCGAACGGAGCCACCGCACGGGTCCGCGCCCAGGCCCGGCAGAGCCACCGCACTCGCCCCGACCCCGGCAACACCGCGACGCCCGCCCCGGCCCGCCCCGCCGTGCAGCCCCACTCGCCCTGCCCCGGCAGCATCGCGACGCCCGCCCCGACCCCCGCCGTGCAACCACGCTCGCCCCGGCCCCGGCAACACCGCGACGCCCGCCCCGCCCCCGCCGTGCAGCCCCACTCGCCCTGCCCCCGGCAGCATCGCGACGCCCGCCCCGGCCCCCGCCGTGCAACCACGCTCGCCCCGGCCCCGGCAGGAACCGCAGCCCCGTCACGGCCCCGCCGTGCCAGCGCGCTCGCCCCCGATCCCGGCAGTAGCACCGCACTCGCCCCTGGCCCCGGCAGCACCGCCACACCCGCCCTGGCCCCGGCAGTACCGCCGCACCCGCCCCGGCCCCCGCCGTGCAACCACGCTCGCCCCGGCCCCGGCAGGGACCGCGACCCTCGTCCCAGCCCCCGCCGTGCCACCGCACTCGCCCCGGCCCGGCAGCACCGCCACGCCCCCCGGTCCCCGCGGTCCCACCGCACCCATCCCACTCCCGACCGCGCCGCCGCACTCGCCCCGGCCCGGCAGCACCGCCACGCCCCCCGGTCCCCGCGGTCCCACCGCACCCGTCCCACTCCCGACCGTGCCACCGCACTCGCCCCGGCCCCGACAGCACCGCCACGCCCGTCCCGGTCCCCGCCGTGCAACCACGCTCGCCCCACTCCCGACCGCGCCGCCGCCCTCGTCCCGGGGCCGGTCTCAGCAGCCGGGGTCGCTCTCCAGGGCCAGCAGCAGATCCACCCGGTCCCGGGCCGAGAACAGGTCCCGGCCGGTCAGGTCCCGGACCCGGCCCATCCGCTGGTGCAGCGCGCTGACATGCACGTCCAGCATCGCCGCGCAGCGCTGCCAGGCCCCGTTGGCGGCCAGGAAGGCGGCGAGCGTGCCGATCAGGTCGGTGCCGTGTTCGGCGTCGTACGCCCGCAGGCCGCCCAGGACCCGATCGGCGAACGCGCTGCGCACGGGCCCGGGTACGGCCGCCAACAGCGCCGGGTACGCGTCGATCCCCGGGCCCGCGGCCACCGTGAGCCGGCCGGGGCGCGCCCACGCGATGTCCCGCGCGCCCCTGGCCTCGGCCAAGGCCGTCGCCCACGTGGGTGACGTCCCGGCAATGCCGATCGCGACCCGCTCGGACCCGAGCAGTGGTTCCCACCAGTGCGCCGCCCGCTCCAACTCTTCGGCGATCCGGGCCGCCGCGCCCGCCCCGGTCCCGGCCGACGCGAAGACGACCGACTCGGCCTTGCCGCAGGCCACCACCCATCGCGTCGCCGGATCCGCCGCGAACACCCGCTCGATCAGGTCCACGACCAGCCGCCCGACCGCCGGGTCGGCCCCGTCGCCCGCGGCACAACACACGATCGGCGCCGCGTCCGGTCCGATCCCCGCCGCGCCCAGTCGGGCCCGGACCGCGTCCGGGGCCGTGTCCGACTCGACCAGGTCGACGAGTTCCCACGCGTGCGCGCGCTCCACGGCGAGCCGCTCCGCACGCCGGGCGCCGCCGAGCAGCAGCAGGTCGGCGGCCTGCGCGAGGGCCTCGTCGTCGGTACGGTCCCCGGCACACACGAGGTATCCCGCGAACGCCGGCCCCCGACCGAGCGCGAACACCGTCTCGCCCTCGATCAGTGCCGGCAGCCGCTCCGCCGCGAGCGCGCCGCGCACCGTCTCGACCGCGTCCACCACGTCGCCCGCCACGGCCGGCCCCCGCGCCGGCCCACTCCCCGTCGCGCTCGCCAGGACGCGGCCGGCCGGCGTCGACACCCGGCAGGGTGCGCCGAGTTCGCGGGCGAGCAGATCCAGCAGGTCCTGGGTGTCCGCCCCCTCGGCCAGCGCCGTGATCAGCCGGCGCTGGCGACCGGACAGGTGTCCCGTGGTCGGCCCGCGTTCGACCGCGACCCGGTGCGCGACCACCTCGGCGATCCGCACCGCCGTGACCCCGATCGGGGCCAGGAACAGCGGGAGGCCGGCTTGCCCACAGACCTCGACCAGCGCGTACGGCACGTCGTCCGGAGCCGGTTCGACCCGATCCACCCCACCCCGCGCCTCCGGCAACACCACGACCGCCGCCGCACCGCCCGCCACGAGCGCCCGCACCGGTACCGCGCCGTCGACCCCGTATCCGTCCGCGCGCAGCACCACGAGTTCGCCGGCGATCGTGCCCCCGCCGGGGTCGACCGGATCGGCGGCCGACACCCGAAGCACCTCGCGAGCGAGTCCCTCCGTACCCGCCAACAGGGCCAATCGCAGCTCGGGCATGCCCAACAGATCCTCGACCCGCACCGCCGTGCCCCCAAGCCTTCGTTCATCGTGTTCCGATGATCGTATGAACACGGAGCGATGCGGACACGGCGCTTCCGCCGGTTCCCCACACCTCCGCCGCCGAAAAGGCGCCGACCCGAAGGGCCCGCACCCCCGCCGACCGAAGCGCGCGCGAGGCGTACAGGGCCTCCTCCGGGACCGGCCCGCGCCCGGGACGCGCGCGCGGATCTCATCCGTACGCGCCGACGATCGCCGCCGCCGTCTCGACCATCGCCGTGCGCGCCTGCGGCGGATCCAGGACCTCCACGTCGGTGCCGAACTGGAGCAGTTGGCGCACAGCGCTGAGTGCCGGGTACCCCAACTCGACCGTCACCCACTCGTCGTCGTGATCCGCCGGCGGCCCGGTCAGCCAGGCCCCGACGATCCGGACGAACATGTCGACCCGGGTCCGCCGCACCCGGGCCCGGATCCGCACCGCCACCGGCTGCTCGTCGATGCCTCGGCGCAACGCGTGCCACACCTCGGCCAGTTCGACCCCGGGCCGACGGCGCACCGGGTCCTCGGTGACGGTCAGCCCGGTGAGCCGATCGGTGTGGAACAGCCGCGGCGTCCCACCGCGATCCGCGACCAGGTACCACGTACCCGCCTTGGCGACCAGCCCGTAGGGGTCGACGGTGTATGTGCGCGGCGTGGTCGAGCCGCTGCGTCGATAGCGGATCCGCAACCGTCGGTCCGCGAACACCGCGTCCTGCAACGCGGCCACGTCCACCGCCGGACTCGGCCCGGACATCCACCGCTGTGGATCGATCAGCACCCGGCGGGTCATCTCCTCGGCGGCGGGCCGATGTGGCGCGGGCAGCGCGACCATCACCTTGCGCAGCGCCGAGCCGAGCGCGCCGTCCAGGCCCAGTGCCGCGTGCGTGCCCTGCTCGGCGAGCACGAACAGGGCACGCGCCTCGTCCGAGGTCAGCCCGGTGACGTCGGTCCGGAACCCGGGCAGCAGCGAGATCCCGCCGTGCCGACCGCGCTCGGCGTAGACCGGCACACCGGCCGTGGACAGCGCCTCGACGTCGCGGTAGATGGTCCGCGTCGACACCTCCAACCGCTCGGCCAACTCGGCCGCCGGTACCCGGCCACGAGTCTGCAGGAGCAACAGGATGGAGAGCAGTCGATCGGATTTCACACCACCCAGGATGCTCCCTCACCCGCTCGCCCGCGGCCGGCGCACCCCGTGCGGCGCGGGTCGCTCACCCCGCGAGGCGCCTGGACACCGTGCTGCACGGCACCCAGCGCCGGATCGGCACCGCCGTGCTGCGGGCCGCGGGCGCACGCGGCGAACTCCCGCCGGGCGTCGACGTCGACCTGGCACTGGACCTGATCGTCGGGCCGCTCTACTGGCGCCTGGCGGTCACCCGCACCCCGCTCACCGACGACCACCTGGACCGACTGACCTCGGCGACCACCGCGGCCCTGATCGGCTCGGCCACACCGGCGGCGGACCCGAACTGACCACCGGCCCGCGCGCGTCCGCCGATCGTCCGACCGGGACGCGGCCGACACCCCGCCCACCGTGCTCGGTCGGCCGGGGCCGAGGAAGCCCGTTCCCAGACGGGCAGCACCGGGGCCACGATCGGGGCTTGCGCGCGCCCTAGACTGCGGGCCGTGAGCGAGAACGAACTTGGTACCTACCTCCGCGACCGCCGCGAGGCGGTCAAGCCCGCCGACGTCGGGCTTCCCGACGGTGCCCGGCGGCGTACCCCGGGCCTGCGCCGGTCGGAGTTGGCGACCCTCGCCGGAGTCAGCGCCGAGTACCTCGCGCGGCTGGAGCAGGGCCGCGACCGCCGCCCGTCCGGCCACGTGCTGGCGGCGCTGGCCGACGCGCTGCGGCTGACCGCGGACGAGCGCGTGCACGTGCGCCTTTTGGCCAAGGCCGCCACCGGCGAGATGTTCCCGTGCACGGGCGGCGAACCGCCCGCCCGGACCGTGCGATCCACGGTGCGCGCGCTCCTGGACCGGCTCGAACCGGCCCCCGCGCTGCTGGTCAACCGGCTCGGCGACGTGCTGGCCTTCACCAACGGGTACGAGCGGCTCGCCCGTCCGTTGGGCATCCTGGACGAGGAGGAACCCAACCTCGCGCGCTACGTGTTCACCGATCCGCGAGCACGCGCGGCCTACCCGAACTGGGAGCGGATAGCCGACGAGCACGCCGCGATCCTGCGGTTCGCGTCCTCGTTCGGCGATCCCCACGTGCAGGACTTCCTCGACGGCATGGCCGTCACCGCGGGCACCGCGTTCACCGAGCGGTTGGCCGCGCCCGCCACGCCGCCGCGCCGGGTGGGCGTGGAGCACCTGGCCCACCCCGAGGCGGGCGAACTGCGCCTGGAACGCGAGATCCTCGACCTGGCCGACGTCGACCAGACCCTGGTCGTCTACCTCCCGTTCGACGAGCCCACCTCCGCGGCCCTGGACCACCTCACCGGCCGGCATCCGGGCGCGTTGCGCGCGGTCTGACCGCGCCCGCCGGGACCGGGCACACCCGCCCGGCCGACCGGCGACCGGGGCCGACGACCCGAACCGGCCCGTCAGGTACCGGGTTTGTTCCCGTACACGTACACCTCGTCGCCGGTGTGCAGCAGTCCCCAGTACGCCTGGGCGTCCGCCGGCCGCATGTTGACGCAGCCGTGCGAGCCGGGCGGCGACGTGACCGAACCGTCGATCGCGTGGAACGCGATGCCGCCGTCGAAGAACTGGCTGTACGGCATCGCCACGTCGTACAGCGTCGACCAGTGGTTCATCGCGCGGTAGTAGACCTTGTGCAGGCCGGTGCGGGTCTCGAAGCCGTCCCGCCCGGAGCGGATGGCGACCGGGCCGTAGACCTGCTTGGCGCCGTCCTGGATCCAACTGACCTGCCGGCCGAGGTCCACGCACGCGATCCGACCGACATCGGTCGGGCAACCGCCCTCCCCGCCGCCGGCCTTGCGCTTGATCACGCCGTAGGTGACGGGCCCGGCGTAGCCGGCCGCCGGGCGGATGCCGTTCTGCGCCTGATAGGTACGGATGGCGCGGCAGTCGGCGGTGGACTGCCGGCCGTCCACCTTGAGCCCCAACGCCTTCTCCACCTGGCTTTGATACGGCCCGGTCCGCGCGGTACACGCGGAGGGGGCCGCGCTCGCGGGCGCGGCCAGGGCGACGGTCAGCGGAACCGCCACGGCGGTCGCGGCCGCCACCGCCCCCGCTCGCCGGCACGTACGTGTGAATACACTCATCGGCTCTCCCCTTCGCGTCGTACGCTCGCCCGCAGCCTGGTGCGGCACGCCCGTACGCCGGTCGCCGGCGGGTACGCAGGCTTCCACGCTCGGTCGGTCCGGCGCGGAGTCGACAACGACGCACGCTTGTCGCCGTACCGGTTGGTCACGACGACCCGACGCTACCCGGTGGAAAGCAGCGATATACGTGGGAGGGCCGTCGAGTTCGCGGCCGGCCCGCGCCGACGAGCATCGCGCGGCGCGGCCGACCCCGCCCGAAAGACGTTATGCAGCCGACTGGTTCGCCTGTGACCGACGCAACAAGGCGTCCATGGAGTCCACTTGACAGGCCCGGGGCGGGGCCGAACGCCGAGGCCCCCTCGTGACCCCGGCCGGGAGCCGAGCGAAGCCGCCACCGACACACCACCGGGCGCCCGGCTCTGCTCCCGCCCCGGCGGCTATCCCCGCTCGCCGGCGGGCGCACCCCCGAGTTTGGCCGGCACCAGGACCAGCGCGACCACTGCGGCCAACACGAGCAGCCCGCCCGCCGTCTCCAGCGCGACCGCGTACCCGTGTGCGAGTTCGCGCTCGGACCCGCCGCCGTCCGGTCCGATCACCGACGCGGCCAGCGTGACCAGCCCGGCCAGGCCGATCGAACCGCCGATCTGTCGCGAGCTGTTGATCAGTCCGCCGGCCATCCCGGCCTCGTGCGCGGCGACTCCCGCGGTCGCGGCGGTGCCCAGCGGCACGAAGCACAGCCCCGCACCGATGCTCGCGACCAGCGAGGGACCCAGGATCGAGCGCAGGAAGGTGCCGTCGACGTCGAACGCGAGCCCGAACCAGCCGAAGCCCACCGCCGCGAGCACGGCGCCCAGTGCGAGCAGCCGTCCCGGGCCGATCCGGGCCATCGTCCGGGTGGCGAGCACCGAGCCGATCACGATCCCGCCGGAGAAGGGCACGAAGGCCGCGCCGGCGGCGGCCGGTCCGTAGTCGAGCACCTGCTGGAGATACAACGACGTGAAGTAGAACGCCGCGAACTGGCCGGAGAACAGCAGCATCATGAACAGGTTCGCGCCCAGCACCGGCCGATGGATCAACAACCCCATCCGCAACAGCGGCTCGGTGACCCGCAGTTCGACCAGAACGAAGGCGGCCAGCAGGACCGCGGCGGCGGCGAGCGTACCGATCGTCACGGCCGATCCCCAGCCCTGCCGCTCGGCCCGCACCACGCCCAGCACCAATGTGGTCGCACCCGCGGTGACCAAGAGCGCGCCGACCGGGTCGAGCCTGGGCGTGGCGCCGGGCACGGGTCGATCCGCCGGCAGTCCGCGCGCGGCGAACATGGCGAACGCGACGATCGGCACGTTGATGAACATGACCGCCTGCCAGCCCACCGACTCGGTGAGCAGCCCGCCGATCAGCACTCCGAAGGCACCGCCCGCCGCGGCCGTCGCACCCCACAACCCCAGCGCCCTGGACCGCGCGGGCCCGGCCGGGAAGGTCACCGTGATCAGCGCGAACGCCACCGGCGCGAGCGCGGCGGCACCGATCCCCTGCACCGCGCGGGCCGCGATCAGCGCGCCGGGCGTGGTGGCCAAGCCGCCGCCCAGACCGGCCAGGCCGAACACGGCCAGGCCCGCGAGGAGTGTGCGACGGCGCCCGACCAGGTCACCGATCCGGCCGCCGAGCATCAGCAGCCCGCCGAAGCTCAGCGCGTACGCGTTCACCACCCACGGCAGCCCGTCCGCGCCGAAGCCCAGATCGTCGCGGATGTCCGGCAGGGCCACGTTGACCACGGACATGTCCAGCGCGACGGTGAACTGCACGGTCAGCACCACGACCAGCAACATCCGGGTCGCACGCGGCATCCGGACCGGAACGGCCGCCGATTCGATCGTCCCGGTCATGCCCGCTCCCCCGCCCGCCCGGCCCGCCGCTCCAGGCGGGTGCCGGAGCGCCGGGAGATCGACATCAGATCGGCGGGCTCCTCGATCTCGAGTCGATGCCAACGCCCGCGCGGCACCACGAACGCGCCGCCGGCCCGCAGGGTGACCGGCGACTCCTCACCGGCGCCCTCCTCGGCGCGCAGCACGATCCGCAGCGCGCCCGTCCACACGCACACCACCTCGTCGGACTCGGGATGCATCTCCCAGTGGTCGGCGTGCAGGTCGGCGTCGGTCTCGACATGGAAGGCGGCCAACTGCCACCCCTGATCGACGCCGTCGGCACCGTCGGCGCCGCTCATCCGGCGCTCCCCGGCGCTGATCCGGCCGCCTTCGGCCAACCGGAGGGCGTCCTCGAACACATCGATGTGAGTCATCGAAGCTCCTTGCCACAAAAGGGAATCGGGCGCATCCGGGCGCGCCCGTCCGGCTCGGCGCGAGCCGCCGGAGCCGCGTTGACGTACTCTGTACGTGAACAACGCCCATCGAACACGTACGTTGTACGTAAGTCAAGGAGGAGCATCGTGCCCGCGCCCCGAAAGTTCAGCCGCGAGCAACTGCGCACGGCGGCCCTGACCCTGGTGGACGCACACGGCCTGGGTGCGCTGACCATGCGCAGCCTGGCCGCGGCGCTGGGCACCGGGGCGATGACGATCTACAACTACGTGGACGGGCGCGAGGGCCTGGAGGGGCTGCTCGTCGAGGCGGTGATGGCGGACGCCCTGCCGGCTCTCGACGAGCAGCACGCCGAGGACGACGACTGGCGGGTCGACACCCGCCGGCTCGCCGAAGCGAACTGGCGTGCCGTACGCGCCCATCCGGACGTCATCCCGCTCATCCTCAC
Organism: Embleya sp. NPDC050154; assembly: GCF_044460165.1. Lineage (NCBI taxonomy): Bacteria > Bacillati > Actinomycetota > Actinomycetes > Kitasatosporales > Streptomycetaceae > Embleya > Embleya sp. NPDC050154. Next base: position 165,061 of record NZ_JBITJP010000010.1, read on the forward strand.
CCGCCGGATCACCGACGGGTCCACGCTGGCGCACGGCGAGGCGTTGCTGCGCGCGCTCGCCCGCAGCGGCCGGCGCGGGGCCGACCTGCTGTACGCGTTCCGCGCCGTGACCGGCTTCGTCACCGGCTTCGCCCAGGCCGAACTTGCCGGCCCGCTCTCGATCGCGCCGGACGAGGACGTCCGGGCGATCACCGACCGGGCCCGCGCGCTGCCCACCGACCGTTTCCCGTACCTGATCGAGATCGCCGGGGCCGCCGCCGAGAGCACGCCCGAGACCGAGTTCCACGCCGGTCTCGACCTGCTGATCGCGGGCCTGGACGCGCATTCGGCCGGCCCGCGCCCGAACCCGTCTTCGGGGCCGGAAGGGACGTGATCGAAGACGTGATCGGAAGATCAACCGCTATGTCCGGGAATGGTGGCCGGCGTTCGCTCGTTGTACCGAACAGTCGGTGAACGGGTGTCCCCGGGCCCAACCTTTGCCGCCGCGAATTACCGTTCGGCTGGAGTCGCGGCGTGCCCCCCGCCGAGAGGTGATCCCGCTCACCGACGCCTGAACGACGGCGCCGCCCCCTCCCCCCGAGGGCGGCGTCGTCCTTGTCGTTCGCCACCGCTTCCCGCCCCGCGCGGCACGCGCGCCGCGCCGTGACCCATGCCATACCCGAACCGATCGTCCGCGCCGCAACCAACCTGTGCGCGAAGCCGTCCGTTTCCGAGGAGGCCGCCGTCACGACGACGTGCGGCCGGCACCTGTTCGGTCCGTTCCGGCCGCCCGGTACGGTGTCGAGCCAGTCCGCGGCAACGCGGCATCGGTTCGACGACATCTTTCTCGGGGGTCGTTTTGAGTTCCGCACCGGAGTCCGGTGGTCGCCGTCGGCGCGCGAACGCGTCGCGACCACCCTCCTCCGACGCGGTCTCGACCGCTCCCGCGGCGGACGGCGAGGAACTCGGTGCCGAGCCCGCCGACGAAGCGCCCGCCGTACCGCGCGCCCGCCGAGGCGAGGACGCCTCGGGCGGTCGGGCCGCCCGACGGGCCAAGGGCACCGGGCACGGCAAGCCGCGCCGCTTCCGCAAGCTCAAGATCACCGCGCTGGTGATGTCGCTGGTGCTGGTCGCGCTCGGGATCACCGGCTACGTGATCTATCAAAAGCTCAACGCCAACATCAAGCACAGCAAGCTCAACACCAGCGACGTGGACGTGCCCAAGGAGGCGCCCGACGAGTTCGGCCGCACCCCGATGAACATCCTGATGATCGGCTCGGACGGCCGGAACGACCCGACCGACTGCAAGCTCGGTGGCGCCTGCGACGGCGGCGCGCCGCGGGCGGACGTGCAGATGTTGCTGCACGTCTCGGCGGACCGCAGCAACGCGTCGGTGATCAGCATCCCGCGCGACACCCGCGTGGCGATACCGGCCTGCACCGACCCGAAGACCAAGCAGAAGTTCCCGCCGATCAACGCCACGATCAACGAGAGCCTCGGTCGCGGCGGGCCCGGCTGTGTGGTCGGCACGTGGCAGTTGCTCACCAAGGTCCACATCGATCACTTCATGATGGTCACCTTCTCCGGCGTGGTCTCGATGGCCGACGCGGTCGGCGGGGTCGACGTGTGCGTGCAGTCGAACATCCAGGACGAGGCGGTCGAGTACGTCAACGGCGAACGGCACGTGATCGGTTCGCACCTGCGGCTGACCGCCGGCACGCACAAGATCCAGGGCGAGGACGCGCTCAAGTGGCTGCGTACGCGGCACGCCTTCGAGGACGGCAGCGACGTCGGGCGCACCCACGCGCAGCACATGTACCTCAACTCGATGGTGCGCACGCTCAAGTCGAACAGCACCATCACCAACCCGATCAAACTGTTCAAGGTCGCCGACGCCGCGACCAGGTCGCTGACCGTCGACGACGGCCTCAACGGGATCCAGAAGCTCACCTCGTTGGCGACCACGCTGAACAAGGTGAACACCAACCGGATCACCATGACCACGATGCCGCACGACGCGGATCCGCAGGCCCCCGATCAGCACCTGGTCCCGGCCGCGTCCGCCGAGACGTTGTTCAAGATGGTCCGCTCCGACGTCGCCTTCGACAAGAACGGCCCGCCGCCGGGCACCGAGACCACCGCGCCGCCCTCGGCACCGCAACCGCCCCCGCCGCCCGCGGTGGACAAGGCCGCGATCCGGATCACCGTGGTCAACGGCACGACCAGGACGAGCCTGCCCTCCGCTGTCACGGAGGGCCTGATCGCACAGGGCTTCACGAAGACCACGAAGGACCCGAACCCGATCAAGCGACAGACCAGCGCGGTGATCTTCCCGGCCAAGGACCAGGTCCAGGCGCAGGCCGTCGCCGACGCGCTCGGCCTGCCCGCCACCGCGTTGTCCCCCCAGCCGAACGCGACCCACGTGACGGTGCAGATCGGCGCGGACTGGGGCTCCGGCGCCACCTTCAAGGGCGCGGGCAAGAGCAGCACCCCCTCGGCACCGCCGTCCGCCCCGCCGCCCCCGCCGGCCGGTGAACTCCCCAAGGGCTCCTCCGCCCTGAACGCTTCCGAAGAGGGCGCGTGCATGAAGGTCTACACCGAGGCCAAGGACCGCAACGGCAAACCGATCTACACCTGGTAGCAACCGCCGGGGAGCACCGGCCCAGGCCGAGCGATTCGGGGCCTCGGCCGGCGCCGGTACCCGACTCGGCGGCGCCGGCACGCCCGAACTGTGGGGCGGATTAAGCCGGTTCACCCCCAATCGTCCCGACGCCGGGTCGACCGCCCGTCGGAAAGACGTCAAAAAGACGGTAAGGTGGCCCTACCGAAGACATGTCGTACGTCGGCCTGCGCGCCGACGCCGTCCTCGGTGGGCGAGGACGTCGGCCATTGCGGCCGGATCCGCAGGACTGGTGAACCGGGTTTCCGGCGACCGCGGTTCGCCCGCCGACCGAGCGCACAGCGCCATCGCGACTCTCGCGTCGCCATCCACCGCAGGCGGTCACGCCCGCGTCGAGCCCCGGCACGCCGGTATTTCCCGGCCCGTTCCCGGCAGGTTCGACGTCGCGCGCCGGCCGCGTCCACGGGTGGCTTCAGCGCCGAACTTCCGCCGCCCCGCCGGGGCGTGTCGTCCGAAGACGGTGCGCGCACGGTCCGACCCGCGACCGGTCCCCACCGGCCGCGGTCCCCCATGACCCGAACCACCGGCGACCCGGGTGCGAACCCCGGATCCGGACGACTGGAAACCAGGTGCCCACGATGACCGCCATACCCCACCATCGCCCCGTCGGTCCGCTCACCGTCGCGCAGGCCATGCGGCCGGCCGAGCTGCGGATCGACGTGAACACCATGGTCGACAAGGCCGTCGACATCATCCGGGTGGCCGACGCCGACCACGTGATCCTGCACGCCGAGGACGGCCGCTGCCTCGGCGTCGTGCGCCGGGCGCAGCTCGCGCCGTACCAGAACCGCTCGTGGTACACCGCGCGCACGCCGATCGGGAACATCACGCACGACGGCGGCCCGTTCGCCCGGCCGGAGATGCCCGCCGGCGAGGCGCTGGCCACCATGCGTGCCCGGGGCATGCGGGTGTGGGCGGTGACCGACGAGGCTGGTCGCGCCGTCGGCCTGCTCACCCCGGACGTGCTGCGCACCGTGCTCACCGGCGAGCGCGGCCCGCTCGACGCTGCTGCCTGAAGCCCGGACGCCTAACCGGCCGCGCCCGAGGCCGCCGGGTAGTCCACGTAGCCGCGCGCGCCCCCGCCGTACACGTCCGCCACCGGCGGCGGGGCCAACGGCAGCCCCTCGGCGATCCGCGCGGGCAGGTCCGGATTGCTGATGAACAGCCGGCCGAAGGCCACCACGTCGGCCAGTTCGGCGGCCAGCAACCGCTCGGCCGTCGCCGGGTCGACCGGCGTCGGGCCGTTGTGGTTCGCGATCAGCGTGCCGGTCCAGCGCGGGCGCAGATCCGCGAGGGCGGCGTAGTCGCCACGCTCCAGCACGTGCAGGTAGGCCAGGCCGAGCGGGTCGAGCGCGTCGACCAGGGCCCGGTAGGTCCCGCGCGCGTCCGCCTCGCGGATCTGGTTCTCCGGGTTGTCCGGCGAGATGCGCAGGCCCACCCGGTCCGCGCCGATCTCGGCGGTGACCGCGGCCACCACCTCCAGTACGAAGCGCAGCCGGTTCTCCCGCGACCCGCCGTAGCGGTCGGTGCGCAGGTTGGTGTTCTCGGCCAGGAATTGCTGGAACAGATAGCCGTTGGCGCCGTGGATCTCGATGCCGTCGAACCCGGCCTCGATCGCCCGCCGCGCACCGCGCGCGAACGCCGCGATCACCTCCTCGATCTCGGCAAGGGTCAGTGCGCGCGGGGTCACGTGCGGCAGCAGGCCGTCCCGAGTGAAGATCGGCGCCTCGGTGATCGGCACCGCCGAGGGCGCGGTCGGCGTCGTGCCGTCCAGGGTCACCGGGTGCGTCATCCGGCCCACGTGCCACAGCTGGGCGAAGATCCGGCCGCCCGCGTCGTGCACGGCGGTGGTGATCTCGCGCCAGCGCGCGACCTGTTCGTCGGTGCGCAGTCCCGGGATGCCGGGGCCGGACTTGCCGAGCGGGTGGATCGAGATGCCCTCGGTGATCAGCAGCCCGGCGCCGGCGCGCTGGGTGTAGTAGGCGGCGGCGTGCTCGCTCGGCACACCGGTGGTGTCGTCGGCGCGGCCCCGGGTCATCGGGGCCATCGCGATCCGGTTGGGCAGGTCCAGGAGGCCGCGCCGGTGCGGGGTCAGCAGCGGGTTCGCGGTGGCGGTGGGAGAGGTCAACGCGTCATCCGTTTCATCGGGTCGATCGGTTTCGGTGGGATCGGGGCCGGCGGTCGAGCACGGTGACCTCGATCTGCGTACATCAGGAAGGTGTATGCTCATACATTGTTTGCTTGTGCATGCATAATCTGGCACTGCATGTAACCTGCTGTCAACAGCGGTCGTACGCTCCGCCGGACCGGCCGCCGGGACTCCACCGAACCGGCGACCCGCCCGCACGGGCGACTCGCCCACACGGCGAAAGGGGACGGGCCATGGACGCGAAACTCTGGGAACAGGTCGTCGTACTGCACGCGCGCGTCGAGTACGACCTCGGCAGGACGCTGCAACGGCGGCACGGAATCGGCCTGTCCGAGTACCGCGCGCTCTCCCGGCTCTCGGTCGCGCCCGACGGCGAGCTGCGCATGCAGGAACTCGCCGATTCGATCGGTCTGAACCAGAGTTCGGTCAGCCGCCTCGCGGTCCGCCTGGAAACCGACGGACTCACCCGACGCGACCTGTGTCCCAAGGACCGCCGAGGCGTATACACGGTGATCACCGACGACGGGCGCACCCGGCTGGCCCAGGCCGACGCCACCTACGCGGAGGCGCTGACCGCCGCACTGGCCAAGGCCGCCGCCGATCCGCACCTGGCGGAGGTGACGACGGCCCTGGGCGCGATCCCGGTCGCCCTCTGACCCGGAGCGGTGCTCAGCGCCCGGCCAGGAAGCGTCGCTGGTCGCCGAGGTACCCGGCGGCGAACAGGTCACGCGGCGCGAAGACCGCCGTGAACCAGGTGTCGACCCGCGAGTCCTCGATGTCCTTCTCCACCATCGAGTGCGCCGCGCCCGGGTAGTGCCGGACCGTCAACTCGGCCCGCCCGCCCAGCAGTCGGCGATACTCCGCCTCGGTCTCCGCGACGTCCACGTTCACGTCGTGCCCGGCGAGCATCAACAACACCGGCACCCGCACCCCGGCCAGGTCCGCGCTCGCGTCGGCGGCGAAGTTCCTGCGCGCGAACGCCCACCGGTCGGCCGGCATGTCCGCGGCGTCCCCCAGGGCCGCGCGGTACCGCTCGTGGCTCGCCCCCTCCTGGAGCAGCCGTCGGGTCTCGTCGCTGCGCCGCACCTCGGTCTCGATCCGCTCCGCCGAGGCGTGCTCGGCGCGCAGTTCGGCGAGCAGGTTGTAGCGGCCCTGACGCAACCAGTTGATCGCGGGCGAGACGGCGATCAGGAACCGTACGTCCGGCGTGCGCGCGGCCACCTTCGGCAACACCCAACCCGCCTGACTGGCACCCCACAGGCCCACCCGCGCGTGGTCCACGTCCGGCCGGGAGCGACTCCACGCGATCGCCGCCTCGGTCTCCCGGGCGCGGTCCTCCATGCTCTGGTCGAGCCAGTTCCCCGGCGCGCCGTCCACTCCGGGCTTGGTCCAGGACAACGTCGCGTAGCCCGCCCGCGCGTACGCCTCCATCTGCGGCCGGTAGAACCCGTCGTTGGTGGCGTTCTTCGGCCCGTCGCCGTGCACCAACACGACCAGCCCGTACGGACCGCGCCCGCGCGTGGGCTTGGCCAGCACACCGTCCAGCCGTTGCGCGCCGTCCCGGAAGGAGATCCGCTCCTCGTCGAGGTCGTAGGTGTTCGCACGGTCCGCGTACACCACCGCGCCCAGGCCGACCAACAGGAGCAGCGCGACGATCGCGGCGCCGATCGTGAGCCCGCGATGGCGTCGAACAACCGATCCGAGCTTCATGCCTTCGTCTCCTTCATCCGGCTGCGTATCGCACCCTCATCCGCAATAACTATCGAATTGCAAACGCTCGTCTGTCAAACGAACGTTTCAAGTATGCTGTCTCCGGATGCCCGGCATGATCGACCACGACGCCGAGGACGACCCACCACCCGGAGGCAGCGATGGACCAGGCGAGCGAGCCGAACGATCGACGCGGTTCGGATCACCGGCACCCGGGCGCGCTGCTGATCCGCCGCGGCCTGCCGCCCGACGCGCGCCGGCGGGCGGCCGAGCTGTACTGGGAGGCGTTCGGGCGCAAGCTGGGCACCGCGCTGGGCCCGGCCGAGGCCGGGACGGCGTTCATCGCCGAGCACCTGCACGCGGACCGCGCGATCGCCGCGACCCGGGACGGCGTACTGGTCGGCCTGGCCGGCTACACGCACGGTGGCCATGGCCTCACCGGCGGCACGGCGCGCGATGTGCTGCGCGCGTACGGCCGACTCGGCGGCCTGCACCGCGTCGCCATCCTGGCCCTGCTCGAACGCAGGCCCGGGTCGTCGGAGTTGGTGATGGACGGGATCGCCGTCGACCCGTCGCAGCGCGGCACGGGCATCGGCAGCCTGCTGCTGGACGAGGTGGCCGTGCTCGCCCGCGAACTCGGCTGCCGACGGATCCGGCTCGACGTGATCGACGTGAACCCGCGTGCCCGCGCGCTCTACGAACGACACGGCTTCGTCGCGACCAGGACCGAGCACACGCCCTACCTGCGCCCATTGCTGGGCTTCGGGGCCGTGACCACCATGATCCGCAGGATCGGGCCCGCCTCGACGCCCGCGCGCGGGTGAGCGGGATGGGCCGCCCCGCGCGCTCGTATGCTCGGGCCATGCCAGGAACGCCAGGAGTCGACCCGGTCGAGATCCCGACCCGCACCCTCGTGTACGCGCTGGTGCGGCCGGACGGCAGCGTGGACGCGGGCGAGCTGTACACCGTCGCGGGCGAGCTCGGGATGACCGACCAGCAGGTGCGGCTGTGCGTCAAACGCCTGATCGCCGAGGGGCGGTTCACCCATCACGGTCGTGGTCGCAAGGCGGTGCTGAGCGCGTCCGAGGACACCCTGCGCACCATCGAACCCAACGTCGAGTTCGTCCGCTACGCGTTCCGCCAGGATCGCGGCCTGGAACCGTGGGACGGCACGTGGCGACTGGTCGCGTTCGCGATCCCGGAGTCCGCGCGATCCGCGCGCGACGCGCTGCGCGACGCGATCCTGCGACTGGGCGGCGCGGCGCTGCACGGCGGCCTGTACGTGTCCGCGAACGAGTGGACCGACCTGGTCTCGGCCGAGGCGGGCCGCCTGGGCGTATCGGACGCGGTAACCCTGCTCACCAGCCGGGACCTGCGCATCGGCCCGCTCGATCGCCCGACGGAACTGGCCGCCCACCTGTGGCCGCTCACCGAATTGGCCGAGCGCTACGAGCGCCTGATCGAGACCACCCGCCCCAGACTGGCCCGCCTGGAATCGAACGCCGACATCGACGACGTCGAACTACTCACCATCGGCGTCGAGTTGACCGTCGAATTCAGCCGAGCAATGGAACCCGACCCCCTGCTCCCCCCGGAACTCCTCCCCACCCCCTGGCCCGGCCACCAGGCCCGCAACCTCCTCTCCCGAGCCTGGAACGCGGTAACGGCCCGAGACCACACCCACACAACCCGCCGCCTATACCGCCTATACGAACCCGACCCCCACCCCCTCTGACCAACCCGAAACTCGCCCCCACCCCCGCTCGAAGTCACCCCAAAACCCCAGCACACGCCCCAAGCCGACCCAAACTCAACCCGCCCGGCACTTGAGGGCACCCGAAAACCGCAGCGCATCCATGAAGCTCACCCAACCCCTCCGGCCCGTCCGGCGCTTGAGGACACCCAGGACACCCCAAAAGTCCAGCAAACTCACCAAGCCCATCCACAATCAGCCCGTCCGGCGTTTGAGGACAAAAGGAACCCACGCGCCGCGAAGCTAGGTCGACAACACCGCGATCACCTACGACACCTGGCAGCGCGCGACCGACGCGGACCTGGACGTGGTGGCCGAGGCCGGCGAGACCAACCTGTACGGGCCCTGGCGCACGGTGCAGGCGTTCCTGCCGCTGCCGCGCCGCTCGGCCCATCCCAGGGTGGTTCAACGTGAGCAGCGAGGCCGCGTCGCTGACCAACATGGGCGGCGGCACGCCCACGTACACGATCTCCAAGGTCGGTCTCAACGCGCCCACCCGGATGCTCGCGGCCGAACCGCGCCCGGACCGCGTCCTGGTCAACGCGATCTGCCCGGGCTGGGTGGCCACCGAGATGGGCGGCCCGGGCGGGCGCCCGGTCGCGGCGGGCGCCCGGTCGCGGCGGGCATCGTCTGGGCGGCGACCCTTCCCGACAACGGCCCCACCGGCGGCTTCTTCCGGGACACCCACCCGCTGCCGTGGTAGCGGGCGGCGTGCCGAGCCCGCGCGACCCCATATCGTCGAGCCATCCGAGGGAACGTGGGTCGAGGGAGTGGTCGTGGAGGTCGAGCAGTTCGCGGTCGTGGTCGCCGAGCGCATGGGGCGCCCCCGGCGCAACGAGCGCCGCTCGCGCGGCGAGCGGCTGTTCGACGCGCTGCGCGAGTTGGTGGAGGGCGGCGACCTGCTCGCCGAGACCCGGCTGCCGTCCGAGCGCGCGCTCGCCGAGGCGCTCGGGCTCAGTCGCGGCACGGTCGCCTCGGCCTACCTCTCGCTGAACCGGATCGGCCTGGTCGAACGGCGCCACGGCAGCGGCTCGTACGTGCGTCCCGGCGGTCGGCCGACCTTCTCCCGCTGGCTGCGCGAGGGCGCCATCGTGGTCGACCTGGCCAAGGCGGTCGTACCCGACGCCTCGCTGCTGCCGGACACCGCGCTGCGCGTGGAGGACCTGCTCGACGCCCGACCACAGGACGGGTACGCGCCGGCCGGCGACCCGCGACTGCGCGCGCTGGTCGCGGCGCACGCGTTGCCCGCGGGGTTCGGCGCGGAGGACATCGTGGTGACCTCGGGCGCGCAGCAGGCGATCCACCTGGTCGCCGACGCGCTGCTCGCGCCCGGCGACCGGATCCTGGTCGAGCCGACCACCTATCCCGGGATGCTCGCCGCGGCGTACCGCTTCGGCGCCGAGGCGATCCCGGTGCCGGGCGATCGGCACGGCTTCGATCCGGACGAGTTGCGGGCGGCGATCCGCCGGCATCGACCCGCGTACGCGTTCTCGCTGCCCGTGCACAACCCGACCGGAGCCATGGTCTCGGCCCGGCGGGCGAAGGCGGTCGCCCGGGTGGCCGCCGAGGAGGGCGCGCTGCTGGTGGAGGACCGCACCCTCGCCGAGCTCGCCGACGGGCCGGTCGCCTCGGCGGCCGAACACCTGCCCGAGCGCACGGTGTGCCTGGGTTCGCTGTCCAAGACCACGTGGGGCGGTCTGCGGCTGGGTTGGGTGGCTGCGCCGACCTCCGTGCGGACCCTGCTGATCGAGGCCAAGCAGCGTACCGACCTGGCCTGTTCCACGCTGGACCAGCAACTCGCGATCCACCTGCTGCGCGACCCCGACCGGCCGAGGCGGGTCCGCGCTTGGGCCGACACGCTCGCCGCCCGCCGGGACCACTTCGCCGCCGAACTCACCCGGCACCTGCCCGAGTGGGAGTGGACCCTGCCAAGCGGCGGCCTGTCCCTGTGGGCCCGGTTGCCCGGCGTGGACGGCGAGGACTTCGTCGCCGGCGCCCTTCGCCACGGCGTCGCGGTCTCCCCCGGCGCCGTCTTCGCGCCGGACCCGGACAGCGCCGCCGAGCACATCCGCCTGAGCTTCGCGTGGCCCGAACCGGTGCTGTCCCAGGCCGTCGAACTCCTGTCCGCGGCCTGGCGCGAGGCCCGTCGGGTCCGCTAGTGCCGCACCAGGGCGGGCCCGGGTCCGTTCCGGGCGGTGATGAACTCCCTTGTCCGGTAAGCCGCCCGCCCGCACCCCGGCCCGCACCCCCGGCCCGCGCCGAGGGGCGGCTCGGGCGTGTCCGGATGGCGGATCGGCACTAGTGGACCAATAGCGATCGGGCTAATGTGCCACTCATCAAGTGGCCCATCGAAGTGTCTCTCGGTGATCCACTTGTCGAGCACGCCCGACGGCGGCGCCGCACGGCGCCCGCGGCCGAAGGCGACCACGCACGAGCGCACGAGGGCGGGAGCAGCAATGGCACTGACCGAAGCGGACCGGATCTGGATGGGCGGCACGCTCGTGCCGTGGGCGGACGCGAAGGTGCACGTCCTCAGTCACGGACTGCACTACGGCACCGGCGTACTGGAGGGCACCCGGGCCCACCTCACCCCGCGCGGCCCCGCGGTGTTCCGGCTCGACGACCACCTGCGGCGGTTCCGCGAGAGCGCCCACATCGTGGGCTTCGAACTGCCCTACGACCTGCCCACACTGCGCGCCGCGACGCTGGAACTGATCGCGGCCAACGGGCACTCCGAGTGCTACCTGCGCCATCTCGCGCACATCGGCTACGGCGAGATGGGTCCGGCCCTGCGGCCCGAGATGGCGGTCGAGGTGAGCATCGCCGGGTGGGAGTGGCACGCCTACCTCGGCGACGCGCCGGCCGAGCGCGGCATCCGCCTGGCCACCAGTTCGTGGCGGCGCAACGACCCCAACGCGCTGCCGCCCGCGGCCAAGGCCACCGCGGGCTACCTCAACGCGGCGCTGGCCAAGACCGCGGCGCTGCGGGCGGGCTACGACGAGGCGCTGCTGCTCAACGCGGACGGCTACGTCAGCGAGTGCAGCGCGGCCAACGTCTTCGCGGTGCGCGACGGCGTGCTGTTCACCCCGCCGCCGAGCGCCGGCGCGCTGCGCGGGATCACCCAGGACACCGTGCTCACCCTGGCCGCGGATCTGGGTCTGGCGGTCCGTACCGAGAACCTGCTCCGCTCGGATCTGTACACCGCCGAGGAGATCATGGTCTGCGGCACGGCCGCGGGCGTGGTCGCGGTGGCCTCGCTGGACGACCGCGAGGTGGCCACCGGGCCGATCACCCGGAAGATCCAGGACGCCTACACCGCGGCGATCACCGGCACGGACGAGCGGTACGCGCACTGGCTCACCCTCGTGCACCAGTGACGACGGGCCGAACGGGTCGTAACGAGCGCACGACACGCCCCTAATGGGCGAACTTACCCATATTGCTGTGATTTTGTGGATATCAGGATTTACGTCCCGCTCACCCACATTTCATGGGAGATGACAATGCGCCTCCGTACCTCGCTGATCGCCGTTGCCGGCGCCGCGCTCTTCGCCTTCGCCGGTGCCGGCACCGCTCAGGCGGGCGGCCACGACGACGGCCTCGTGGTCGGTCACCACACCAGCTCCGGCGTGAAGTTCTCGGACGGCTGCGGCCACCACGGCGGCGACTTCGCCGTGTGGCACTCCACGAACTCGTTCGTCGCGATCGACTGACGTTTCGCGACTCGCACCGAAACGGCCCGTCCACCCCTCGGGGTGGACGGGCCGTTTCGCTGTGTACGGTTCCGAAGGGTCGTCGACGGCCCGAGGGCATCGACACGTCCGGATCGTCGACCTTGACCTCAAGTCAACTTGAAATTCTAGGGTGTTCTTACGCCGCCCGAACCACCGCCGACGGGCCGTGTTCGCCACCTTGGATCGCACTCGGGGAGAACCACCATGCACACCTCTTCGATCGCAGCCGCCGACTCGGCGCGGCATCGACCGACCGGTCGGCACAATCCGATCGACCACCCCATCGATGGGCACTACGGTCGAGGACGGAATCCGCCTCGGCGCCGCGCCCTCGACCCGCACCCGGGTCCGGTGCCCCGCACGGGGCCCACCCCGCGCCCGTGTACGGCTCGTGCCCCAGGTCGGCTGTACTCCTCCGACCCGAAGAGGACCTCGTGCTGATCCGCCTGCTGCGCGCGCACCTGCGCCCGTACGCCAAACCGATCGCCCTGGTGGTGCTGCTGCAACTCGTGCAGACGCTCGCCACCCTGTATCTGCCCACCCTCAACGCCGACGTCATCAACAACGGCGTGGTCAAGGGCGACACCGGCTACATCCTGCGGGTCGGCGCCGCGATGATCGGGGTGACCCTGGTCCAGATCGTCTGCGCGGCGATCGCGGTGTACTTCGGCGCGCGGATCGCGATGGGCGTGGGGCGCGACATCCGCGCGGCGGTGTTCAACCGGGTGCAGACCTTCTCCGCGCGCGAGGTCGGCGAGTTCGGCGCGCCATCCTTGATCACCCGCACCACCAACGACGTGCAGCAGGTCCAGATGTTGGCCCTGCTCGCGCTGACCCTGATGGTGTCCGCGCCGATCATGTGCTTCGGCGGCATCCTGATGGCGGTCAACCAGGACGTCCCGATGTCCTTGTTGTTCCTGATCATCGTGCCCGCGCTGGTCCTGGCCGTGGGCTGGATCGTGCGTGCGATGCCGCCGCTGTTCCGCGTCCTGCAGGGCCGGATCGACAACGTGAACCGGATCATGCGCGAGCAGATCACCGGGATCCGGGTGATCCGCGCGTTCGGCCGGGACGGCCACGAACAGGCCAGGTACGCGGACGCCAACGCCGAGATCCGCGACGTGTCGCTCTCGCTCGGCCGGCTGATGGCCTTCATGTACCCGTCGGTCCTGCTGGTGTGGGAGACCTCGGCGATCGTGATCGTGTGGATCGGCGGCCACCGGATCGGCGCCGACTCGATGGACATCGGCGCGCTGGTCGCCTTCCTCAGCTACCTCGCGCAAATCCTGATGTCGGTGATGATGGCCACCTTCATGACCATGATGATCCCGCGCGCGTCGGTCTGCGCGGACCGGATCGCCGAGGTGCTGGACACCGAGACCAGCCTGACCGTGGCCGAGGCGCCGGTGACCGCGCTGCACGCGCACGGCCGGCTCGAACTGCGCGACGTGAGCTTTTGCTACCCCGGCGCCGAGGAGCCGGTACTGCGTGGCATCGACCTGATCGCCCGTCCCGGTGAGACCACCGCGGTGATCGGCAGCACCGGAGCCGGCAAGACCACGCTGCTGAGCCTGATCCCGCGCCTGCTCGACGTGACCGGCGGCGCGGTCCTGGTCGGCGGCGTGGACACCCGCGAGTTGGACCCCGCGCTGTTGTCCCGCACGGTGGGGCTGGTGCCGCAGAAGCCGTACCTGTTCTCCGGCACCATCGCCTCCAACCTGCGCTACGGGAACCCGGACGCCACCGACGAGGACCTGTGGCGGGCCCTGGAGATCGCACAGGCCCGCGCGTTCGTCGAGGCACTGCCCGAGCAACTGGACGCGCCGATCGCCCAGGGCGGCGGCAACGTCTCCGGCGGCCAGCGACAACGCCTGGCCATCGCCCGGCTGTTGGTGGTCAAGCCGGAGATCTACCTGTTCGACGACTCGTTCTCCGCACTCGACTACTCCACCGACGCGGCGTTGCGCGCGGCGTTGGTCGAGGAGACCGCCGAGGCCACCGTGGTGATCGTCGCGCAGCGCGTGGCCACCATCCGGCACGCGGACCGGATCGTGGTACTCGACGAGGGCCGCGTGGTCGGCACCGGCACGCACCGCGAGTTGATGGCCGGCAACGACACCTACCGCGAGATCGTGCTGTCCCAGCTCACCGAGGAGGAGGCGGCGTGACCACCACCGAGGAGACCACCGAATCCGGCGACTCGACCGAGGCCGCCGTCCCGCAACGCCGCCCCGGTCCGCCGCCCGGCGGCGGACCGGCCGCGCGGATGATGGGCGGCGCGCCGACCGAGAAGTCGATGCACTTCAAGGCGTCCGGTCGCCGCCTGCTGGGCATGATGGCCCCCGAGCGCGCCCGGCTGTACGCCCTGCTCATGTGCGGCATAGCGGGCGTCGGCCTCGCCGTGCTCACCCCGCGGCTGCTCGGCAAGGCCACCGACGCGATCTTCACCGGCGTCGCCGGCGACGGCATCGACTTCGGGCACGTGCGGACCATCCTGCTGGCCACCTTCGCGGTCGTGGTCGGCTCGGTGCTGTTCGCCTTCGTGCAGGGCCGGCTGACCGCGACGATCGTCCAGCGCACCACCTACCGGCTGCGCGAGGAAGCCGAGACCAAACTGTCCCGGCTGCCGCTGAACTACTTCGACAAGCAGCCGCGCGGCGAGGTGCTCTCGCGCACCACCAACGACATCGACAACATCGCGCAGACCCTCCAGCAGGCGATGGGCCAGATCGTGCGCTCGGTGCTGACCATCGTCGGTGTGCTGGTGATGATGTTCTGGATCTCGCCGCTGCTCGCGCTCGTCGCGCTGATCAGCGTGCCCACCTCGATCCTGGTCACGATGCTGATCGGCAAGCGCGCACAGCCGCAGTTCGTCAAGCAGTGGTCCAGTACCGGCAAGCTCAACGCGCACATCGAGGAGATGTACACCGGACACGCGCTGGTGAAGGTGTTCGGTCGGCAGAAGGAGTCCGCCGAGGTCTTCGACAAGCACAACGAGGCGCTGTACGCGGCCGGTTTCAAGGCGCAGTTCATCTCCGGCCTGATCCAGCCCGCGATGGCCTTCGTCGGCAACCTCAACTACGTGCTGATCGCGGTGATCGGCGGCCTGCGAGTGTCCTCCGGCGCGATGACGCTCGGCGACATCCAGGCGTTCATCCAGTACTCGTACGAGTTCAACGGTCCGGTCACGCAGGTCGCCTCGATGGCCAACCTGCTCCAGTCCGGCGTCGCCTCGGCCGAGCGGGTGTTCGCGCTGCTCGACGCCAAGGAGCAGTCCCCCGACCCGGAGCCGCCCGCCCGGATCGAGAAGGTGACCGGGCACGTCGCCTTCGAGGGCGTCTCGTTCCGGTACGACCCGGCCAAGCCGCTGATCGAGGACCTGGACCTGGAGGTGCACCCGGGCCAGACAGTGGCCATCGTCGGTCCCACCGGCGCGGGCAAGACCACCCTGGTCAACCTGCTGATGCGGTTCTACGAGGTGACCGGCGGTCGGATCACCGTGGACGGCGTGGACATCGCCACGATGGCCCGCGAGGATCTGCGCGCCCCGATCGGCATGGTGCTCCAGGACACCTGGCTGATCGGCGGCACGATCGCGGACAACATCGCGTACGGCGTCGGCGACGTCTCGCGCGAGCAGGTGGTCGCGGCGGCCCGGGCCACCCACGCCGACCGCTTCGTGCGCACCCTGCCGGACGGGTACGACACCGTGCTCGACGACGAGGCCGGCAACCTCAGCGCGGGCGAGAAGCAACTGCTCACCATCGCACGGGCGTTCCTGACCGAACCGCAGATCCTGGTGCTGGACGAGGCGACCAGTTCGGTGGACACCCGCACCGAGGTGCTGATCCAGAAGGCGATGAACTCGCTGCGCCGGGGCCGGACCAGCTTCGTGATCGCCCACCGGTTGTCCACGATCCGGGACGCGGACGTGATCCTGGTGATGGAGTCCGGCTCGATCGTCGAACAGGGCACGCACGAGACGCTGTTGGCGGCCGAGGGGGCGTACGCGCGGCTGTACGCCTCGCAGTTCGCCCAGCCGGCGGCGGAGATCCTCTAGATCGGCCGAACCCGCCACGCGGGTGCCCGAGGTCGCGTACCTCGGGCATCCGCGCGCTTCCTGCGGTTCCGCGGTCAGCCGGCGGATCGGGCGGATCGTGGCGCCGGTTCGGGCGCGGCGTGCGCGCCGCGGTTGCCGGACAGGACCAGGCCGACCAGGAGTTGGCCGACGGCGGTGACCACGAGTGCGGCCATCGGCACCGTCCAGCCGCCGGTGGCGCCGTGCATCAGGCCCAGTGCGAACGGGCCGGTCGCGGCGACCGCGTAGCCCAGGGACTGGGCCAGCGTGGACAGCGCGGTCGTCTCGGCGGCGCCGGTGCCGCTGCCGCCGATCACGGAAAGCACCAGCGGGAACGAGCAAAAGCCCAGGCCGACCGCCGCCGCCCAGACCGCGGGCAGCGCGACGGGGGCCACGAGCAGGCCGACGAAGCCGATCAGCATGCTCACCGACACCACCACGAACGCGGGCCGCAGCCGCCCGGTGGCCCGCACGAACGCGAGCAGCGCGAAGGTCGCCGGGATGCCCGCCCCCTGGGTGATCGCGAGCATCGCGCCCGCCTTGCCGCTGCTCATCCCCTCGTCCGAGAGCAGCGTCGGCAACCAGCCGACCAGGGCATAGCAGTTCAGCGCCTGGAGCGCGAAGTAGGCCGTGACCAGTCGGCCCAGCCGGGTGCGCGCCATCGTCCACGGCGACACGTACGCTGCGGGGCCGGCCTTGGCAGTGAGCGCGTGCGGCGCCCGGACCAGCGACCACACCAGCAGCGCGGCCACGGCCGGCAGCGCCCACACCGCGAGCCCCAGCGACGGCGAGTCCAGGCCGTCCGCCACCGGCACCGCGATCGCGGCGGCCAGCGTCGCGCCCAGCGCCATCACCGTGGTGTACACCCCGGTCAGCACCGACACGCGGTGCGGGTAGTGCGCGCGCAGCAACGCGGGCAGCAACACGTTGCCCACGGCCAGGCCGGACATGCCCAGTACGGTTCCGGTCAGCAGCGCCCAGGTGGTCGGCACGACCCGGATGCCCAGCCCGGCGGCCAGCGCGAACAGCGCCACCAGGACCGCTCGTTCGGTGCCGAACCGGCGGGCCAGCGGTGCCGCGGTCAGCCCGGCGGCGGCGAAGCACAATGTCGGCAGGGTCGGCAGCAGCGACGCGGTCACCGAGCCGAAGCCGAGCGTGTCGCGCAGCGCCTCCAGGAGCGCGGCGGCGCTGCTGATGCCCAGCCGCAGGTTGAACGCGATCAGCACGATGCCCACGCCGGCCAGCCACGCGGCACGGGTACGACCGGCCGGATCGGTGGTCGAAGCCAGGGGTGCGCCGGCGGCTACGGAGGCTGCGGAAGTCATGGATCAAAGGTAAGACGTCTGATGAATCCTGTCCAGGCGACGGAGAGTTGACATCGAGTGACGTCCGATCATCGGATGTATCCTGGTCCTGTTTCGGTTCGACGTCGCAGGTCGCGTCGACGTCCCAGGTCAGGAGCCCGCCCGATGAGCAGCCTCGAATCGGTGCGCCGACCGGCGCTGTCCGCCGAGGTGATCGCCCGGCTGCGGGAGCGCATCACCTCCGGCGACTGGCCGGTGGGCAGCCGCATCCCGCCCGAGCCGGAGTTGATGACCCAACTCCAGGTGGCCCGGGGCACGGTCCGCGAGGCGGTCCGCGCACTCGCGCACGCGGGCCTGCTCGACGTGCGCCAGGGCGACGGCACCTACGTGCGCGCGGTCAGCGAGCTTTCCGGCGCCGTCGAGCGGCTGTACGGCGGCAGCGACATCGGGCAGGTCCTGGAGGTGCGCCAGGCGCTCGACCTCCAGGCCGCCCGACTCGCCGCGATCCGCGCCGAGGAGGCCGACCTGACCGTGCTCGAGGGCGCGCTGCGCCGGCGCCGGGCCGCGTGGGACGAGCGCGACTTCGAGGCGTGGCTGGCCGCCGACTGGGAGTTCCATCTCGGTGTTGCCGACGCGGCGCACAATCCCCTGCTGGCCGAGCTGTACCGGAACCTGTCCGGGCCGGTGCGCGAGTCGGTGGCCGGTTCCTGGACCGACCCCGACTACCAGGGCGCGAATCCGGGCGGCCACGAGGACCTGTTGCGGGCGCTGCGCGAGCGCGACCCGGTCGAGGCCGCCCGGCAGGCGGACGCCAACCTGACCGACACCCACGACTGGCACGCGGTGCGGTCACCGAAGGGAACCGGCTCGTAGGCTCGATGGGCACCTGCCGATCCGCGCGGGGTGGGTCGCGCGTGCGGGGCGACCCGGTGGGGCCTGGGACGTGGATGCCCCGCACGCGCTCGGGGTCGGAATCGGGATCGGGATCGGGATCGGGATCGGGATCGGGATCGGGATCAGGCCACCGCGGCAACGGCGTTGGCGGCGGCGGTGATCCGTCGCAGGTCGGCGTCCGAGGTGATGTACGGCGGCATCGTGTAGACGAGATCGCGGAACGGCCGGAGCCAGACGCCGTGTTCGACCGCCACCCGGGTAGCCGTCGCCATGTCGACCTCATGGTCGAGCTGGACGACGCCGATGGCACCCAGGACCCGCACGTCCGCGACCCTCGGGAGCGCGCGGGCCGGGGCCAGGCCCTCGGCGAGGCCGGCTTCGATGCGGCCGACGTTCGCCCGCCAGTCCTGGTCGAGCAGCAGGCCCAGCGCGGCGTTCGCGGCCGCGGCGGCCAGCGGGTTGCCCATGAAGGTGGGCCCGTGGGCCAGGACCGGGGACTCGCCGGCGGCGATGCCGGCCGCCACCTCCTCCGTACACAACGTCGCGGCCATGCTCAGGTAGCCGCCGGTCAACGCCTTGCCGAGGCACATCACATCGGGGCTGACGCCGGCGTGGTCGGCGGCGAACAGCTCGCCCGTGCGGCCGAATCCGGTGGCGATCTCGTCGAAGATCAGCAGCACGTCGTGGGCGGTGCACAGGTCGCGCAGCGCGCGCGGGTACTCCGGGGGATGGAAGCGCATGCCACCCGCGTTCTGCACGATCGGCTCGACGATCACCGCCGCGACCTCGTCCCGGTGACGGGTCAGCAGCGCGTCCAGGTGCTCGACGTAGGCCGGGTCGAACCCGCTCGGCGGGGCGTCGGCGAACACCTGCTCGGCCAACCTCCCCTGCCACAACCGGTGCATCCCGCCCTCCGGGTCGCACACCGACATCGGATGCCACGTGTCGCCGTGGTACCCGCCGCGCCACGTGAGCAGGCGCCGCTTGTCGCCGCGACCTCGGGCCCGCCAGTACTGGAGGCACATCTTCATCGCGACCTCCACCGAGATGGATCCGGAGTCGGCCAGGAAGACATGCCGCAGCGGCTCCGGGGTGATCTCGACCAGGGTGCGTGCCAGTCGAATCGCGGGCTCGTGGGTGAGTCCGCCGAACATGACGTGACTCATGCGCCCCATCTGCTCGCGGATCGCCGCGTCGATCACCGGATGCGCGTAGCCGTGCACGGCCGCCCACCACGACGACATGCCGTCCACCAACTCGCCGACGCCACCCACCGGTTCGGCCAACCGCAGGCGAACTCCCGCAGCCGACTCGACGAGCAGCGGGCGTCCGGTGCCGGGCATCGGCGCGTACGGATGCCACACGTGTTCACGGTCGAGGTCGAGCAGTTCGCCGGGGGTCAGGTCCGCCCGCCCGGCTCGGTTCGGCGCCGGGTCCGGGTACTCGGTCCCCGATACGGCCTGCCCACCGACGCCCGCCATCGCGTCCGGGCCGCCCCCGCTGTCGGCCCTCACGCGTTCGGCGGAAGGTCGCTGCCCGCGCCCCGGCGGCGGATCGCCACCAGGTCGTGCCGGGCGTCCGGCAGGGTCTGCTCGTCGGCACCTTCGATCACGAAGCCCGCGTCGGCGATCATCTGCCGGTCGTCCGCGCCCGGTTGGCCCTCGCTGGTCAGGTAGTCGCCCAGGAACATCGAGTTGGCCAGATGCAGCGCGAGCGGCTGCATGCTCCGCAGATGGATCTCCCGTCCACCCGCCAACCGCACCTCGACATCGGGGAAGAAGAAGCGGAACAACGCCAGGATGCGCAGGCAACGCTCGGGGGTCAGCTCCCAGTTCTCCGCCAGCGGCGTGCCCTTGAACGGGATGAGGAAGTTCACCGGAACCGAGTCCGGATCCAACTCGCGCAGCGCGAAGGCCAGATCGACGATGTCGGAATCCGACTCACCCATCCCGAAGATGGCCCCGGAACACGGCGACAGACCCGCCGTACCGGCGCGTCGGAGGGTGTCCGTGCGATCGGTGAAGGTGTGCGTGGAGCAGATGTCGGAGTACCGCGCCTCACTCGTGTTGAGGTTGTGGCTGTACGCGTGCGCCCCGGCCGCAGCGAGGCGTTCGGCCTGGCCGTCGGCGAGCAGACCCAGGCAGACGCAGATCTCCACGTCCGGGCTGCCCTCCTTGACCGCGGCGATGGTGTCCTCGATCCGGGTGATGTCCCGGTTGCCGGGCCCTCGCCCGCTGGCCACCAGGCACACTCGCTTCGCCCCCGCCTGAACCGCCTGATCGGCCGTCCTGGCGGCCTCCTCCGGGGTGATCCACGAGTACTTGAGGATCTCCGCCGCCGACCCGAGCCGTTGTGAGCAGTATGAGCAATCCTCCGGGCACAGCCCGCTCTTCATGTTGATGATCGTGTTCAGCTTCACCCGCCGGCCGAAGAAGTGCCGGCGCACGCGTGCCCCTGCGGCCACCACGTCCAGTACCTCGTGCGCTCCGCCCAGAACGGCCAACGCCTCGTCCCGGGAGGGTACTTCCCGCCGCAATGCCTTCGCCGTCAACTCATCGAGATCCAAGTCCATACGCCCCACCCTCGCCCGCCCCCGGCACCCACCCCAATCCCCCGACCCCACAAGATCACCCCCAAGCATTTGTCCCGACTCCCCCAAACCCCACCCACCCATACCTGGTATGCACGGAGACCGCGGACGCGGCGGACGCGGCGGACGCGGCGAACACGGCGAACACGGCGAACACGGGGAACACGGCGGACGCGGCGAACGCGGCGAACACGGGGAACACGGCGGACGCGGGGAGCGGGCACGGGTCGGGTCCGGTCGGCCGAGCACACGGGTCGCGGCCGGGGTCGATCAATCGGGGACGCGCGGCCGGGGTCGGGCTGGGTGGGTCGCGCAGAGCGAGGACGCGCACCCGACCACGCGCGAGCCCGGGCCGGGCAAAAAACGGGGACGAGCGGTTGGAGGCGCGGAAGTCGAAACCGGGCGGGCCGCTGGGCGGGAGGGGCGGTCGAGGTCAGACGGCCCGGGGCGCACGGACCGGGGAAGAGCGAACCGGGACAAGGGATCGGGGATGGCCGGGCGGCCACGCGCGGGCCGGAACCAGTGCTCGGGAACGGGCGGCCCGAGACGACCGAATCGAGGTCGGACGGGCCGGACGCGCGAGTCGAGGCCAAGCGAGCGAGGACGCACGGGCCGGGGACACGCGGGGCGGGAACGGGCCGCCGGGGACGGGCGCGGCGGCAGGAGCGGCAAGGTACGCACGCACGGGTCGCGGCCCGGTGGCCGACTACGCACGAGTCGCGGGGCGCGGCTGGGCACGCGCGGGGCCGGCCCGGAGGCAGACCACGCGTGGGTCGCCGGAACGCGCGAGTCGCCCGAGCGCGGCTGGGTGCCCGCAAGGCGAGCGCGGCACGACGGCCGACTACGCGCGGGGCGCGGGAGCGTGGCCGACCGCGCTCGGGGCGCGGGGGCCGTCAGGTGGTGGTCAGGGGTTCGGCTGCGGTGAGGACGGTGAAGATGTGGTCGACCGTGGTCTGTTTTTCGCCGACGGGCGCCACGTAGTCGATTGCGGCGCGGGCGTGGGACTCGCCCAGGGTGCGGGTGATGGCCCAGGCGCCCAGGTATTGGGAGGCCAGGCAGCCGCCGGCCGTGGCGATGTTGCCGGACGCGTGGAACGGGGCGTCCAGGACCTCGACTCCGGCCGCCTCGACCCAGGGGCGGGAGGTCGCGTCCGTACAGGCGGGCAGGTCGGTCAGCAGGCCGAGGCGGGCCAGGACCAGGGCGCCCGAGCACTGGGAGCCGATGAGCTGACGGGTCGGGTCCAGGGGCAGCGCCGCGAGGAGCGCGTCGTCGGCGACCACGTCACGCGTCCTGATGCCACTGCCGATCAGCACGACGTCGGCTTCGGGGATGAAGTCGAGCGGGCGTTGCCCGGTGATCTCGACGCCGTTCATCGAGGTGACGGTCGGGGCGGGCGTGGTGATGTACGCCGTCAGGCCGTCCTTGCGGCAGCGGTTGACGATGGCCGCCGCCACGAAGCTGTCCAGTTCGTTGAAGCCGTCGAAGGTGACCACGGCAACCTGAATCATCGGTGCATCCCCGTTCGGATCGGTACGTCCGCACTCCATCGGTACGTCCGCACTCCCCGGCAGGCTACGCCCCGACGGCCGGGCGCCCCGATGCGTGTGCGAGCTACACCGTCCCCATCCGCCTCGTCACCACGATCTCGATCACCACACGATTCGGATTCACCCGCGGCTCCCGATAGCGCTCGGTGTACCGCCGGACCGCCTCGGCGACGGCCTCGGCGTCACCGGCGATCCTCGCGCCGCCCTCGAGCGTGGACCAGCGCCTCCCGTCCACCTGGGAGATCGCGACCCGGGCACCCGGACCCGCCGCCAGCACGTTGCGGACCTTCCTGCTCGCGCCGTCCGAGATGACCCGCGCGATCCCGGACACGTGGTCGTACGTGGCGCCGACCGGCACCAGGTGCGGCGTGCCGTCGGGACGGTGGGTGACCAGCAGGCACAGGTGTCGTTCCTGCCAAAAGGCCTGGAAATCCGGGGTGGTGGACGGCGGAACGTGCAGCGTCATCGAGATCAGGTCTTTCACGATCGGGCCTGCCGGGTCGAGCCGGGCCGCTCCCGGCCCGCCGACCAGCAGTATGACGTCCACCGCCCGCGACCCACGCACTCCGCGATCGGCCGGCCCGCCCCGGCCGAGCGCTCAGTCGGCCCGATAGACCTCCGACATCGCCTGCGCCTGCGCGTACGTCGGCGCACCGGCGGGTGCCGCCTCCTCGTCGTGCGCGACCGCCCAGGCCAGATCCACCGCGCTTTGCACCGCGACCCGGAACAGCAGCGAACCCGTGCTGATCCGCCGCACCCCCAGCTTCGCGAGCCGGGCCCGGGACAGGCCGGTCGGGCTGTACAGGATGTTCAGCGGCGCGTCGGTGGCCCCCACCAGGGTCTCGATCGCGGCCTCGTCCTGGAGCCCGGGTACGAACACGCCGTCCGCGCCCGCCGCCCGGTACGCCCGGATCCGCCGCGTCGTCTCGTCGAGCGAAGCGCCCGGACCGCCTGCCCAGTACGTGTCGGTGCGCGCGTTGACGAACAGCGTCGGTGCGGCCTCCTTGAGTGCGGCGATCACCGCGACCTGGTGGTCCGCGTCGGTCAGCGAGCCGTCGGCCCGCCCGTCCTCGATATTGACGCCGGCCACCCCGGCCCGCACCAGCTCGACGCCCAACGCCGCGACGTGCTCCGGGCGCTCGGCGAAGCCGCCCTCGATGTCGACGCTGACCGGCACCGGCAGCCGCGCGATGCCCACCCCGAGGCGTACCGTCTCCTCCCGCGTCCCGCCGACGCCGTCCGGCTTGCCGGCCGCGATCGCCACCCCCAGGCTCGTCGTCCCGATCGCCGCGAACCCGCGCTCGACCAGCGCGGCCGCGGTGGCGTGGTCCCACGCGTTGGGCAACAGCAGCGGTGCCTCGGCCTGGTGCAGGGCCCGGAACTCCGCGAAGCGATCGGCGTTGGCGGCCTGGTGCGTAGTGCTCATCGAGCGTGCCCCTCCGAGTCGACGGCGACCGCGCCGAACGCGGCCGAACCCCACCGATCCTGCCGCATTCGCGACGTCCGGGCGGGCGACATGCCCGATCGGCACGCCCATCGCCCGGTCACCCGTTCGAGTTCCGGCTCCGCGCCTGCGATAGCGTCCCCGCGAGAACGAGGGAGGCCCGATGCTGCTGCACGAGATCCTGGTCGACGCGGCTCGGGAGGTGCCCGATCGCATCGCCCTGATCGTCCCCGCGCACACCCCCCGCACGCCCGGCGCATCCGGCGCGCCCACCTCCCACGCGCCCGCCGGCGCGCACACCGTGTGGACCTTCGCCGAGCTGGCCGACCGCTCCCACGCGCTCGCCGCCCGCGTCGCGCGGCGGACCTCACCCGGTGCCCGGGTCGGGATCCTCGCGCACAATCGGGCCGAGTATGTGGCCGCCTACTACGGCGTCCCATGGGCCGGCCGGGTGCTGGTCCCGCTCAATCCCCGGCTGCACCCGCGCGAGTGGGCCGACCAGTTGGCCCGCTCGGGCGCGGAACTGCTGCTCGGCGACGCCGACCTGACCGCCCGGCTCGACCGGCCCGAGGGCTCGACCCTGGAACTGGGCGAAGCCGTCGCGGACACCGCCACGGACGGGGCCGAGTTCACCGCCGCCGGCGACGAGACCGCACTGACGTGGCTGCTGTTCACCTCGGGCACCACCGGCCGGCCCAAGGGTGTGCGGCTGACCCACCGCAGCCTGATCGCGGCGATGCGCGGCTCGCTCGCATGCCGACCGGTCGAGTCCGACACCGTCGTGCTGACCCCCTTCCCGCTCGCCCACGTGGCCGGCTACCAGGTACCCGCCCACCACATCGCGCGCCGCCCGGTGGTTGTCCTGCACCGCTGGGACCCGGCCGAACTGGCTTCGGTGGTCCGCGAGTTCGACGTCACCAACCTGTCGCTGGCGCCGACCATGATCGACGCCCTGCTGGATCACGTCCGCACCGGCGACGGGCTGCGCGAGCGGATCCGCGCGATCAGCTACGGCGCCTCGCCGATCACCCCCGAGCTGATCCGCCGGGTGGACCGCCTGCTCGGCTGCGCTCTGGGCCAGGGATACGGCATGACCGAACTCTCCGGCAACGCGGTGTTCCTGAGCGCCGCCGACCACCGGCCCGAGCTGTTCGCCGCCGCCGGTCGACCCGGCCCGGGCGTGGAGATCCGGATCGTCGACGACGCCGGCCGGCCGCTGCCGACCGGCGCCACCGGCGAGATCTCGGTCCGGTCCGAGCAGGTCGCGGACGGTTACTGGCAGGCGGACACCGGCGAATTCGCGAACGGCTGGTTCCGCACCGGCGACCTGGGCCGGCTCGACACCGAGGGCTACCTGTACGTCCTGGACCGTAAGAAGGACGTGATCATCACCGGCGGGGAGAACGTCAGCGCACGCGAGGTGGAGGCGGTGCTGCGCGCGCACCCGGACGTCCGCGACGTCGCGGTGGTCGGCGAACCGGACACCCGGTGGGGCGAGCGCGTGGTCGCGGTCGTCGTCCCGGTGTCGGGACGCTCGATCGATCCCGACACCCTCGTCGACCTGTGCCGCGCACACCTGGCGGGCTTCAAGATCCCGCGTCGCGTCGTGTTCACCGACGCCCTCCCGGTCACCGGCACCGGCAAGGTCAGCAAGCCCACCCTGCGCGCACGACTCGCCGAGGACACCCCGACGGGCCGCTGACCCGACCTCGGCACGCGGATCAGTCGGCCACCGTCAGCACGATCTTCCCGACTGTGCGCCCTCGCTCGCCGAGTTCGTGCGCCTTCGCCGCGTCGGCCAGCGGCAATGTCGCGGCGACCTCGACCCGCAGCCGACCCGCGGCCACCAGCGCGGCGATCTCGCGCAGCCCCGCGAGGTCCGGTTCGACCAGCATGAACACCGCCCGCACGCCTGCTTCCCGGGCCCGCACGACCGGGAACGTGTCGTCCGGCGGCACGATCGAGACCAGCGTGCCGCCCGTGCGCAGGGTCGCCAACGAACGCGCCGCGTACGCGCCGCCGATCGGATCCAGCACCACGTCCACGTCCCGCACCGTCTCGGCGAAGTCCACCCGGGTGTAGTCGATCGGCTCGTCCACACCCAGCCCGCGCAGGAACTCGTGCTTGGCCGCGCTCGCGGTGCCCAGCACGTACGCGCCGCGCGCCTTGGCGATCTGGGCGGCCAGGTGCCCGACGCCGCCGGCCGCCGCGTGGATCAGCACCCGCTGCCCGGACCGCAGATGCGCGGTGTCCACCAGCGCCTGCCACGCGGTCAGCGCCGCGAGCGGCAGCGCCGCGGCCCGTACCGGGTCCAGACCGGCCGGACGGAGCGCGAAGTGCCGGGCGGGCGCGGTGACGTACTCGGCGTACGCGCCGGCCGGGTGCGGGAAACGCGGCATGCCGAACACCTCGTCGCCCGGGGCGAGTACGGTCACCCCCGCGCCGACCGCCTCGACCACCCCGGCGACGTCGAAGCCGAGGGTGAACGGCGGCTCGGTGCCGTCTCGGAACACACCCCGCTCGCGGGTCTTCCAGTCGGCCGGATTCACGCTCGTGGCCTGTACCCGCACGAGCACCTCGGTCGCCCCCGGCTCCGGCCGAGCCACCTCGACCAGCCGCAACACATCCGGCCCGCCGGCGACGTCCTGGCTGATCGCCCGCATCCGCGGCGCGTCGGTGGTCTCGGTCATGGCCGTGCTCCTCACCCTCTCGACGGGTCGGCCCCGCCTCGGCCGCCGGCGATCGGCGACGCGCTCCCAGCGTGCCGATCCGCCGACCGCCCACCTACCGGCCGGACAGCCAATCACCGCAAGGATCGGGCCAACCGAGGGGAGCACCCGAAGGCGCCCGAGAGCTGCGATCGAGGGCCGGCCGAGGGACAACCGGGAGCGGCGACCGAGAACCGACCGAAAGCCGCAACCGAAGGGCGTCGAGAGCCCACCGTGCCCCGATCGACCGAACTCGCCCGCTACTCGACCGGACGGATCTCGTACGCGCAATGCGGCGCGCCCGCCACCATGTGGCTGACCCGCCGCACCTCGGTGTCCGGCAACGCCTCCCGCAGGAAGGCCAGTTCCGAGGAGCACGCGGTGCCGCACCGCACCGCCACGTCGAAGATCGCGCAGTTCTGCTCGACGATCAGCCATCCGCCGCCGTCCGGCAACGGCTCCGCGGCGGCCAGGTAGCCGTCCTCGTCCAGGATCGCGGCTATCGCGGCCACCCGGTCGGCCAGCTCCGGCGCGGTCGTCCGGGCCCGGGCCCGGTCCAGGCGCCGCTCGCGTCGGCGGTCGAACAGCCGGTCCACGAAACCCGGTTCCTCGGCCTGCGCGGTCTCCAGGAGGTCTCCCACCAGGTCGCCGTAGCGCCGGGGGAACAGATTCTCACCGGCCGCGGTCAGCCGGTACACGTGCTTGGGCCGGCCCGGTCCGAGTCGGACCTGCCGGTGCGTCACGTAGCCCTCGGCGACCAGTCCGGCCAGTTGCTGGCGCATGCCGCTCGCGGTCATCCCGACCGCGTCGGCCAATTCCTCCGCGCGCAGTTCGCCCGCGCCCTTGAGGCGCCGCAATATCTCGCGCCGGGTCTCGGGCAACAGTGCGAACGCGTCCTGCTCGGTCACCGCTCGCCCCTCTCGTCCACCCCGAGTCCCCGAGTGCGTACTCCCACGCGTGCCGGCGGCGCCGGCACGCTCGCCGACGTCGGACAGGGCCGCACGGGGAACACCCGCGCGACCCTGGACCGAACGCCGTTCCTCAGGCGCCCTTGGCGGCGGCGAGGCGGGTCGCGACGTCGTCCCAGTTGAAGACGTTCCACACGGCCTTGAAGAAGTCCGCCTTCACGTTCTTGTACTGGAGGTAGAAGGCGTGCTCCCACGCGTCGATCGCCAGCAGCGGCACGGTGCCCTGCGGGATGTTGCCCTGGTGGTCGTAGACCTGGGTGACCACGATGCGCTGCGAGAGCGGCTCCCACGCGGCGACGGACCAGCCCGAGCCCTGCACGGTCATCGCGGTCTGCGTCATGTGCGCGCGGAACTGCTCGAAGCCGCCGAAGTCGACACCGATCTGCTCGGCGAGGTCACCGGTGGGCTCGCCGTTGCCGGTCGGGCCGAGGTTGGTCCAGAACAGGCTGTGCAGCACGTGGCCCGAGACGTGGAACGCCAGGTCCTTCTCCAGCTTGGAGATGGTGCCGTAGGCCTCCTTGTCACGCGCCTCGGCGATCTGCTCGAGGGCGGTGTTGGCGCCGGTCACATACGCAGCGTGGTGCTTGTCGTGGTGCAGCTCCATGATGGCGCCGCTGATGTGCGGCTCCAGGGCGGCGTAGTCGTAGGTGAGGTCGGGGAGCGTGTAGACCGTGTCGGCCACGGGAGTTCCTCCTGCGCAGTGGTTGCGGTGACGTACTCGACCCTATGCTTCTCGCCGGAGGTCGGGCAAGTTAGGCAAGACTTAACTGTCCTAACCGGAGCCCCCCGGTCCACTCGAAACACACCGAAGGAGTCGACGATGCATCAGCAGGCCGCCGAAACCTTGGACGAAGCGTTCGAACGTCTGCATCGCACCGGTTCCGAGTTCGACGACAAGTTGTCCAATCACGGACCGATGGCCGTCGAGGCGCTCGTGCACTCGGGCCAGTGGGAAGCCGTGCCCGCTTGGCTGGACGTTTACACCCGTCGGCTGGAACCGCCGACCCGCCCGACCGAGCGGATCGCCAAGGACGCGTGGCGTGAGGCGCTGGGCGACCACGCCCGCGACGGGGACTGGATCGCGCTGTTCGTCGACGAGATCGCCGAACGGCCGTGGCGCGAGGTGCTCGCGCTGTGGTGGCCGCGACTGCTCCCGGGGCTGCCCGGCGGCGCCACGCACGGTGTGATCCGGGTCGGACACGCGGTCCGCGCGCTGCTGGACGCGGGCGAGAGCCCGGTCCGGCTCGCCGAGTTCGCGCATGCGATGGCGTACTTCGCCTCGAGCAACCTGGCCCTGCCCGAACTGCCGCGGCTCGCGGGGGGCCGCACGCCGTTCGAGGCGCTGGACGCGGTGCCGCCGCTGCCGGTGGGCGAGAAGGACCACATCAGCCGGCGGCTGACCTTCCTGGCCGGCTGGGACGAGTGGCTGACCGCGACCCTGTCGGTGCGCCCGGCCGGCACCCCCGAGGAGGCCCGCGCGCTGCTCGCCGACACGGTGCACGCGGCCACCCTGCGCTACCTGCGTCGAGGACACGGCAACGCGGTGATGAACGTGCACGGCGTGACCGCCCCCAGTGCGGTGCTGCGCGTGTTGCCCGCGCTGCCGCCCGAGTTGTGGATCCCCTCGTACCAGGCCGCGTGGGCCACCGCCGGCGCGGTCTTCGCGGTGTACATGGCCCGCGAGGACGCGCCCGGCACGCCCGCGCCGGCCGGCGATCCGGTCGACGCGATGGACCTCGCGCACGCGCACGGCGACGAACACGTGATCAAGCTCGTGGACACCGCGGTGGACGTGTACGCGCGCTCCGGCGACTCGCGCGCGTTGTCCGCCGGCGTGCTCGCGGCCGGCCTGGTGACGCCGCCGCGCGGGTGACCGGGCGGGCCACGGCCCGCGACACGCCCTCGTTCGAGTGAGGTTCCCCCACCTGGAGCATCGGGTTCCGTTCGCTGGTGCCCGTACGCACACCGCGTACGGGCACCGACCAACGGAGATCCCATGGGCGTCACCACACTCCTCGCCACCGCCGCGACCGCCGGCCTGCTCGCGCTCGCGGCTGCCGCGCCCGCGCTCGCGGACGGCCGCGCGGACACCCTGACCAGCGAGACCAGCCGGTTCGGGCAGGTCGACGAGGACTTCGTCCTGGGCGAACTGCGACCCGCCGTGGTCGGCGTGCACCAGGGCATCTCCGGCGGCTTCGTCGAGGTCCCGCCGCCGAACGTGCAGATGCCCGACGTACCGGCGCCGCGGATGCCGGCGCTGCCCGTCGGGTAGCCCCTTTCGTACTGACGGACCGTCAGATATCTCTGGATCTCGATCACGACCCGCACTACCGTCCGCCCATGACCGAGAAACAGCACGACCTGGAAGCCCGCAGGCGCACCGTCGAGAACTTCTGGCAGGGCGTGGACACGCACGACTGGGACCTGGTGGCGTCCACGCTCGCCGACGACTTCGTACGTGTGGGGATGCGCGACAACGCCGAGGACACCTGTGAGGGCAAGGAGGCCTACCTGCGCTTCGTCTCCACCGTCACCGGCCGCATGGCGCAGCACGAACTGCGCTCCCGGTTCACCTTCCTCAGCGAGGACGGCCGGTACGCGTTCAACGAGGCGGTCGAGTCGATCCGCCCGGCCCCCGAGGACGACCTGCTGGTGATGCGGTTCGCGAACTACCTCGAACTGAACGACGAGGGCCTGATCGTCCGACTGGACATCTTCTGGAAGACGCCCCCGTACATGCCGCCGGACTGGATCACCGTCGACGCGACGCTCGAGCGCGAGCCGCGGGGCGACTGAGGGCGCGCACCCGGGTCGGCCGAGAATGTGACCATGATCGAACCGAACGGGCCGCGGCGGGTCCGCCGATGGTGAGCGCGCGACCGGTCACTCCGGCCGGCCTGGTGGACGAACTCGTCGACGCGATCACCCGTCGCGCGGGCGACCGCCCGTGGACACGGGTCGCCGTCGACGGCGCGGACGCGGCCGAACCCGGCGTCCTGGCCGACGCGCTGGTCGACCCGCTGCGGCTGCTCGGCCGGCCGGTGTTGCGGGTGCGGGCCCGCGACTTCCTGCGCCCCGCGTCGGTGCGCCTGGAGTACGGGCACACCGACGCGGAGTCCTACCTGTGGGGCTGGCTGGACGACGCCGGGTTACGC
The DNA here is from genome assembly GCF_044460165.1 of Embleya sp. NPDC050154. NCBI lineage: Bacteria > Bacillati > Actinomycetota > Actinomycetes > Kitasatosporales > Streptomycetaceae > Embleya > Embleya sp. NPDC050154. The sequence continues at coordinate 195,754 of NZ_JBITJP010000010.1, forward strand.
CGGGAGGTGTTGGACCCGCTGGGTGCGGGCGGTACCGGTCGGGTCCTGCCGAGCCTGTGGGACGCGGCCCGGGACCGGGCCACCCGGGCCGCGTACACCACGCTGCCCGAGGGCGGGGTGTTGCTCCTGGACGGGCCGCTGCTGCTGGGCAAGGGGCTGCCGTTGGACCTGAGCGTGCACCTGTGGTTGTCCCCGGGCGCGCTGCGCCGGCGCACTCCCGACGAGCAGGCGTGGACACTGCCGGCGCTGGCCCGCTACGCCGAGGAGATCGCGCCCGCGACCGAGGCCGACCTGCTGGTGCGTTACGACCATCCCGCGCACCCGGCACTGGTGGAGCCGGAACGCCGCTGAGCCGCGGCTCAGTTGAGGGTGTCCGGGTCCGGTCCCATCCGCCCGCCCCGGTCCAGGGCGTTGATCGCGGTCAGCTCGTCCGCGGTCAGCTCGAAGTCGAACACCTCGAAGTTCTCCCGGATCCGCGAGGGCGTGACCGACTTGGGGATCACGATGTTCCCCAGTTGCAGGTGCCAGCGCAGCACCACCTGGGCGGCCGACTTGCCGTGCGCGCCGGCGACCTCGGCGATCACCGGGTCCTCGAGCAGGTCGCCGCCCTGGCCCAGCGGGCTCCACGCCTCGGTCGCGATCCCGTGCGCCCGGTCGTAGCCGCGCACCTTGCCCTGCTGGAGGTAGGGGTGCAGCTCGACCTGGTTGACCGCGGGCAACAGGGCGGTGTGTTCGAGCAGTCGGGTCAGGTGGTCGGGCTGGAAGTTGGACACGCCGATCGCGCGCACCCGGCCGTCGGAGAGCAGCTTCTCGAACGCCCGCCACGTGTCCAGGTAGCGGTCCCGGTTCGGGGTCGGCCAGTGGATCAGGTACAGGTCCACGTAGTCCAGGCCGAGCTTGCCCACGCTCTCGTCGAACGCGACCAGGGTCGAGTCGTATCCCTGGGCGGTGTTCCACAATTTCGTCGTCACGAACACCTCCTCGCGCGGCACCGAGGAGGCGGCCAGGGCCCGCCCGACGCCCGCCTCGTTGCCGTAGACCGCGGCGGTGTCGATGCTCCGGTAGCCCACCTCCAGGGCGGTCGCCACGGCCTCGCCGGCCTCGTCGTTCTCGACCTGGAAGACCCCGAAGCCGAGCTGCGGGATGGTGACGCCGTTGTTCAGGGTGATGTCGGGCACGGGGGTGGCGCTCATGGTTCGAATCGTCCTTCGTCAGGGGGCGGGGTGTGGGGGTGGGGGTGGGGGCGGGGGTGCGCGGTGCGCGTCAACCGGGGAGTCGAGCGGGTCGCTCGGCCGCTCGATCCGCGACGACGGAGTCACCCTGCCCGCTCTGCCCGCTGAGCGCGGTCCGCACACCGGGGACGTGCGCGGCCGGCACGCGCGAGCGGGTCGGCGCACGCCGTTCCAGGCCATGTGCCACCACCGCCAGGGCCAGTGCGCCCAGCGCCAGACCGGCACCGACCCAGTTCGCCGACTCGTAGCCGTGGCCCGCGTCGATCATCAGGCCGCCCAGCCACGCGGCGATCGCGTTGCCGAGGTTGAACGCGCCGATGTTGACCGCGGCGGCCAGCGTCGGCGCGCCGGCGGCGTTGTCCATCACCCGCTTCTGCAGCGGCGGCACGGTGGCGAAGCCGAGCGCGCCGATCAGGAACAGCGTGATCACCGACGCTGCCTTGTCGTGCGCGGTCACGGTGAACAGCGCCAGCACGCCCGCGAGCGCGAGCAGCGAGCCGTACAGCAACGGCATCAGGTGTCGGTCGGCCAGCCGGCCGCCGACCCAGTTGCCGACCAGCATGCCCAGGCCGACCACCGCGAGCAGCCAGGTGACCGCGCCCTCGGAGAACCCCGCGACGTCGGTCATCATCGGCTTGACGTAGGTCAGCGCGGCGAACACGCCGCCGAAGCCGAGCACCGTCATGCCCATCGCGAGCAGCACCTGCGCGTTGCGGAACACCGCGAGTTCGTGCCGCAGGTGCACACCTTCGGGCTTGGGCTGCTCGGGGACCAGCCGGGCGATGCCCACCGCGCCCAGTACGCCGAGCGCGGCGACCAGCAGGAAGGTCAGCCGCCAGCTCACCGACTGGCCGATCAGCGTGCCCAGCGGCACACCGAGCACGTTGGCCAGGGTCAGGCCGGCGAACATGGTGGAGATCGCGGCGGCCTTCTTCTCCGGTGCGACCAGGTCGGCGGCCACCACCGAGCCGATCCCGAAGAACGCGCCGTGGGTGAAGGAGGCGACCACGCGTCCGAGCATGATCACCCCGAACGCGGGGGCCAGCGCGGTCAGCGCGTTGCCCAGCACGAACAGCGCCATCAGCAGGATCAGCATGCGCTTGCGCGAGACCCGGGTGCCCAGGACGGTCATCAGCGGGGCGCCCACGAGCACACCGACCGCGTAGCCGCTGACCAGGAGCCCGGCGGTGGTGATCGAGACGTCGAAGGTGCCCGCGACCTCGGGCAACAGGCCGAGGATGACGAATTCGGTGGTCCCGATGCCGAAGGCCCCGATGGCGAGGGCCAGCAGTGCGAGAGGCACGGAGTATCCCTTTCGAGGAGTGTTGCGAGGGGTGGGAACGAGCCGGTGCGGAGCCGGCGCGGACGGCAGGCGCGAACGCCGCGTTCCCGATGACTACAAGCGTCGACAATATTTGCAGACGCCGATCAATGCAAACGCGGGCTATTTCGCTTCGGGGGTATCCTGAGCGCATGGGACAACAAAGGCAGGCCGTCGAACCGCCGCTCGCGCAGGGCTGGTGCGCGCTCGCGGCGCTGCACAATCGGATCGAGGCGCACATCGAGCGCGCGCTCCAGGCCGAACACGACCTGAGCGTGCGCGAGTTCTCGGTCCTGGACGTGTTGAACCGGCAGGACGGCTACCACCTGCGGATGAACGAACTCTCGGACGCGGTGGTGCTGAGCCAGAGCGCCACCACGCGCCTGGTCACCCGCCTGGAGGAGCGCGGCCTGCTCTCGCGCTACCTGTGCGACACCGACCGTCGGGGCATCTACACCGAGGTCACCACGACCGGCTGCGATCTACTCGGCGCCGCGCGCCCCACCCACGACAAGGCGCTGCGCGAATCCCTCGCGGACGCCGAACAGCGCTCCGACCTGGCCCCCCTGGTCGCGGCGGTCAAGTCCCTGGGCCTGTAGTCGGGTCCGCGCGCCGGACGGGCCGAGAGCTCGGTCCGTCCGGCGCACGGGATCGTCTCGTGAGCGGCTAGGCCAGCACGCTCGTCGGGCTCCCGGTCCCGAGCGCGACACCCAGCGCCGTGAGCCGTCCCGACTCCGGGTCGCGGCGGAACCCGGTGACCGTGTCGCCGCGCTGGTTCGCCACGTAGAGCACGTCGCCCACCAGCGCCAGGTCCCGCGGCCAGGCACCGCCCGTCGGCACCTCTTCGACCAGGGTCGACTCCGCTCCGTCCACGGCGAGCACCGACACGGTGTCCGGCCCCCGGTTCGCCACGTACACGAAGCGCCCGTCCGCCGCCGCGACGATCCCGGACGGCGCGCCCTCGCCCGCGGAGAGCTCGAACGGCTTGCCCGCGACGGTGAGCGCGCCCGTGCGCGGGTCGCTGCGCAGCGGCGTGACCGTCGCGTTCAACTCCCCCGCCAGCCACGCGAGATCGTTGGGCCCGTAGGCGATGTTCCGGGGCCCGGTGCCGGGCGGCAGGGTCACCTTCGGACCCTCGGCGATGGTGCCCGCCTCGGCGTCGAAGCGCAGGTGGTACACGGTGTCCGAGCCCAGGTCGCAGACCACGAGCCACTCGCCGCCGGCCGCGAAGGTCACCTGGTGCGCGTGCGAGGACGCCTGCCGGTCGCGCACCGGCCCGGATCCGGTCAGCCGTACGTGCGTCGCCGCCTCGCCCAGCGTGCCGTCGTCGGCGATCGGGTGCACGGTGACGCTGCCGCCGCCGTAGTTGGCCACCACCATGAACCGCCCGGTGGGATCGGCCGCGAGGTGACACGGCCCCGCGCCGAGCGTGGACACCTCGCCCAACGGCACCAGCCGTTCGTCCTGCACCGAGTACGCGCCGACCGCGCCCTCGCCGCCGCGCTCGCTCACCGCGTACAGGAAGCGACCCGAGGGGTGCCGGGCCAGATACGACGGCGAGATCGCGGGGATCACCGCGGACGGCGTGCCGAGCAGCCCGGTCGCCGGGTCCTGTCGGCACACCGTGATGCCGGTGCCGCGACCCTCCATGTCGGGGGTGTACGCACCCACGTACACGAGCGGTCCGCGTCGGTCGGAAGCATTTGGTGAGGTCACACGGTTCTCCTGTTGTCTGGCCTGTGACGGCCGAGCATCCGTCGGCCGAGCCCGGCGGCGCCGACCACGCAGATCATCGCGGATCGATCGCCCCGTCGCCGCCGATGTCATGCTCCTCCCCGACGCCGCCGCCGGCACACCCCGTCGCCGGGACCGGCCCGGCCGAATCCCGCGCGCGGACCGCGTAGCCCAACACCTGGGCCCCGAGCAGCGATTCGACCGCGTCCAGTTGCGCCAGCGCGTACTCCACCGCCGGCTCCGGGCCGCCCCCGGCGGCGATCCGTCGACCGATGTCGCGGAAGACCGCCTGCTGGATCCCGGCCAGTTGGCCCGCGATCAGCGCTGGCACCGGGTCGCCCGGCGCGGCGCCCGCCTCCTCGGCCAGGGTCAGCGCGAGCGCGTCCGCGCCCAGTTGCTGCATCCGCCACAGCCGGGCCATCAGCGCCGGCGACTCGTGCATGACCCGGGCGAACCGCTCGTAGCCCTCGACCAGGCCCGCGTACGGGGAGTGTGTCTCGATGTCGCGGCGCAGCGCGCCGAGCACCGCGCGCGTGGCCGATTCGCCCGGTTCGCGCTCGCGCACGATGCGGGCCAGTCGGTCCACCGCCTCGGCCTCGCGGTCGAAGAACAGGTCCTCCTTGGCCGGGAAGTAGTTGTAGACGGTGTTCACCGACACCTCGGCCAGTTCGGCGATCTGGGCGATGGTCACCGCGTCGAACCCGCGCTCCAGGAACAGGCCCGTCGCGACGTCCGAGATGTGCGTGCGGGTCCGGCGCTTCTTGCGTTCACGCAGGCCCTCGGCGGGTTCCGACTCCGTCATACCGCCATCCTAGCCTTCATGGTGGCACTCAAATTTTGGGGTCATTGCAAAATTGAATCGACTGTGTTTCGGTAGGGCCATGACACCGGTCATCCACACCACCGGGCTCACCCGGACCTTCAGCACCAAGCGCGGCACCGTCGAGGCGGTCCGCGGCATCGATCTGACCGTCCCGGCGGGCGAGATCCTCGGCTTCCTCGGCCCCAACGGCGCCGGCAAGACCACCACCCTGCGGATGCTGACCACGCTGCTCGCGCCCACCGGCGGCAGCGCCGTCGTGGCCGGCCACGACCTCCTGCGCGACCCGGCGGGCGTACGCCGACGGATCGGCTACGTCGCCCAGTCCGGCGGCGTCGACCCGGCCGTGTCGGTGCGCGAGGAGCTGACCACCCAGGCCCGGCTGTACCGCCTGGACAAGGCGGACGCCCGGGCCCGGGCCGCCGAACTGGCCGCCGACCTGGACCTGCTCGACCTGCTCGACCGTCCGTGCGCGGCGCTCTCCGGCGGCCAGCGACGCCGGCTCGACCTGGCGATGGGCCTGCTGCACCGCCCCGATGTGCTCTTCCTGGACGAGCCGACCACCGGTCTGGACCCGGGCAGCCGGGTCGACCTGTGGAACCTGGTCCGGCGCATCCGCGACGAGTGGGGCACCACGATCTTCCTGACCACGCACTACCTCGACGAGGCCGACGCGCTCGCGGACCGGCTCGTGGTGGTCGACCGGGGCCGGATCGTCGCCCAGGGCAGCGCGCACGCGCTCAAGACCGAGTACGCGGGTTCCCCGGACGCCTCGCTCCAGGACGCGTTCATCGCCATCACCGGTCGGCGCACCCCCGCGCCGAGCGAGACTCCGATCGCCGTCTGATCCGGCCGAGGTAGCCATGACCACACCGTCCGCACCGTCGACCTCCTCGGCGCCCGCCGACCCGACCACACCGACCGGCCGGGTCGCGCCGGCCGCGCCGTCCGCCGGTTCCGCCCTCGCGGCCGACACGCTCCTGATCTTCGGCCGCTACCTGCGGCAGACCGTCGCGAGCAGAATCGGCCTGATCTTCGGGCTCGTGCAACCGCTGCTGTTCCTGATCCTGTTCGGCCCGCTGCTGCGCGACGTCCCGCTCGGCGGCGACGGCGACTCGTGGCAGACCCTGGTCCCGGGCCTGCTGGTGCAACTCGGGCTGTTCAGCGCCGCGTTCGCGGGCTTCGCAATCCTGATCGAGAAGCAGCACGGCGTGGTGGAGCGCATGCGGGTGACTCCGGTGAGCCGACTCGCGCTGCTGCTCGGGCGCGTGCTCAAGGACATCGTGCAGTTGCTCGCCCAATCCGTGCTGCTGGTCCTGGTCGGCGTGGCGTTCGGGCTGCGCGCGCCGCTGGTCGGCGTGCTGATCGGGTTCGGCTTCGTCGCGCTGATGACCGCCTCGATCGCGTCCCTGTCCTATGCCCTGGCGATGCGGGTGGACAGTCCGCAGGAGTTCGCGCCGGTGGTGAACTCGGTGAACCTGCCGGTGATGTTGTTGTCCGGCATCCTGCTGCCGATGTCGCTCGCCCCGGGCTGGCTGGACGGGCTGTCCCGGGCCAATCCGCTGCGCTACCAGGTGCAGGCGGTCCGGTCCGCGTTCGTGGGCGACTACGGCGGCACGGTCGGGACGGGCGTGCTGACCGCACTCGCGCTGGCCACCGTCTCGGTCGCCCTGGCCGTACGTCTGTTCCGCCGGAACGGGGCGTAACCCCCCGGTCGGGGCATGGACCTCGACCCACCGCGCCGACGGCGGCGCGGGCGCTCACGCGTACCGCGCCGCCGTCGCGCGTGCTTCGGCGGCCACTCTCGCGCGCAGCTCCGGAGGTCCCAGGATCTCGATCTGCGGCCCCAGGCGCAGCAACTCGGGCACGGCCACCTCGATCGTCTCGATCGGGAAGTCGGCCCGGACCCGGCCGTCCGGCAGCGGCTCGCCCGCGCTCGCCTCCACGGTGTCCGCGACATGCGCGCCGAACAGGTGCCGCACCATCGCCCGCGCGTCCTCGGTCACCAGCACGTCCGCGAGGATCGGGCGCAACTGTTCGACGAAGTCCTGCGACCAGGCCCGCCAGTAGGCCGGCAGGTCGAAGCTCGGATCTCGCTCGAACATCTCGTCGAGCACGTCCAGCTCCTCGATCCGCACCACGCGGTAGGTGCGGTCGCGGTGCTCGCCCTCGCGCACGGTGCGCGCCACCAGATACCACGCGCCCGCCTTGAGCACGAGGCCGTACGGCTCCAGATCGCGGGTGACCTCGCCCGCCCAGCGCCGGTAGCGCACCCGGATCCGCCGGTCGGTCCACACCGCGCCCGCGATCCGGGCCAGCTCCGGCGAGCGGTCCGCCTCGCGATGCCAGCCGGGCGCGTCCAGGTGGAAACGCAGTTGCGCCCGCCCGACCCGATCGCGCAACTCGGCCGGCAGTCCCGCCTGCACCTTGAGCTGCGCGGACGCGACCACCGCGCCCAGCCCCAGCTCGGCCGCGGGCCCGGGCAGTCCGGCCAGGAAGAGCGCGTCGGCCTCGTCCTGGGTGAGCCCGTTGATCCGGGTCCGGAAACCCTCCAGGAGACGGTAGCCACCGGCCGGACCGCGTTCGGCGTAGACCGGCACCCCCGCCGCGCCCAGCGCCTCGACGTCGCGGTAGACGGTGCGGACCGACACCTCCAACTGCTCGGCCAACTCGGTCGCGGTGACCAGGCCCCGGGTCTGCAGGGTCAGCAGGATGGTCAGCAGTCGGCTCGCGCGCATGATCGCCAGTGTCGCGCATACCTGACGGGAATCGGCAGGTACCCGAAGGGGCGTGGGAGGGCACCGCCGTCAGTGCCGAACGAGTGAAATGCCCGGCCGAATCGGTGTACTTCCGTTCGGGATCTTCGCATCCGTGCCATTCGTTGATCGATCATCGAATGATCTCGGCGGGACTACGCCGCGTTGCGGACGGTGATCCCGGTACGGCAGCGACCTCGGGGCGGCAGCGATGTCCGTCCCGAACGGGAACGGAGAACGGCGCGATGAGCGGCTTCCTCGACAAGGCCAGGAAGATGGCCGAAGACACGATGAACACCGGCAAGCACAAGGTCGAGGAGGTCCAGGTGGGCCGGGACGCGTCCGCACTGCTCAAGCAGCTCGGCTCCGCGTACTGGAAGGAGCAGCGCGCCGGCGGCTCGCACGAGGAGGTCACCCGGGCTCTCGCCGCGCTGGACGAACACGTGTCCAAGCACGGCGACACGGCACTGCGCGGCTGACCGCCGGCGGCGCCCGGATCAGGCGGCGCTGTCCTCGCGGACCGCCGCCGTCGCACCGGCGAAATCACGCCGCGAACCCCCCGGCCCTTTGGCCGCGGGGTCCCCGAACGCCGAGGAACGGTTCTCCTCGGCCTTGCGACGCCGACGCCGGCGCACGTAGGTGACGATGCCGGCGACGATACCGATCGCGACGATCGCGGCCCCTATCCAACCGGGAACGCTCGCCGCCGACGGGTACGCGCTGCCCGCGAGGCGGCCCAGCATGATCGAGCCCGGCACCCACACCAGGATCCCGACCGCGTTCCACGGCGCGAACCGCCGATAGGGCATGCCCGCCGCGCCGGCGAGTCGCGGCAGCAGGGTTCGCGCGAACGCGACCCAGCGACCCAGCATCACGGTCACACCGCCGGCGCCGCGACCGCGGGTGAACATCTCCTCGGCCCGTTCCCAGCGGTGCTCGCCCACCCGGCGACCCAGCCGTCCGGTCCTTATGCGTTCGCTGCGATGTCTGCCGGAGAGGTAACCGAGGGTGTCCCCGACGAGCGCGGCGGCGGTCGCGATGATCAACACCGGGACCAGCGCCAAGTGGCCGGTGGAGGTGAGCAGCCCAGCCAGCAGCAGCACCGGTTCGGCGGGCGCGAAGACGCCCAGCAGCAGACCGGTCTCGACGACGGCGACCAGCGCGATCACGACATAGGCGTACGAGGGTGGTAGATCACCCAACCGCTCCACCCACTCGTGCACGGCATCCACGTGGAACCTCCCCGTTAGGCCGCTTGCCATGTGGCCTGACAAGCATCCGCCCTCAATGGTGTCAACGGATCCTGCGCGCGGCCGAATTCCCGCCTACTCCCCTGGCCGTACGCGGGTGACCTTAGTCATCCGTCACCGACCGCCCCCGACGCCGCGCCCGGGACCGGACGGATGGCCGGCGGAGGCTCCCTCTACGTTGGGCGTCATGAACGACATCGAAATCCGGCCGGCGGGCCGGGACGACATCTCGGCCATCGTGGGTCTGCTCGTCGACGACGCCCTCGGCTCGGGGCGGGACTCGCAGGAGGACCTGACGCCGTACCTGGCGGCCTTCGAGCGGGTGACGGCCGATCCGAACCAGGAACTGGTCGTGATGACCCGACCGGACCCGGCGACGGGTGAGCGGACGGTGATCGGCACGATCCAGTTGACCATCATTCCGGGCCTGTCCCAGCGCGGGACCACGCGGGCCCTGGTGGAGGCGGTACGCATCGCCGGCAGCGAGCGCGGCGGCGGCCTGGGCACGATCCTGATGCACTGGACCATCGACCGTGCCCGCGAACGCGGTGCGACGCTGGTCCAGCTCACCTCCAACGGCACCCGCGAGAACGCCCACCGCTTCTACCGCAACCTCGGCTTCACCGACTCGCACGTGGGCTTCAAGCTCACCCTTCGACCGTAGAACCGCCCACCGCGCGACCGTCGACCCGCAACACCTCGGCGGGCACCGCCCGGCGACGGCCCGATCGGTGCTCCCGGGGCGGGACCCCGGTCCTACTCCCGCTCGCCCAACTCGATCCGGACGCCGATCGTCCCGGCCGCCCCGCGCCGCAGTCGGCTGCCGAACAGGGTCAACCGCCCGATCACCCCGAACCTGCGCCGAATCAGTCCCCGATACCGCTCGGTCCCGGCGGCGTCCAGCAGCGAGGCGTGTCCCGGCACGGCCGCGCCCCGCGGGTTCCCGCGCGCGTCGCACGCCGCGACGGTGACCTTCCCGTCGTTGCGGATGCGCTTGACCTTGCCGGAGTCCCGCGCCGTCCACACCCCGAGCGCGGCGCCGTCGCGGACCACCCACACGGGCGTGGCCACCGCGCGCCCGTCCCGGCGGAACGTGGTCAACAGGACGTACTTGCCGGCCGCGAGACGATCGAGGTCCTCGGGCACCCGGGGCGAAGTCATGCGCGCGAGTCCAGGGCGCGTACGCGGCGCGGACGCGGCGCACACGAAGCGGTCGTCAAGATCGTCCGCGACCCGATCTGCCCGGCGCCCGGCCCCGGGTGGGACGATGATCGGATGTCGCGCACATCGGAGGAAACCCGCGTCCAGGTCCGCCCCGCGACCGAGGCCGACGGTACGAGTCTTGCCGAGATCGACCACCTCACGTGGTCCCCCGACGTCACCCCCGCGCCGCGCTGGGCGGCGGACAAGGTCTTCTTCCGCAGCGCCGAGCACGTGCGCGACACCCTGGTCGCCCACGAGGGCGACCTCGTCGTGGGCTACGTGCTGCTGGAGCGCTCCACACTGTGCCCGGCCTCCGGCCACGTGCAGATCGTCAACGGGCTCGCGGTGCATCCCGACCATCAGGGCCGCCGGGTCGGCCGACTGCTGCTCGCGGCCGCCGAGGCCCGGGCGCGCCGACGCGGGGCCCGGCGGATCACCCTGCGGGTGCTCGGTGGCAACGCCTCCGCGCGGGCGCTGTACCTGGCCTGCGGCTACCGGATCGAGGGCGTGCTGGAGGGCGAGTTCCTGCTCGGCGGACGTTATGTCGACGACGTGCTGATGGCGCTGGACCTCACGGGCGAGGCTTCGCCGCCGCGTACTTGACCGCCTCGGCGACCGGCACGTCGCCGCCGACCACCTCCAGGGTCTTGCCGATCGTGCCGGGCTCGTCGAGCAGTTCGGCCACGATGGCCGCCACGTCGTCGCGGCGGATCGCTCCCCGACCTTCGCGTTCGGACAGCGCGATCAGCCCGGTGCCGGGGTCGTCGGTGAGCCGCCCCGGGCGCAGCACGGTCAGATCGAGCGCGCCGCGCGAGCGCAGGTCCTCGTCGGCCTCGCCCTTGGCCTTGAGGTAGAGGGCGAAGTCCGGGTCGGTGTCGGCGGGCGGGCGGGTCGAGGCGCCCATCGAGGACACCATCACGTAGCGCCGTACGCCCGCGTCCTCGGCCGCGTCGGCCAGCAGCACCGCGCCGCCGTAGTCGACCGTCATCGTGCGCTCCCGGGTGCCGGCCGCCCCGGCGCCCGCCGCGAACACCACCGCGTCCGCGCCGACCAGGTGCTCGACCACCTCCTCGACCGGCGCCCGTTCCAGGTCGCACACCACCGGCTCGGCCCCGGCCGCGACCAGGTCGTTCGCGTGGTCGGGGTTGCGAATGAACCCGACCACCGTGTGTCCGCGATCGGCGAGCAGCCGCTCCAGCCGAAGTGCGATCTTTCCGTGTCCACCCGCGATGACAATACGCATGTATCCGACCGTAAGGTCACGAACCAGGACATGCGCCGGCCTGGCCACGCGACACGATCAGGTTCCACTGTTCGGCTGCGCACCACCGATCGACACGATCGAAGGCGCCCGCCACCGACGCTCGCGTCGGCCGCCGCCGGCCCGAGGCGCCCGGCTTGCGACACTCCGCCGGCGCACTCCCGACGAACCCGCCCACCGTCCCCCATTTGCCGTAACCTGCCCTATCGCTTCCCCGCACGATCGGGCGGATTTCGCCCTTTGCCCTCCCTCGCGACCCGCAGCCGTTCTATCGTCGCCCCGTTCGGTGTCACCCGTACGGAAGGGGCCGGTCGTGACCCGAGGAGGCATCGGTGCGGCGCGCGTCGGCAAGGCGCTGGGGCTCGTCCCCCGTCAGGTCCGCCTCGCCGCCCGTACCGGACTGCTCGCACAACACCAGGACGGCACCTTCGACGCCGACGCGGTCGCCCGCGCCGCAGCCGACCCCGTCCCCTTCCTCACCGCGCTGCGCCGCGAAGAGCCGCTGACCGCCACCGAGGCCGCGCACCGCCTCGGCATCAGCCGGGAGTGCTTCCGCCGGATCGCACCGGCCGCCGGGCTGCCCGTCGTCGACCGGGTGCGGGTCCTGCGCTACGGCCGCGAGTCGGAGGTGCGCTACTACCGCACCGCCGACGTGGACACCCTGCCCCCGCACATCGCCGCCGACCGCGAACTGCGCGAGGCGGCCCGCCGGGTGGCCCGTTCGCTGGCCGCGAGCAAGGCCGCCGCCACCCGGGCGCACAACCGCGAGCGCGCCCACAACGCGCGCCGGTATCTCGCGACCCTGGCCCCCGACCGGCAGACCGACCCGGCCGACGTGATCGCCTTCGCGTGCGCGCTGGCCCGGCTGCACGGCACCGCGCCCGCCCGGCTGCGCAGGTTCATGGGCGACCCGCGTGTGCGCGACATCGCCGAGATCGGCGCCCAGTGCCGTTACAAGCCGGGCGAGATCGCCGACCTGCTCGCCGCCGCCACCCCGCGCGCGATCACCGCGCTGCGTTCGCTCGCCCGGCCGCATCGGGTGTGGGCGACGCTGGGCGTGCCGGCCGAGGACATCGCGCACCGCGTCCCGTCCATCGACCAGCACGTCAGCGCCGACCTGCTGCACGTACTGGCCACCGACCCACCGAACTGGCTGCTGGAACTGCACGCGGACCGCGAACTCGAACACGCCTGCGCCGCGGTCACCCGCTGGCTGGATCGCGAGTGGCATGCCCAGCAGCGGCGCGCCGAGGCGGTCTGCCGCGCCGCCGAGGCGGTGATCGACCACCTCACCGACGATGCCGTCGCCGAACTCTTCGGGCTGCCCGTGGAGTTGGTCCTGGACCTGCGTCCGCGCAGCAACAAGTGGACCACCGCCTACGTCGAGGAGCTCCTGCACACGCGCCCGCTGTGGCTGCGCAGCCAGGCGCTGGCCCGCGCCGAGATCGCCCGCCGCGCCACCGCGCGCGCCCGTCGGGAGGCCGCCCGCACCCAGCGCCGCCTCGGCTGGCGGCGCACCTGGGCCCGGGCCCTGTCCATCCCGCTGGAGGCCGTCCCCGACACGGTCGAGCGACCCACCGCCTCCGCCCTGGAGACCGCCCGGACCCACCCGCCGCACTGGGCCCGCCCGAACTGACACCCCCCGGCGTACGGGGACCCGAGCGGCCGTCACTCGGGGCGGGCCCGAGGGCGGTACCCGCCTCTCCCGCCGGCCGGCGCGAGCCCCGGACCACCACGAGCCCGCCCGGACCCGCGTCAGTTCGCGTCCATCAGTTCCGCCGCCACCACAGCGCCCAGTTCGGTGCACGCGGCCAGCGCGTCGCGCGTGACCGGCCCGGCCAGTTCCACCGGCGGGCGGACCCGCTTCCACTGCAATCCGCCGGCCGCCGACTCGACCGAGCGCACCGCGCCGGTGGTGTCGCTGCCGCCGTGCACGTACAGCCCGTACGGTCGGCGCACCGTCTCGTGCAGGCACGGGTAATAGGCGCCGTCGAAGAAGTGTTTCAAAGCGCCGGACATGTAGCCCAGGTTCGCGGGGGTGCCGAGCAGGTAGCCGTCCGCCTCCAGCACCTCGACCGGCGAGCAGGTCAGCGCGGCCCGGACCCGGACCTCGACGCCCTCGATCTCGGGGTCGCGGGCGCCGGCGAGGGTCGCCTCCAGCATCTCGGCGAGCGTCGGCGAGGGCGTGTGGTGCACCACGAGCAGGATGGCCATGGCCTCACGCTGCCAGAACCGGGCCGGAGCCGAAACGACCCGCCCACCGACCGCCACTCCGATGGGTGAGTTCGTCGGGAAATCGACATCACGTCGATCGTGCCGCGACGCCGCCCCGTCGGCCGCCGGCGGGTCGCGACCCGCGATCCCACCTGGGCAAACAGGTTCATCACGTCACCCATGCGAGTGGACCCTCGGGAAAATCGTGGCGATTCCACCCGTTTGATGCTTTGACAGATGTGCACCATTTGTAACGATAAGAGCACTTTGAGTACTGCACCGATAGGCCGACCGGCCGGCACCTCGGGGAGAAGCACCCACATGCGCCTGATCCACAAGCGACTGCTGCCCGACCCCCGCGGCACGTCCCCCACCGACCCGAATCCCGAAGCCGGCCCCACCCCCGTCCCCGACCAAGCCCCCGCCCCGGCCGCCCCCGCGGCGCCCACCCTCGTCTCGGTCGTCCGCCGCACCCTGGCCCCCGCCACCCGCGCCGGCACCCCGCAATCGCGCACCTTCCACACCGTGTACGCGATCGCCACCCTCCCCCTGGTGATCGCCCTCCATGCCGCCCTCTGGGCGTTGTCCACCCCCGGGCGCCTCGGCGCCACCGTCCTGATCCTGTACGGCCTCGGCCGCACCGGGATCCTCACCCCGCACCTCACACACTGAGTGCACCGCCCGAAGGAGCACCCATGGTTCTGTCCATCTCCGGCGTCCTGTTGCTCGGCGTCATCGCCTACGTCTTCTTCCGCAAGGACGGGCTGAGAATCCCGCACGCCCTCGTCTGCGCCCTCTTCGGCTTCTACCTGGCCGGCAGTTCGATCGCCCCACACATCACCGCGAGCGGCAACAGCATCGCCAACCTGCTCAGCGGCCTCAATTTCTGACCGCGCCCGTCCCCCACCGCAGCAAGGCCCCAGGCCCCGGCTCGTCCCCCCGAACCGGGGCCTCCCGCCTACCCGTACCAACCCCTCACGGAGACCGCATGTCCCCCGGCCCCAAGTCCCTCGTCACCATCGCCCAGCGCGCCAAGGAGGGCATCGGCAACACCCGCACGCGCGCCCAGCGCATCCACCACCACACCCGCGACACGTTCTCGCCCGTGTTCACCCTCAGCCGAGGGCTGAACCGACAACTCGCGTGGGCGCGCGCGTGGTGGAAGAGCGCTTCGGCGGACAAGCGCAAGGCCGGTGTCGCCGGTGTCGCCGGTGTGTTGCTCGCTCTCTACTTCCTGCCCTACGCCCCGCTGATCGCACTGCTGCTGATCCTGGCCGGCGCCGCCTGGCTCGGCCGCGCGGAGAAACCGCCCGCCGAGCCCGCCCCCGACCCCACCGACGTCAAACTCCAGGCCGTCTACAACGGCCTCGTGCCCTATCTCGCCGACGACCACGACCCGGCCCGCCTCTTCCACCCCGGCGGCCCGTACCAGAACGCCTTCCGGCACTGGGAACTCGACGGTGACCGGATCACCCGCCTCGAACTGACCTACAGCCCGTACTTCACCGACGACGACCCCACCGCCCGGGCCCGAATCGAACGTGTGCTCCAGGCCAAGACCGGCCGCGGCCGCGAGTACCTCTACGACTGGGACACCGAGAACAACCACCTCACCGTCGCCGCGCTGCCCCCGCTGCCCTCGGCCGTGCCCGCGCAACACTTCATCACCGCGCCGAGCGAGATCCTGCTCGGCGTCACCGACGCCGGCAGCACCAACCGCCGCGTCCCGATCCGCGTGGACGACACCATCCGGCAACTCCCGCCGGTCATCTGGCGCACCGGCCACCGCAGCACCGACCCGCACCTGCTCGCCGTCGCCGCCCCCGGCGCGGGCAAGTCCAACCTGCTGCGCACCATCGCCCTCCAGGCCGCCCGCGACGGCGACATCGTGATCATCGACGGCAGCGGCTCCGGCGACTACGCCTGCCTGGCCGGTCGCCGCAACATCCTGCGGATCGAGACCGGCTACCACGGCGCGCTGGAGATGCTGACCTGGCTGCGGCACGAGACCGAACGCCGGATCGCCGCCGTCACCCACGCCAAGCAATACGGCACCGCGGTACCGGACAACGCGCGCCGACCGCTGTGGCTGATCCTCGACGAGATCACCGAACTCAGCGATCTCGCCGCCGGACAGGGCAGCACCGACCCGCAGGAACTGCTCGACCTCCCGCTGCGCCTGGGCCGCGCCGCACACGTCGGGGTGATCACCAGCGCCCGGCCCACCCACCTGGACCGACTGCGCCCCGCGCTGATCGCCGACACGCACACCCGCGTCGTGCTGGGCCCGCTGGACCCGGAGACCACGTACACCGTCCTGGGCGCCGCCCCCGGCGTCTCCGGCGGCGAGAGCATGCCCCCCGGCCGCGGCTACATCCGGATCGGCAACGGCCCCGTGGTGCGCATCCAGATCCCGCACACCCCCGACCCGCTGGAGGAGGACACCCCCGAGGCCGAGCGCGAGCGCCTGCTCGCCCTGCTCCCCCGGCACACCGACACCCTGCCCGTCGACGCGCCCGCGATCTCGCTCGCCAAGGCCCCCGAACGCGAGCCCGAGCCCACCGGCTGACCCCGGGCGCGGCACCGCGCCGGCCCGCGCCGACTCGCGCCGACCCGGCGTCCATCCTCGCGAAGGCCCCCCGAGCAGCCGCGCTCGGGGGGCCTCGACGCATGGTCACGTCACCACCAAATACCCAAAACGCACCACTCCGCCCGCACCCTCGCGCCATGATGGGGGCCCGCACCCCCACGGAGGACGTGGACGCCCAGTGTTCGACCTCGCCAACTTCACCGTCAGCGACATGGTCGTGTGCAGCTCCGAACTGCGCCAGGTCACCGCCGATTCGGCCACCACCGAGGACGCGGCCCGCGCGATCGTGCGACACCTGCGCACCACCTTCCGCGACCCGCTCACCGGGCAACCCCAACTCGTCCTCGCCCGCCTGTTCCAGACCATGCCCTGGCGCAACCTCACCCCCGACCTGGAACAGTGCGCGCTGCGCCGGCAGCCCGGCCTCACGCCGCACCCCGACCTGCGCTGCCTGACCCTGCTGGCCACCACCGGCGACCACCCGGACTGGCGTGACCGCACCCGCTCGCGGCACCACCAAGTGGTCGCCTTCCCCAGCGCCGAGGCGGTCCGCCGGGCGCCGATGATCAGCGCCATGCTCGAGCAACTCGGGGTCACCGCCGAGGAGATCGTGGCCGGGCCGCTGCCCACCGACAACGAGTGGGACCGGCACGACATCCACCACATCCCGGACGCGCTCACCAGCAGCGCCGTCCCGGACAAGGAGTTCATCCGGGCGAGCGGGATAAAATCCGTGGTCGGCTACGCCGGCAAGCTCCCCGACGGCGAACTGTTCACCGTGCTGATGTTCACCCGCGTCCACGTTCCGGCCCGGATCGCCGAACTCTTCCGCACCGTCGCGGTGTCCACCCGCCTGGCCCTGCTCCCGCTCAACACCGCGCCCCTGTTCGCCGGCGGCCCCGGCCGGCCCACCCCCACCACGCACGTCGCCGCCGCCCGCCTGGACGCCCTGGAACAACTCCTGGCCGCCCACGAGGGCACCACCGCGCAACAGGCCCTGGTCGCCGAGGACGCCCGCGACCGGGTCCGCTCGCAGCAGGAGCAACTCGCCCACAAACAGCGTCGACTCGACCAGGAGACCCGGATCGTCGAGACGCTCTACCGCGTCGGCCAGAAACTCACCCGCGAGCTCAATCTCGAACGCCTCGTGCAAGCCGCCACCGACGCCGCCACCTCGGTGATCGCCGCCGAGCACGGCATCTTCCGCTACATCGACTACGACACCGGCGGCGTCGCGGACACCCGCTACGCCGTCACCAGCCCCGACCCCACGCTGATCGACCGCCTGCCCCGACCGCGACCCTCCCTCGCCGCGCGCAGCCGACCGCAGACCACCGCCGCCCCGCCGGCCACCGTGCGCCGCGGCGACCTCACCGAAGACCCCGCCGCCACACACCTGTTGCCCTACCGGGTGAGCCCCGACGGACAGCCCCCCGTACGCAGCCTGCTGACCATCCCGGTCACCACCGCGACCGGCGAGGACCTGGGCGCCTTCTCCTTCTGCCATACCCGGGCCGACGTGTTCACCGAACGCGACGAACAACTCGCCCTGGGCATCGCCGCGCAGGCGGCCACCGCGATCGAGAACGCCCGGCTGTTCCGCAGCGTGCGCGACACCGCCGTCGAACTCCAGCGCAGCCTGCTCCCGCAGGTCCCGCCCGACCTGGACGAACTCAACATCGCCTTCCGCTACCTGCCCGGCGCCAAGGGCCAACAGGTGGGCGGCGACTGGTTCGACGTGATCCCGCTGTCCGCCGGCCGAATCGCCCTGGTGGTCGGCGACGTGATGGGTCGAGGTCTGCAGGCCGCCGCCGTGATGGGCCAACTCCGGGCCGCGGTACGGGCGTACTCGGTGATGGACCTGCCGCCCGCGCAGGTCATGCGGCATCTCAACCGGCTGGTGACCGGGCTCGGCGGCGAGGACCAGATCATCACGTGCGTGTACGCCGTCTACGACCCCGGCGACGCCACCATCCACTGGTCCAACGCCGGCCACCTGCCACCGGCCCTGATCGGCGCCGACGGCAAGGTCGAACTCCTGGAGGACGACCTGGGCGTACCGCTCGGCCTGGACGGCACCGCGTTCGAGGACGCGGTGGTCGGCTTCGACACCGGCGACCAACTGCTCCTGTACACCGACGGCCTGGTCGAATCGCACGACGCCTCGCTCACCGACCGCCTGCAGGAACTCACCAAGCACATCGACAGCACCACCGGCGGCGCCTACAACGTCGCCGACGTCGCCGACCTGCTCGCCAAGACCATGCTCACCGGCCAGGAACCCGACGACGTCGCGCTGCTGCTGGTCCGTGCCCGACACAGCGTCGAGCGCACCGCCGGCCTCGACCTGCCGCCCACGCCGCGCTCCGCGCGCGAGGCCCGCGACTTCGTCCGCGCCACGCTGGGCCGCTGGGAGCTGGCCGAGCACAGCGACACCACCTGCTCGGTGGTCACCGAACTCGTCTCCAACGCCGCCGAGCACGCCCGCACCCCGATGGAGCTCAGGCTCCGGCACCACCCGGGCCGGCTGATCGTCGAGGTGGTCGACCACGACGGCCGACTGCCCAAGGAGATCGCCTCTCCCGGCCACGACGAGCGGCACCGGGGGTTGTGCATCGTGGCCGGCCTGACCACCGACTGGGGCGTGCGTCCCACCGACACCGGGAAGATCGTCTGGGCCGAGATCCGCGATCGTTGAGGCCCACCACGACCCCGGTCGGCGAAACCACCCGCCACACCCCTACCACCCGCACCGGGCGCGGTCGCCCCACACCGGGCCGCTCGGGTCGGCGCGCATTCGCTGTGCGTGGCGGCGCGCGTTCCGGGCAGGCGTACCCTCGGCGACCCCGGGCCGTTCAGGCGAGTTTTATGTCACTTTCCACCGTCGATGTGGTGAATCATCCGTTTTCGGGTAGCTACTCACCGTCACGGCCCCCGATCGCCCCCTCCGCCCCCTCGGTCGGGAATCTTCGGGGCCCGTCACGCGTTCTGCAATCGGACGAGACAGCAAGACCTGTCGATGTGGGTTGACAAGCCAGGAGGCACGATTCATGAGTGAGCGAGCTCTCCGCGGCACACGCCTTGGCGCCACCAGCTACGAGACCGATCGCGGTATCGATCTGGCGCCGCGTCGCACCGTGGAATACGACTGCCCCCGGGGGCACCGCTTCGAGATGCCGTTCTCCGTCGAGGCGGAGATCCCTTCGACGTGGGAGTGCCGCAGCTGCGGTGCCATCGCGCAGTTGGTGGATGGCGCGCCGCCGGAGGAGAAGAAGAACAAGGCCACGCGTACGCACTGGGACATGCTCATGGAGCGGCGTACCCGGGAAGAGCTGGAAGAGGTCCTCGCCGAGCGCCTCGCCGTACTGCGGTCGGGTGGGATCAATCTCCACCACGATCCGCGCAACAACCGCAAGAGCGCCTGAGCGAGCACCGCGCGAGCCCGCTCCGGGCGCGTGCGGATCCCGTCGACAGGTGGCACCGACGCCCGGGGCGCCGACGATCTCACGATCGTGGCGCCCCGGGCGTCGTGCTGTCTGCGAACGCCGCCCTCGAGGTCGCGGGGCCCCGAAGCCTCAGGGCAGTTCGCGCGGCGGCGCCGGCGGGTCGTCGTCGCGGCGCTCGTCCGGATCGATCACCTCGCCGCGCACGATCTTGCCGTCCGGGCGGTGGATCCGGGCGTCCCGCACCGCGCCCGAGAACCTCGGACTGTTGGCCACCTTCGCGGCCACCACTGTGCCGATCAGGCGCCGGATCAGCGGCCGGGTGAACGGCAGCACACACAGCAGGCCCAGTGCGTCGGTGATGAACCCGGGGATGATCAGCAGGATGCCGCCGAGGATGACCACGCCCGCGTCGGCGGCGGCCTTGGTCGCCTCCTTGCCCTGGGCCGCGAGCACGGTCGGGTCGCTCTGGCTCTGGCGCTGGGCCTGTTCACCGAGCTCGCGCAGCCGGGTCAGCACCCGGCGGCCCTCGTAGCGGATCACCAGTGAGCCCAGCGCGACGCCGGCCAGGATCAGCAGGAACGTCCGGCCCGCGCCGATCTCGCTGCCGACCAGACTGATCACGTAGATCTCGGCCAGTGGCAGGGCGACGATCGGCAGGAGCGTGGCCGCTCGGCGCAGCGGGGTGCTCACGCGATCACTTCCTCGGCGAGGTGGTACCGGTGGTGCCGGTAGTGCTCGAGGTGTCGGCGGCCTCGGCGGTGTCGGGAGATCCGGCGGATTCGGCGGTATCGACCGCTCCGGTGGCTCCCGCGGTGTCGGTGGCTCCGGTGCCCGGCGCGTCGTGGCCCTCGCGCGCGCTGTCGACCCTGCTCGCGCCCTCGGCGCCGCCCTCGATGCCTGCCGCCGCCTCCGGGGTGGCTTCGTCGGGGTACTTGCCGACCCGACGGCCGACGCCCCACGCGGTGACCCGCCACAGCGCCTCGGCGACGATCGAGTTGCTCATCTTGCTGTTGCCGCGCTCGCGTTCGATGAACGTGATCGGCACCTCCAGGACGCGGTAGCCCTTGCGGATCGCCCGCCAGGCCAGGTCCACCTGGAAGCAGTAGCCCTGGGAGGCGACCTCGTCCAGACCGATGCCGAGCAGGGTGTCCTTGCGGAACGCCCGGAAGCCGCCGGTGACGTCGTGGATGTCGACGCCGAGCATCAGGCGCGAGTAGGTGCTGCCGCCCCTGGAGATGAGCTTGCGGTGTCCGGGCCAGTTGACCGCGCCGCCGCCGGGGACCCAGCGCGAACCGAGCACCAGGTCCGCGTCCCGTACCGCTTCGAGCAGGCGCGGGAGTTGTTCGGGCTGGTGCGAACCGTCGGCGTCCATCTCCACCAGGATGTCGTAACCGCGGTCGATGCCCCAGCGGAAGCCCGCGATATAGGCGGCGCCCAGACCCTCCTTGCCGGCCCGGTGCATGACCTGGACGTGCGGGTCGTGCTCGGCGAGGGTGTCCGCGATGTCGCCGGTGCCGTCGGGGCTGTTGTCGTCGGCGATCAGCACGTCGACGTCGGGCACGGCGGCCCGCAGGCGGGAGACGATCGGCTCGATGTTCTCCGATTCGTTGTAGGTGGGGATGATGACGAGCACCTTGCCGAGGTCGGCGAAGCTGGTCTGCTCGCTGTCGGTCACATCATCTCCTTGATGGCGTTGGCGTCGGCGAGGGTGTCGACGCCGGCGTCGGCTGTGGTCGGCTGGATGCCGGGGGTGTTGACTGTCCGGGCCTGGCGCCGACGGCGGAGGATGCCGTACGCGCAGGCGAGAAGACCGACGATAGCCAGGATCCACTCGGGAGCCGAACCGAGTCGGGTGGCCGGCGTGCGGTCGTCGCGCAGCGGCACGTCCATGACCAGCGTGTCGGCGGTGAATTCGCGGGTGCGTTCGACCACTTTTCCATCCGGCATGACGATCGCGCTGATCCCGGAGGTGGCCGCGATGAGCACCGCGCGGCCGTGCTCGATCGCGCGCAGCCTGGACATCGCGAGTTGCTGCTCGGGCTGGCCGCTGCGGCCGTAGGTGGCGTTGTTGGTCTGCACGACCAGCACCCGGCCACCGTGCGTGACCGCCTCGCGGGTGACGTTGTCGTAGGCGATCTCGAAGCAGATCACGTCGCCGATCCGGGCCGGGCCCAGTTGCATGACGCCGACGGTCTTGCCGGGGTAGAAGTCGCGCGGGACGCGTTCGAGCCGGCTGATGAACTTGGTGAGCAGTTCGCGCATCGGGATGTACTCGCCGAACGGCACCGGGTGGCGCTTGGTGTAGGAGGCGCCGGGTCCGGTGACCGGGTCCCACACGATGCCCTGGTTCTGGATGTGTGTGGCGTCGGGGCCGGCGACCAGGACGCCGGTGAGCACGGGGACGCCGATGTCCTTGACCGCACCGTCGATCGCCACGTACGCGTCGCGCTCCTCGAACGGGTTCAGGTCCGAGGAGTTCTCCGGCCAGATCACCAGTTCGGGCTTCCTGACCTTGCCCGCGCGCACGTCGGCGGCGAGCTTGTGGGTCTCGCGGACGTGGTTGTCCAGGACCGCGCGCCGCTGGCCGAGGAAGTCCAGGCCGGTGCGCGGGACGTTGCCCTGGATCACCGCGATGGTCGCGCTGTCCGGGCCCGCGGCGTCGCCCTCGGTGGGGATGGGCACCGCGTAGGCGCTCGCGGGGATGGCGATCGCCAGGCCGATGGCGCCCAGGGCAAGCGGCACGGCGGCACGCGGCGTACGCGCGACCTCGGGGCCCGACTCGGCGATCTCGTCCGCGGACGCGGTGTATCGGGCGTACAGGCGCAGCCCGGCCCAGCCGAGCAGGGCGCCGGTGAGCGCGACGGCGAAGGTCACCCCGGGTGCGCCGGCGAGCGCGGCGATCGGGGTGAACGGCGTCGCGGTGTTGGCGAAGGCCAGTCGACCCCAGGGGAAGCCGCCGAACGGGACGCGGTCGCGCACCAGTTCCTCCGCGACCCACAGGCACGCGGTCCACAGCGGCCACAACCGCAGTCGGCCGATCAGGGTGAGCGCGGCGGCCAACGCGGCGATGTACAGCGCCTGCACCACCGACAGCACGATCCACGCGTCCGGCCCGACCACGCGCAGCCACTTGAGCAGCCACAACATGAACGGCAGGCCGAACAGCAGGCCGTAGCCGAAGCCGGTGCGGGTGCGTTGCCCGTGCACCGCGACGGTGAGCACGGCGACCGCGAGCACGCTCAGCGGCCAGATGTCGTACGGCGGGAACGCGAGCGCCAGCAGCAGGCCGCTGATCAGCGCGTAGGCCGGGCGGGCGGGCTTGCGGTAGATGCTCACGGCGGTGGCCCGGGTGCGTCGGAAACGCCGCCTGCGGGCGGGCGCCGAGACCGGGGGCGGGGCGCCCTCGGGCACTGTGGCGCTGTCGAGCTGCGGCACCGTGGGGCCCCCTCGCTGGGTCGTCGCTGATCACTGTTGCCGGCTTCGGCACGGAGTTGCGCCGGTCGGGTGATGCAGTGACGTTACAACGTTCGAGGTGGGTGAGCGGTTTCGGATCGTTCTCGACAGTGCGGTGGGGGCAGCGGGAGCTCGGTCGCCCTTCGGGCCGGCCCCGGACCGGCTGGCTGTCGGTCGCGGTGGTCGTTGTCTACTGGGCGACCGGGCTCTGCCGCGGTCTCACCTTCCGGCGCGGGGTGTGCTCGCGTCCGGCGGGGCGGCTGCACGGGTGCCGCTCTGCCGTTCGTGGCCGCGTGGGGCGGCCTCCCGGGCACGTGTCACGTCGGTTCCGGACCTGGCGCCCGGTGGCTGTGCCACCTGTGGCCCGGAGGCGTGCGCGTGCTCGGGGAGGGTGTTCTCCTGCCGGTCGTCCTGCGGTGGACCGGGTCGAACGTACTGGGCGATGCGGGCGCGGTGTCAACATCGCACTGACCTGCACGGATGCGGTATCGGTGCAGGTCAGGACCCGGGGTGGTGCGCCACTGGTGTGGGTGGTGTGCGCCCACCAGGTGGCGCAATCGTTCCCCTAATGGGTCTCCTCGCGGCTTCCGCACCCCTTGCGCACGTGCGTCGCGCCCCCGATCGCGATCCGGACCCGACCCGATCGTGAGCCGGTGCCGGCCCGTTCCCGGCCGGTGTCGGGGCGGCGGGGACGTCGGCGTGTCGCGCGTTGCGGGCTTCCCGGGTTGTTGTACACGGGTCGGGGCCCGACGCGCGAGCGAGACCCCGGCTTACGTTCACCCACATCGGTGCATCCGGTCACCGCCGGCACCTCGGTTCAGGCCACGCAGGGTGCTCCGGAGAAGCCCGCGTAGGCGCCGGGTCGGCTGCGCTCGGTCTCCCCCACCGCCGTGGCAAGCCGGCGGATCGCCTCGGTCAGCGTCGCCGGATCGTGCGCGTACGGCAGTCGCACGTGGTGCTCGAAGGTGCCGTCGGTGCCGAAGTGGGTGCCCGCCGCGATCCGCACGCCGTGGCGCGCCGCCGCCTCGGTCAGGGACAGGCTGGACGTCCCCTCGGTGCGCACCCACAACGACAGCCCGCCCACCGGCATCGCGAAGGTCCAGTTCGGCAGGCGGTCGGTGAGCGCGTCGGCGAGGGCGCCTCGGGCGGTGCGCAGCGCGGGCAGCCGGCTCTCCAGGATGGTGTCCTCGTGGTCGGTGATCAGGTGGTGGGTGACCAGTTGGTCCAGCACCGGCGCGCCGACGTCGAAGGACGCGCGGGTGGCCGCGATCCGCCGGACCAGGTCCGGGGTGGCCCGGATCCAGCCGATCCGCAACCCGCCCCAGAAGGTCTTCGACGTCGAGCCGATGGTGACCACGTTGTTGGTCCGGTCGAACGCGGCCATCGGCAGCGGCCGGTCGCTCGGGTCGATGTCCAGGGCCAGGTCGAAGCACGTCTCGTCGACGATCAGCGTGGTCCCGGTGTTGCGCGCCAGGTCCACCAGGGTGCGTCGGATGCCCGCGTCGGCGAGGTGGCCGGTCGGGTTCTGGTAGTCCGGGATCAGGTAGGCCAGTCGGGGCGCGGCGGTGCGCAGCGTGTCGCGCCAGGTCTCCGGGTCCCACCCGGTGTCCGTCATCGGCACCGGGACCAGCCGGTTCCCGGCCTGCCGGATGGCGTCCAGCACGTTGGCGTACGTGGGCGATTCCACCGCGACCCGGTCGCCGGGGCCGGCCAGCGTGCGCAGGACCAGGGTGACCGCGGCGAGCGCGCCGGGGGTGACCAGGATCTGGTCGGGCGTGGTGGGTACGCCGCGCCGGGTGTAGCGCTGGGCCAGCGTGTCGCGCAGGACCGGCAGGCCGCCGGGCAGGTAGCCGTGGCCGGTGGTGTAGGTGGGCAGCGAGTCGGTGGCGTCGGCGACCGCCTGGTGCAGGGCCCGGCCGGGGCCGGGCAGGGCGGCGACGCCGAGGTCGATCACGCCGGTGGTGGTGCTCGGGCTCAATCCCTTGGTGGGGATCTCGGTGTGCGTGCCGGGCAGGGTGGTCCAACTGCCGGAGCCGCGCCGGCTGGTCAGGTAGCCGTCGGTGCGCAGGAGTTCGTACGCGGCGGCGACCGTGGTGCGGCTGATGCCGAGTCGGTCGGCGAGGCCGCGCTCGGCGGGCAGGCGCGCGGTCAGCGGGATCCGACCGTCCAGGAGCAGCGCGCGGATGCGATCGGCCAGCGTGCGGTACGCCGGCCCGGTGCGCGCCGCGGACTGGGTCGTGGTGGTCCAGGGGTGCAGGAGGTCGGCGAGGCGGGTGCTGCTGACGGTCAGGTGAGGCGCGCTCATCAGTCCACTCCTGTGGAATTGGCTATGGATCTGTGATCCGGTGTCGACGATTCTTCCACCGTTGGCTCTTTTTCGGCAGTCCGGTAAAGAACGAGGTGCACGGTGGCTTGGTCGTGGGTCCGGCGCTTGGTCCAGTTGTATGCGGGGCTCACGCTCTACGGGTTCAGCATGGCGTTGATGATCCGGGCCGAGTTGGGCCTGGATCCGTGGGACGTGTTCCATCAGGGCCTCGCGGAGCGCACCGGATGGAGTTTCGGCGTGGTGACGATCGTGGTCGGCGCCGCGGTACTGCTGCTGTGGTGGCCGATGCGGCAGCGCCCGGGCCTGGGCACGGTGAGCAACGTGTTCGTGATCGGCATCGCGGTGGACGCGTCGCTGCGGTGGCTGCCCACGCCGGAAGCGTTGGGTTGGCGAGCGGCCTTCCTGGTCTTCGGGGTGGTCCTGAACGCGGTGGCCGGCGGCGCCTACATCGGCGCGCGACTGGGCCCGGGGCCCCGGGACGGCCTGATGACCGGGCTGGTGCGGCGGACCGGCCGCTCGGTGCGGCTGGTCCGGACCGGCATCGAGGTCACGGTGCTGGCGGTGGGCTTCGTACTGGGCGGGTCGATCGGCCTGGGCACCGTGGTGTACGCGCTGGCGATCGGGCCGCTGGTGCAGGTCTTCCTGCCCCTGCTGACCGTCCCGGAGCGACCGCGGGCGGCCGAGGCCGGGCCCGGCGCGGCGGGGGCGGCGGGATCGGCCGGGCCGGGCCGGCACGGGACGCCGGAGCCGGCCCCGGCCGGTTAGGGCGGGTCCCGGGACGGACCCCGGGGCCGCTCCGGGGTCGGCGTCCGCGATCGTGCTCACGCCTGGTCGAGAGCTCCCTCGGCCGTGTACACCGCGGTGCCTCGCACCGCCGTCCGCAGGCAGCGCGGCAACGGCAGGTCGGGGGCCAGGTCGGGCAGCCCCGGGGTGCCCGAGCGCGGGTCGGTGGACCAGCCGGAGAGCCGGCTGTCCGGTGCCTGCACGACCAGTTCGGTGGTGTCCCACACCGCGTAGGTGGCGGGTGCGCCGGGCACCAGGACGCCGGCGTCGTCCCGGCCGACCGCGCGGTGGCCGCCTCGGGTGTGCGCGGCGAACGCGGCGCGCACGCTGATGCGTTGCTCCGGGGTGCGGTGGAAGGCGGCGGCGCGCACCGTGCCCCACGGGTCGAGCGGGGTCACCGGCGCGTCCGACCCGAACGCGAGCGGTACACCGGCGGCGCTCAGTGCGGCCAACGGGTTCATCAGCGCGGCGCGTTCGGCGCCCAGGCGGCGGACGTACATGCCGTCCGGGCCGCCCCACGCGGCGTCGAAGGCGGGCTGTACGGAGGCGGTCAGGCCCAGTTCGGCGAAGGCCGCGACGGCTTCGGCGTCGAGCAGTTCGGCGTGTTCGACGCGGTGTCGCAGCGCGCGGAAGGCCGCGCCGTGCGGGCCCTGGATCAGCGCGCGGGCGGCGGCGGTGACCGCGCCGATCGCGGCGTCGCCGATCGCGTGGAAGCCGGCCTGGATGCCCGCTTGGGTGCACGCGGCGAGGTGCTCGGCGACCTGCTCGGCCGCCAGGTGGGTCAGGCCGGTGCCGGCGCCGGGGTCGTCGGAGTAGGGCGCGTGCAGGCACGCGGTGTGCGAGCCGAGCGAGCCGTCGATGAACAGGTCGCCGCCCAGTCCGTGCGCGCCCAGGTCGGCGCGCAGCGTGCGGGCGTGCTCGGCGTCGGCGGCGAGCGCGCCCCAGTAGCCGACCACGTCCGGGCCGGCCTCGTCCCGGGCCAGGGCCAGCAGCGCCCGGAAGTCGGCCTCGCCGGCGATCTCCGGCCCGCCGCACTCGTGCAGCGTGCCGATGCCCAGCGCCGCAGCCCGGGCCCGCGCGACCCGCTGCGCGGCGACTCGATCGGCCGCGGTCAGCGCGGCGTTCGCGGCGGCCCGCGCGACGTGGTGCACGGTGCCCGCCAGGGGCGCGTCGCCGTGCTCGCCCGGGACCAGCGCGAGCAACGCGGGCGAGCACGCCGCGGAGTGCACGTCGATCCGGGAGAGGTAGACGGTGGCGCCGCCGGTGGCCCGGTCCAACTCGGCCGGGGTGGGCGGCCGTCCCTCGGGCCACGCGCTGTCGTCCCAGCCGTGCCCGAGCAGCACGTGGCCGGCTCCGTACAGGCCGCGCCGCTTGGCGTGGTCCTCCAGCGCCGAGAGCGCGTACGTCAACGAGGGCGCGCCGGTCAGGTCCAGGCCGGTCAACACGAGGCCGGTCGCGGTGGCGTGCACGTGCGCGTCCACGAACGCGGGGGTGACCAGGGCGCCCGCGAGATCGAGCACCGCGTCGACGGCGTCGACATGGGCCGCGGCGGCCCCCTCGGCGCCGATCCAGGCGATGGTGTCGTTCTCGACGACCATGGCGGTCGCGAAGGGATCGGCCGGACTGTGCACGGCGCCGTTGCGCAGGAGGAGCGTGGTCATGGGCACCAGTGTGGCCCGCCCGGATCGAACCCCGAGCCGGAGGTCACCCCTTCGGGCGTGTGACCCGCGCCGCGCACACCCGCTCGGGTCCGGGCTGCTTCGTCGACGGCCGCCCCCGCGCGCTCCCCCGGATCGGCGCGGGCGGTCCGCCGGCGATCGCTCGGGCGGTTGATTCGGGTTCGGCGCGGGCGGATCCGCTCAGAATCGGGGCGCGCGGGCCTCGTAGGGCGTCGACAACACCACCGTCGTACGGGTGGACACGCCCGCCTGGAGCCGGATCCGGGCCAGCAGCGTCTCCAGGTCGCCGGGGGTGGCGACGCGGACCTTGAGGATGTAGCTCTCGTCGCCCGCCACGCTGTGGCACGCCTCCAGCTCCTCGAGGTCCGCCAGGCGCTCGGGAGCGTCGTCCGGGGCGCTGGGGTCGATCGGCTTGACCGAGATGAACGCGGTCAACGGCAGCCCGATGGCCTCGGTGTCGACCACGGCGGCGTAGCCGCGGATGACCCCGCGTTGTTCGAGTCGGCGCACACGCTGGTGTGCGGCCGAGGTGGACAGGCCGGTGGCCTTGCCCAGGTCGGTGTAGCTCATCCGCCCGTCGAGCAGGAGCAGTTTGACGATCTGTCGGTCGAGGTCCTCCACACGATGAACCTATGGCATGGCGACCGCGCGTGGCGCCGTGCGGGCGGTTCGGGGACCTTCGGCGGCCCGGCGGGCGGCGGGGCGCGGCGCGGGCACCGGTGCGGTTGGCGATCGGGGTTGATCGTCGGTGGCCGTGGTTACAGTGCCCCCATGGCCGACCAGGACCGTGCTCCCGCGCTCGATCAGCTCGACCGTGCCCTGCTTCGGGTCACCGCGCGGGCCGACACCTCCGCCGCCCGGGCTCGGCAACTGCGGTGGGTGGTGGGCGAGTTGCGTCGGGCGCTGGTCCAGGAGGGTTTCCCGCCCGAGGCGCGCGCCTCGCTCGCGGCACTGCTGTCCGCCGATCCGATGCGGCGCTATCTGGAGTTGGCGGGCAGCGGCCGGTTGCGCACCCGCACGGTGGCCGGCGACGGCGTCTCGACGACGGCGAGCATTCGGGTGCGGATGGACTGTCTGGAGATCCTGGCCCGGGCCGGATCGGTGCCGATCGCCTTGCCCGAACGCCCCGCGATGCCCGACCTCAAGCCGCCGGTGGGCGCCCGGCAGCGCTCGTTGCTGCTGGACTGGCTGACCGCGCACGCCGATCGCTCCGGCGCCGACGCGGGCCGGGTCCGGCTGTTCGCGCTGATCGGCGTCGTTCTGGACACCGGCGCCCGGGCGGGCGAGTTGTGCGCGCTGCGGTTGACCGACCTGGCGCCCGACGAGCGCACGGTGCGCATCGTGCGGCGCCCGCAGGCGCGCTCGGTCAACCCGGCGGTGACCGAGGTGTTGCCGCTCTCCGGCCCCACCCGCGCGGCGTTGGCACGCTGGTTGGACGTACGCGAGGAACTGGTGCGGCACGTACAGGGGTCGGTGGCCGCGGTGTGGGTGTCGGTACGGGGCAACCACGCCGGGGTGCCGGATCGGGACGGGAACTCCCGGCGCCGACCGGTCGGGATGCCGCTGATGCCGCGCGGGCTCGCCCGCGCCTATACGCGCACGGTGGTGCAGTTGAACGTGGACATGGCCGGGCGGCCGGGATGGGAGCCGATTCCCTATCGGCTGGAGCAGTTGCGCCGGGCGGTCGAGTTCGAGCCCGTGGCGGGGGCGGAGGCCGCGGACGGCACGCGGGTGTGAGCGTGTTCGGCGCGAGCCGACCGGGGCGCGGGCGCGGTACGGCGCGCCGACTCGGCCGGTGGCGATGCCATCCGTTTCGCGCGTCGCGCGAATTGGGCTCGGATGAGTACTGCAACGTTCCGGTCGGGCGCACTATCGTCGGCGGAGCGCGCCGTCACCGCGGCGCTGTGGCGACAGGGGGAGCCCCATGAGTATCGCCGTAGACGTGCCCGCGGGTAAGGGGGCGCGCGGTCCGATCACGGACTTCGACGACGCGTTCGAGTTCGAGCCGGACGGGGACCCGTCCGGCGCCGCGACCGCGCGTCGGGCATGCCCGGAGTGTGCGGTCGTGCTGGTCGTGGACGTGGCCGCCGACGGGGCGACGGTGCCGGATCACGCGGTGTGCCCCAGTGCGCGGGATCCGTTCGGGATACGTTCGTGCCCGGGCTCGGGCGCGGTGTTCGGGGACTCGCTCGACCGGGCCGGCTCCGCGACGCCCGAGCCGCTGCCGCGGCCCGCGGTCACGGTGTTGCCGGCGGGCCTGGACTGGCGGGCCCAGCCGTTCTCGCACACGTTGTGAGCCACCGGGTCCGCTCCGGGCCCGGGCATCGATCCGACCGCCTTCGAAGCCGACCGCATGCGCACGTGGGCCGCCTGCCCTCCCGCGCCGCGTGGGAAGCCGGTCGACCGCACCGCTCACTCCCCGTCGCCGACGGCCCCGCCCTCGTAGGCGCCCATCGTCCGCACGAACATCGCCCGATCCTCGGGTGAGAGCGGGTCGAACGCGCGACGCCAGGCGTCGGCGCCGTTCGCCAGCCAGCTCTCGATCGCGGTCCGGGTCTGCGGGTCCTCGGTGATCGCCACGATCGACCGGCGCCGGTCGTTCGGGTCGGTGTGCCGCTCCAGGACGCCCTGTCGGCCGAGGTCGCTGACCATCAGGCTGACCGTGGTCGGGGCCACCTCGAGCCGCGCGGCCAGGTGGTTGACCGACATCGGGCCGTCGAAGAGCAGGTAGGCCAGCAGCGACAGGTGTCGCGGGGCCAGGTTCATCGACTGCAACCGCTCGGGGATCCGGGTGCGCTTGAGCCGGGCCGCCACCCTCGGCATCAGCAGCAACATGGCCCGAATCGCCTCGTCCGTGCTCAGGCCGTCCTCGGCCGAGGCCCCCGGGGTACGCTCCGTCGTCACGCCCGCCGCCTCCTCGTCCTCGACTCGCGCGGCTTCGGATGCGAAGCGCGATCCCCCGGATCACGCAACCGTACCCGACCCCCGCCGCCCGATCCGAAAGGCCACAATCCGCCCCGCGCCGAGCAGCCCGCTCCCCGGCGCCGACCCACCCCGGCCCCGGGCCGCCCGCCGGCCGGCGCCCCCGGATCATCCGTTCAGCAGCAAGTCCCGGGCGATGACCATGCGTTGGATCTGATTCGTGCCCTCGACGATCTGCAGGCACTTGGCCTCGCGCAGGTATCGCTCCGCCGGGAAGTCGGTGGTGTACCCGTAGCCGCCCAGGACCTGCACCGCGTCGACCGTCACCCGCATCGCGGCGTCCGTGCAGAAGAGTTTGGCCATCGCCGCCTGGCGGCCGAACGGCAGGCCCGCGTCGCGCAGTCGCGCGGCGGACAGGTACAGCGCGCGGCCCGCCTCGATCGCGGTGGCCATGTCGGCGAGCATGAAGCGGATGCCCTGCTTGTCGGCGATCGGACCGCCGAACTGCGAGCGGTTCTTGGCGTAGTCGCTCGCCAGGTCCAACGCGGCCTGGGCAACGCCGGTGGCACACGCGGCGATGCCCAATCGGCCGCAGTCGAGCGCGGCCAGCGCGATCGGGAAACCCTGGCCCTCGGCGCCGATCCGCCGTTCCGCCGCGACCCGGGCGCCGTCGAGGTGGATCTGCGCGGTGGGCGAGGACCGCATTCCCATCTTGTGCTCGGGCGCGGCGGCGGACAGGCCCGGTGTGTCGGCGTCGACCAGGAACGCGCTGATCCCGCGCGAGCCGTCGGGCGAGGTACGGGCGAGCACGGTATAGAAGTCGGCCACCCCGCCGTGCGTGATCCACGCCTTGGTCCCGGTGAGCACGTACCCGTCGGTCGCGGCCAGTGCCTTGGTGTTCAGCGCCGCGGCGTCCGAGCCCGAGTGCGGCTCGGACAGGCAGTACGCGCCGAGCAGGTCGCCGGACAACATCGCGGGCAGGTGCGTGGCCCGTTGCTCCGGCGTACCGAAGGTCGCGAGCGGGTGACACGCCAGCGTGTGCACCGACACCCCGAGGCCGACCGCCAGCCAGCCGGCGGCGAGTTCCTCGAGCACTTGGAGATAGACCTCGTACGGCTGGTCGCCGCCGCCGTATTCCTCGGCGTACGGCAGCGACAACAACCCGGCGGCGCCCAGGGTCGCGAACACCTCGCGCGGGAAGCGTCCGGCGGCCTCGTCGGCGGCGGCCCGAGGGGCGATCTCGCGGGCGGTGATCTCCCGGGTGAGGTCGAGCAGGGCACGGGACTCGTCGGTGGGCAGAGTGCGCGTCAGGGCCATGGGACGTCCTTCCGTGCGGTCCGGATGTGGCCGGATCCGGCGGTGGCCGGCGGCGGACCGGGTGGGGTTCGCCCCCCCGGCCGTTGCGCACGATCGTACGGCGCCACCCCCGCCCGCGTCCGACACCGACGCGGCCCGCGCCCCGAACGCCGGCCGGCCGCGGCCGGATCCGGGTTCGCGCGCGGCGGGCCGCGGCCGGTGCCACCACGAACAGCCCTACAGCACGGCCAACCCGTGCGGACGCACGTTCATCGGGTCGGCGCCGCTCTCGCCGCAGACCACGATGTCCTCGATGCGTGCGCCGTGCGCACCGGGCAGGTAGATGCCGGGCTCGATCGAAAAGGCCATGCCCGGCTCCAGGGGCAACGTGTTGCCCTGGACGATGTACGGGTCCTCGTGGCTCTCCATGCCGATGCCGTGACCGGTGCGGTGGATGAAGTACTCGCCGTAGCCCGCCTCGGTGATGATGTCGCGACCGACCGCGTCGAGTTGCTCGCAGGTCAACCCGGGCCGGACCGCCGCGAGTTGGGCGGCCTGGGCGCGCTCGAGCACGTCGTAGTAGCGGCGGAACTCGGCGGGCGGTTCGCCGACGCTGTAGGTACGCGTCTCGTCCGAGCAGTAGCCGTCGGCGGTGGTGCCGCCGATGTCGACGACGACCACGTCGCCGGTCTCGATCACCCGGTCGGAGAGTTCGTGGTGCGGGCTCGCGGCGTTGGGGCCGGAGCCGACGATCACGAAGTCCACCCGCACGTGGCCCTCGGCGATGATCGCTTCGGCGATGTCCGCGCCGACCTCGCGCTCGGTGCGGCCCGCCCGGAGCCAGTCGCCCACGCGCGCGTGCACCCGGTCGATCGCCGCGCCGGCCCGGCGCAGCGCCTCCACCTCGGCGGCCGACTTGCGCATCCGCAGTTCGCGCAACACGTCGCCGGCGAGCGACTGTTCGGCGGCGGGCAGAGCGGCGCGGAAGGCGAGCACCTTCTCCGCCCACATGTGGTTGTCCAGGCCGACCCGGGCCACGCCGCGCGGCAGTCGGCCCGCGATCAGCGCGTACGGGTCCTCGGTCTCGCCCCAGCCGGCCACGTCGATGCCCAGCTCTCCCGCGGGCGACGCGAGGGCGGCGGGCTTCTCCAGGCCGGGTACGACGAGGAAGGGTTCGGCGCCGACGGGCACCACCAGGCAGGTCAGGCGCTCCAGCGGAAGCGCCTCGTAGCCGGTGAGATAGCGCAGGTCGGCGCCGGGCGAGATGAGCAGGGCGTCCAGTCCCGCGTCGGCGGCGGCCTTTTGGGCGCGGCCGAGGCGGTCTGTGGGGTGCGGGGCTGCGTCGTGGGTCACGCGCCCAACATATGACACGTCACACGGCCCCGGGCAAGGCCGCGTTTCATCCGGCTGCGGTACGGGCCGCGTCGATCGCGGCGCGCACCGCGTCCCACAGGTCGGCGCGGGCGCGCAGCGAGACGGTGACGGTGCCCGCGCTCTCGCGCCACGCGCGGGCCGGGTCCGGGGTGGCGGCGCACAGCCGGCCGAGCAGGCGCAGCGCCATCGGGCCGTGGTCGTCGCCGTCCACCTCGATGTGCCGGGCCAGGTATTCGCCGAACACCGCGAGCCGGCCCGCGTGCACGTCGTCGAGCGCGGTGAGGTGGTCGAACATGCGCGGGATGAGTTCCTCGCGACCGAGCGCGAAGGACGCGGCGACGCAGTGCAGCGGCGCGTGCTCGACCACCTGCCAGGTGCGCGTGACGAACGCGGCGGCCCCGGCGGGCGCCCCGCACGCGGCGACCGCCTCGGGCACCGGGACCTTGTCCGCGAGCAGGCCCAGGAAGCGGCGGGCCGGTCGGGTGTCGGCGCCGGCCCCGTCCATCGCGGCGAGGTAGAGCTCGAAGTGGCTGAGCGGGCCCAGGGAGGTGGTGTCGCTCTCCTCGCCGAGCACGATCTCGTTGACCATCCGCCGGATCTCCGCGTCGCCGCGCGGCACCCACGGGATCTCCACGCAGGTCAGGTGCCGTTGCAGGCTCTTGAGCAGGGACATGAAGTCCCAGACGGCGAACACGTGGTGCGCCATGAACACCCGGATGGCGGTGAGGTCGGTGAGGTCGCGGTAGACGGTGTGCCGGAGCACGCGTTGTCGCACCGGGGCGGTCTCGCCGAGCAGCCGCGCGATGGGGTCGGCGTTTGTCGCGCGCGCCTGCGGAACGGTGGTGTCGATCGTGCCGATGTTGCCGGTGAGCGTGGTGGGGTCCATGGTTCCTCGCGTGTGGTCGGCGGCTGCGGCTACCGATCGTAGAGAGAGCGCTACGCGTCGAAACATTTGTCGCGCAATACCCGGCGCGCGTGACACGGGCGTGCCATGATGCGCGCCGCGCGCGCGAGGACGGCCGAACGACCACGGTTTCAAGTGGAGTTCGGGGGGCTTCCGGTGGGCTTCGGGTCCTGCGCCCCTCAGCCCTCGGGGGCAAGCTTCGCGGCCTCGTCCGGGGTCAGCCCCCAGGTTTGAAGCAGGGCCGCGTCCAGACGGCCGGAGGCGTCGCCGACGAGCGAGGGCGTGCCCGAGAACCGGGGAGCCGGCGCGGGCTGGAGGGTGCCGTCGGGGCGCACGAAGGTGTCCCGGGCCCGGTTGTGCGGGTGCTCGGCGGCCTCGTCCCAGGTGAGCACCGGGGTCACGCACGCGTCCGTCGACTCGAAGACCGCGGTCCACTCGTCCCGGGTACGGCCGGCGATCACGGCGGCGAAGCGCTCGCGCAGGAGCGGCCAGCCGGCCCGGTCGTTCTGCCCGGGCAGGTCCTCGTCGGCGAGTCCGAGACCGGCCAACAGCAGGGCGTAGAACTGCGGTTCGATCGCGCCGACGGCGAGGTGGCGACCGTCGGCGGTGGTGTACACGTCGTAGAACGGAGCGCCGGTGTCGAGCAGGTTGCCGCCGGGGTCTTGCGCCCAGCCGCCGAGTCCGCGCATCCCGTGGATGAACGCGCTCAGCGTCGCCGAGCCGTCCGTCATGGCCGCGTCGACGACCTGCCCCTGCCCGGTCGTACGCGCCGCCAGCAGCGCGGCCAGGATGCCGAAGGCGCAGAACATCGCGCCGCCGCCGTAGTCGCCGACCAGGTTCAGCGGCGGCACCGGGCGCTCGCCGGCGCGGGCGAAGGAGTGCAACACCCCGGAGATCGAGATGTAGTTGATGTCGTGCCCGGCCCGCGGCGCGAGCGGCCCGTGCTGGCCCCAGCCGGTCATCCGGGCATAGACCAGCGCGGGGTTGCGCTCCAGGCAGGTGTCCGGGCCCAGTCCCAGCCGCTCGGTGACGCCGGGGCGAAAGCCCTCGATCAGCACGTCGGCGCCCTCGATCAGCCGCAACACCGAGTCCCGCGCGGCGACATCCTTGAGATCGACCTCCAGCGTGCCCAACCGGCCGCGCCCGACCACCATCGAGGGCATCGTCGCGCCACCGGGCCGATCCACCCGGATGACACCGGCCCCGGCATCCGCCAACATCATGCCGACGAACGGCCCGGGCCCGATCCCGGCCAACTCGACCACCTTGACGCCATCCAGCGCACCCATGCCCACTCCCCACGCCACGCCCAATTGCCTGGCACAGTCAAGCAGAACGCCCGCGCCGTGTCGCCCGCTCGGGCCGGCCCGTTGCGCCGGGCCCGCGCCGGGATCGGCGCGCCGGGCGCACCCGCCCGCCCACCGGGGTCAGCGTCCCTGCATGCGCACGATCTGGAGCGCGATCATCAGATTCAGCCGCAGGTGCGGGTCCTGGGTGAACGGCCCGAGCAGGCGCTCGAGTTTGGTGATGCGATAGCGCAGCGTGTTGTAGTGCACGTAGAGCCTGCGGGCGGTCTCGGCCACGTTCAGGTTCGTGTCCAGCAGCGCCTGCAACGTGTTGCGCAGGTCCGCCGCCTCGGGATCGCGTGGATGCGCGAGCGAGCGCAACGCCTCACGCGCGAAGCGGTCCAGCTCGCTCGGGTCCGGGATCAGGCTCAGCAGGCGAAAGACGCCGAGTTGATCGAAGTCCGCCACCGCGCCCGGTCCGTGGATGCGCCGCCCCGCCGTCACCGCGCGCCGCGCCTGCTCGTACGCCGCCGGGAGCGCGTCCAGGGAGTCCGCCGGGCGGCTGATGCCGGTGGTGAACGAACGGATCACCGTGCCGCAGTCGGCGTGCACCACGGCGGCGAGTTCGGCGACCACACGCGCGGACTGGCCGTCGTCGGGCGCGCCGAGCAGGACCACCACCTCGCGCGGGTACGCCGCGACGGCCGCCTCGGGGGCACGGGCGCCCAGGGCCGTGGACCACGCCAGGGCGAGCGCCTCCTGACCGGCCCGGATCGCCCGCGGGTCGCCGCTCGCCGCGGGCGGATCGGGCTCGGCGACCACGACCAGGAGCGGGCCGCTGGGCAGCGCGGTCCAGCCGGTGAGGTCGGTGCTGCGCCCGGTCAGCAGATCGCGCATCAGGTCGCTGCGGTACTTGACGTCCGAGGCGGCCTGCGCAAGCCGGCCCGCCAGGCCGATCGCGGTCTCCACGAGCGGACGCCCGGCCTGACGCCCGACCTTCGCGGGAGCGGCGGCTGCGGCGGAAGCGGCGGCGGGGGCGGCGGTCGGCGCGGCGGGTCCTGCCTGCGCGGGCACCGGCCGCGGGTCGCCGTCCGCGTCCCACGCCGTCGACGCCCCCGCGACCCGAGCCCTCGGCATCAGTCCCGGCTCCGGTGCGCTGGTCCCGCCGCCGACCGCCTTGCGGCGCCGCGGCGGCAGCCGTCGCGGCGCGGCGCCCGCCACCGCCGCGCGGCCGCTCCCGCCACCGCTCTTGTCACCGGGACGAAGCGATGGCTCGCCCCCGGCTGCCGTTCCGCCCGCGTCCCCGAGGTTGCCCATATACCGACCGTAGCGTTACGAACACGAGCGCGTCAGCACCATGGAGAGCGCGCGGGCAGTGCACACCCGGAGTGCGCGGGGCGCACGATCCCCGATCGGGACCGTTTCACGAAGATCACGTTCCGTCCGGAGATTTACCGGCGTGGCTTCCTTGACCGTTGTGTCCGGATCGCCATAGCTTGCGGTCCAGCGGCAGCGCCGGAACCCCCGCCGGCCCCGCGCGAGACGAAGCCTCCGGTCGTTCCCCCGCGGCCGGAGGCTTCCTCGTACCGCGCCGGGTCGATCGGCACCCGCCCCGCGGATCCGCAGGCCCCGCCTCACCACCGGCACACGCCCGACGGCGGCACTCACCACCCCAAATACCGTTCGCCCCTCGGATTGCAGGGCCCCGCTCGGTACGATGCGCGGGGACGAACGCGTGGCGAAGCGGACACCATCCGTGACCGCCTCGCACGAGACGGCGTGACGGGCAGCGGAACGGGAGAGGCTCTAAGGGGCGTCGCCGATCGGGCGGAATGGACGCACCGGGATTCATCGGCAGCGGGCCGACATCCTCTCGAAGTCCCCTCGGGGACACGGGCACGCGGAGAGGACCGGCCGGGGGAAGGGGGGTCCACCGTGGGACAGACCGATCGTGGCGCACGCACCGGAAGCCCGGCCGAACTGGCCTGGTTGCGCGGCATGGACGCCTACGTCGCCGGCGAATACGGCCAGGCGGAGGTGCAGTTCCGGGCCGCGGTCGAAACCGACCCGGGCATGGCCGACGCGTGGCTGGGGCTGCACGCGCTCAAGGTGGAGGTGGCCGCCGCGGTGGTGGCCATGCACACCCATCGAGAACGCTTCGGCGAGCAACGCGCGAAATACGGCCGGCCGCTCAACTCCTGGTACTGGCTGGGCTGGTGGGTGCAACTGGTCCTGGAGACCCCGCGCGACCTGGCCCTCGCGCACGCCTCGCACTGGTTGGACGGGCGCCATCTGCCAGAACTGGACGCGGCGTTGGCCCTGTGCCCGCCCGCCGAACAGGACGCGGCCACCCGGTTCCTCCTGGCCTGCCGGGCCTATCTGGGCAAGGACTGGCAACAACTGCTCCGACACACCGCAGGGCTGGACGACGACGCGCTGCTCGGGGTCGAGGCGGGCCTGTTCGCGGGCATGGCCCGGGTGCGACTGGGTCTGTACGCCAAGGCCGAACAGGTGCTCGCCACCGCCCTGGTGCGCTGCCGCTCGGAGCACCCGCAGCGCAAGGAGCTGCGCTATTGGCTGGCGCGCGCGTACGAGGAGACCGGCCGCACCCCGGCCGCGCTGCCGCTGTACCGCGCCGTGCACCAGGCGGATCCCTCGTTCATGGACACCGCCGCACGGCTGTCCTCGCTGGCGGCCGGCGAACCACTGGACGAGTACGGCGGGATGACCGCGCGCCTGGCCGGTCCCGTGGTCGGCCGGGGACCGCTGCCGGACGTGTTGCCACCGATACCCGCGACCGCTCCCCCGCCGGCCGGGCCACCGCCCGCCGCCGAGGTCGAGCGCGAGCCGGACCCGGTCCCGGACGGTGCCGACGCCGAATCGCAGCCGGACGCGGACGTCCGGGCGGCCGGCCGATCCGCGCCGATGCGCCCGGCCGCCGCCCCCGAGGAACTCGCGCTGGTGCTGGCCGAACTGGAGTCGATGGTCGGCCTGGAGCCGGTCAAACGCCAGGTGCGCGCGTTGTCCGCGCAGATGCGGATGGCCCGGCTGCGCGAGGCGCAGGGCCTGCCCGCGCAGGCCCCCAAGCGGCACTTCGTCTTCTCCGGCCCCTCCGGCACCGGCAAGACCACCGTGGCCCGGCTGCTCGGCCGGGTCTTCGCCGCGCTGGGTCTGCTGGAGAGCGACCGCCTGGTCGAGGCCCAGCGCTCCGACCTGGTCGGCGAGTACCTGGGCCAGACCGCGGTCAAGACCGGCGAGTTGATCGACTCGGCGCTGGGCGGCGTGCTGTTCGTGGACGAGGCGTACGGCCTGACCAACGTGGGCTATTCCAAGGGCGACGCGTACGGCGACGAGGCACTCCAGGTGCTGCTCAAGCGGGCCGAGGACGACCGGGACCGGCTGGTGATCATCCTGGCCGGCTATCCGGAGGGCATGGACCGGCTGCTCACCTCGAACCCGGGCCTGATGTCACGGTTCACCACCCGGGTCGAGTTCCCCTCCTACGGCGCCGAGGATCTGGCCCGGATCGCCGAGGTGATGGCGGCCGTCGGCGGCGACACGTGGGACGAGGACGCGGCGGCCGAGCTGCGCAGCATCACCGGCCACGTGCGCGAACAGGGCTGGATCGACGAGCTGGGCAACGCCCGCTTCGTCCGCACCCTGTACGAGAAGTGCTGCATGTACCGGGACGTGCGGCTGGTGGAGCTGGCGGAGGGTCCGGACCTGGCCGAGCTGACCACGCTGCGCCTGTCCGACCTCTTCCAGGCATACGGGGATCTGGCCGACGGCCGGGGATAGCCGGGCGAGGCACGGGTAGGGCTAACCGATCATCGCTTTTCGACCGTCGGGCGGGCGCGGCAGCGCGCGCCGGGCCGCCGGACGAGCCGGACGGAAGGGTCTCCCGTGGCCAAGCAGAGCGTCGCCGAGCAATTCGTGGACATCCTCGCCCAGGCGGGGGTGCGCCGGTTGTACGGCGTGGTGGGCGACAGCCTCAATCCGATCGTGGACGCGGTGCGGCGCAACGCCGCGATCGACTGGGTGCACGTACGGCACGAGGAGGTGGCCGCGTTCGCGGCCGGCGCGGAGGCGCAACTGACCGGCACGCTGGCCGCGTGCGCGGGCAGTTGCGGCCCGGGCAACCTGCACCTGATCAACGGCCTGTTCGACGCGCATCGCTCGCACGCCCCGGTGCTGGCGCTCGCGTCGCACATTCCCAGCGGCGAGATCGGCACCGCGTTCTTCCAGGAGACGCATCCCGAACGACTGTTCGTCGAGTGCAGCCACTACAGCGAGATGATCGGCACCCCCGAGCAGATGCCGCGGGTGCTGCAGTCGGCGATCCGGCACGCGGTGGGCCTGGGCGGGGTGTCGGTGGTCACCCTCCCGGGCGATGTCGCGGACAAGCCCGCGCCGGAGAAGGCCCATCAGGTTGCGCTGCCCACGTCGCTCCCGACGGTGCGCCCGGCGGACGCGGACCTGGCCACGCTGACCCGGATGATCGACGAGGCCGAGCGGGTCACCCTGTTCTGCGGCGCGGGCACGGCGGGCGCGCACGAGGAGGTGATGGCCTTCGCCGACCGGATCAACGCGCCGGTGGGACACGCGCTGCGCGGCAAGGAGCACATCCAGTACGACAATCCCTTCGATGTGGGCATGTCCGGACTGCTGGGCTACGGCGCCGCGTACGAGGCGATGCACGAGGCGGACCTGCTGATCCTGCTGGGCACCGACTTCCCGTACAACGCCTTCCTGCCGCAGGACGTGGCCACCGTGCAGGTGGACGTACGACCCGCGCACCTGGGCCGGCGTACGAAGCTGGACCTGGCGGTGTGGGGCGACGTACGCGAGACGCTGCGCGCGCTGACCCCGATGGTGCGGGCCAAGACCGACCGCAGGTTCCTGG
Source organism: Embleya sp. NPDC050154 (assembly GCF_044460165.1). Classification (NCBI taxonomy): domain Bacteria; kingdom Bacillati; phylum Actinomycetota; class Actinomycetes; order Kitasatosporales; family Streptomycetaceae; genus Embleya; species Embleya sp. NPDC050154. The sequence goes on from NZ_JBITJP010000010.1 coordinate 236,507, forward strand.
ACCGGATGTTGCGCAAGCACGCGGACGCGCTCGAGGGCGTGGTGAAGGCGTACACCCGCAAGGTGGAGAAGCACGTGCCCATCCACCCCGAGTACGTCGCCTCGATCCTGGACGAGGAGGCCGCCGACGACGCGATCTTCACCGTCGACACCGGCATGTGCAACGTGTGGGCGGCGCGCTACCTGACGCCGAACGGGCGGCGCCGGGTCATCGGTTCGTTCTCGCACGGCTCGATGGCCAACGCGCTGCCCCAGGCGATCGGCGCGCAGTTCCTGGACGTGGACCGGCAGGTGGTGTCGATGTCCGGGGACGGCGGCTTCTCGATGCTGATGGGCGACCTGTTGACCCTGGTGCAGTCCGCGTTGCCGGTGAAGATCGTGCTGTTCAACAATTCGTCACTCGGCATGGTCGAGTTGGAGATGATGGTCGCCGGGCTCGAGCCGTTCGGGACCACCAACAAGAACCCGGACTTCGCCGCGATCGCGCGTGCGGCGGGCGCGTTCGGGGTGCGGGTGGAAAAGCCCAAGCAGGTCCGTGGCGCGCTGCGCGACGCGTTCGCGCACAAGGGTCCGGCACTGGTGGACATCGTCACCGACCCCAACGCGCTGTCCATCCCGCCGAAGATCACCGCCGAGCAGATCCAGGGCTTCGCCCTGAGCGCCGGGCGCACGGTGCTGGCCGGCGGCGTCGGCCGGATGGTCCAGATGGCCAGGTCGAACCTGCGCAACGTGCCGAGGCCGTGATCGGGCGGGCCGGGCGGCGTCGAAGGCGGGGCGCGCCTAGCGCGCCTCGGCGGCCGTCCCGTACTTGTCCACCAGGGCCCGGAGCTCGCGCGTCGCGGTGATCGCGTCGGCCTTGCCGTTGGAGGTCTGGATGCCCATCACCGCCAGCGTGTCGCCGTTGGACATGTCGATCTGCGCCCACGGGTCGCCCTGGCGCAGGTAGACCCGGACGATCTGGGCCCACTCCAGGTGCGTGGTGCGCAGCAGGTTGACCACGGTCACCCCGCTCGATGCCGCGACCACCTTCGGCCGGCCGAGCATCAGCATCGCGGCCAGGCCGAGCACGCCGGTGAGCGCGACCCCCATCCGCGAGCCGAACCCCCAGCCGCCCTTCTCCGGCAACATCAGCGCCAGCACGCACAACCCGACCAGGATGACCACGCCGAGCACGGCGGTGATGAGACGACTGCGCTTCGCGTACCAGGTACGCGGAAGGTCGGCGGCGGGGGTGCTGGCGCTCATGGCGGGACGGTTCTCCGGGGGTGAGGGTGGTCGGTCCGCCCGCGCGGCGGGGACGGACCGACCGGGTGTCAAAGACGGCAGGCGTGGATGCCGGTGACCAGGATCGCGCGGGCGCCGATCTCCCACAGGTCGTCCATGATCTGCTGGGCGTTCTTGCGCGGGACCATCGCGCGCACCGCGACCCAGCCCTCGTTGTGCAGCGGGCTGACCGTGGGCGACTCCAGGCCCGGGGTCAGCGTGACCGCCGCCTCCACCCGCTCGACCCGGATGTCGTAGTCCATCATCACGTAGCTGCGCGCGACCAGGACGCCTTGGAGCCGGCGGACCAGTTGCTCCAGCGCGGTCGAGGTCTCCGCGCCGGCCCGGCGGATCAGCACCGCCTCCGAGCGCAGGATCGGCTCGCCGAATACCTCCAGGCCCGCCTGCGCGAGCGTGGTGCCGGTCTCCACGACATCGGCGATCACGTCCGCGACGCCCAGTTGGATCGCGGTCTCCACCGCGCCGTCCAGCTTGACCAGCGCGGCGGCCTCGATGCCGTTGTCGGCGAAGTCGCGCTCGACGATCCCGATGTAGGAGGACGCCACCCGCAGCCCGGCCAGGCCCTTCTTGCCCTGCCCGTCCAGCTCCCGGGCCAGCGCGGCGGGCGCGGCGTAGCGGAAGGTGGCCGGGGCCAGCCCCAGTTGCAGGATCTCCTCGGCCTCGGCGCCCGAGTCCATCAGCAGGTCGCGCCCGGTGATGCCGGCGTCGAGCCGGCCGGAGCCGACGTAGATGGCGATGTCGCGCGGGCGCAGGAAGAAGAACTCGACGTTGTTGTCGGGGTCGGTCAGCACCAGTTCCTTGGAGTGCTTGCGCTGGCGGTAGCCCGCCTCATGCAGCATCGCCGACGCAGGCTCGGAGAGGGAACCCTTGTTGGGGACGGCGATGCGCAGCATGGAATGACCCTTCGGGAGGTGCCGAACGAGGTTGCGGTACGGCTGCGTCCCCGGCCCGGACGACGGGCCGGGGACGGCGGATGTCACAGGTGAGCGTATACGTCCTGCAGCGAGATGCCGCGAGCGACCATCATCACCTGCAGGTGGTACAGGAGCTGGGAGATCTCCTCGGCGGTGCGGTCGGCGCCCTCGTGCTCGGCGGCCATCCACACTTCGGCGGCCTCCTCGACGACCTTCTTGCCGATCGTGTGCACACCGGCGGTGACGAGCTCGACCGTGCGCGAGCCCTCCTGGCCGGAGGCCGCCTTGGCCCGCAGCTCGTCGAAAAGCTGTTCAAACGTCTTCATGGTGCCCATCGCGTGGTTGTGGGTGGCGTGGCGCGAACGACTCGTCGGTTGCCTCGATCAGGCCGAACGCCACGGTTCGGAGAGCGTACGCAACGCCATCGCGGTCGCGACGGCCGCCTCCACCGCTTCGCGGCCCTTGTCCTCGCGCGAGCCGGGCACGCCGGCCCGGTCCAGGGCCTGCTCCTCGGTGTCGCAGGTGAGCAGCCCGAAGCCGACGGGAACGCCGGTGTCCAGCGCGACCCGGGTCAGGCCGTCGGTGGCGGCCGAGCACACGTACTCGAAATGCGGGGTTCCGCCGCGGATCACCACGCCCAGCGCGACCACCGCGTCGTGGCCGCTCCCGGCCAGCGCCTTGGCGAGCACGGGCAGCTCGAACGCGCCGGGGGCGCGGATCAGCGTGGGTTCGGTGATGCCCAGCTCGCTCAGGGCCTTGAGGGCCCCGTCCACGAGTCCGTCCATCACGGCGGTGTGCCACTGCGCGGCGACCACGCCCACGCGCAGGTCACGGCAGCCCTCGACGGTCAGTTTCGGGGCTCCTGCGCCACTCATGTCTGTCGGTGTCCTTCGGCTGGAACGGCTGGAAGCCTGATTGCGGTGGTGGAGTACGGCGAGTCGTGCGCCGGTGTGGTGCATCGGGTTCGCCGGTGGAGCGGGTCGAACGGGTTCGCGCGGGTCGAACCTATCGGCGCGGCGGGGACGGTGCCGCGCGCGTGTCACCGATACGGGTGAGGCCGCGGTCGGTCAGGCGGTGCTGACCGCGTGGCCCTTCGCGTCGACGACCTCGGCGACCTCGCCGACCGAGGGCGCGGTCGCGGCCTCGTCGGAGGGGTCCAGCCAGGGCAGGTCGTGCCCCATCCGGTCGCGCTTGGTGAGCAGGTAGCGCAGGTTGTCCGCGGTGGCGTGCACGGGCAGCGCGACCCGGCCGGTGATCTCCAGGCCGTAGCCCTCCAGGCCCGCGCGCTTGGCCGGGTTGTTGGTGAGCAGGCGCATCGAGCGCACGCCCAGGTCGACCAGGATCTGCGCGCCGGTGCCGTAGTCGCGGGCGTCGGCGGGCAGGCCCAGTTCCAGGTTGGCGTCCACCGTGTCGTGGCCGGCGTCCTGGAGTTGGTAGGCCTGGAGCTTGTGGATCAGCCCGATGCCGCGACCCTCGTGGCCGCGCATGTACAACACCACGCCGCGGCCCTCGGCGGTGACCCGCTCCAGCGCGGCCTCCAGTTGCGGGCCGCAGTCGCAGCGCAGCGAGCCGAACACGTCGCCGGTCAGGCACTCGGAGTGCACCCGCACCAGCACGTCCTCGCCGTCGCCGATGTCGCCGGCCACCAGCGCGATGTGCTCGACGCCGTCGGCGGTGCTGCGGTAGCCGATCGCCTGGAAGGTGCCGTGCGCGGTGGGCAGCCGGGTCTCCGCGGCCCGCTCGATGGTGCGCTCGGTGCGCCGCCGGTAGGCGATCAGGTCGGCGATGGTGACGATCTTGAGGCCGTGCTCGCGGGCGAAGGGGACCAGCTGCGGCAGCCGGGCCATCGTGCCGTCGTCGTTGACCACCTCGCAGATCACGCCCACGGGCGCCAGGCCGGCCAGTTCGGCCAGGTCCACGGCCGCCTCGGTGTGCCCGGGGCGCACCAGCACGCCGCCCTCGACCGCGCGCAGCGGGAAGATGTGGCCGGGCCGGGTCAGCTCGCCGGCCACCGTGTCCGGGTCGGCCAACAGGCGCACGGTGTGCGTGCGGTCGGCCGCCGAGATGCCGGTGTCCACGCCGTCCTTGGCGTCCACCGAGACCGAGTACGCGGTGCCCTTGCGGTCCTCGTTGACGGCGGTCATCGGCGGCAGCTTGAGCCGGTCCAGGTCGGCGCCGCGCATCGGCACGCAGACCACGCCCGAGGAGTAGCGGATCATGAACGCCATCAGCGCCTGGGTGGCCAGTTCGCCGGCGAAGATCAGGTCGCCCTCGTTCTCGCGGTCCTCGTCGTCCACCACCACGATCGCCTCGCCGGCGGCCATCGCCTTGATCGCGTCCTCGATCGAGTCGAGCACCAGTTCCTCCGCTGCGGCCTCGGGCGCCGCCTTCTGCGCCGGCACCTCGATGTCGGTGGTTTCGCTGCTGGTCTTCACGCCGTTGCCCCTTCCAGGTGCCGATCTGCCACACGGGCAGCCCCGTTGTCCCGGTACCGCCGGGAGCGGTTCCACCAGTCGACGAGTCCGGCGACGCACATCACGAAGAAGACGCCGTAGACCAGTCCGCTGAACACCAGGCCGTGCTGCACGGCGAGCGGCACGCCCACCATGTCCACGGCGATCCACACCAGCCAGAACTCGAACAGGCCGCGGGCCTGGGCGAGCATCGCCACCAGCGAGCCGACGAAGATGTACGCGTCCGGCCACGGCGCCCACGAGATGCCGGTGCGCTCGAGCAGCAGCGCGAAGCCGACGGTGCCGGCCGCCATCACCGCGAGAAGCGCGATGCGCTCGTGGGCGGTCCCGAAGCGGATCTGCACCTCGCCGGTGTCGCGCCGGCCGCGGGCCCAGCGCCACCAGCCGTAGCCGGCCGCGATGATGATGACGACGTTGCGCATCGCGCTGCCGCCCAGGTGCACCGAGGTGTTGGCGGCGATCAGCAGTGCCGCGCCGAGGATCTGCACCGGCCACGCCCACAGGTTGCGGCGCAGCGCGAGCCCGACGGTGGCCAGCGACGCGATCTGGCCGAGCAGGTCGGACCACGGCACCGGCTTGTCGGCGACGGTGAACGCGGCGTCGTTGAGCCAGCCGATCACGATGCCCTCACCTGTGTACCGAGCCCGTGTGTGCCCAGCCGTTCGACGTACTTGGCGATGATGTCGACCTCGAGGTTGACCGGGTCGCCGACGGTCTTGACGCCCAGCGTGGTCAGCGCGAGCGTGGTCGGGATCAGGCTGACGGTGAAGCTCGCGTCGTGCGCGCGCACGACGGTGAGGCTGATGCCGTCCACGGTGATCGAGCCCTTGTCCACCACGTAGCGGGCCAGGTGCGCGGGCAGCGCGATCTCCACGACCTCCCACTCCTCGCCGGGCGTGCGGGCGAGGATCTCGCCGGTGCCGTCGACGTGGCCCTGCACGAGGTGGCCGCCGAGCCGTCCGCCGAGCACCATCGGGCGCTCCAGGTTCACCCGCGCGCCGGTGGTGAGCGCGCCCAGGCTCGACTTGTCCAGCGTCTCCTGCATCACGTCCGCGGTGAAGGTGGCCTCGACCGGGTCGACCTTGTCGTCCACGACGGTCAGACACACCCCGTTGACGGCGATCGAGTCGCCGTGCCGGGCGCCGGTGGTGACGACGGGGCCGCGGATGGTGATCCGGGCCGAGTCGGTCAGCCGCTCGATGGCCACGATCTCGCCGAGTTCCTCAACGATTCCGGTGAACATGCGTCAGGACTCCTTCGTTCGGCCGGCGGATTCCGGCCGGGGGCGGGCGGTGATGCGGATGTCGGTGCCAAGGCGCGCGACGTCGTCGACGTCCAGTCGCAACACCTCGGAGATGGTGCCGATTCCGGCCGGTCCCAGGGCGGCGGGCCCGGCGCCGAGCAAAGCGGGGGCGAGGTAGCCCACGACGGTGTCGATCAGGCCGGCCGCGGCGAACGCGCCGGCCAGGGTCGGACCGCCTTCGAGCAGCACGGCGCGTACGTCGCGCGCGTACAGCTCCTTCAACAACGCGGGCAGGTCCAGGCCGGCGTCGGCGCGCGGCACGCGCAGTACGGCGGCCTCGGGCAGGTGGGCGGCGTCCGCGTCGGGTCCGACCGCGATCAGGGTGGGCGCAGCGTCGTCCAGGACCCGGGCGTTCGCCGGGGTGCGGGCGTGCGTGTCCACGATCACCCGCAGCGGCTGCCGGACGTCGGGGACCTCGCGGACGGCCAGGTGCGGGTCGTCGGCGAGCAGGGTGCCGGAGCCGGCCAGCACCGCGTCCACGCTCGCGCGCAGGGTGTGCACGTCCGCGCGGGCGGCGGCGCCGGTGATCCAGCGGCTGCTGCCGTCGGCGGCGGCGCTGCGGCCGTCCAGGGTTGCGGCGTACTTCCAGGTGACGTGCGGGCGGCCCAGTCGGGTCGCGGTCAGCCAGGCCCGGTTGCCCGCCTCGGCCTCGGCGGCCAACAGGCCGCCCTCGGCGTCGACGCCCGCCGCGCGCAGCACCGCGCCGCCGCCGGACGCGGCCGGGTTGGGGTCGGCGACCGCGTAGCGCACCCGGCGGATGCCGGCGTCGATCAGGGCCTGGGTGCACGGGCCGGTGCGGCCGGTGTGCGAGCAGGGTTCGAGGGTGACCAGGGCGGTGCCGCCGCGGGCCGCGGATCCCGCCGCGCGCAGTGCCTCGACCTCGGCGTGCGGGGCGCCGGCGCGGGTGTGGAAGCCTTCGCCGACCACGGTGCCGTCCACGCCGAGCACGACGCAGCCGACCACGGGATTGGGGCTGGTGTGTCCGAGGGCGCGGCTCGCCAGCGAGATGGCGCGGCGCATCGCGGCGGTCTCGTCGACCGGCGGGGTGGTGTTGCCCTGCACCTCGTGCCTCCTCGCGATTCGACGCGGGGCACCGGGGTGTTTTCGGGCAGGACGGCACGACGAAGTGACGTGCGGGGATGAGGGCGCACCGAGGGTACGCGAACACGCCGCAGTCGCTCGCCGCGCGCTGCCTCCCATCCGGACTTTGACCGTCGGTACCGGAATTCCACCGGTTCAGCCGGCCGTCGCTCCACGGGTGCGGGGCGTCGACCGGGTCGCGGACTGTAACCGCCGGTTCGGATTTTCACCGACCCCGGAGCGCGCGTACGTGACTTTCGTACACCTCGAAGTGTGCCACGACGGCCGACAACGTTGACCTTGGGCAACCTGTGCCGTCCGTCACGGTGCGTTCGTATACCGGAACACGACTGCGGCGTGGATGATCTGACGTGTCGTCAGCTCGGGGGCCGAAGGCGGTGCCGAAGGACTGTGGCGGCGATGAGATTCTGTGCGCATGACCGTGCAGATCAATCCGAGCATCCTGTCCGCCGACTTCGCCCGCCTCGCCGACGAGGTCGCGCAGGTGCGCAACGCCGACTGGCTCCACGTGGATGTCATGGACAACCACTTCGTCCCGAACCTGACCATCGGCCTGCCCGTGGTCGAGAGCCTGATCAAGGCCACCGACACGCCCATCGACATGCACCTGATGATCGAGGACCCGGACCGCTGGGCGCCCGCCTACGCGGAGGCCGGCGCGGGCAGCGTGACCTTCCACGTGGAGGCCGCGACCGCCCCGGTCAAGCTCGCCCGGGACCTGCGGGCCAAGGGCGCGCGGGCGTCGATGGCGCTGCGCCCGGCCACGCCGATCGAGCCGTACGAGGACCTGCTGCCGGAGTTGGACATGCTCCTGGTGATGACGGTCGAGCCGGGTTTCGGCGGGCAGAGCTTCCTGGACATCATGCTGCCGAAGATCCGCCGGACCCGGCAGTTGATCGCCAAGCACGGCCTGCAGATGTGGCTGCAGGTGGACGGCGGGGTGTCCGCGAAGACGATCGAGATGTGCGCGGAGGCCGGCGCGGACGTGTTCGTGGCGGGGTCGGCGGTGTTCGACGGGCGTGATCCGGGGGCGGCGGTGGACCGGCTGCGGGCGCTGGCCGCCGGGGCCGCGGAGCGCTGCGCTCACTAGGGCGGATGTGGTGTCGCTTCCGCCGGCCCGTTGCGCTGCGTGAACAGGGCTGCGGGATTCGGCCTCGGCGTGGAGCACCCGGGGCCTCGCGGGCTTCGTCACAAAGAGTGAAGGTTGGGCCTCTCGTCGTCCTCGCCGGGGCGGGAGGCCCTATCCGCGCGCCGGCGTCAGGCGGGTGCGCTGCGGCGTTGCCAGGCCAGGTAGGCGCAGGTGCACACGGCGACGCCGGCCATCGCGGCGATATGTTCGCGGCCGGCCAGGTTCGGCTTGACCACGACCTCGACGATCATCAGGATCCACACGCCGGCGAGCAGGATCGGCGCGCGGCGCACCATCGCGATGCACACCACCAGGCCCACCACCGCGGCCGAGGGGCCGGTGTCCAGGACGTCGCCGTGTCGGGCGTCGATGCCCAGCGGGTGGTCCGGGCCGAGCGCGATCATCACCCGCGCGGTCAGCGTGCCGCACAGGGTGGCCAGGTACGCGATCACCAGGGTTCGCCGTGCGCCCAGGTCGAGTTCGGCCAGACCGAACAGGATCAGCACCTGGATCAGGGCGCCCCACACCGGCAGGTCCGGCGCCGGGACGAACAGCGACACGGGGGTGCGCAGCAGCGCGAGCGGCAGCGGGATGCCCGCGCTCACGCCGCCCAGGACGCGCACCACGTCGCCGCCCCACGCGGTGCGCCAGGCGAGCCAGAAGCCGAGGGTCAGCAGCACCGTGCAGCAGGTGAGCGGGATCGCCCACACGCCGTGCGCGCGCAACTCGCGTATCGGAACCGAGGTGAGCCTGCCCCACTCGCCGCGGACCGCTCCCCCGGTGCGGGCGAGCAGGCCGGGGCGCGGGGTGCTGGGGGCGAGCGTGGACATGGGTGCGGCGGCTCCTGCGGTGGCGGCTGCCGGTCGCCCTCGGATTTCCTGGGACCCGAGGGAGACCGGTGCGGCCGAGCCGAAAGTGATGACCGCCCTCGCCGTTATGCCCCGCTTGTACCGAATTCAGCCACGGGTCACCCGTCCGTACGGGTGATCGCGCGACGCGTGTGGGTGAACAGGCGCCCGCGTGGGTGGCGGCCCGGGCCTCGCGCCGGCCCGAGCCGCGCGTGGCGAAGCGCCGGCCGGCCCGGGCTCTCGGGTGCGAAGCGCCGGCCGGCCGGCCCTCGGGTGCTCAGCCCGTGCGGCGCAGCAGCGCCAGGTACATCGCGTCGGTGCCGTGCAGGTGCGGCCACAGTTGTACGTCCGGGCCGGTGCCCAGGTGCGGCACACCCGGGAACAGCGGCCGGGCGTCGACCAGCTCGGCCTCGCCCGCGCGCAGGATGTCGTCCACCACCACGCGCGTCTCCGCCGGATGCGGTGAGCAGGTGACGTACGCGATCGCCCCGCCGGGTCGCGCCGCGGCCACCGCGCTGCGCAGCAACGCGCGCTGGAGTTCGCCCAGTTCGGGGATGTCCTCGGGCTTGCGGCGCCAGCGCGACTCGGGCCGGCGGCGCAGCGCGCCCAGGCCGCTGCACGGCACGTCGGCGATCACCCGGTCGAAGCTGCCGGGCTGCCAGGCCGGCCGGGTGCCGTCGGCGGTGATCACCTGATGGTGGGTCAGGTGGCCGATCGCGTTGCGCACCAGCCGGGCGCGGTGGTGTCGGCGCTCGACCGCCAGCAGCGAGACCTCGCGCCCGGTGGCGATCGCCGCGAGCAGGCCGGCCTTGCCGCCGGGGCCCGCGCACAGGTCCAGCCAGCGGCTCTCGGCACCCTCGACCTCGGCGTTGGCCAGCGCGACGGCGACCAATTGGCTGCCCTCGTCCTGGACCGCGGCCCGGCCGTCCCGGATCGCCTTGATCCCGGCCGGGTCGCCCTCGGGGAGGGTGGCCGCGTACGGGGACCAGCGGCCGGGGGTGGCGCCGGCCTCGTGGAGTTCGGCGAGTTCGACCCGGCCCGGGCGGGCGACCAACGAGATCACCGGGGCGATGTTGTCGGCGGCGAGCAGCGCCTCCATCGCGGCGCGGTCGTGCGGGTTGCCGCGCGCGCCCAGCGCGTCCCACAGCGCCTGCACGATCCAGCGCGGGTGCGAGTGCAGGACCGCGAGGTGGCCCTCGGGGTCCTCGTCGTAGGGCGGCGCGATCTGCCGCAGCCAGGTCTCCAGGTCCTGCTTGGACACCCGGCGCAGGATCGCGTTGACGAACTTGGCGCGGCCGTCGCCCAGGACCGCGCGGGCCAGCTCCACGGTCGCCGAGACGGCGGCGTGCACGGGGGTGCGCATGCTCAGCAGTTGGTGCACGCCGAGCGCGAGCACGTCCAGCACCGGCGGGTCGATCTCCTTGATCGGCCGGTCCGTGCAGGCCGCCACGATCTGGTCGTAGGTGCCCTGGCGGCGCAGCGTGCCGTGCACGAGTTCGGTCGCGAAGGCGGCGTCGCGCGGGATGATCCTGCGTTCGCGCAGCAGCGCGGGCAGCACCAGGTTGGCGTACGCGTCGCGTTCGCCGACCGCGTGCAGGACGTCGTAGGCGGCCAGGCGCGCGGCGTCGGGACGCGGGCGGCGATAGGGGCGTGCGGCGGGGGCGTTGGTCACGGTGCTCAGTTCGTGCCGAGGGTTTCACCGGGCTCGGGGTGTGCGCCCCGGGCCCAGTCGGTGGCGGCCATCATGCGTTTGCCCTGGGGCTGGACCTGGGTGAGTTCGATCGCGTGGCTGCCGGTACCCACCCGGACCACCTTCTTCTCCACCGCGATCTCACCGGGCGCCAGCGCGTTGTCGCCGCCGCGCAGACGCACCGGGGCGAGCTTGAGGCGCTCGCCGCGGAAGGTGGTCCAGGCGCCGGGGGCGGGCGTACAGCCGCGCACCACGCGGTCCACCCGCAGGGCGGGCGCGGTGAAGTCGACGCGCGCGTCCTCGACGGTCAGCTTGGGCGCGAGGGTGACGCCGTGCGGCGGCTGGGGGCGCGCCTCCAGGCTGCCGTCGGCGATGCCGTCCATGGTCGCCACCAGCAGCCGCGCGCCGGAGCGGGACAGCCGCTCCAGCAGGTCGCCGCTGGTGTCGGTGGGACGGATCTCGTCGGTGACGGTGCCGTAGACGGGGCCCGAGTCCAGGCCCTGCTCGATGTCGAAGGTGCACGCGCCGGTGATGTCGTCACCCGCGAGCACCGCGTGCTGCACGGGCGCCGCGCCGCGCCACGCGGGCAGCAGCGAGAAGTGCAGGTTGACCCAGCCCCGCGCGGGAATCTCCAACGCGGCCTTGGGCAGCAGCGCGCCGTAGGCGACCACGGGGCAGCAGTCGGGGGCGATCTCGGCGAGCCGGGCCAGGAACTCCGGGTCGCGCGGCTTGGTCGGGCGCAGGATCTCGATCCCGGCCCGGGCGGCACGCTCGGCCACCGGACTGGCGACGAGCTTGCGGCCCCGGCCGGCGGGGGCGTCGGGTCGGGTGACGACGGCGACCACCTCGTGCCGGGATTCCAGCAGGGCTTCGAGTGCGGGTACGGCGACCTCGGGGGTGCCGGCGAAGACTAGGCGCATGGGGGTTTAGAGGGCCTTCCCGAAGGTGCCGTGGGGGGAGAACTTGACCTGCGGCGGCGCCTGCCCGGCCCACTGGGCCTCGCGCAGCGCGCGGAGCGCGGCCTTGCGCTGCTCGCGGTCGAGCCGGTCGATGAACAGGATGCCGTCGAGGTGGTCGGTCTCGTGCTGGATGCACCGCGACAGCAGTTGGGTGCCTTCGATGGTGACGGGGTCGCCGTGCATGTTGAAGCCCTTGGCGACCACGCCGTACGCGCGCTTGGTGTCGTAGCGCAGGCCCGGCAGCGACAGGCAGCCCTCGGGGCCGTCCTGTTCGTCGTCGGACAGGTCCAAGTCCGGGTTGATCAGGTGACCCACCTCGCCGTCCACCTGGTAGGTGAACACCCGCAGGGCGACGCCGATCTGGGGTGCGGCCAGGCCGGTGCCGGGCGCGTCGCGCATCGTGTCGGTGAGGTCGGCGACCAGGCGCCGCAGTTCCTTGTCGAACACGGTGACCGGGTCGGCCTTGCTCCGCAGGACGGGGTCGCCGAACAGACGAATCGGCTGGACTGCCACGGGTGTGCTCCCCCATCGGTGGTCGGTCGTGGTGACGAACGTCGCCGGCGCGCGGCGGCGTTCCGGCGCGGTGCGGCCGCGCGGTGGCGCCGGTCGATCGAAACCGGAGAGCGGCAAGTCTACTGAGCGCCCGAGCCGCGGCCGGCGCACACACCGCGGCATGGGTCGGGGGCGCGGGGGTGGGGCCCGGCGGGCGCGGGTCGGGAGGGGGTGGGCGGGGTTCGGCAGCCGGATGCGGGGGGATTTCGCGGCGGCAGGCGGGGCGAATCCGGAGCGGGATCCGGAGTGGGCCTCGGGAGCTGAGGCAACCTCGGTGTGTGGGGCGGACACTCTCGGGGTGTGACGACGGATCAGGTGCAGGAGGACGGGGACCACGTGTTGTGGTCTCGGGTCCGGACGGGGGATCGCGATGCGTTCGCGGTGGTGTTCGACCGGCACGCGGGGGCGGTGTATGGGCATGTGCTGCGGCGGATCGGGGACGGTGGCGAGGCCGAGGACCTGACGTCGGCGGTGTTCCTGACCGCCTGGCGCCGCCGCATGGAAGTGAGCTTCGACCGGGACAGCGCGCTGCCGTGGCTGCTGGGTACGGCCAATCGCACGCTCGCGAACCGGCGGCGCGCGCTCAAGCGCTATCGCACGCTGGCCGCGCGCGTACCGCTGCCGCCGGACGTCCCCGACCACGCGGACGAGGTCGCCCGGCGGATCGACGAGGAACACGCGGCGCAGGCGCTGCGGCGCTCGGTGGCACGACTGCCCCGGCACGAGCGCGACGTCGTGGAGTTGTGCGTCTGGGGCGGCCTGGACCAGCAGGCAGCCGCGACCGCGCTCGGCGTCGCGCTGGGCACGGTCAAGGCGCGGATGCACCGGGCGCGGAAACGATTGGGCGGCCTGTTGGCCGAAGAGGGCGTGCACGCGGGCACGTACCGAGGCATCGAGGAGGCACGATGAGCCCGTACAGCCAGGACCGACTGCCGGGGCACGAGCGACGCAGGCGCGAACTGCTCGCGATTCTCGACACCGGGGAAACGTCCCGGGGCCGGGCCCTGATGCCGGGCGTCGCCGCGGGCGCGGTGCTCGCGGTGTGCGCGGCCGGGATCCTGGCCGCGCAACCGTGGCAGGGCCCGCAGGATCTGTCGCCGGCCGGCCCGGTGGCCGGGCAGGACCCGATCCGGGGGGTGCCCCAGGACGCGGCGAAGCCGGGCGATCCGGTGCCGTGGGACGTGGCGACCCGCGCGCTGAACTCGTGTCTGGAACTCGGCCGTCGAGCCGCCGTTCCGCCTCCGCCGCCGACCGGATTCGACCCGGGCGGTCCGACGATGCCGCCGCCGGGAGCGCGCGCGCCCGGGTCCGCCCCGCCGAGTATCGGCCACACCCTGCCACCCGGCACTCCCTTGGGTGCCGATGCCGGTGACCTGCCCGCGCACACGCCGGGAAACGCGGCGGGCCCGTACGGTCCGCCGCCGCAGTCGCCCCCCACGGCCGTGTCGTGGACCCCGACCGGGTGGAACGTGCCGCCCACCTCGACTCCGCGCCCGACCGACACCGCCACCGCGCCCGACCGGCAGGTGTGGAAGGTGCGCGAGCCGGACGCGGCGTTCCGGCCGTACTTCACCGCGTGGGAGCACGACGCGGCCAGCGGGCTGCGCCCGTTCGTGCTCGGCAAGGCCGACAAGCCGGACCTGGTGGTGTGCCACGGCGAGAAGTCCCCGCCGGAACTGCCGGCGCCGACGGCCGCCGACGGCATCCTCGCGGGGGCGTTCGAGGTGCGGCGGACCCAGGTCATGCTGCTGCCCGGGGCACAACCTCTCCCTCTGGACCCGGCCGCGGCCGAGCCGCTCCCGATGGTCGCGCCGACCCCGACGACGTGGTGGGGCCGTACGACCGGCGCGGTGGCGCGGGTCGTGGTCGAGTTGCCCGACGGGAAGACGGTGGGCGCGGTGGTACGCAACGGCGTGTGGCTCGCGACCGTGCCGGGCAACGACACCGCGCCGGCCCGAATCCGGGCCTACGACGCGGCCGGCGCGCTGCTCCACGAGCGCGTGGCCGACGCGGAATCCCTGCGCTGCGCACAGGCACCGATGACGAAGTCCTGCGGGAGCCGAACCCGCTGGGGGTGAGGGTCGGGGGGGGGGGGGGGGGGGGGGGGGGGGGGGGGGGGCGGGGGGGGGCCGCGGGGGGGGGGGGGCGGGGGGGGGGGGGGGGGGCGTGCCCGCGCTCGCCCCCGGGGGGGGTGGGCGGGCGGGGTGCCGCGCGCGGTTCACGGCCGAGCGAGCGAGGCCGAGCGGGGAAGCCGGGCCGGCGGGCGAGGCCGGGCGGTGTCCCGGCACGACGGGCCCAGCGCACCTGACCCGGGGGCGCGATTCCCCGCGTGTGCGGCGTCCGACACGCGCCACCTGCCGCAGGCGCGCGCCGCGACGGTGGCTTCACCCGGCCCGGCACGCGTGCGGGCCTGCTGCGCATCACCCACCGCACGCGGCACGCCGGTCGAGTCCCCACCCGCCGGTCGCGCGGGCGACCGGCCGGCACGAGCCGCCGCACACGCATGCCCCGACAAGCACCTCACCCGCCCGGCGGGCGCAAGGATTCCCGAACGCTTGGTGCGCCACCCGCGCGCCCGACGGTCTCGCCGCCGGCCCGGCGAGCGGCGCATACGGCCCGCCGCGTACCGCTCGACTCGGCACGGCGCATCACCCACCGCACACCGCACGCGGCACGCCGGTCGAGTCCCCACCCGCCGGTCGCGCGGGCGACCGGCCGGCACGAGCCGCCGCACACGCATGCCCCGACGAGCACCTCACCCGCCCGGCGGGCGCAAGGCTTCCCGAACGCTTGGTGCGCCACCCGCGCGCCCGACGGTCTCGCCGCCGGCCCGGCGTGCATGACGCGGCGCATACGGCCCGCGGCTCTCAGCCGATGTCGGGTGGGTCGATTCTGATGTGTACCGGGTCGGGGGCGGCTCGGGCCAGGCGCAGGGTCTGGGCCGCCTTGAGGGCGTGGGCCAGCTCCGCGCCTCGCCCCGGTTCGATGCGCAGCAGTACCCGTTCGTGCCGGGGCGGCGGGGCGGGGGCCGCGGTCGGGCGGCGGTCGGGCGGTGGGGTGTCGCCGAACAGGGCGCGGGTGAGTTCGGCGCGGGTGCGCGCGGCGCGCGGGTCGGGCTTGGCGGGCGCCGTCGGCGGCGGGGTGCGCGGCGCGGTCGGGGCGACCGGGACCGGGCCCAGCACGTCCACCGCGTCCGGTAGCCGAAGCACCGCCAGGAAGTCGGCGATGCCGGCCGGCGGCCCGGTGACCGACGCCATCCGCGACACCGGCGGCAGGTTCAACTCGGCGCGCTCGACCAGTTCGGCCAGCGCGTACCCCTGCGGGTCCCAGCGCACCAGCGCCTGC
Organism: Embleya sp. NPDC050154; assembly: GCF_044460165.1. NCBI lineage: Bacteria > Bacillati > Actinomycetota > Actinomycetes > Kitasatosporales > Streptomycetaceae > Embleya > Embleya sp. NPDC050154. The sequence continues at coordinate 252,105 of NZ_JBITJP010000010.1, forward strand.
ACCGGGCGCAGCGTGGACTCGGCGACCACCACCAGCGTGCCGCCCTCCCCCGCCGGCCGGACCAGGCTTGCCGCGTCCAGCCAGCGGCGCAGCGCCTCCTCACCGGCCCGCAGGTCGGGCCGGGTGAGCAGGGCCCAGCCGTCCAGGAGCAACGCCGCCGCGTAGCCGCTCGGCGCGACCGGTTCGGCGCCGGGCGTGGCGATGATCAGCGCGGGCAGGTCCGGCACGGTGGTCAGGATCGCGTCCCGGCCCGAGGTACGCACCGGCACGGCGGGAAACGCGCGGCCCAACTCCTCGGCGGTCCGGCGCGCGCCGATCACCCCGGCCCGGATGCGATCGCCGCCGCACACCCGGCAGTGCCAGGCCGGCGCCGGACGGGTACACCAGCCGCAGGTCAACACGCCGTCCCCGGACGGCAGTTCGAGCGGCCCCGAGCAGTGTGCACAACGCGCGGGTTCGCGGCACCGTTGGCACGAGGTGCGGACCAGGTAGCCCCGGCGCGGGACCTGGACCAGGACCGGTCCGGTCCGCAACGCGTTGCGCGCCACCTCCCACGCCAGACTCGGCAGCCGCGCGGCCCGCGCGGCCTCGTCCCGGGCCAGGTCCAGATCGCTGCCGACGGTGCGCACGAGCGGGGCCGCGGCGCGCACCGCCGCCCGGTCCGCGTCCAGCGGCCGGGCCCACCCGGAGCGCACCAGTTGCGCGGCCTCGACCGTGGTGGCGTGCCCGCCGACGGTGAACGCCGCGTGCTCGCGCGCGGCACGCATCGCCAGCACCTCGCGCACGTGCGGGTAGGGCGCGTTGAGGTCGGCATGCGAGTCGTCGCCGTCGTTCCAGACCAGGGCCAGGCCCAGTTCCACCACCGGCGCGAACATCGCCGCCCGGGTGCCGACCACCGCGCGCACCGTCCCGCGGTTGACCGCCAGCCAGCGCCGGTAGCGCTCCTGCGGCCCCAGGCCCGCGGTGAGCGCGACGTGCCGGCCCGGTCCCAGCAGCGCGGTCAGCGCCGCGTCCACCCGGTCCACCGACTTGGCGTCCGGGACCACCGCGAGCGCGCCTCGGCCGCCGGCCAGGGTCGCCGCCATCGCGCGGGCGATCTCGTCGGGCCAGTACGGGCCGGGCAGCGCGGTCCACACCGTGCGCGGCGATGCGCCCGCCGCGAGCTCGGCCAGGTGCGCGGCGCCCGAGGGGTAGCGCGTCCACGGCCCGGGGGGCGGCGGGGCGGGGCGGACCAGGGGCTCCCCGGACGGCTCCGCCTCGGCGCGCGCGTGCCGGGCGGGCAGCGCGATCTGGACCACGTCGGCGAGGGTGCCCGCGTACCGGTCCGCGACCGCGCGGGCCAGCTCGATCATCGGCGGCGCGAGCACGATCTCGGGCGAGGTGACACCGGCCAGCGGCGCCAGCGGCCCGCCGTACGTGCTGCGCTCGACCCGCTCGACGATCACGCCGTCGATCAGCCCGCCGCCCTGCCGCCGGCCGTCCACGACCTTGGCCCCGAACCGCACCCGCACCCGCACTCCGGGCTGGGCCACCTCGGCCAGCTTGGCCGGCACCGAGTAGTCGAACAGGCGGTCCAGATGTACGAGGCCCTTGTCCACCAGGACCCGCGCCACCGGCAGGCGCTCGGCGGACGCCTTGGGCTTGGGTTTGCGCGCCCGCGCGGCCCGGACCGCCCGCCGCGCCTGCTCGACCCCGAGCGTGAGCTGCTCGTCCTCCTCGTTGCCGCCCGCCTCCGGATCGTTGCTCGCCACACCAGGAATCTTGACAGACGGGTACGACGAACCCGCGCAGGTACCGGGCCGGCGCCGAGCAGGTGGGCGAACCGCCGGCGGGACGCTGCCGCGCGCCCGTGCCGCGGGCCGCGAGGGCCGGGCGCCTGCCTCGTCGTCGGCTCGGGGCGTCCGGCCCTACTCCACCTCGACGCCGTGGGATTCGGCCACGCCCAGCAGGCCGTTGCGGAAGCCGTTGGTGGTCGGGGAGAAGGTCCAGGTGTCGTCGGTGCGCACGAACGCGCCCAGGACCATGGCGGTCTCCCCCGGGCGGCGGGTGGGTACGGAGGTCTCGCCGATGCGGTGGCCGTCGGCCTGGTCCAGGCGGGTCAGCCTGGCTCCGCGCAGGCCGGCCAGGTCGCCGCCGGGGGCCTGTTCCTCGTCGACGGCGGCGGCCAGCACCAGCCGGTCGGCCCGGGCGGGCAGCAGGGCCAGGTCCACCAGGAAGGCCACGCCGTCGCCGATCCGGACCGCGCCGTCGGGGCTGGCCGGGTTGTTGAAGAAGACGAAGTGCTCGTCGCTGAGCACCCGCCCGCGCTGACACACGAAGGCGCACGGGTCCAGCGGCGGTGCGTTGCCCGGCTGCCACGCGAGCTGGACCAGGATCCGGCTGCCGGGCGCGGCGGTCGGACCACCGCCCGCGCCGGGACCCAGACGGCCCCGCAGCCCGTGTTGCGCGAGCAGGCCCACCAGTTCCGGTCCGGTGACCAGGCCCAGTGGCTTGTTCCGGATGAACTCGTGGCTGCCGGGCCCGAATCCGGACGTGGTGACCAGCAGGCCCTTGTTCGCGCCGTGGTGTTGCACCGTGCCGGCCAGGTCGCGCACGGCGGTCGGCGGGACGGTGTTGCGGTAGCGCTTGACCTGCACCACGATCTTGCCGCCGCGAATCGGGTCCGGGTCCACCGCGACCACGTCGACCCCCTGGTCGCCGCTGCGCGCGGTGGTCTCGACCTGCATGCCCATGCGCTGGAACAACTCGGCGATCAGGTTCTCGAACTCGATCGGGTCCATCACGAACAGGTCCGGCTCGTCGTCGCCGGAGCCGGACCGCACGGGGGTGGGGGCGGGCGCCGGCGCGGACGCGACGCTGTCCGCGAGCCGGCTCGGCTGTACCGGGGTGGGCCGGTCCGGGCGCGCGGACAACGTGCCGCGCATCGCCTCCAGGCACGCGAGCGCGTCCACCCGATCCAGGCTCACCTCCCGGAATTCCCGGGCCTGCGCGGTCACGGTGAGCAGGTACGTGCGCCCGTGTCGGCCGGTGGCCGGATTGACCGCCTGGACGAAGCCGTTGAGCACCACCGAATCGAGGATGCCCTCGTGGTCGGCGAAGAACAGCTCGGCCAGTATCCGGATCGCGCTCTGCGCGAGCACGTCGCGGTGGATCGCGCGCCGGTCGGTCGCGGTGCGCGCGACCTCCTTCTCCTGGTCGTCGGTCTTCACATAGCGCACCCGCGCGATGCCCGGCACCACATCGGTGGTGGGCAGTTCGTGGTCGACCACCAGTTGGCGCGCGGCGGCGTCGAAGGCCACCGTCGCATGGTCGGAGAAGCCCTCGGGCCAGTCCGGCGACGCCAGCAGCACGCCCTCGAAGTAGTCCTCGATCGCCTCGGGATCACGCGCCGCGAGTCGCCGCACCAGGTCGTCGACCTGCTCGTTGCGCTGCGCGGCGAGCGCGCGCTGCCCGTTCGCCCAGTCCTGGAACTGCCGGTGATAGTCGTTGTATCGCTGCTGCCGCTGGTACTCGGCCGCCTGCGCGGCGCGCAGGTCGTACTCGTACCGCGCCTGCGCCTGCGCGCGGTCCTGCTCGTAGCGCGACTGCGCGCCCGGCGCGAAACTGCCCAGGCCGGACGGCGCGGCCGGCTGGTAGCGCGCCGGGTCGGGCATCGGGATCGGTCGGGCGAGCTCACCGGGCTGGAACGGTGGAATCTCCACGGCGGCCCGCAGCCGGTCGATGCGGAAGCCGGGTTGGCTCAGGCGAGCCCGGAGTACTCCCTGCAACTCGGCGACCCGGTCCTCGATCTCGGCAGTCCGCCGGGCCACTTCGGCTTCGCGTGACTGCTGATACGCGCGCTGCGCCTCGCGGTCGGCCCGTGCGGCGGCCTTCTGCGCCTCGCGCCGATTGCGTTCATCGGCCCGCAGTTGTTGCTGTTGCGCGCGCAACTCGGCCTCGCGTTGCCGCTGTTGTTGCCGCTGCAACTCGGCCCAGGTCCCCAGCACGCCGGTGCTCCGCCGACTCGCCACGCTATCGCCCTTCCACCCTCACCCGTTCGCCCCCCGCGCTCGAAGACATCCTGCCGTGTCGGACCGACCGACGCGAAGGCGGTCGGTGGGTTCGAGCCGGTCGGGACGGCTGTCGGGACGCGGGCCTGCAGGCCGGCCCGGACGCCGCTCGGGCGCGGGCGGCCGGGTCATTCGCAGGCGACTCCGTCCCCGTCGCGGTCCAGGTGGGGGCCGTAGCCGGGATCGCCGCGGCGGATCGGCGCGGCACCCGCGGCCCGGACCACCGTGCAGTTCTTGTAGTAGACCGCTCCGCCGCCGCCGGTGCTGCTGCCGTCGCTCGTGCTGCCGTTCGCACCGGAGCCGCCGGTCGAGCGGGTTCCGGTCGAGCCGGTGCCGGAGGAACCCGTGCCGGAGGAGCCGCCGACCGTGGAACCGCCCGACGCGGAACCCCCGTTGGAACCGCTTCCGCTCGCTCCGCCGCCCGAGGCGGTTGCGTTCGAGCCGCCGGGCACCGGCGCCGGAGCAGTGCTGAGCGGTGCCGTGGCCTTCGGCGACGTCGTACCGGGCGCCTTGCTGCTCGGCGGCGCCGAACTCGGCGGCGCGGACGTGGCCGGCGGCGTGCTCGCCGGCGCGGTGCCGCTCGGCGACGACTTCGGCCGATCGGACTTCCCGCCGCCGTCCCCGTCGCATCCGGTCAGGGTCAACATCAGGGTCAAGGTCAACGCGACGGTCCCCGGAAGCAGGACGGAAGCGGTTTTCGGCAGACGAACGCCCGATATGCGCATGTGCGAGTTCCCCCCTCGATACGTGCCGTCCGGACTCTAGTCCCCTGCGGGCCGGCCGCTCCGGCGATCCCCGAATCGCGCACGGCCCGTGACGTTTCGGCAGAAATCTGGACCCCGCCTCGGGGCTCGACCTAACGTGCCTGGATGGACCGATTGAGCGCGATGGATGCCGGGTTCTACTTCGTCGAGGACGAGAACGTGCCCATGCACGTCGGATGCGTCCTGGTCTTCGAGGGGCCGGCTCCGGCCTACGGCGACGTGATCCGCCTGTTCGTCTCGAAGCTGCCGGACGTACCGCGCTACCGCCAGCGGGTACGCACGTTGCCCCTGCACCTCGGGCGGCCGGTGTGGGTGGACGACGACCACTTCCAGATCCTCTACCACGTGCGACACACCGCTGTTCCCGCGCCGGGCGGCGCGGATCAGGTGCGCAACCTCGCCGGTCGGCTGTTCGCGCAGCGGCTGGACCTGAGCAAGCCGCTGTGGGAGGTCTGGCTCGTGGAGGGCCTGGCCGAGGGCCGCTGGGCGATCATCTCCAAGGTGCACCACTGCCTGATCGACGGCGTGGCCGGCACCGACCTGCTCCAGATCCTGCTCGATTGGCGCGAACACCCCGAACCGGCCGAGCCGGTCGACCCGGATCCATGGCTTCCCGAGCCCGCGCCGAGCACGTTCGACCTGATCACGGACGGTCTGCGGGACGCCGTCGCGGCCCCGGTCAAACACCTCGCCGCGGTGCCGGCACTGGCCCGGGAGATGCGCAGCGGATCGGAATTGGCGGACATCGTGCGAGCCCTGGCCGGCAGCCTGCCCGGTACCGCCCATCGGCTCCTGGAGACATCGGCGGGCTCGCTCAACGGCTCGATCGGCCCACATCGGCGGTGGGTCTGGGCCGCCTCCGACATCGCCGAGATCAAGCGCGTACGCAAGGAGTTCGGCGGCACCGTCAACGACGTGATCCTCACCGCGATCACCCGAGGATTCCGCGATCTACTGGCGGCACGAGGGGAGTTGACGACGGATCAGGTGGTCCGTTCGCTGGTCCCGGTGTCGGTGCGCTCACCGCGCGAGCGCAACACGTTGAACAACCGACTCAGCGCGATCCTGGTGAACCTGCCGGTCGGCGAGGACGATCCGGTGGCCCGACTGGCATCCGTGCGGGCACAGATGGACGACCTCAAGCGCAGTCGACAGGCGGCCGGCGCGGACGTGCTGACCGGTCTGGGCAACTTCGCCGCACCGACCCTGCTCGCTCTGGGCTCGCGCACCGCGCTGCGCTTCCCGCAGCGCTTCCTCCAGACACTCACCACGAACGTGCCGGGGCCGCGGGTGCCGCTGTACATGCTGGGCCGACCGCTCGCGGAGATGTACCCCTACGTGCCGATCGCCAGCACGATGCGGATCAGCGTCGGAATCTTCTCCTACCTGGACCGGGTGACCTTCGGCATCAACGCGGACTTCGACGCGGTCCCCGACGTCCAGGTGCTCGCGGACGGAATCCGGGCGGGTTTCGAGGAGTTGGTGGCGGCGGCGGACGGGACGGGCTGAGCGCGTCACGGGGTGTGGGCGCTCGCGGTCCGGGGGCGAGGATCGCCGATCCGCAACGGCCGGGCGGCCCTCGTGATGTGCTGGGTCACGTCGATATGCGTTCGTGTGGTCCACCCGAAGACCACACCACCGAGCCGGGGGGATCCCCATGCGCACGATGTATCCGGCCGTCGAACCCTACGACCAGGGCATGTTGGACGTCGGAGACGGCCAGTCGATCTCTTGGCGCCGGCACGGGACACCCGGCGCCAAGCCGGCCGTCTTCCTACACGGCGGGCCCGGCGGCGGCTGTCTGCCCGACCACGTCCGGTCGTTCGATCCGACGCGCTACGACGTCCTGCTCTTCGATCAGCGCGGTTGCGGCCGAAGCACACCACATGTGAGCAGGTTCGACACGGACCTGAGCACGAACACCACCTGGCACCTGGTCGCCGACATCGAGAAGCTACGCGAACTCATCGGCGTGGAGCGATGGTTGGTCTTCGGCGGCTCGTGGGGCAGCACGCTGGCGCCGGCCTACGCGCAGATCCACCCGCAACGGTGCACCGAGCTCGTCCTGCGCGGCATCTTCACGATGCGGCGTGCGGAGTTGGCATGGTTCTACCAGGGTGGTGCGGGGATGTTGTTCCCCGAGGCTTGGCAGGAGTTCCTCGCGCCCATCCCGGAAGACGAACGCGGCGACCTGGTAGGCGCGTTCCACCGACGTCTGAACGACCCGGACCCCAAGGTCCGCGAGGAGGCGGCCCTCGCGTGGAGCACGTGGGAGGGCTCGTTGCTCGCGCTGCTGCCCCGGCCGGATCTGGTCGATGCGCACCGGCAAAGGGAGTTCGCTCTTGCCTTCGCCCGAATCGAGAGCCACTACATCGCCAACGCCGGCTTCCTGGAGGAGGGTCGACTGATCCGCGACGCCGACCGACTGCGGCACATCCCGGGCGTGATCGTGCAGGGCCGCTACGACATGTGCACGCCTCCGGCCACCGCGTACGACCTGCATCGCGCCTGGCCCGAGGCCGAACTGGTGATCGTCCCGGACGCGGGCCACGCCTCCTTCGAACCGGGCATCACGCACCACTTGATCGAGGCCACGGACCGCTTCGCGGGTCGGGATGTGGGCTGACGTGCGCGCTGCGGTGTGAGCTGCCAGGTGAGCCGAGACGTGAGCCCGGGGCGCGCGGGATCGGGGTGAGGTCAGGTGCGGCGTGGGCCCGGGTTCGGGTCGGGCGGAGTAGGGCCCTGCCGACTCACACTCCCGGCCGGGTCGTGAGGCGTGCGTGCTGCCCGGGAGAATGTGCGGATGAGCGCTTCTCGTGACATCCTCACGCGCCCGGCCGCCGGGCCCGACCGCACGCTGCGGTACGGCCCGGCGGAGGACCACGTCATCGACCTTTGGCAACCCGCGGCCCAGCCGCGCGCGCTCGTGGTGGTGGTGCACGGTGGGTATTGGCGGGCCGAGTACGACCGCAAGTACACGTACCCGATGTGCGTCGCGCTGGCGGCCGAGGGCTACGCGGTCGCGAGCGTGGAATACCGGCGCGCCGGGCAGCCGGGCGGCGGACGGCCCGGGACGTTCGAGGACGTCGCGGCCGCACTCGACCTGCTGTGTACGAAGTCCGAGCAGCCCGTGGTCCTGCTGGGGCACTCGGCGGGCGGGCACCTGGCGGTCTGGGCGGCGCTACGCGACCGGGTACCGGCGGGCGGTGTCGGATGGCTGCCCGCGGCTCCCCCGATCGCGGGCGCGGTCTCGTTGGCGGGCGTCCTCGACTTGGACGCGGCCCTGGCCCTGGACCTGGACGACGGCGCGGCGGCGGAGTTCCTCGGCGCGGACCGCTCCGAGGCGACGCTCGCGCAGGTGGACCCGGTGCGGTTGGCCGCGGGCGGCCTGGGCGACCGTCGGCTGATCCTGCTGCACGGCGACGCCGACGAACAGGTACCGATCGCGCTGGGCCACACCTTCGCCGCGGCATCTGACCTACCCCTGCGGGAGTTGCCCGGCATCGGCCACTTCGAACCGATCGACCCGCTTTCGGCGATCTGGCCCGAGGTCACCCGGGCGGTCGGGGAACTCGCCGTCTGACAGGCCCGGTTGAGCCGATCGCGGCAGGCGGTGTGGGTGCGCGGGCGTGGGTCGGGTCGGGACCGGGGGCGGGATCGGGGCGGTGGGTGCCGCGTTCGGCGCGCGGCCGTACCGTGCCCGCCACCGCCGCACCATCGGCAATTCGCCGGCGGTACCCCGGCTCGCGCGACACCGAACCGCTTCGCGGCCGGCGCCGGTGGCGGTCGCGCTGTCCGCCGACGCCGGGCCGGGTAGGCCGTATCGCTGAACTTGCCGCCGTCCTGGCCACGATCGCGCGCTCCGCGGTCACCCTGCTCGGCGGCTCGGATGCCGCCCGGGTCAGGGAGTGCGAGGCGCCGACCTGTACCCGGCTCTACGTGGACGCGTCCCGGCACGGCAGCCACCGCCGGCGCGCGACACGCACGGCGGCGGCAACCGCGCCAAGGCCGCCACCTTCCGCGCCCGGGTCCGCGACGACCAGCCCACCACGGCCGAGCCTTGGCCTTGGGCCCCGGGCCTCGGGCTTCAAGCGGCCGAGCGCTCGGGCCCGCCCGGGCACCCGTCCGTACCTGTCTAGCCCTGCGCGCCCAGCGTCGAGGCGAGGATCCGCAGCGCCTTGTCGACCACGTCCCGATCCGCACCCGCGATCGGCTTCAGCAGCCCGTCGAGCGCTTCGATCCGCGCCCGCATCGCCGCCCGAGCGCACACGCGCCCGCGCTCGGTGAGACAGACCAGGACCGAGCGGCCGTCGTCGGGATTGGGCCGGCGTTCGACCAGTTCCTTGCGCGCGAGCCGGTCCACGCAATGCGTCATCCCGCCCGACGAGTACATCACCAACGGTTGCAGCTCACGCAGGGTCAACCCCGGCCGATCCCGCCGGGTCGCCAACACCGCCAGCACCATGTACTCCGGCGCGGTCAGATCCAGCGCACCGATGCTGCGCCGGTCGAACTCCTCCATCGCGATCATCGCCTGATGCAGGCGCACCACGAACCCGACCGAGGACGCCTCGACGTCCGGCAGTACCGCCGACCACGCCGCCACCACGGAATCGGCGTAGTCGGACTGTGCATCACTCACGTCGTACTCCCTGGCAGCGTGCCGGGCCCCGCCCGGGGGACGGAACCGGGTCCCGGCGGCCACCGTAGTATCGGCGACCCGCTCTCGGGCGCGGCATCCGGAAGTCCCCGCTCACAACATCCGAAAGTCCTCGAACGAGAACGCGGGCGAGACCACGCACGACACCAGCACCTCGCGCTCCGACACCGGCCGCGCCGCCTGCCACACCCCGGGCGGGATCAGCACCTGCGGCTGCTCGCCCGCCGCCACGTCCGGGCCCAGCAGAATCCGGGTCGGCTCGACGTCCGGCGTCTCACCGTCCCCACCCAGGCGCAGTTCGAGCGGCCCGCCGCGATGCCAGAACCACAACTCGGCCGACCTGACCACATGCCACGCCGATTCCTCCCCCGGGCAGAGCAGAAAGTAGATACCGCTCGCCGTTTCGCGCGGCCCCGAGTAGCCGGGCGGGGTCAGACTCACACCGCTGCGCCACGTTTCCCGGAACCAACCACCCTCGGGATGCGGCGTGAGATCCATGACCCGGGCCAGATCCGGCGGATCGAGTCGCGGACGGACGGAGGGGGTTCGGTGGGGGGTGGCGTCGGGCTCGGTGCCCTTGGCGGGCTCGGTGCCTTTGGCGATCCTGGCGGCTTCCGTTCCGGCCCCGGTCCCGGCGTCGGCGTCGGCTTTGGCCCTGGCTTCGGCTTCGGCTTCGGCCCTCGAAGCCGAGTCGGCTACCGATTCGGATACGTCGTCGGATTCGGGGCCCGATTCGGGGTCCCATTCGGACGCGACGGACATGTGCGCTCCCTCGGCTTGCGTGGGTTCCGGCGCCGGACACGGCCGGAACCCACACCCTCACACGAGTGAGTGCTATCCCGCAGGCGCCGTGCACGGCGCGCCGCCGCACACGTCCACGACCCGCCCCGTGGCCAGGAACTCCGCCTTCTGCCGCCGGGCCACCGGCGAGTTGCGCGGGTCCGAGTGCGGGTCGCGCCCGTACTCCGGCCCGATGGGCGGCGTGTTGGTCACCGGCGGCGCGGGCGACCCGCTGTCCCACACCACCAGCGCGGACCCCCGGTACGGCTCGCGCGGCAGCGGCCGGATCCCCCAGTAGGGATCCCGGTCCGGGTTGCGACCCGGCGCGATGGCCGGCTCGTGGATGCGCGCACCGATCGTCCGCGCCTCGATCTCGGCGGTCACCGTGGACACCTGATGATCACCGAAGGCGATCTGCATGAGCACCTGATGACGCGGCGTACGCGGCAGCGGACTGTGGTCCAGGCCGCTCGCGTAGCCGTTCGTCTCGCCTCGGTCCCACAACATCTGGAACAGCGACAACACCACCTGCTGGTCCAGCTTGTCCGGATGCGTGGCGTCCAGGATCTGCCCGTACGGCCCGAAGTCCGAACTGCGGTTGAGCAGGACGCTGTAGTTCATCCCGGTCACCCCCAGCACCCCGCGCTTGGCGTCCTGGGACACCGCGATCAGCGATCCGCCGAGGATGCCGCCCTGGCTGTTGCCGTCGTAGACCAGGCCCTTCGCGATGTCGATCAGCGGCCGGCCGTCGTCGGTACGAAAGGCCGGGTTCGCCGTGAAGCCACGCTCGTGGATCATGTCGCGGCCCAGGAACAGCGCGTTCAAAAAGCCCTGTTGGGTACGGTCGGGCACCGCCCCGAAGCTGCCGAGGTCGGCGAGGGCGCGGGCCACCGTGGGCAGATCCTCGTCCGCCATGCCGATCCACTTGGTCGCGCAGAACGTGATGCCGTGCTCGGCGGCCATCGCCTTGACGTTCCCGCCGCCCACCTCGTTGTTGCTGCCGAGCAGACCGTGCCCGTACAGGGATGCCTGCGACGGCGCCTCGAACGCACCGCGCGGAATCTCACAACGAAACTGCGCCTGCTGGGTGTTGCCCGGCAACTGGCGAGGCAGGCCGTCCCGGCCGAGGTTGAGCGTGGAACCGGTGGGGCCGCCGGGGCGGTTCAGATAGCTGGGTACCGTGACCGTCCCGGTCACCTCGCGAGCAATCCGCGAATCCTGTTCCCGGGTCAGGTTCTTCACCCCGGTCACCGCGAACTCCGGTGCCCGATCACCGAGTCGTCCGAACGCGTCGTCCCGCATCCGCAGCATGCCGGCGGTCAGGTTGCGTTCGCCGGCGACGGTGAAGTCCCAGGCCAGGTACAGTCCGCGACGATCCACACCCGCTCGGTCGAGGCGATCCAGCACGGGACGCAACTGCGCCTGGCGCGCCGCCAGCGGATCGCGGCGCGGCAGAGTACGGCCGGCGATCCTGGCGAATGCGTCGGGCGCGGGGATCATCCGGTTGTCGGCGCCGCGCAGATTGCGCAGGCCGACGACGTAGCGATGGCCGGGGACGAAGTTCTTGGCCGGGTGTACCAGCAGGGCCTGGCGAGCCGGATCGGTGGCGTTGGCGTCCAGTTCCGCCCAGTAGGGCCACCGTTCACCGGTCTGGGTGTCGAGGATGACGATCGGGGCGTTGCGCGCGAGCGACGCGCCGACGTCGGTAACCGGGGCCGCGCCGCTCTTGCCGAGGTCGACACCGGGAATCCGGGTGATCAGCGTCGAGCCGGGCGAGAAGCCGTCGTTGCGGTTCCAGGCGTCGGGCGTCGCGCCCTTCGGCATCATCTCCGCCTTGAACGCGACCCGACGCCCGGTGTCGGCACGCCAATCAGCCTGGGTGAACCAGTTGTTCGGGAACGGCAGCAAACACGCGGCCGGATCGATCGGATCGCAACCGGGTTCACCGGCGGGAGGGTTCGGGTGTGCTTGCGCAACGGGTGACACCAGGAACGACATCAGCAGGGCGGCCACGGCGACGACGGCCGCAGCCGGCAGCCGACGTCGAGGACGGTGCGCGGTTCGGCTCACTATTCCTCCAACTCCTACGGCGAGGGCTGTGCAGGAATATCCACCGACATCTTGCAGTGTGGACGGCACGAGGGGAACGGGAACCGGGGGTGGCTCGTGGGGATGGCGGTGGGGGTGGGGGTGCCGATGAGCCGTGGCGGGTGGGGATGCGCTGTGGCGGGTGGGGTGTGCCCATGGACGCGAGCGTGCGCGTTCCCCGCCGCGAAGGTCGTGACGGGGAACGCGTGGATTCGGTTCGGATCGGCTGTTTTATCAAGTGCCGGTCGGTCAGACCTTGACGAGCTTGCCCGGCTCGACCGATACCTCGACCGTACGGAAGCCGCCGGCCAGACCGCGCAGTGTGAAGCACACGTCCGCACGGCCCATCGTGGTACGCACGACCACTCCCGGTGCGCCTGCCGGGACGGTCTGCCTGGTGAAGCCGCCGATTTCCAACTTGGCCTGGACCTTGTCGCCTACATTCACATTCATCGTTCCGTTCTCCCCGTTGCGTACATGGCATGGGTCGCCCACACGCCTCGCGGCTCGTTGGGGTCGCCGAAGTCGCGCGGCGGCGGGGTGGCACGGAGTACGGCTCGCCTGGGACCGGGCCATCGGCTTGCTTGCCGGGCGGGGTCGTTCGGGCGGCCGTGACCAGAATACGGGGGCCGTCCGCACGTTGGCGCGTGTATTTCGGGGCCGCGGTCCCCTCTCTTTCACTGCCGGTGCCCGTTTGTCGCCGCGTGTGGACTACGGGTACACGGTGCGTACTCGGACGGCGGTGCTTCGCACCAGAGGTGAATCTGCCGCCGCCGGGCGGGCGGAAGGGTGAGGCGGACGGGGTACGGGTGGGGCGGACGGAGTGGGGAACGGACGGGCGGGCGATCGGCCGGGTGGACAGGCAGCCGGGTAGGCGGCCGGATGGGACGGGGGCGGGGCAACGAGCCGGCCCCGTCAACTCGGCTCGACGCAACCCGACTTACCTGACTCCGGCAGGCGTGTGCGCGGCGTGGACGACCTATGCGTGCCACTCGGACGGCGCAATCACGGACGCGTACGGGCCTCCACTCAACGACGATTGACCGATGACGCCGACGCGGGTGAAGCCTCCGAATCCTGGTTGGGCGCCTGGGCAGGCGCGGCCATGACCGCCGTACTGATCGCCGCCGGCGCCTTCCTGATGACCCTGCTCGGCGGCTGGGTGGCGCAACGCATCGGCGACCGCCGGCACCTCGTACTGGGCCTGGCCGCCGGGCTGATGCTCGGCGTGGTCGCGTTCGACCTGCTGCCGGAGGCGCTTTCGGCGGCGGGCGATCGGATCGGCGGCGTACCCCAGGCGTTGCTGATGTTCGTACTCGGCTTCCTCGTCCTACACGTGATCGAGCGCTCGGTGGCCATCCACCGGGCCCACGAGGGCGAGTACGCCCCGCACGCCCACCACCACGGCTCGACCGCGAATCCGGACGGGCCCGCCAAGGGCATCGGCCTGACCGCCGCCGCCGCGTTGGTGGGGCACAGCGTGATGGACGGCTTTGCGATCGGCGCGGCCTTCCAGGCCGGTACGACCGTCGGCACCACGGTGGCCATCGCGGTCGTGGCCCACGACTTCGCGGACGGCTTCAACACGTACACCGTCACCCGCATGTACGGCAACGACCGCCGCCGAGCCCTGACCCTGCTCGGCGCGGACGCCGTCGCCCCGGTCGCCGGCGCGGCGATCACCCTCGCCTTCACGATCCCCGAACACCTCCTCGGCCTCTACCTGGGCTTCTTCGCCGGCTTCCTGCTCTACCTCGCCACGGCCGACATCCTCCCCGAGGCCCACAGCCCCCACCCATCGGGCTCGACCCTGCTCTGCACGATCGCGGGGGTGGCCTTCCTGTGGCTGGTCATCGCGCTGGCGCAGCACTGATCACCTGAGTGCGTTGGTCGGCCCTTGCCCCGCTCGGCCGGTGTCGGCTCGGGGCGAACCGGGCCCACCAGGCCCGGCGCAGTCGTCGCTGGTGTTGTTGCAGCTGTTGCCGTTGCCGTGGTCGTGGTCGTGGTCGTTGGCATCGTCGTTGCCGTCGTCACGTCGGCAGCTCGGCGGTAACGTTCCACGGCCCGCGACCCATCAGTCCAGCGGTGAGGTGGACGGCGAATCGGTGAATGAGTGCGGTCTTGTCGAAGGCCGGTGGCCGGTCGACCTTCCCGTCCGGGCATCGGCGGTCGGCGATCCAGTCGGCGGGCTGCGGGAGCTCGGCGCGAATCCCGCGTCTGCGCAGGTGCGCGAATCGGGCGCGGGACGAGCACGCCCTGTCGGGCAGCACGATCGCGCGCCGGGCCACCGAGGGCACGGCCATCGCGTGTGGGAAGGCCGGCGCGTCGCCGACCCGGCCGAGCGTGAGGACAAATCCCGGAGCCTGAATCGGCCATCGAGCGCGAAACGAATCTTCGCGGTCGACTCGGAGCGCCTTCGGCGTCGGCTTGAGCGAGCAGGGCGGCGGAGGCGCGTTTCCGGGTGTCGTCGATCGCCCACATCCGCGGCCTGCTTTGGGCTCCGTTCCACGACCGATGTACTCCGGGAGTTCCGCCCGTGGCTCCGGTCCGGTACGCGAACGCGTCGATCACCCGCCGGTGATCGCTCTGGCACTCACTCCGCCGAAAGCGCCGGTCCGGCAACATCGCTCCAATCGACCAACGGTTGGATGATCGATGAGAAACGGCCTGGGTCCGGCCCGGAGCCGGATCGGGGTGAAATCGAGTCGCTCCGAGGCCGCCACGTACGTCGCACCTCTGACAAGGCGGCGACCGCTACACCCCGAGCCCGTCCTCGCGTGCGGTCGGTCTCCGCCTGGCTGCGGGCGGTGCCGGCGACGCGGCGGTACGGGCCACCGAACCACGTACGCGGAGCCAGGCTCGCCGCGACCGCCCATCCATCCACCCACCCACCCGTCCGGTCAGCGCACAGCACCGCACGGGGCGTCGTTCATCGTGTCGGACCGGTGCGCTCGATCAGGTCCCAGCGGTTGCCGTACAGGTCCCGGAAGACCGCGACGACGCCGTACTTCTCCCGTCGCGGCGGCTCCTCGAAGACCACGCCGGCGGCAAGCATCCGAGCGTGTTCCCGGGTGAAGTCGTCGGTGTACAGGAACAGCCCGACCCGCCCGCCGGTCTGATCCCCCACCCGGGACCGCTGCTCGTCGTCCACCGCACGCGCCAACAGCACCGCGGCCTCGTTCGGCCCCGTACCGGGTGGCGCGACCACGACCCATCGCTTGCCGTCCTCCATCGGACTGTCCTCGCGCAGGTCGAACCCGAGCGCACGCGTATAGAACGCGATGGCCTCGTCGTAATCCCGCACCACCACCGCGACCAGCCCGAGCCGATTCATCGGCCACTCCCGCCGGCCGAGACCGCCGAGCCGACCGCAAGAGCGAGGCACAGCGGCGAGTACGCCATGCGATCGAGACGGCGAAAGCGATCCGACGACGATCCCGGCGACAGCAGATCGGTCCGTCCGACCAGGCCGACCACACCGCGCAACCCCAGTACGCCGGCCACCCCGAACGCCCCGAGCCGAACCGCCGCCGGCTTCCTCCTCGGCCGCCCGGCCACCAACAGCGCCGCAGTACCCAGCGCCCCCGCGGCAGCGAAGCAAGCCGCCGGTCCGGGCACACCCGGCTGCCCGACCACCGCATCCGCCAGCGACACCCGATCGGGCAGCGGCCACGACGACCCCAGCCCCCACGCAACATGCAACCCCGCGATCGCGGTCAAAGTCCCGACCGACATCCGCACGGCAATGCCCTCGATGGTCATGCGCCCCAAGCTACCTGCCCCCACCCTCACGCCCCCCGCCCCGGGTCGCCAACGAACCCGACACCACCCCTGCGACACGACCGGTCCGCCATGCACCAACTCTGCGCGCGGACACGAACGCCCGAATCGGGCCGAGCCGGCGCCGAGCCGCGCGCCGAGAACCACCCCACGCCCACGAATATCGGCGAAGCCCCACGCGAAGCCGGCCTCACCACATCCACCCGAACCCACCCGCCGACCTGCGCGGAGCCCACCTCGGCGCCCCCTCGAACAGCCTTCGGAGCCGGTATGGCCCACCCGGGGCCGACGTCGACAGTCCACCCAGTCGGCTGCCGGTTGGGGCGGCCGGCCGACGTATCGGGACAACGCCCACCTCAGCGCTTCGGCCCACCCGAACGGATCGAACCGCACCCGCATCGACCCGGCAGGACGCGCGAAATCGGCATGTCCCCTGAACTGGACCCAGCCCACTTTGCGTCGGCCCCCGCGGAGCAGGCGTGTCGGCAGTCCACCCGGCCAACCGCCCATCGGCCGGCCGGTCAGGACAACGCCCACCGCGACACTCCGACCCACCCGAACGCAGCGCGGTCCAATCCCGCGCCCGCATCAACCCGACCGGACCCCACACAAGAGGCCCACCCTCTCGAGACGCCCTTCAGGGTCGACATATCCCACCCTGCGTCGCCGATTCCCCATCGACCGAATGCCGGCTGCACCGACCAGGCATCAGCCCGCGGATCCCCGAAGTCCCCGGCCCAGTCCTCGCCGAGTCCGACCGGCCCGGCCCGACTCGGCCCGACCCCGGCCTCGGCCCCACTCAGCCCGCCGATCCGGCCGACCCCGCCCGCCCATCGCCCGCCTTCAGGCCGGACATCGCCCTCCCGAGCGTCGTCGGGTGACCGAAGAACCCGGGCAAGCCACCCGTATGCATGAAGATCGTGCGCCGGCCGGGGCGGACCTCGCCATCCTTGACCGCCGCGATCAGCCCGGCCATCGCCCGCCCGGTGTAGATCGGGTCGAGCACGATGCCCTCCGTACGCGCCGCCAGAGTCAGCGCCGCCATGGACGCCTCAGTCAACGTCGCGTACCCATCACCGACTTGATCCAGCCGCACCCGCAACGAAGCCCGCGCGCAACGTGCTTCGTCCCGAGTCGAGAGCAACCCGTGTACGGTCCCGGCCGGATCGTCGACGGCACCACAGTGCACACCGAGCACACGTTCGGGACCCAACTCGTCGACCAGCCCCGCCATCGTGCCGCCGGAACCCAGCGCCACCACGACAACATCCAACTCGGGCGCCTGACCGATGAGTTCCCGCCCGCACTCCACGTACCCTCGCGCACCGAGCACACTCGACCCACCAAACGGAAGCACCATCGGAACGCCCCCACGCTCGCGCAACCGCGCGGCCACCTCCCCGGCGACCGCATCGAGCTCCGCCCGCCCGACGTCGCCCGCCCATACGACCGTGGCGCCGAACAACCCGTCGAGCGCGATGTTCCCGGACGCCGAGGCCCCGCCCGTACCCGCCAACACGAGCACGACATCAAGCCCCAGCCGAGCACCTGCCGCCGCCGTCAACCGCGCGTGATTGCTCTGCGGTGCCCCCGTGGTCACCAACGTCGTGGCCCCGGCGGCAACCGCCGCACCACACGTCCACTCGAGCTTCCGCACCTTGTTACCGCCACCACCCAGACCGGTGAGGTCGTCCCGCTTGACCCACAAATCATCCGCACCGAGCCCAAGCGCCTTCGCCAACCTCGGCGCGGGTTCGAGCGGCGTCGGCCAAGTCCCGAGCAGCACCCGCCGAGCCATCCGACCCTCCGAACCCATCACCATCACCCCTCACCACGGCGTCACCACGGCGTCACCGCAGCCAGCCGCGGCCGTAGCCATAGCCATAGCCATAGCCATAGCCATGGCCATCGATCGTGCCACGACAACATCCCTCGGCACCCCCGGCACGCTGCCGACCGTCCCTCCCCGCTCCGAACTCCCCATCCCCACACCGCCGTCCACATCCTCGTCCCGCTGCCAAATTTCCGCTGTGGGCGGACCTCCTTGCCATCAGCCAACATTGGCGTAAGTTAAATTACATGATTACAACCAAGCAAGAAGCCGTGCGAGGTTGGTTCACCGGCCGCCTCCCCGAAGGACTGTTCACCGCCCTCGTCGATGTGACCGTCGACCGCGAGGAAATCACCGTCATCGGCCGCATCCCCGAACCGGAACTCGCCGACGACGTCTCCACGGACGAACGCGACGCCGCCCTCGACGGCCGAATCGCCGAATTCCGCGAACGCACCCGCGACGACCGCATCGCCGTAGCCCGCGAAGCCGAGCGCCGCTTCGGCCGCAAGGTCTCCTGGGGCGTCGAATGCGGCGGCACCCGTGCCCTCTTCACCACGGTCTCCGTACCGGTCATGACCCGCCTCCGCCAACCCGAACGCCAGGTCCTCGACACCCTCGTCGCCGCCGGCGTCGCCCGCAGCCGCAGCGACGCCCTGGCCTGGTGCGTACGCCTCGTCCAAGGCAACACCGACACCTGGCTCAACAACCTCCGCGACTCCCTCGAAAACGTCGAACGCGTCCGCGCCCAAGGCCCCGACACCCCCACCCCCTAACCCACCCGCACCCCGCCCCCGCCCCCGCCCCCGCCCCCGCGAGCCACACCCCACCCACCCCGGCACGGACCAAACCACACAACCCCCGCAGAGCCATCCAAGGCACGCGCCCAACCGAGATCGACGCCGGAGCCCCCACCCGAGCCGGGGCGGGAGCCGAGTTGGGGCGGGAGCCGAACCGGGGCGGGAGCCGAACCGGGCCGAGGCAGGGTCGAGGCCCGGGCCGGGACCGGGGTTGCAGTCGAGGTCGGGGTCGGGGCGACGGCCTGAGCCGGAGTCGTCGCCGGCGCCAGGGTCGGGCCCGAAGCGGAGGCCGATGTCGGAGCCCGAGCCGGGGTCGGGTAGATGCCGGGGTCGTGGCCGGTGCCGACGTTGGAGTCTTGGCCGGGCGCCAGAGCCGGAGTCGGGGCTCGGAGCCAGAGCCGGAGCTGGGGTCGGACCCGGAGTTGGGGCCAGAGTCGGGGCCGGTCCCGGGCCAGAGAACGGGACCGGGGTCAACTCCATGGGCACGCCTTGCGAGCAACCGAATTCCGGAACGCGATGCGGTGTCGATGCGTCCCAAGATCGTGGGCTCCGCTGGGAGCCGACCCGCCCGACCCATCCCGTCTCGTCCCGTCTCGTCCCAACGCCGCACAAGACCGGAGAACCTCCGTGCCCCTCTTCCGTCGACGATCGAACGAACTCGGCCCCAGGAGCGGTGGCCGGGCGATCGCCCGGCAGGCCCGGGAACGAGCCGACGCGGGCAGAGAGCGTCCCGCGATGGTCAACGCCCACACCGCGTACGACCTGCTCACCGAAGACTTCCCGACGCCCGATCCCTTCGCCACCGCAGACGCCTTCGTCGACTGCGCCTCGGCGTTCACCACCTTCGGCAACCACGGCATGGCCTTCCGCTGCGTGGTCGGCGCCATGGCGGAGGTGGGCCGAGTACGCGACGACGAGCCCGAAAACGGTCTCGCGCAGGCCCGATTCGGCATGCTCGGCTACGCGGCCTACACATCGGGCGTGGCCGGCGGCGTGGCCGCGTCCGAACTCGTGGACCTCCTCGAGGTCACCGTCCGGGCCCTGACAACCGGCTCGGACCTGGGTTTCGCCGACCCCGACACCCTCATCGAAGCCGCGAAGGCACTCGCGGACCGCTACGAGGAGAACGGCCGCCCCGACGACGCCGCAGCCATCCGACGAGTAGCCGAAGGCATGGCCGAACTGGACTGACCCACCACACCAGCCACGGGGCCAATACCAAGAAGCGAATTCGATTACGGCGGCGTGCTCTTCCTGGATCCCACGTACCACTGGGGCATCCGGCTCCAAGGCGCAGGGGCCTACGAGCGCTGGCTGACCTGGCAAAGGCAGGACACGCACGCACGCGCCGCCTTCGGCCCGCTCGTAGACCACACCTGGACCCCCGACAACCAGGTGCGACCGGTCTGATTGCGTGTCGCACGCAGCCTTCGGCTCGGCAGATGGTCCAACTCCGCACAGGTCTTGGTCCGCCCAGGTCAGGTGACGTGTCTACGACCAAGTGGGATGGCAAAGGACAGTCGCCGGCCGGCCGGCACCGCAATCCCACCACCAACGCGGCCAGTTCACCCCAAGCCCGTCCTTGACCCCTATCGCTCGTGGCAGCCTGGAGCCGGCGGCCCATGTGTCAAGTAGCACGTGCGTGACGAGTGTCGTCAAGGCCTGTTATTGCCGGCGATCATGGCCTAGCCCCGTGCGCGGCGGGCGGCGGGAACCAGTCTGGCCAGCAAGTCCGCGAACAACGCGGGGCGGCTCAAGAACGGGTGATGGTCCGTCGGGATCTCGATCACCTGATCGGCTCGGGCAGCCCGCTCCCGCTGCCAGGCAGCCGACGAACCACGATCCTCCGTACAGACCACGTACGTGGAGGGCACGTCCTTCCACGCGGCGACGCTCGGACTCTGGCCGAATGCGGCCAACGACTGCGGCACGAGCCGACGCACCGCCTCGGCGACGATCACCTCGTCGTCGCATCCCTGAAGGAAGACCTCGGCGGCGGTCCCGGGCCGGGCGGAGATCGTGCCGTCGCTCCCGACCTCCATCCAAGGCGCGGGCTCCGGCCCGGCGAAGTGCGCCAGGGTCTCGCCCGGTTCGGGCATCACCGAGGTCACGTACACAAGGTGCCGCACCGAGCCCAGACCGGCCGCAGCCTCCGACACGACCATGCCGCCGTACGAGTGGGCAACCACGATGGTCGGCTCATCGCTCCCCTCGAGCACAGCCCGCGTCGCCGCGATGTCGTCGTGCAGGTCTCCCAGCCCGGCCACATCCCTGCCGGCACTGGTCAGTTCGACCGCCTGCGTATCCAGCCAATGCGCCGCAAGCGGCTCCACCATGCGATGCCACCACCACGCACCATCCACCACGCACGCGCCGTGTACGTAGACCACCCTCACCTGAGAACCTCCCCGTCGGCCCCAACCCGCCGCTCATGCGGCTTCCCTCAAGATCAGCACACTGATGGGTCTCTCAGGATCGGATTCCGCCACCGGCGGATTCCGCCATCGGCACAAGCCTTCCAAGGCCCCAAGCCACCACACCCTCCAACCAAACACCCCGCGAGCACCCACGCCCCCCAGCTGTCCAAGACCACCGCTCCACATCAAGACCACCGCCCACAAACGAGAACACCGCTCTCTCACCTCAAGCCCGCACCCACCCACCCACCCACCCACCCCGCCACGCGTACCGATCACCACCCTCCCCAGGACTCCCGAACACCGCTCGCCATCGCGATCACCGCTCACAACTCAGAGCACTGATCTCCTTTCGGAGCACGCGACCGAATCGACGCCACCAGCCGCACCCCAAATCCACCCAAGCGAAATCCGCACGCACGCTCAGCAGCAAGTCCAGCCCAACTCAGTCCGGCCGCGAGCGAAAACCCATCTTCAATGAGAGCGCCGGCCGCATACGAGAGCACTGATCTCGCTTCGGAGCACCTCTCCGGACCCAAGCTGTACCGACAAGCCAACCGCCCACCCCGCGAACCGACCGCTCTCAACCCATCCGCACCTTCACCCCGGGCAGCAGGGTTGGCCGTCGGGCCGACATCGACAAAGGCCGCCCCGGCAAGCCGAACGGAGCAACGAAGCAGGCCGAGGCGAGCCGCACCGCCTGGGCCTCGTTGTCCGAACCGCGCCTCGAAGTGGGCGAGCCCAAGCGCCAGAGACGCCAGGACGAGCGAGGCAGAACCAAGGCCGGTGCGGCCGGTGGGGTGGACCGGACGGGTGGGTGCCCGGCGCCGACAGACCTCGGCGCCGCAGAGGCTCGGCGCGTTGTGATGGGCGATTCGTTCATGCGGGCATTGGGCGAGAGCAGTGAACTCAAACGAGAGCAGTGCTCTTGACTTGGAGCAGTGGACGCAGAATGATGCTCTCAGACGAGAGCGGTGCTCTCGTTTTAGACGGGGAGGCTCGCGTGATCGTGCTCTACTGGACCGCCATGGTGGCGCTGTTCTTGGCCGAACTGGCTGTCGTGGGGGCCACTGCCTACTGGGGATTCACCCTCGGTGCCGGCTGGCCGGTCCGGGTTCTGGTCGGGTTGGCGGCGCCCTCGGTGATGATGTTTCTGTGGGGGCGGTTCGCGGCCGCCAACAATGCGGACGCGTTGACGGGCCTTCCGCGCATCCTGTTCGAGATCGCGTGGTGGGGGACCGGAATTGTGGCGTTCATCGCCGCCGGGCTTCTCCCGGGCGCGATCGGCGTCGCCGTCGCCCGCCTCACCGGCCTTGCCGCCCAACGCAGCAAGGCCCATACGCAGCGCGGTGCGGGAATGTCCGCCTGACTCTCGACCCACGTCCTCACCGTCCTCACCCCGCCCGGGGCCCCCGCCCGGGGACCCGACACCATCACGCCACGCACCAGCAGGCCCGCCCCACGAGGGCTCTTGGGCCGTTCGGCGAGGGAGACGTTGCCGGTTGCCCGCAGCTTCGCCTTGGCGCGACCACCACACCACCGAAGGCCGACCACCCCGCCGAAGGCCGGCGGCCCGGCGGCGATCGGCGCCGACCCGGTGACGATCCACCGGGCGTGCGGCAGGCCCTGCGGTCGATGCCGGCCACCGGGTTCCGTTCTCGTGCGACGAAGCCGGGATGGTGGCCCCATTGCGTCGGCCGGGCCAGGGATCACGTTTGACCCAGGTGATCGGCCCCGGCGTGACATCGAGGTACGACCGGGCGGTCTGCGGGGCGGCTCGGGAAGGCGGTCCTGTTGTCCAAGCCGCCGGCGAGGTTCCGGCGGTACTCGTCACGGAGGAACTGCTGCTCGCACATCGCAGGAGTACGCCCGCCAAGAGGAGCGGTCCGAACAAGCCGGGCGGCCGGCTTGCGGCATTGACGCCACGTCGACGTGATCCCGAGCAACGAACGCCGCCCGGCGCAGGAAGCTCGGGATCGCCAGAGCCGGCCCCTCGCCCCACCACCCCGGCCGGACCGGCCCGCTCCTACCGTGCCGGTCGCAACCGCACCGTCGTCGCCCACCCTCTCCGTCGAGCGGATTGCACCAAGTCGCAGAACCGGTCGGGTGCCCGGCGATGTCAGCCGGCGAGAAGTCGACGTGGAGCCCGCCCCGGCCTCACAGCCGCCCCACCCACCCCACCCGGCCCACCCCACCCCCACCCGGCCCGCCCCGCCTCGGCCGGCCAGGGCCACCCCGCCCCTACCGTGCCAGGCGCACCCGTACCGTCGTCCCCGCGCTCTCCGTCGAGCGGATCTGTACCAAGTCGCAGATCTGGTTGGCCATCCAAAGGCCCCGGCCGCCGTCTTGGTCGGGGGTGGGGCGGTGGCGGCCGGCGAGGGGGTCGGTGATGTGGCCGGTGTCGTGGATTTCGCAGACGAAGGAGGCGTCCTCGATCCAGACGGCGAGCGTGCCGTGGCCGCCGCCGTGCACGATGCTGTTGCCCGCGATCTCGCTCACGGCCAGGATCGCGTGGTTCACGTGGGCGCGCGGCGCGTCGGCCAGGGTGCGGCGGACCAGCGCTCGGACGCCGGCCAGTTCGCCGGAGCGGAACGTCAATCGGTCGGCGTGCGCGGGTGCGTCCGGCAGGGCGGGGCCGAGCAGGGTCGCGGCGTAGTCCTCGGTGGCGGGGTTCATCCCGTCGCACTCGGCCGTGGCGGTCAGCACGCGCGGGTGCGAGTGCCCCACCCCGTCGATCACTTCCGCATCCAGCGCGGACATGTCGTACGGACACAGCAGTTGCCATGCCACGCCGTCGAACGCGAGGTTGAGCAGGGCCTCGTGGTGTCGGCACTCGACGATCTCCTGGGCGCTGCGTCCGGCCCAGATCGGCTCGCCGATGCCGCGGAACACGCGTGCGCCGTGGTGTTCGGCCCAGTCCTGCCAGACCGGGATGATCCGGGCCGGGTTGCGACCCACCCGCTCCATGTCGATCCAGGCCACCCGGTCGGCGTCGGCGCCGAGTTCGTCGCGCAGCGCGCCGGCCCGCGGTTCGATCACCGCGACGCCGACCGCCTCGTCGTCGGCCAGCCCGGCCCGGACGAAGCCAGCGGTACGCTCGACGAACTCGTCGATGCCCGCGTAGAGCAAGGCGTCGTGCCGGAACATCGTGGCCGTCGTCATCGGGTCGTCACCTTCTCCAATACCAGGCCGGGGACCCGGTCCCATCCGGCGAGCCGGACGAGCACGCACAGTTCCTCGGAGGCGCGATGCAGGACCAGGCGCCTCCCCGGCTGAATCCGCAGGGCGGTCTCGACCAACGTACGGATGCCGGCGACGTCGATGAAGCGTAGCGATGACACGTCCACGTAGAGGTCACCGGTACCGCCCGCGCTCTGCGTGACCAGGGCCGAGCGTACGTGCGCGCAGTTGTCGAGGTCGACCTCTCCGAACAGGCGCACGCCGAGCGGTGGTGAGGTTCGCTCCACTCGGAGCACCCCATCCGCGTAGTCGACGCTCATGCGCCCCTCCCGTCCGACCGTCCTCGGCGACTACCCGACATCAGCCGTCCGACACCGCTCACCCCATGCGTCGCCGCAGCCACGTCAGTGCGCCGTGCGCCTGTGCCCGCTGGAACGGCCGCAGTGTCGGCAGTCCGGGCGGAGCCGGGCGCAGACTGCTCTCGGCGAAGAATCCCGCGGCGGCGGCCAGCACGGTGGTGATTCGGTCCGGATCCACCCGCCGCGCCGCCAGGTGCGCCTCGATCAGATCGATGGCCGGATCGCCGTTGTGCATGATCACACTCGGTGCCATCACGACCACGTCGAACCACGCGGCGCCGATCACCGCCCACGGCCAGTCGACGAACACGACCCGGTCCGGGGTGAGCAGGATGTTGTCCGCGCGCAGGTCGCAGTGTACGAGGGCGGTGCCCTCGGCGGCGCTCTTCCAGTCGGCCGCTCGGGCGGCGAGCCGGTCGACGTTGGCGCGGGTCCACGGCCCGAATGGTTCGGAATCGAAGCCCCGCCGCCAGGCGCCGAACGTCTTGGCGAACGCCTCCGCGATCGTGGGCACCTCGATCGGGGACGGGTCCATGCCGGCGGTGAACTCGGAGTAGGCGGTCAGGACCCGTGCGAGGTCCTCGAGGCGCCACGGTTGGACCGGCGTGTGGCCGTCGATGTCCTCGAACACCAGCGCCACCCAGTCGTCGAGGTCGATCACGGCAAGCAGGTTCGGTACGGGGGCGGCGGCCGGGAGCGCGGCGGTGATGCGGGCCTCGGTGCGGTGCAGATCGGGCGTGTCCGGGTTGGCCTCGGTGCCGACGGCCTTGACGAACGCCCGCCGCCCGTCCGCGAGTTCGATGCGGGCGGCGACGCCCGGCGAGAATCCGCCGAGCTGGGTGACGGCGCGGGTGACCGGTGCGCCGAGCCGGGCCTCGACGGCGGCACGCAGCGCGGCCGGCGCGGCCTCCCACGACATGCGGACGCCGGCGGCTACGGGAGGGAGAGGAACGCTCGGGGTCGCCGCGCCCACCCGATCCGGTTCCGACACCCCGGTCTCCCGGCCTGCCCTACTCCCGCTGCCGGCCCCACTCCCGCCGCCGGCCCGACCCACCCGACCCACCCGACCCACTCCCCCCGTCCCCTCGGCCGCCGCCGTCGTACCGACCGACTCGCCCACGCTCTCATCGCTCATGCCCATCAGGATTTCGACCCCACTCGCCCCGGGCAACCACATATCCACCCGCACCGCCGAAACAACGCGCCCACACCGGGCGGGCCCAGGGGCGTGTCTTCACCCCCGCCCGGCGGCGTGTCCTCACTCCCCCGCCTCGCGGGGCCCGACGCCCCCTACTTCTGCTCCGCCAAAAACGCCGCCACCGCCCGGGCCATCGCCACCGGCTCGTCGTCGTGGATCCAGTGCCCCGCGTCGGGGAACTCGACCAGTCGCGCGCCCGGCCGCCGGGCGACCATGTCGCGCGCGAGGCCGGCCGGGAGCAGCGTGCTGTGGCCGCCGCGCAGCACCAGGGCCGGGACGGACGAGCCCAGCCAGTCGGACCACCAGTCGCCGATGGCGCCCTCCTGTACAGCCATCATCTGCTCCCAGTCGAACAGCAGCCGGTAGCCGTCGCCGTCCCGCTCCGCGCTCTGCATGAAGTAGTCCGCGTCCGGTACGCCCCGTGCCCGGATCGCCTCGGACAGCTCGGCGCGCGTCGGCGCCGCGCGCGGCCAACCGCGGACGTCCAGGATCGGCTGCTCGATCTCGGGCCGGCGCATCACGGGACCGACGTCCTCGACGATCAGCGCGCGGACCAGGTTCGGGTACTGGGCGGCGAGCCGGTACGCGGTGATGCCGCCGAGCGAGTGGCCGAACAGGACGACCGGGCCGGCGTCGAGGTCACGGATGAAGTCGGCCGCGTCCGCGATGAAGTCCTCGTGTCGGAACGGGCCGGGGTGTGGGTGTCGGCCGTGGCCACGCTGGTCCGGTGCGACGACTCGGGCCGCGCCCGCGAGTTCGACGGCCATGCGGGTGAAGATCGCGCCACGACCGAACGAGCCGTGCAGGGCGACGAGCGTGGGGCCCCGGCCGCCGAAGTCGAGATATCGCATCGACCCACCCTCTCAAACGTCCCCACACACCGACCGAAGCCATCCGGGACGACGCCCCCGACCGACCGCGCCCGCCCTCAATCGACCCCGACCGCCCCGACTTTCCGACCGCCCACCACCCGCACCCCAGGCCACCTCGGTCGATTCGCCCGCCGATGCGTATCGGCGGCGCGGCCGTTACCGTTCCGTCCAATTTCGGCCATGTGACGTCCACCTGACGCACCGTGGGCCGCCGCTACCGTTGCCGGCATGATCCGCATCCCTCTCACGTCCCTCGGAGTCGTCCGGTGATCGGTTGGTTCGAGGCCGTTGTACTCGGCTTGGTCCAGGGGCTCACCGAGTTCCTGCCGATCTCCTCCAGCGCACACCTGCGCATCGTGTCGGCGTTCGCCGGCTGGGAGGACCCGGGTTCGGCGTTCACCGCCGTGACCCAGATCGGGACGGAGACCGCCGTCCTGATCTACTTCCGCAAGGACATCGGCAACATCGTCGGGACCTGGGTGAAATCGCTGTACACCCCGTCCCTGCGCGGCGAACTCGACGCGCGCATGGGCTGGTACATCATCGTCGGCACGTTGCCGATCGCGGTTCTGGGCCTGGTGTTCCAGGACACCATCGAGACCACGTTCCGCGACCTGCGGCTGATCGGCACGACGCTGATCGTGTTCGGTCTGATCCTGCTGTTCGCGGACCGGATGGCGTTGAACAACCGAGGGATGGACAAGCTCAACGGCAAGGAGTCGTTGATCTACGGCTTCGCGCAGTCGCTCGCGCTGATCCCCGGCGTCTCGCGCTCGGGCGGTACGGTCACGGCGGGTCTGCTGATGGGATACCGGCGCGAGGTCGCGGCGCGGTACTCGTTCCTGCTGGCCATCCCGGCGGTGCTGGCCTCCGGTGGGCTGGAGTTGTTCAAGATCGGCGAGGGGCCGGCACCGGCGTGGGGGCCGACGATCCTGGCCACGGTGGTCGCGTTCGTGGTCGGCTACGCGGCGATCGCGTGGTTCCTGAAGTACATCAGCACGCACAGCTTCACGGTCTTCGTCGCCTACCGCGTGCTGCTGGGCCTGGTCGTCCTGGGCCTGGTCGCCTTCGGCGGATTGGAGCCGACGGCAGGATCCTCGGAGTAGCACGCGCCACTCCTGCCCGGAGCGGCCTCATCTGCCTCCCACCCGCTCCGACCACCCGCTCCGACCACCCGTTCCAACCCACCTGGTCCAACCCACCTGGTCCGACCCACCTGCTCCAACCCGGCCGCCCGGGCCCGTCGCGCGAACCACTGCGCACGACAGGCCCGGGCGTCTCGCGTCATCCGACCGACCGTACGAGGAGCGCCGCGTCGCGCAATCGCCCCCTCGTCCCGGTGACCCGCCCGCCCCGCTCACCCGCACGCCCGTCCCGTTGCTCACTCGTCGCCGAGCATGGCGAAGGTGAAGGCCAGTCGGCGGTCGATCCAGGGGGCCAGGACGCGGACCGGCTGGTGGCGGCCGTTCGTTGTCATGACGAGGTCGCCCGCGGCCTTCCAGGCGAGGACGCGTGGGCGGACCGGGCCGATGGAGCCGTCGGGGCCGGAGAGCAGGGTGTCGAAGGTGAGGCTGAGCGCGGTGTCCGCCGTGTGCGCCGCCAGCCTGCGCGGATCGGTCGTGGCGAAGAGGTTGCGGCCGACGATCTCGGGGCGGCCGGGTTGGTCGATCCGCCACGTGTGCTTGAGCAGGCGACGAGCGGGCGGGATCCGGCGGATGGTGCCGACGAGTTCCCCGTCGGGGGCCCGGACCCGGTCGTGGCGTACGTCGTCGATCGTCTCGGCGGCGTCCAGCGTGCAGAGCAGACTGCCGTCCGGCAGGTACAGCGAGCGGCGGTCGTCACCGGCGAACGCGCAGGGGGTGTAGAAGGCGTCCGAACCGCCGCCCCGGAGGATCCGGATGCCGACGGTCGAACCGGGTGTGGGCGTGGCGGAGCGGGACTTCGCGGAGGCGAGCGAGCCGTACCTGAACGCGGTGACGCGCTGCCAGTCGGTCGGATCCTCGGAGGTCGGGGCGGCGTCCGCCTCGTGCACCGGCGTGCCGGACGCGTTCGACCCGGAATCGGCGGAGTCCGGCCTCGACTCCGGCCCCGACTCCAACCCCTGCCCCGGCTCCGGTTCCGGTATTTCCACCGATTCCGTCGCCGGCGAAGCCTCCGGCGCAGTTTCCGTCGGTCCCGTCTCCGGTTCCGTCTCGGTGCGCGCCCTGCGCCTGCCGAACACCATCCGAGCCCGCTCCTCCTCCGTCACGACACGTCGGTCCACGGGCGTGTGTGCGAAGGGGCGTCGTGCGCACGCTGTCCCCCGACCGCCCGACCGCCCGTACGCCTGCGCGCGCCGATGACGGGACCGACCGTATCGGGCGGGCTCAGTCGCCCTCGAACCCGGCACACACCGCCTTGCGTCCACTGGTGCGCAGCTCCACCTTGAAGCGGTGGCTGAGCGCCGCGACCACGAGCAGGCCGCGGCCGGCCTCGGCGTCCTCCAGTACCTCGACGGGGGACGGCAGCGAACACGGCAGACAGTCGAGTACCTCCACCCACAGGACTCGGCCGTGCAACGACGCGGACACCTCGTAGTCGCCGTAGTCCCCGGCGTGCTCGACAGCGTTCGAGGCCAGCTCGGAGGTGACGCGGACCGGGTCGTCGGACTCGAACCCGACCCGCTCGCAGAAGCGCCGCACATGCGCGCGGGCGGCGGAGACGGTTTGCGGTTTCGACACGAGCCGTACAGTCGAGCGCGTTCTGGACACGGTGGTGGCCACGTCTCCCCCTCCAGTCGGTCGGGCTCCTGAGAGCACCGTGATCGAATACACCCTGGAAACGGGCCCGAACTGCGATTATCGGTCGCCGATCGCCCGCGATCTGGTAGAAACCGCGGCAAGATCGGTGGACCACTTGGAAGTTACCGAATCCGAGCGCCTTCCGGGCGGATCGCTTGGCAAAGAAACCCGCGAGTCGCGCCGGACAACCCGCGCGTATGACCCCAACCAGCCATCCGAGCCCGCAAGTTCACCGAATCCGCAGGTCACACCCACCCTATCGGCGGCGCGACGGGAGCGGGCGACGAGCGTACGGCGGCGAATTCCCGGGGCGTGTCGGGCGCGCCGAGGGGAGTGAACGGGCGCGGGACGGCGCGCGATGCGCGAGCCGAACGGCGCGCAGGGGCGCGCGTTTTCGCGTCCCGTCGCCCGTCGCCCGTCGCCCGCCCTCCGCCCCCGCCCTCCGTCAGAACCGCACCGAGCGCTCGATCGACTCGATCTCGCGGAAGCGTTCGCCGGCGCTGCTCGGTGCCGAGGACAGCATGTAGATCGGTACCGTGCCGGTGTCGATCACGGTGACCCGCAGCCGGAACGGTGGCACGTTCTTGTCCTCGGGAGTGCACTCGATGTCCATCAGCCACGCGTTGCGGCCGTCGAGTCGTGCCGCCTCGCTGGAGCGGACCGTGTCCTGGGCCTTGGCCGGGTAGATCAGTTCGAGCTGGGCCCGGCCCACGGTCTCGGCCATCTCCGGCATCGAGCGCGACTTGGCCACGAACACCTCGGTGTCCACGACACCGACCATGAACGTCCCCAGCGGGTTGTTCGGGTCGGCCGTCGGCTTGGCCGTGGGGTTCACGGTCTTGGGGTCGACCGTGGAGGCGACGGAGGAGTACAGGCCGACCACCGTGTCCGGCGGCTTGGCGTACCAGCCCTGTGGCAACACGTAGGAGACGTGTGCCTTCTGGTCGCGGATCTCGCCGGGTCGGGCCGGGTGTGTGGTCGATGGCGTCGCGGACGGCTCGGCCTTGGCATCCTTGTCGTCGCCGGGGCCGCACGCGCCGACCCCGATCAACGCGGCCACCGTCACCGCGAGCGCCGCGCGCCTCATTCCTCGACCTCCACGTCGCCCGCCTCCACCGCGGCGCGGTAGGCCGCCTCGACCTCGCCGGTGTCCGCGCCCTCGCGGTCGAGCAGGTGGGCGTACAGCAGGCGCGAACCCTCGATGCCCGCGTCGAGCGCGCGCCGGATGTGCTCTCGTGCGGCCTCGATCCGGCCCGCGTCCAGCTCGGCGTCGCCGAGGTCGACCAGCGCGTCCTCCTGGCCGGCCTCGACCGCGCGGGTCAGCCACGCGATGCCGTCGTCGACCGCGTCGCCGTTGAGCAGCAGCCGGCCGAGGTTGGCCATCGCGAACTCGTCGCCGCCCTCCGCCGCCGGGCGCAGCAACGCCTCCGCCTCGGCGGCGCGGTCGAAGTCCTGGAGGAAGGCGGCGAAGTCGTTGGGAGCGTCGGGGTCGCCGGCTTCGAGCGCGCTGACGTACCAGCGCTCGGCCGCCTCCGGCTCGTCCAGCGCGTCGGCCAGCAGGTTGGCGATCGGCAGTGCCCACCGCGACTCGCCCAGCCGGTGCCGCTCGGTCAGCAGGTCGACGGCGGCGTCCGGTCGGCCGGTGACCTCCAACAACTCGCTGAGCGCGTCCACCGCCTCGGCGTCGCCCTCCGCCAGCGCCTCGCGCAGAATCGCCTCGGCGGTTTCGTCGCCGCCCGCGAACATCAGCTCGCCGGCCTTGCGACGGGCTTCGGGTACACCGGCGTCGGCTGCTTCCAGGTACAGCTTGACGGCGGCGTCCATCCGCCCCTCGCGCACTGCTTGATCGGCCTGGGCGATGTGGTTGGTGCCGGACATGGTCCTGCTTTCGATTCGCGGAGCGTAGACCCACGAGCCTGCCACATCCGGCACCGAACCCCATCCTTGGCGCAAGGCACACGGACGGTCGGCGTCGGCTCGTGGCGCCCGCCCGCCCGCTCGGAACGGATGCGGTGCGATCTCCCCATGTACGGTCACCCACCGCGTCTCGGTGAACGTGTGGGGGAGGAAATTACCCGTCCCGCGGACGGCCCGGTGTGGTGGGGTGGCCCGATGAACGTGACCTCGCTCGCCTACCGCACCGACCTGATGCTGCTCACCCTCCAGGGCAGCCACGTCGAGGAACGGGACGACCACCTGGTCGTCCGAACCCCGGCCAATCCCACCTTCCACTGGGGCAATTACCTCCTCCTGGCCGCGCCACCGGCCCCGGGCACGGCGGCCGGGTGGATCGACACCTTCCGCCGCGAATTCCCCGACGCCGCCCACGTCGCACTCGGCGTCGACGGCACGGCGGGTGCCGCCGGCGACCCGACCGAGCTGGCCGCCGCGCACCTGTCCGTCGAATGCAGCACGGTCCTGACCGCGACCTCGCTGCGCCCTCCCGCGCGCCCCAACACCACCGCGACGTTCCGCATGGCCGACTCCGACGACGACTGGGCCCAGGCCCTGGCGCTCAGCGAGGCCGGCAATCCCGGTTACGCCGCCGGCGAATACCGCGAGTTCGCCGCCCGCCGCCTGGCCGGCTTCCGCGACCTCCAGGCCCGCGGCCACGGGGCCTGGTTCGGCGCCTTCGAGGACGGCCGGCTCCGCGCCGGCCTGGGCCTGTTCACCGACGGCGGGGGCCTGGCCCGCTACCAAACCGTCACCACCCACCCGGACCACCGCAACCAGGGCCTGGCCACCACCTTGATCCACACCGCGGCCCGGCACGCCCGAACCCACTGGTCCGCCGACCACCTGGTCATCGTCGCCGACCCCGCCTACCTGGCCATCGACCTCTACCGCGCGCTCGGCTTCTCCGACACGGAATCCCAGATCCAACTGGACCTCGTCCCGGCCTGACCCGAGAGGGGAACGGTCCGCGACACCGGTCCGGCCGGCCGAGTGGATGCCCGCCCTCGCGCACCGCTCCCCCGCCGGCGAAGCCGAATCGCCTGCCGACGGCGGCCGGAAGCCCCCGCCTACGGCCGAGCGAACGCGATCGCCGCCTCACCCGCGTACATCAGGAAGGTCAGCGTCTCCTGGAAGTACAGCCGGATGTCGTCATCGTCGTGCGAGAGGTAGCCGATCGACAGATCCTGGCCCAACCGCAGCTCGTAGTCGCCGCCTCGGGTGGACAGGACGAACGCCCCGTCGATCGCGGGCGCCCAGATCGGCTCGCCGCCCAGGATCCGGGTCAGGTGCTGGCGGATCGGGTAGCCGTGGTCGGCCGCCTCGTTGACCGCCGTGTACGCCTCAGGACCCAACACGAGCTGATACCGGCCGTTGACACCCGCCAGCCGCAGTTCGGTGAGCGCGCGGCTGACCGCGTCGGGGTATTCGCGCACATCCATCGGCAACGTCACCGGTTCGTTGGTGGCCGCCGCCCGGATGCCCTCGATCGACGCGGCCGGGTAGCCCTCGAAGATCAGCCGGTCCTCGGTGAACGCCATCTTGCGCGCGGCGTCCTTGACCGGCTGCCAGTCCGCGTCCTTGGCGCCGCGCTCGACCGCGTCCACCGCACCGCGCGTCACCGTGAACGGCACCCGCAGTTCGATCAGCGGGCGGAAGTCCCGACTGCGCGCCCGGACTCCGTCGGCCGGCGGTGCGAGGTCGCTCAGGTGCCCGGTACCCACACCGGCCGTCTCGCCGCCGTCCGGCCCCTGTACGTCCACGACCCGGCGACCCGCGACGTGCCGCTTGAACGTACGCCTGGCCTCGTCCTCGAGGTCCGCCCACGCGGCGTCGGAGATGGGGGCGAGCTCCCGGTGGAGATTGTTCATGAGGTGTGGCTCCTGCTTCCGGATCGGTGCGGCGAAACGGACGAAATAAACGACATGAACCGAATGGATGGAACGAACGCACGGAACGGCTAGCCGGGACCCATCCCGGCCCCGGCCTCCGCGTCCACGCCCAGGCCACCGATCCCGAGTGAACCGTCGGCGGCGCCGACCGGCGCGGCACCGTCCGACGCGGGAACGGCCCCGGACGGATCCGCCGTCGGCGCGGGCAGCACCACCGGATCGACCTGCTCCGCCCCGGCGGACGCCGCACGCGGTTCGGCCGGCGCCGGCGGCCCGGGCGGATCCGCCAGGAAATCCGCGGTGGGCACGAAGAACAGCCCGCCCGTGATCGCCGTCGAGAAGTCCAGGATCCGGTCGTACGTGCCCACCGGCTTGCCGATGAACATGTTCCGCAACATCTGCTCGGTGACGCTCGGCGTGCTGGAGTAGCCGATGAAGTAGGTGCCGAACTCGCCGCTGCCCACCGTCCCGAACGGCATGTTGTCGCGCAGGATGTCGCGCTCGGTGCCGTCCGGGTCGGTGATCGTGTTCAGCGCGACGTGCGAGTCGATCGGCTTGACCGCGTCGGGCAGCTCGATGTCGGACAGCTTGGTCCGGCCGATCACCTTCTCCTGCGCCTCCACGGGCAGCGCGTTCCACGCCCGCATGTCGTGCAGGTACTTCTGCACGATCACATAGCTGGCGCCGGCGAAGTCCGGGTCGTCCTCGGCGGTGACCGTGATCGCCGCGAACGCGTCCTGCCCCTCCGGGTTTTCCGTACCGTCCACGAAGCCCATCAGGTCCCGCTGGTCGAAGTACTTGAACCCGTGCACCTCGTCGACGACCGTCGCCGCGCCGGCCAACCGGTCCATGATCACGGTGGCCAGTTCGAAGCACAGGTCCATCGTCCGCGCTCGCAGGTGCAGGAGCAGGTCGCCCGGCGTGGACACGGCCCGGTGCTTGGCACCCACCAACTCCCGGAACGGGTGCAACTCCGCCGGGCGCGGCCCCTCGAACAGCCGGTCCCACGCGTGCGAGCCGATCCCGACCACACACTGGAGGTCGCCGTCCGGAATCCGGAAACCGACCGATCGGCGCAGCCCGGCCAGGTCGGCCAGGAAGTCGCGGACGGTGTCCTCCGCCTCGGCGCCCGCGTCGACGGTCAGGACCATGAACATCGCCGACCTGGCCGGCAGGCCCAGGATCGGTTGCGGCTGGGGCAGGGTCGACGGCGCGGTCTCCCGAGGCTGGGTCATGGTGCGTGGCTCCTCGCCCGATGGTGACGCCGGTAACAGTGGTGCGGGTGATGCAGCTGGTACAGATGGTGTCGGCGCTGACGACAACCGCGGCGCGACGACTGCCCGGCAGGCCCGGCACGCTCGACGAACACCGCCGGGATCGGCAGCCGCGGACCCGCGCCGAGCGCGCCGGATTCCGGCCTCGCCGTCACTCGCCGCCACCCACAGCACATCGACGGATCGCCCGGCCGGCAAACCTGACCCGGGTCGGCGATGCGCCCGATTCGATCTTGTCCTTCGTCGTCCGCGTGGCGGCGGCGGCACGGTTGTAGCCTTCGCGAACGAGGTCGAGCGGGTGCGGCGGCGAGTGCTTGGGGGCACGGATGGAGTGGAGCTTCACTCGGACGCGGCTGCGTGAGGGGTACGCGATCGCCGACGTGGACGCGTTCCTGGCACTGGTGCGCAGCAGCCTGGACGGCACCGCCGCGGTCCCGCTGACGCCGACTCAGGTGCGCGAGCAACAGTTCACCACGGTGCGGCTGCGCGAGGGCTACGACGAGGACGAGGTGGACGCGGCGCTCGACGAGATCGAGGCCAGGTTGGCGGCGCGGGCGGGGGCCTGGGGCTTCGACGGCGGGCGCGGACCGGACGGGCTGTGGCGTTCGAACGGCACGGCGAACCCGGACCGGCCGGCCGGGACGGCGGACGCGGTCGGCACGCCGGGTCCGGTCGACCGCTTCGCCGAGGCGCGGGCCGAGGCCGACGTGAAGGCGGTGACGCTGCGCCCGGCCGGGGAACGCTTCGACCTGGTCCGGCGCGGTTACGGCCGGGACGAGGTCGACGCGCTGGTGAACCGCGTCGGCGAGACGCTCCGGAACCGCGTTCGCCTGGCCGCCGAGGAGGTCCTCGCCGACCGCTTCGAGATCGCCCGGCGCGGCTACGACCGCGCCCAGGTGGACGCCTGGCGCGATCGAGCCGCCGACCTGCTGATCCGCCGCCGCCTCGACGACGCGACACCGGACTGAGCACACCGCACCGAAGATGACACCGGACCGGGTGGTGGGACCAAGCGAGGACACACCCGAAACCGGACACCGGGCCCGGCGGGGACACCGGCGCTCACCCCACCCCTTACGCCCCCGTCCGGATCACCTGCCGGATCGCCTCGCCGCTCGCCAGCGCCTCCATCGCCTCGTTGAGGTCGGTCAGCGCCACCGTCCCGGTGTGCAACTGCTCGACCGGCATCAGGCCGGCCCGCCACAGGGCCAGGTACCGCGGGATGTCGCGGCGCGGCACCGCGTCGCCCATGTAGGAGCCGATCAGCGATTTGCCCTCGCCCGCGAAGGCCAGGGCCGGCACCGCGTCCAGTCTGCGGCCGGGCCCGGGCAGGCCGACCGAGACCACCCGGCCGCCGCGGTCCACCGCGGCCAGGCAGTCCGCGACCACGGCCGCGCTGCCGACCGCCTCGATCGCGACGTCCGGGCCGCCGTCGGTGAGGTCGCGGATCGCGGTGACCGCGTCGGCCGGGTCGTACGCGTGCGAGGCGCCCAGGCGCAGCGCGAGTTCGCGCTTGGCCGGCACCGGGTCGACCGCGACGATCGGGTACGCGCCGGCCGCCCGCGCGCCGAGCACCGCGGACAGCCCGACCCCGCCGAGGCCGAACACCGCGACCGACTGGCCGGGACGTACCTGCGCCGTGTTGATCACCGCGCCCGCGCCGGTGAGCACCGCGCAGCCGAACATCGAGGCCACCTCGAAAGGCACGTCGCGCGGGATCGGTACCACCGACTCCTGGGCCACCACCGCGAATTCGGCGAACGCGGACACCCCGAGCTGGTGGTGCACCACCTCGCCCGCGGCATCCCGCAGCAGCGCGGGTCCGTGCAGCAGCCCGCCCGAGCCGTTCGCCGTCGCGGCGGCCGAGCACAGCGCCGGCCGGCCCTCGTCGCAGCGCCTGCAGTGGCCGCAGCTGGGCACGAACACGAGTGCGACGTGCTCGCCCGTCGCGCCCCGGTCCACGCCGGGCCCGATCGCCTCGACCACGCCGACCGCCTCGTGCCCGAGCGCCATCGGCAGCGGCCGGACCCGATCGCCGTTGACCACGGACAGGTCGGAGTGGCACAGGCTCGCCGCGGCGATCCGGACCAGCACCTCGCCCTCGCGCGGGTCGCCGAGTTCGAGTTCCTCGATCACGACGGGTCGGCTCGCCTGATACGGACGTTCCCGCGATATCCCGCGCAGGACGGCTGCCCTGGTCCTCACCGGGCGGCCTCGTCGACGCTCACCGCGGCGGCCCGGGGGTTGAGCCGGACGACGTCCCGGCTCTCCAACAGCGGCACCACCTGCCCGAGCACGATGTCGCGGAAGTGCTCGGAGGCGCAGTGCGCGGTGAAGTCGGCCTCGGCGTCGTACTCCTCGTACAACACGATCGTCCGCGGGTCCTCGACGCCCTGGTGCACGCGGTAGCCGCGGCAACCGGGCTCGGTCAGCGAGCACCGGGTCATCTCGTCGAGCAGCGTCAGGACCCGCTCGTACGTGTCGGGGTTCGTGCGGTAGCGGGCGACGACGACGTAACTCACGATGTGTTTCTCCTACTTGCCTGGATTGCACTTGCCTGGGATGCGCTTGGGCGGGTCGCGGACCCGAGCGCCGCGAGCGTGTCGCGGCGCAGGTCCCACAACCGGGGGTCGGACGTGGCCACCGCGACCGCGCCGAGCGCGAGCGCGGCGGCCGCGTCCTCGGCGGTCTCCACGAAGCCGGCGGCGACGAACGGCGACATCGCGCGCTTGGCCTCGGGGGTCATCCGGGCCACGATCACCGACGGCATGATCTCGACCAGATCGGGTCCGCCGCGGGCGATCGCGTCGGTGCTGCGGCGCATGTTGGAGCGGTCGGTCACGAACACTTTCTGCATGGTCAGCAGCCCGAGCGGGCGGCCCTTCTCCATCAGCGAGAGCCGGGTGCTGACCATGCCGTGCGCGCCCATCGCCTTGAGGAACTCCAGGGCGCCCTTGTCCTGGGCCAGGCCCGGGCAACTGTCCACGTTGACGAACACCGTCTTGCCCGCCTTGCCGAGCAGCTGCACGATGTTCGGCAACTGCCCGACCGGGATGGACGCGAGGATGCACACCTTCGCCGGCGCGCCGAGGAAGTTCTGCAATCGCTGGGGTCCGATGATCGACGCGATGACCGGGACCTCGGCGAAGGCGGAGGACAGCACGGAGGACATTCGGGGCCCGCTCGCGGGGCGTTGACTGGCGTTCATGACCTACCTGCGTCGGGTCTGGTCCGCCTCACGCGTCGAAGCGGTCGGGAAGGCCCAGTTTGCCAGGATTGAGTATTCCGACCGGGTCCAGGGTGTCCTTGACCTTGGCGAACGTGTCGAAGCCGGCGCCGAGCGCGGCCGGCAGGTACGGACCGCGCAGCAGGCCGCAGCCGTGGTGGTGGCTCAGCGCCGCGCCTTGGCGGATCAGCACCTCGTTGGCCGCGTCCCACACGGCGCGGTACCACTCGCGCCGCCTGGGCCGGTCCACGTCGCCGCGCAGCGAGAAGTACACACACGCGCCGTCGGTGTACGCGTGCGACTGATGCGCGGACGCGGCCAGCGTGCCCGGCACCGACTGGATCGCCGCGACCACCTCGTCGTACACCTCGGCCAGCGCGGTCCACGACCCGGCGATCTCCAGCGTGTCGGCGACGAAGCCGGGGCCGGGGGTGAAGCCGTCGGAGGACTTGCCGACCAGCATCCGGTCCTTGAGCCAGCGCTCGAACACCGCGTCGCTGTCCAGTTCCGGACCGTAGGCGAGGCAGACCTCCTCGCTGACCTTCAGCATCGCGTCGACCAGGATCGGGTCGCCCTCGTCCGCGATCAGCAGCAGGTTGGTCTCGGGGTGGTCGAAGTGCACCCCGCTCTCCAGCTTGTCGTACAGGCGCAGCACGGCAGGGGTGGCGCCGCGCTGCATGATCTTGCGGCACGCGTCCAGGCCCTCGGCGAAGGTCTCGAAGCCGAACGCGAGCGCCTTGGCGTAGGTGGGCAGCGGGTGCACCCGGATCCGGGCGGAGGTGATCACGCCGAGCGTGCCCTCCGAGCCGATGAAGATCTGCCGCAGGTCGGGGCCGGTGGCGGCGCGCGGGTAGTCGCCGTAGGTGGCCCGGGTGCCGTCGGCGTGCACGACGTCGATGCCGACGACCATGTCCTCGATCTTGCCGTAGCGCGTGGAGAGTTGGCCGGCGCCGCGGCAGGCGATCCAGCCCCCGACGGTGGAGACGGCGAACGCGGACGGCCAGTGGCCGGTGGTGGCGCCGTAGGTCTCCTGGAGTTCCTTTTCGAACAGGTCGCCGAACATGCCGGCTTCCACGTCGACGACGAGCGACTCGGCGTCGAACGACACGATCCGGTTCAGTGCGCACAGGTCGAGCACGACGCCGCCGTGCACGGGCAGGGCCGCGCCGGTGACGTTGCTGCGGCCGGCGGAGGCGGTGACCGGGATGCCGGCCGCGTTGCAGATCCGCAGGACGGCGGCGACCTGGTCGGCGTCGACCACCTCGACCACGACCGCGTCCGGGGTGGCCGGGCGGCCGTCGGTCTCGCCGATCATGGTGCCCGCCCACCAGTCGCGGGTGCGGGCGACCACGTCGGCGCGGTCGGTGTACACGGCCTTGGCGACGCCGCGCAGGTCCTCGATCACCGACTCGGGGACCTCGACGACGGCGCCCTGGAGCGAGGCGTCGCCGTCGCCGACCGGGGTGTTGCGGGCCCATTTGGGCGGTGTGGGCGCGCCGACGATGTAGTCGCCGCGGTTGAACGGGTTGGTGATGGTCTGCCTGCTGATCACTTCACTGCTCCTTGGGGTGCGTCGAGCGTTGCGGGTACTGCGGGTGCCGTCGGTCCCTCGGACTCGCCGAGCAGGACCGCCTTCTCGTGCCGGACGGCCGCGAGGTAGTCCGCGACCTGCCGCTCGATCTGCGCCGCGGACAGGCCCAGTTCGGCGCCGAGCAGGCGGCCGACCTCGGGCGCGGCGGCGGCCGAGGCGTCGCGCGCGAACAGGCGCGAGCGGGTACGGCGGGAGAGCACGTCGTCCACCGAACGGGCCATCTCCGAGCGGGCCGCGTAGACCACCTCGGCCCGGATGTACGGCATGCCCGCGACCACCGGCTCGGCCAGCGTGGCGTCCTCGGCGAGCAGGTCGGAGACGAAGCGCGCCTCGGTGCCGTAGCGCTCGCCCAGGTGCGCGGCCAGGCCGCCGGATGCGGCGACCGCCTCGGCGTCGTAGCCGGCGCCGCCGATCAGCGGCAGGTTGGCGGTGCGGCTGCGGCCCTTGCGGCCGAGTACCTCCATCACCTTGTCGATCACCAGTTCGCCCATGTGCCGGCTGGTGGTGAGCTTGCCGCCGGTGACGGTGACCATGCCGCCGCGTCCGACGTCGATGTGGTGGTCGCGGCTCATGTCGAGGGTGGCGCCCTCCTTCTTGCCCACCAGCGGACGCAGGCCGCCGATGCTGCCGACCACGTCGTCCGGGGTGAGCTTGCCCTCGAACGCGGTGTTCGCGCCCTCCAGCAGGAACTCCATCTCCGGGCGGGTGCAATGCACGTCGTCGACGGAACCCTGGTAGTCCTCGTCGGTGGTGCCCAGCACGACCGAGTCGCCCCACCGGGTGCAGGTGGCGCGCCGGGCCCGGCCCGGGATCGGCACGGTGACCGTGCAGTCGATCCGGACCTTGCTCCACGGCACCACGATGTGTACGCCCTTGGCGGGCCGTACCCGCGGGTCGTGTCCGGGGTCGGCCATCGCGTCGACCGCGTCGCTCCACACGCCGGTCGCGTTGACCACCGCGGCGGCGCGCACGTCGAACCGCTCGCCGTCCACCTCGATCCGGGCACCCGCCGCGCGACCGCGCTCGTCCAGCACCCGGTCCACCTTGGCGCCGTTGAGCACGGTGGCGCCGAGCGCGGCGGCGGTACGCACGATGGTGAGGACCAGTCGCGCGTCGTCGGCGCGCCCGTCGAAGTACATCAGGCCACCCCGGAGGTGGTCCGCGCGCAGCGTGGGGGCGTGTGCGAGCACCTCGTCGACGGTCAGCCGCTGGTGCAGCTTGCCGATCCGCCAGCCGCCGACCAGGTCGTAGGTCCACAGCAGACCCTCGAAGCCCTTGGCCAGTCGGGCGTCGAAGACGCCCTCCTTCTCCAGGATCGGGAACAGGAACGGCAGCCGGTGCACCAGGTGCGGCGCGTTCTTGCGAAAGCGGTGCCGCTCCAGGAGCGAGTGCCGGACCAGGTTGACGTTGCCCTGCTCGATGTAGCGCAGGCCGCCGTGCACCATCTTGGACGACTTGGAGGAGGTACCCGAGGCGAAGTCGTCCTTCTCCACCAGGGCCACGTCCAGACCGCGCGAGGCCGCGTCGAGGGCGGCGTAGGCGCCGGTGACGCCGCCGCCGATCACGAGCACGTCGAACACGTGGTCCGCCAGTCGGCGCTTGGCCCGGCTGCGGTCGAGAAGCAGCGGCTTCCCTCTCGTGGCCGCCGCCGGCGCACGCCGAGGCTTGCGGGCGGGCAAGGTGATCACAACATCAACTCCTGGAATCTGTCCGACGGTTCGATGACCGGACCGTCGGGTGGTACGTGGTGCGGGTGGCCTCGCGGCCGGCCGGGGGTGGATGGCTTGGGGTGGATGGCCGGGGGTGGCCGGCCTGGGCCGGGCCGCCCGGGTCTCGGGTGGCCTCGGGCGGGTGGTCTCGGGCGGGTGGTCTCGGGCCGAACCGCGCTGCGGGTGGTCGCACGGCCGGCCCGGTGGGTGGCGCGGGCCCGCGCCTCAGTCGAGGTGCGGCGCGAGCACGGTCCGCCACGCGGCCCGTTGCTCCGCGCGTTGTTCGGGGGTGGTGGTGGGTTCGAAGATTCGGCCGCGCGGCTGCGCCTCGACCACCTCTTCGAGCGAGGACCACAGGCCCTCGCGGACGCCGGCCAGATAGGCGGTGCCGCGCAGGCTCGCGGTCGCCGAGTCCGCGGCGCGCTCCAGCGGCAGGCCGACGAGGTCCGCCTGGAGCCGCATCAGCGTGTCGCTGCCGGCCACGCCGCCGCCCACGCGCAGTCGCCCGAACGGCGCGCGCATGGTCTCGGCGACGCCGTCGATCAGATCGCACACCGAGTGCGCGATCCCGTCCAGCACGGCGCGGGCCACGTCGGCCCGCGTGGTGGCCAGGGTCAGGCCGCTGAGCGCCGCCCGCGCCTCGGGCCGCCACGCGGGGGTGCGGATGCCGGCGAGCGCGGGCACAAACCACTCGCGCCGACTCGATCCACCCTGTTCCCGTGCCTGGGCGGCGAGTTCGCCGATCTCCGCGGGCGAGGCGAAGAAGCCGAGGTCGTCGCACAACCAGCGCAGCGCGGACCCGGTGGTCGAGCAGTACGCCTCCAGGCTGAAGTGCGTCTTCTCGCCCTGCCGCCAGCCGGGTTGAGCCAGCACGCCGGTCACGCCGGGGATCGGCAACGCGGGAGTGTCCCCGGTGGCCGCGTCCACGAACGTGCCGGTGCCGTACACGCACATGCCCTGCCCGGCCGCCAGTCCGCCGAGCGCGATCAGCGCGGCGTGCTGGTCACCCATGACGGCGGCCAACGGCAGTTCAACGCCCAGGAGTTCGGGGTCGGTGCGACCGTAGCCCTGGTCGTCGTCGGCGAACAGGTCGGGCAACAGGTCGAGCGGGTAGCCCAGTTGCTCGATCCACTCGCGGTCCCAGGCGTGTTCGCGAAGCAGGTAGGCGCCGGCCGAACCGGCGTTGCTCGCCGAGACGGCGTGCGCCGCGCCGGCGGTGAACTTCCAGGCCAGCCAGGTGTCCACGGTGCCGAACAACAGCGTCCCGGCCGCGTACGAGGCGGCCACGTCGGGCACTTCGGCGATCTGCCGGGCGGCCCACAGGAACGGCGCCCTGCTGCCCACCGGCCGGCCGAGCCGCGCGGTCAGCGGCTCGTCCCATGCGGCCTCGTAGGCGAGCAGGTCCCGGGCGTAGCGCCGGTCCTGCCACACACAGGCCGGCACCAGCGGCCGGCCGGTGCGCGAATCCCACAACATCGCGGTGGCCCGCTGGGTGGACAGCGCGAGTGCGACGATCTCGACATCGTTCGCCCGCCCCCAGGCCAGCGCCTCGCGGCAGGCGGTCAGGGTGGCGGTCCAGATCTCCACCGGGTCCTGTTCGACCGAGTGTTCGTCGGGATGCCGCACCGCGATCTGCCGGTACGCCACGTGGCCCACCGTCCCGGAGTCCAGCACGACTCCGGCCCGGGTCCCCGTGGTGCCCTCGTCCACGGACAGGATGCCGAGGCGCCGTCCGGGAGCGTGCAACGTCTTCGTCATCACAGCCCTTTCGGTCCGAAATATCCGATTGCGATCTCCGCGTGCGAGTCTTTCGCGGGAGGTCTCCGTCAGCGGGTGACCAACGCGGGATTCGCGGGATTCGCGGGGGCCGCCGGATGCCCGGGCTGCCCGGTCAGGGTCGGCACGTCCGGGTCCTCGTCGGGCGAGATCGCCCGGGTCGGGTCCCACTTGATCGCCAGGCACGTGAGCAGGCCCAGCAGCGGCACGATCGCCAGGACCAGGAACGTCTTGTCCAGCCCGATGCCGTCCTTGATCTGCGGGAACAGGTACAGCCCCGCCACGCTGCCGAAGCTGCCGATCATCCCGGTGACGCCGGTGCCCAGCGTGCGCACCTCACTGCGGTAGGACAGCGCGGCGATCGACTTGCCGTTGGCGCCGGGACCGGCCGAGTGACAGAAGATGAACATCGCCGGGAGGATGAACGCGATCCAGGTCGGCACCCGGTCGAAGGTCAGGCCCATCCCGACCAGCATCACGAACACGCCGCCGAAGCCGATCGCCGAGCTGACCCGCAGGCCGAGCTTGCGGGCGAACCACGCGGACAGGATGCCGCCGACGATGCCGAAGGCGTTGAACACCATCGAGCCGATCGTGGCCTTCTCGAAGCTGTTGCCGAAGATCGCCAGGCTGATCACCGGCAGGTACCAGCCGACCGCGAAGTACTGCATGGACTGGCCGAGCGAGATGGCCGAGGAGAGCAGCGTGCGCGGCAGGTACTTGCCGCGGAACAGGATCCCGGCCTGCTTCATGCTCACGTTCGGCGGCACCTCGTCCGCGTCCGCGTCGTCGTGCACGGCTCCCGCGGCGGCAGGCTTCGCGGCGACGGCCTCGATCCCGTAGATCCGGCGCAGGTTGCGCACCGCGTCCTCCAGGCGACCCTTGGTGGCCAGCCAGGTGGGGCTCTCCACGAGGAAGGCCCACTGGAGGAGGAACAGGGACAGCGCGATCACCCCGGCCGAGCCGACCGACCAGCGCCAGATGTCCGCACCGACGTCGAACTTGAAGCAGATCAGGGTGAGCAGCAGGTTGCCGGTGGTGGCGATGTACCAGATGCCCTGCCACAGGTTGAGCCGGCCGCGCAGCGACTTGGGCGTGTACTCCGCGAGCAGCGCCATCGCCACCGCGAAGTCGACCCCGTAGGCGACACCGACCAGGACCCGGCCGATCCACACCACGGTGAAGTCGTCGGCGGTGGCCGCGATCACCGCTCCGGCCAGCGCGAACAGCTTGGCCATCAGCAGTGGGGGCACCCGCCCGATCCGGGTGGCCAACCACCCGCCGATCGGATTGAACAAGATGGCGAGAGCCGGCGCGGTGGCGGTGAGGATGGAGACCTGAGTACTGCTCAGCTCCATCTGCTTCGTCATCGGGGCGAGCCCGGCGCCGAGCGCGGCGTTGGAGTACGCGTCGAGGAAGAGGCCCCCGAACACGAGGAACCAGATGACCTTGGCCCGACCGGAGATTCTTCCCAGTCGGTCGATGAGCGCGACGACGTCCTTGACGCCTCTGACGCTCTGCTGCTGTGCCATGAACCCGTCCTCGGAAAAAAGGACCAGTCGGCGACACGCGAGCGCTAACGCGTAGGAGGGCACAGCGAAGCCACCGACAGGTGGTCTTCGTCTGTTCCTGCCAAAGAATGATCTGGACCTTATGAGCGAGATTTGGGGGTGTCAAGGGTCCATAAGCGAACGAACGCGA
Source organism: Embleya sp. NPDC050154 (assembly GCF_044460165.1). Taxonomy (NCBI): domain Bacteria; kingdom Bacillati; phylum Actinomycetota; class Actinomycetes; order Kitasatosporales; family Streptomycetaceae; genus Embleya; species Embleya sp. NPDC050154. Next base: position 296,785 of record NZ_JBITJP010000010.1, read on the forward strand.
TCCCTGATCCGTCGAGCACTGCTGATGCCGTACGGCACATACCCGATCGCATGCGCCGCCCGATGTGCGCCGGGGCGCATTGCCAGGCGGGTACGCCGCCGGTGTGCGCCGGCTGTCGGTCACGGGCGGCCTCGTGCCACGCTGGTACGCATGAGTGACCGACCCGTCATCCGCACCCACCACAACGGCCGCGTGGTCGAGCTGCCCGGCACCCTCGCGGACATCCGCGCCGCCCTCCCCGAGAGCGATCGGGCCGCGTTCGACCACGACATCGACCACGCCGCCATCGACAACCTTCCGGCCGTCGCCTCCGCTTGGGCCAAGACCCCCGAGATGCGCGCCCACGACGACGCCATCACGACCCAGGTGGCGACCGGCGACCACAGCGGCCTCTACAACCCCGACGGCACACCGGTCGAAATGTGAGCAAATACCGAGTCCAGTACACAGACAACGCGCTCGCCGGGTATAACGCCCTGTCCTCCTCGAAGCGTCGGGAATTCGACCGCGCGGTGGACTCCATGTCGTACTCGCCGCGTACGTACGGTGACGCGATTCGCGGCAACCCGGACCGGCGCACTGCGGTACTGGCCGGGGTGATCACCGAGTACGAGGTCAGCTCCGGCGTCCTGGTCGTCACCATGCTTCACGTGCGTGGCCTCTGACCGGCACCCGCCCGACGCGCACCGTGCCCACGGATGTCGGCGTGAAAATCGCGCACCGAACGGGGCTCGCACAGGCGAAGATGGTCGGCATGATCCACTCTGCTGCTGATGACCGTTACGAATCGATGCGCTATCGCCGGGCCGGGCGTAGTGGGGTCGAGTTGCCCGCGGTGTCGCTCGGGTTGTGGCACAACTTCGGGGACACCCAGCCCATGGAGGTGCAACGCGCGGTACTGCGCCGGGCCTTCGACCTCGGCGTGACGCACTTCGACCTGGCGAACAACTACGGGCCGCCGTACGGGTCGGCGGAGGCGAACTTCGGGGTGCACTACCGGGCCGACTTCCGGCCCTATCGCGACGAGATGTTCATCGCCTCCAAGGCCGGCTGGGACATGTGGCCGGGGCCGTACGGCGACGGTGGGTCGCGCAAGTACCTGCTGGCGAGTCTGGATCAGTCGCTCGCCCGGATGAGCCTCGACTACGTCGACGTCTTCTACTCGCACCGCTACGACCCGAAGACGCCGCTCGAGGAGACGATGGGCGCGCTGGACACGGCCGTTCGGTCCGGGCGCGCGCTGTACGCCGGCATCTCCAACTACGGCCCGCAGGAGCACCGCCAAGCGGTGGCGATCCTGCGGGACCTCGGCACTCCCGTGCTGCTCAACCAGTCGGCGTACTCGATCCTGGACCGCGAGCCGGAGCGTGGCGTGCTGGACGCGGTCGGCGAGACCGGTACCGCGCTGATCGCCTATTCACCGCTGGCCCAGGGCCTGTTGACCGATCGCTACCTCGACGGTGTGCCCGAGAATTCGCGGATGGCGGTGGGCCACTTCCTCAAGCAGGACGCGCTCACCGAGGAGCGGCTGACCCTGCTGCGCGCGCTGAACAAGCTTGCCCAGGGTCGGGGCCAGACCCTCGCCCAGCTCGCGCTGACCTGGATCCTGCGCGACGAGCGGGTCGTGTCGGTGATCGTCGGGGCAAGCAGCGTACGGCAGTTGGAGCAGAACCTGTCCGCCGTCGGGCAACCGGACCTGACCGCGGCCGAGATCGACGAGATCGACCGGCTCTGCGCCGAACTCTGAACCGAGCCGGCGCCGGCGCGATCCGAAGGCCGCGCTCGGAAGGCCGCACCCCGAAGGCCGCGACCGGGAAGCGGCCCTACGCCCGCGCCGCCGAGGACGCGTGCAGGTCCCCGGCCTCGATCGAGGCCAGGGACGCGACCACTCGGCGGCCCGGTGCGGGCGTGATCGCAGTGGTCGAGGACACCGCGAGGACGGCGCACCCGGCGGCTTCCGCCGAGGTGACGCCGACCATGGTGTCCTCGACCGCGACGCACGCGCTCGGCTCGACCCCGAGCGCGGTCGCCGCGGCCAGATAAGGGGCGGGGTCGGGCTTGGTCCGCGCCACGTCCTCGGCCGCGACGGTCACCGCGAACCGGGCCGACCCCAACACGTCCCGTACCAGGTCCACGACCCGGCGCGGCGACGCCGACACGATCGCCAGCGGCACCTCGGCGGCGGCCAAGGCGTCGAGCAGCGCGACGACTCCCGGCAGCGGCTCGATGCGATCCGCGACCCTGGTCGTGAACGCCGCGTCCAGCGCGTCCGTCAGCTCGTGCACACACGGTGCCTCGGCCACCACCGTGTGCAGGTACACCGCGGTGTGCCCGATCGCGTGCCCGACCACGTCCGCCGCGTCCGTCTCCCCGAGCACGTAGCCGACCCGCCCGGCCACGTCCGCGACCGCTTCCCACCACAACTGCTCGGTGTCGACAAGGGTCCCGTCCATGTCGAACAACACGGCGGCAGGCAGATCGACGGACACGCTGACTCGTTTCGATGGCGTGAGGCGAGGACGTCACGACCCTCTCAGCCCGACGTGAGCACAGTGCCACCACCGGGTTGCGGTCGCGTGAACGTGTGTGAACCCCGCCGCCACGGGACCGTCCCCCCGTCGCATGCGGCCCGTCCGAGCCCGTGGCCGGCGGGCGAGCTCCGTGGTCCGCGCGCCCTCCCGCCTCAGATCACCGCCGCCCGCAGGGACAGGACGTCGGGGAGGTGTTGGGCGATGCGTTCCCAGCGGTCGCCGCCGTGTCGGCCCCGGTAGATCTCGCCGCTGCGGGAACCGAAATACAGGCTCGCGTCCTCGGCGTCGTCGGTGCACATCGCGTCGCGCATCACGGCCGTCCAGAAGTCGTCCGGGAGGCCGTCGCCCAGGGCCGTCCAGGACTTGCCCGCGTCGTCGCTGCGGTAGACGCGGCACAGGCCGTCGACCGGGAAGCGCATCGCGTCGGCGATGAGCGGGACCACATAGACGGTGTCCGGGCGGTGCGGGTGGACCACGATGGTGAAGCCGAAGTCGGCGGGCAGGCCGTCGGCGATCGACTCCCACCTGGCTCCCGCGTCGTCGCTGCGGTAGACGCCGTGGTGGTTTTGCAGGAACAGCCGGTCGGGACGGTCCGGGTGCCGGGCCACCTTGTGTACACACTGCCCGTACTCGGGGTACTCGTCGGGCAGGAACGTCACATGGATGCCGGTGTTGGACGGGTTCCAACTCGCGCCGCCGTCCTCGGTGACGTACACCCCGCCGGTGGACATCGCGACGGTGATCCGGCGCGGGTCGGTGGGGTGCGGCAACACCGTGTGGATCGCCTGGCCGCCGAAGCCGGCCTCCCAGTGCGGCCGGTGCGGGTGGTCCCACAGCGCGCGGACGAGTTCGAAGGAACGGCCGCCGTCCTGGGAGCGGAACAGCGCGGACGGCTCGACGCCGGCGTAGAGCACGTCGGGTTCGGCGCGGGAGCCCGGTACCAGTTGCCAGATCCGCTCGACCGAGGCGCCCGCGTCCGCCGGGAAGCCGACCCGGCCCAGGTCCGGTTCGCGCCAGGTCGCGCCGAGGTCGTCGCTGGTGACCACGACCGGGCCGAAGTGCTCGTGGACGACGCCCGCCATCACCCGGGGCGTGTCCCCCCGGGTGTCGATCGCGACCGAGTAGACGCCGGTCATCGGGTGGTGCGGCCCGGTGTACGCCCAGGACCCGTCGTCGCGCGAGCGACCGATCCACAGGCCCTTGCGGGTGCCGATGGCGAGCAGGACGGACTTCGTCATGGGTGACCTCCAGGCAGCGTTCCGTTCCACGGGGAACGCTACGCGGCCGAAGTGACATTCGCCCGATTCGACGCGATCCGATGGGATCCGGCGAGGTCCGGTGAGGTCTGGTGGGATCTGTCGTAATCCGAATGAACGTCGGCCCTACGGCAACGGACGTCGCCCCGCGAAGCCCAGGTCGGCACGGTGATACCAGCCCAGCCGACGATCGCCCTCCAGCCAGCACAGCAACACCGGTACGCCGTCCAGGTCGGCCGGGAAGTCCACGAGGAGCGGCGCGAAGCCCTTGAGCTCCGCGCCGGTCTGCTGGATCTGCGTCATCAGTTCGTCGAGCCGGGCCTGCATGCCCTTGAGTTCGGGCAGTCCGCCGAGTTCGGACCGGGCCCCGCCGCGCTCCAGCGCCGCGGTCAACTCCGCCGCGTCCGCTCGTACGGTGATCAGCTCGTCGAGCACCGGCATCAGCCGGGCCAACTCCGCGTGTGCCTCGTCGACCGTGAACAGACCCATGTGCACAGCCTCCCACGTCGGGCGAACGTGCCACCGCCCGGCTGTACGACGCACCATCGGACGCACCCCCGGCACACCGCGCGGAGACCGCGCGTCGAGCGGCCGAGGGGTCACCCGAACTACCCGGCCGTGCCCCTACACCCCGGGGAAGGTCCCGTGGTTGGTGTGCACCCCGAGGACGCCACCGGCGGATTCGGCCCGACCGGTCAGGTCCCGCTCGATGTCCAGACCGTCGTGACTCATGGTGGGCCCGCGCCTGCCGACCGCGACCGCGATCAGGGCCACGACCACGAGCAAGCCGACGGCGAAGAAGAGGATCGTGATCACGGCGGCTCCTTGGGAATGCGCGGTGTACGTGGCCCGACGGTGCTGTCGGGTCCTACCCGACCCGACGGCGGCGCCGGGTTCTACATGATCCATGCCCGTTCCGGGCCCCACGACCCATTTCCCGCGCATCGGGCGGCCAGCGCACGCAGCCGGGACTCGTCGCCGTCCGCCGGCGAGTCCAGACGCAGGATCTCCTGGACGAAGCGGCGATTCGGCGGCCGACAGCGGATCTCCTGGGCCGCGGCGGCCTCCGCCTCCAGGAGCGCGCCGACCGCCTCACCGCGCCGGCCGAGCGCGGCGAGCGCGCGGGCGAGGTCGATCAGGTGCCGGGCCTGACGACCGCGCGGCAGGACGGCCAGCGCGTCCGGGGAGAACCGACCGGCGACGGCCCGCGCGTACTCGCCCAGCAGTACGTGTGCGGTCACCCGGTACAGCGGCACCTGGATCGCGCCGGGGTCGGCCCGCTCGGCCCCCTCCAGCAGATCGCGGGTGGCGGGGCGATCGCCGAGTCGGGCCGTGGCCAGTGCCGCGCCCAACCGCAGGGTACGCAGCGCCGCTCGGCCCGCCCGGCCGCGCAGGTCCAGCGCCGAAGCCAGGTCCGCCTCCGCCCCGAGGGCGAACTCGACGGCGGCCCCCGCGCCTTCGTGCCAGGCCATGGCACCGGTCAGCCGATGGGCCGCACGCGCCAGGACCACCGCGTCGCCGCTGTGCCCGGCCGCGGTGATCGCCCGATCGGCCGCGCGCCAGGCCAGGTCGGCGTCGCCGAACACCTGGGCGGCGGCGGAGGCCAGGCCCAGCGCGGCGGACCGGACGGCGGCCCGCGCGCACGCGTCGGACCCGACCGCCCCCGCGATCGGCACCGTCGCCGCCAGGACCGGCGGCACCACCCGATCCAGGCACCCGTAGTCCGCGGCCGTGTACGCGGTCCACCCGTAGCTCAACTCTCGGCGCGGCATCGCGAGATCGATCCGCCGGACGGATCCCGGGCCGGCGGCCGGCGCGATGTCCACCCGGCGCAGCGCGGCCCGCACCGCGCCCAGCGGATCGTGCTCGTGCTGTTCCCGGTTCGGTTCCTCGGGCAGCAGTCGGTCGATCCCGATGTGCAGCACCCGCGCGGCCCTGGTGAGCAACGACAGGCGCGGATCCGCCTGCCGGTGGCCCGCCTCCACGTCCTCGACCCAGCGCACGGATCGGCCCATCAGGCGCGCGAATTCGGCCTGGGTCAAGCCTCGACGTACCCGCCAGTACGCGATCCGCCGGCCGATGCCGGTCGCGGTGTGCATGCCGGGCCGCTCCTTGGGGTATCGCCGAGTGTGCGCCCGATCACGTGTCGCCTCGGCGCGGCGCGTGATCGTCTTTGTGCACGGTATGTGCCGCACGGGCGGGAAGTTCCCCACGCGGACTGCGTGGATTCTGTCGGGTGCCCCGCCGGTACCTTCGGCCGGGTCGCGGCAACCGCATTTCGGGCCGGGTTGCCCTTGCGGGAGAGTCGATGAGAAAACTGATGCGCGTCCCCGGGACCGGCCGGACCCGAGCGGGCCGCTCGCGGTCGCGTCGTACGCCGTCGATCCGGACCCTGCTGGTCATGCTGACCGTGGTGCCCTCGGTCGCGATGGTCGCCCTGTGGGGCATCGCCACCTACCGACTGGCCGACCACGCGAGTGGCCTGGACCACCAGGTCTCGGTGGCCGAACGGGCCGGTACGCCCGCCTACAACACGATGGTCGGCCTGCAACTCGAACGGCGGCTGACCGCGGCGTGGATGGCCAAGCCGTCGCCGGCCGCGACCGAGGCGCTGCGCGCGCAGCGGGCCAAGACCGACGAGGCGGTACGGTCGTTCGTCGCGTTCGCGAACAGCGACGCCGCGGAAACGCCGGGCAATGTGATGTACCGGGCCGGTCGAGTGGCCCCGGAGTTGGCCGAACTCCCCGACGTCCGACGTCAGGTGGACGCGACCGGCGCGACCGGCCGGGATCGCTGGTTGGGCTACTACACGAAGCAGGTCGCCAACCAGATCTCCATCGTGCAGGCGTTGGCCGAGACGTCGGATGTCGATGTCACCTTCGAGGGCCAGTTCCTGGTGATCCAGTTCCGCGCCGGCGAGGCGATGGCGCAGGAGGACATGACGGTCTCGTTCGCGCAGCCCGGCGGGCGGTTGAGCCAGCCGGACTTCGCCGGTTTCGTGCAGAACGTGGGGGTGCGGCGGCATACGCTCGAGGACGAGATCGAGCCGTTCCTGCCCGACCGGCTGCGTCCGCTGTACATGGCGCTCACCCAGAGCCCGGCCTGGCGCGAGTTGGCCGCGATGGAGGACGCGATCATCGCCGCGGTGGACACCCCCAGGGACCAGCGCGGCGCCGCGTCCGGCATCGCACTGCCCGCCGAGCTGGCGAAGTGGCGCGAGACGTTCGATCAACTCGCGCTGCCGAACACGGCCTTCGACTTCGCCCGGGTGGACTTGGTGTTCGAGGCGGGCGACCAGGCCACCGAGGACACTTGGAACCAGGTGTACCTGCTCAGCGCGATCGGCCTCGGCTTCGTGCTGATCGGCGCCCTGTTGTGTTGGCGGGTGACCCGCGCGGTGCGCCGGCGGTTGTCCCGGCTGCGCGACGCGACGGTCGAACTTGGCTCTCATCGGCTGCCGGTGGTCATCGAGCGGTTGCAGCGCGGTGAGCGGGTCGACCTCGCGGTCGAGGCGCCGGACGTGCCGGCGAGCGGGGACGAGATCGGCCAGGTGGCCTCGGCGTTCAACGCCGCGCAGCGGGCCGCGCTGGACGGCGCGGTACAACTGGCTCGACAGCGCGAGGGTTTCGCCAAGGTGTTCGTCAACACCGCGCTGCGCACCCAGTCCCTGGTGAACCGTCAGATCGGTGAGCTGGACGCGATGGAGCGCCGCCACCAGGATCCGGAACTGCTGCGCGAGCTGTTCACGATCGACCATCTGGCCACCCGCCTGCGCCGGTACGAGGAGAACCTCGTGGTGCTCACCGGCAACCGGCCGGGCCGGCGCTGGAGTCGCCCGGTGCGGATCGTCGACGTGGTGCGCGGCGCGGTGGGCGAGGTGGAGGACTATCACCGGGTCGAGGTCTACTCCGACCGTGATCTGCAACTGTCCGGTCCGGCGGTGGGCGGGGTGATCCACCTGCTGGCCGAACTCGTCGAGAACGCGGCGATGTTCTCGCCGCCGGACACGCCCGTGCACGTGCGGGCGGTGTCGGTCGCCAAGGGTCTGGCGATCGAGATCGAGGACCGCGGGCTGGGCATGTCGGCGGACGAGTACGCGGCGGCCAACCGGCAGTTGGCGGTGCCGGTCAGCTTCGACGTGATCGCCCTCGCCGAGGACGTGCGGATGGGCCTGTTCGTGGTCGCGCAACTCGCCGACCGGCTCGGGGTCGACGTGACGCTGCGGCCCTCGCCGTACGGCGGCACGCTGGCGATCGTGTTCCTGCCCGAGGAGTTGATCTCCCGGGAGTCGGGTACGCCCGGCGATCAGCCGGTAAGTGTTGGACCGTTCGAGCACGCGCTCGCGGCGACGGCGGACGCCGAGCCCACGGGCGAACCGGCGGCCGAGGCGGGCGAGGCGTCCGAATCGGTGCACGAGTCCGAGGACGAGGACGTCTCCCGGACGCGCCCGCCCGCTCGGCAGCACCCCGATCCGGTGGTCCGCTCGCTGGAGCGCGTACCGGCGGTTCCCGCGTCCGAGGCCGGGGCCGAGCCGACTCCCGCATCCTCGGCGGCCGGCTCGGCCGCCGAGGAGACCACCGCCGACGGCCGCCGCGCGCTGCCGCGCCGGGTTCGGCAGCGCAATCTGCCGATGCCGTTGCGCGGCGAATCGGGCATCGCGAGCGAGCCGGACCCGCGAACCGGGTCGAAGCCCTCCTCACCTCGCGAAGCTGCGGCTACCTTGTCCTCGTTCCGATTCGCGAGCCAACGCGCGCGCGAGGCGTCCGAACCGAACGCGGCCGGCGACGAGTCCGCGATCGAGACCGAACCCGGAACCGGGACCGAGCCCGTACCGGGCCCGAACCCCGTCGCCGGAAGCACCACGCACCCTGGGGAACCGTCATGACGAACACGCACGATCTCGCCGGCGGCACGGCCACCACCGCAACCGACAGTCGCCTGGACTGGTTGTTGACCGATCTGGTCAAGCGCGTGCATCAGACCCGGCACGCGATCGTGTTGTCCGAGGACGGACTGCTGATGAGTCGGTCCGAGAGCATCCCGCGCGATGACGCCGAGCAGTTGGCCGCCGCGGCGGCCGGGCTGCAGAGCCTGGCCCGCAGCATCGGCCGGGGCTTCGCGGGCGGTTCGGTGCGCCAGACGCTGGTCGAGATGGACGACGCGTTCCTCTTCCTGACGGCCGCGGGGAAGGGCGCGCATCTGGCCGTACTGTCCGAACAGAGCGCGGATGTAGGGGTGGTGGCGTTCGAGATGAACATGTTGGTGAAGAAGGTCGGCGAGTACCTCGGCACCCGACCACGCGCCGAGGCCGACGATCCGGCGGGTGGCCGGGCGTGACGTCCCGCTGGGAGCAGCCCTGGGACGAGGACGCCGGTCCGCTGGTGCGCCCGTACACGCTCACGCGCGGCCGGACCAAGGCCGTGCGCGACGCGGACCTGACTCTGATCACGCTGGTCACCACGGTCGCGCCGGACGAGCCGGCAGGCCGGGCCGCGGCCGCCGAGGAGCAGTCCTCGGGTGGGCGTCGCAAGGTTCGCGACAGTCGCGGCCGGCAGCCCGAGCATCAGCACATCCTGGAACTGTGTCGGGAGCCGCAGGCGGTCGCCGAGGTGGCCGCGCTGATCGACCTCCCGGTGAGCATCACCAAGGTGCTCGTCGACGACCTGCTGCGCGACGGCCTGGTGACCGTACGCGCCCCGCTGGCCCTGGCCCGCACTCCCGATCCCGCTTTGTTGAAGAAGGTACGTGATGGTCTCCTTCGGCTCTGACCGGCTGCCCGAGGACGCGGCGGCGGTCAAGATCCTGATCGCGGGCGGGTTCGGGGTCGGCAAGACCACCCTGGTCGGCACGGTCAGCGAGGTGCCGCCGCTGCACACCGAGGAGGTGATGACCGAGGTCGGTGTGGGCGTGGACGATCTCGCGGGCGTCGAGGCCAAGTCGCGCACCACGGTCGCGCTCGACTTCGGTCGCATCACGCTGTCCGAGGATCTGGTCCTGTACCTGTTCGGCGCGCCCGGCCAGGAGCGGTTCTGGTCGCTCTGGGACGACCTGGCGATCGGCGCGCTGGGCGCGATCGTGCTGGTCGACACCCGGCGCCTGGACGCCGGCTTCGGCAGCATCGACTTCTTCGAGCGTCGCGGCATCCCGTTCGTGGTCGCGATCAACCGCTTCGACGCGGCCGTGGAGTACACGGTCGCGGAGGTCCGCGACGCGCTCGACCTCGGTCCGGACGTCCCGATCCTGCCGTGCGACGTGCGGGTGCGGTCCTCGGGCCGGGACGTGTTGTTGGCACTGGTCGACCATCTGCTGGGCTCGTCGCTCGCGCTGGTCGCGCCACACGCCTAGCCGTACACCCGGCCGCTCGCGGACCCGCCGCGACGCGCGGCAGGGCGCCCGCTCGCGCACCTCGCGTCCCGCCTGTCACGACACGTCTCTCGGTCGCGTCGCGTCGGGTCGCGCGCACGGCCCGGCCGCGACCGGAAGCCTTCGCCTGCCGGACGGGCCGCTTTTCGGCCCGTCCGGCATGAGTGCGGGCGGCCTGCGGACCGCCCGCACTCGCGTACACGTCACCGCACCGCGACGCCCGCTCGCATGCCGGCCACGCGGGCGGCCGAGGTGCCCAGCCCACGCGGCCCGTACCGCACCCGGGGAACCGCCGACGGCTCGACCGGCACGCGGGCCGCGGCCGAGCCTGCCAGGCCTGCGGGGCCCGCCGAGCTCCGGGCCACCTGCCACGGAAACGGCACCAGCGGCTCGGGATCCGCGTAGCGCCGGCAGTCCTGATGCCATTTCAGGATCGCCGCGTTCCAGTCGCCGAGCGCCACCGCGTACGCGTCCAGTGCCTCCCGGGCCGCCGGGGTCAGCTCCAGGTCCTCGTACATCGCCGGGAGTTCCACGGCCACGACCCGCTCGAACTCACGCATCCGGGAGGTCATCAGGTCGTTCACGATCACCAGCGCCTGGTCGAAGTCGCAGCCGAAGAAGTTGCGCACCACCAGGAGCAGGTTGTGCAACTCCCCCTCGACCTCGATCTCCTTGCGGTAGGAGAACACGTCGTTGATCATCCAGCCGAAATCGGCCGCCGAGTTCTCCATCGCCTGTACCGCGCGCGAGCGGTACGCCTGGTCCGGCACCACCTCGCCGTGCGAGAGCCGGGACAGGCTCTTGGTCAGATCGGAGCCGAACGTGCGGCGGCGCATCTCGATGTAGTCGACCGGATCCGGGATCCGGTTCAGCGCCATGTTGGCCAGCTCCCACAGCCAACTGTCCATCATTTCCTCGATGGTGCGCCGGAACCTGAGCCGCGAGGCGGGCGGCATCGGCCCGGCGGTGCGCGACCACAGGTCGGCCAGCGCGCGCTCGAGCGCGTCCGTCGGCACCGGCGCCGCCTCGCCGTCCACCGGCATCAGCGTCTTGAGCCGCTCGGTGTAGGCCTTCGCGCCGACCTGGTCGAGCGAGCGGCCGAACACGATCGGGTAGTAGTCGTCGCCGTAGGTGCCCCACGTCAACCACGCCGAGGCCACGTCGAGTTGCTCGAGCGACACGTCCGGCGCGATGCCCGCCGCGCACAGCGGCAGGTCGAATCCGCGCAGGGCCCGCTCGTCCCAGATGCCCTCCCCCGTGATGCCCATCCGCGCGGCCCACTCGACCACGTTCTCCCGGGAGGTGTCCAGGTGTCGGTTCAGTCGCGGCGCGAACGGCAGGTAGAAGTCCGGGATGTCGTAAGGCTCGACCGACTGGAAGGGCACATGTGTGAATCCGCGCAGCCCGCTGTTCAGTCCGGCGACCAGTCCCGGCAGGATCCGCGCGGCCGAGGTGCCCATCCCTTGAGGCCCGGCCAACACCCCGGCCACCGTGGGTGTCCCGAGGCCACCGGCCGAATCCCCGCTCGCTCCGGCGCCGTTCATGTACCGGCTGGAGCGCATGTGCCACTCGTGCCCGCCCGACTGCCAGTCCTGGAGGCCCTTGACGTAGGCCATCACATCCATGCAGGACTGCGGGTCCAGGCCGTGTTCCACGAACAGCGGCGGGAGTTCGGTGAAGGTGGTGTGCTCGAACTGGTGCAGCCGCGAGGTGAGCAACTCGTTGACGGCCTCGGCGGCCTCCTGCGTGGTGCAGCCGAGGAACTTCTCGAAGACCAGGACGGCGTTGGCGTTCTCGCCCTCGTTCTCCACCTCGCGCTGGTACGAGAACAGGTCGTTGCGCAGGTGCACGCCGTCGGCGAAGGTGTCCTTGAGCACCCGCATCGGGCGCGAGGCCGCGATCACCGCGGGCACCTCGGCGCCCGCCGCGTACTCCACCAGGTTGGCCGACCAGGGCGCGCCGCCGACCTTGCGCCGCATCTCGATGTACTCGACGGGGTTGGCGACCCGGCCCTCGTTGATGTTCGCCAGTTCCCACAGCGACTCCTCCAGGAGCGCCTGGGTGCTCTCGGCGAACCGCTCCCGCCAGTCCTGCGACATGCTCGGTACGGTGCGCGCCCACAGGTCGGCCAGTCCCTCCTCGACCTGATTGGTCGGGGCCGGGACCGGGGTGGTGGGATCGACCGGCATGAACGCGCGCAGGCGTTCGAGGTACGCCTTGGCGCCGGCCGTGTCGTGGGTGCGTTTGAAGATGTCCAGGAAGTGGTCGTCGAAGAAGAAGACCCACACGTACCAGTCGGTGACCAGGTCGAGTTGCGGGCCCGTGCAGTCGGGATGGGTGTACGCGCACAGCAGTGCGTAGTCGTGCGAGTCGAAGTCGTGCTCGTCCCAGATGTCCGAGCCCTCGATCATCCGCATCCGTCGGGCCCAGGCCTTGGAATGCTCGCGCGCGCCCGCCAGATGCGGGTTGAGCCGCGCCGGGTACGGCACGTAGAACTGCGGGAGTTCGAAGGGTTGTGGCATACGGTGCGCCCCTTTCGCCACGGCACACGCTAGGTCGCGCGAACGCCCGGGAGCGGGCGACGAATCGGTTCTCGCTCGATCTGGTGAAACCTGCCCGGACAGGCTTAACGATCTTGGTGGGCGGCCACGTGGACGAGCGCGGCGACGAAGCGGTCCACCGCGTCCGCGCTCGCCGGGTCGGGACGCTGCGGGCGGGCCGCGTACACGCTGCGTCGGGGTGGATCGGCGAGCCGGTGCAGGGTCAACTCGGGGTGGATCGCCCGGGTCAGCAGCCCGGGCGCGAGCATCACCCCGAACCCGGCCACCACGAACGCCTGTTTGCCCAACCACCCACCGCACTCGATGTCGATCCGCGGCGTGAACCCGGCCCGGGCGCATGCCCCGGTGAGCACCGCCGCGGCACCCTCGTAGTCCTCCACCCAGGTCTCGTCCGCGAGTTCGGCCAGGTCGATCACCTCACGCCCGGCCAGGCGGTGGCCTGCGGGCAGTACGGCGCGCAGTTCGTCGTCGAGCACGTGGGTGAGCCGAATCCCCGCGTGCGCGGGCAGGCCCGGCGGGTAGTCGGTGACCACGGCCACGTCGAACTCGCCGTCCAGTAGCCGCGGGATCAGTCCGGGTGAGAAGTCCTCGGCGAAGGTGACCCGTACGCCCGGCAGTTCGGCCGTGAACGCGGTGAGCGCGTCGGGCAGCAGGGATACCGCGGCGGTGGGCACCGCGCCCACCCGGACCCGGGTACCGACCCGGTCCCGGGCGGCCCGCACCTCCTCCTCGGCCCGCTCGACCCGGGCCAGGATCGCCGCCGCGTGTTCGCGCAGCACGTCGCCCGCGGGCGTACTGCGCACTCCGCGGGCGTGCCGCTCCAGCAGCACGGTGCCCAGGCGCGCCTCCAGGCCCGCCACCTGACGGGACAGCGCGGACTGGGTGTATCCGAGCGTGTGCGCGGCGGCGCTGATCGAGCCGTGGCGGCACACTTCCAGAAACGAACGCAGGGCGAGCAGGTCCATGCGCGGTGACTCTACTGGCGCGGCGACGCAGAGCCATGCGTGGCACGCATGGCAGTCCTGCGAAAGATGCGCTGGCGGGATGGATGGCGCACGGGTGAGGATGAGCGCATGACGACTGCGGATCGACTCACTCACATCGCGGCGCCCGAGGGCGTGCGGCCGGGCAACGGCTACACCAACGTGGTCACCGGCACCGGCCGGCTGATCGCGGTCTCCGGGCAGGTCGCCTTCGACGAGGACGGCAATCTGGTCGGCAAGGACGACCCGGGCGCGCAGGCCCGGCAGGTGTTCGAGAACCTGCGCCGCTGCCTGGCGGCGGCGGGCGCGACCTTCGACGACGTGATCAAGCTGACCTACTTCGTCACCGACATCGGGCAGCTGCCGGCGGTCCGCGCGGCCCGCGACGAGTTCGTCGACATGACCCGTCCGCCGGCCAGTTCGGCGGTCCAGGTCGGCGCGCTGTTCCTGCCGGAGCTGCTCCTGGAGGTCGAGGCGTTCGCGCTGGTCCCGGAGACGGACGAGGCCGCCGAATGAGAATCGCCGCGTGTGGTCTGGGACGGATGGGCGCGGCGGGCGCACAGGCGCTGGTGGCGGCCGGACACGAGGTGACGGTGTGGAACCGCACGCCGCGCACGATACCGGGCGCGGCGACCGCCGCGAGCGCGGCCGACGCGGTGCGGGGCGCGGACGCCGTCGTGCTGTTCGTCTTCGACGGGCCGGCCGCCGAGGCGGTGTTGCTCGGTCCGGCCGGCATCGTCACCGGTGCCGCGCCCGGCACGCTGGTGATCAACGCGACCACGCTGGCTCCGAACGAGTCGCGCCGGCTCGCGGTGGCCGCTCGCGGGGCCGGGTTGCGGTACGTGGAGGCGCCCGTCCTGGGCTCGGTGCCGGCGGTCCGCGCGGGCACGTTGACCGTGCTGACCGGGGGCGGGCCCGAGGACGTCGCGGCGGCCGAGCCGGTGTTGCGCGCGTGGTCGCACGCGGGCGAACGGCGGTACGCCGGACCGGTCGGCGCCGCGACCGCCCTCAAACTGGTCGCCAACCTGGGCCTGGGCATCGCGGCGGCCGGACTGCACGACGCGATCCGACTCGGCGCCGACCTGGGCCTGTCCCGCACGGACGTGCTGGACGTGCTCACGCGCAGCGCGATCGGCGGCCTGGTCGCCCGCAAACGCGACCGCCTCGACCAAGCGGCCTACACGGACGCCGACTTCACCATCGCCGCACTGGCCAAGGACCTCCTCCTGGCCACCGAGGCAACCACCACACCCCTCCCGGTGGCCCGCGCGGCAGCACACGTCACCACCACAGCAACCCTCACCACCGACCCAACCGCAGACATCGCAGCCCTGGGCCGCACTCAACCCGACCAACACCCGAGCCCACCCCCAACCCAACCAACGTCTGATCCCACCCGACCCGGCCGAGCTTGATCCCACCCATCCCACCCGGCGCTTGCGGCCCCTCAGCCCGGCCGGCGTTTGAGGCCCCTCAGCCTGGCCGGCGTTTGAGGCCACTCAGCCTGGCCGGCGCTTGAGGCCACCCAGCCTGGCCGGCGCTTGAGGCCACTCAGCCTGGCCGGCGCTTGAGGCCAACCGAGCCGAACCAACGCCCCAGGTCAGCCGAACTCCCCCAGCCCGGCCGGCGCTTGAGGCCAAACCAGCCCCGCCGGCGCATGAGGCGAACCAGCCCGGCCGGCGCTTGAGGCCACCCCAGCCGAACCAACCCCCAAGGCCAGCCCAACTCCCATCAGCCCGGCCGGCGTTTGAGGCCACTCAGCCCGGCCGGCGCTTGAGGCCAACCCAGCCCCGCCGGCGCATGAGGCGAACCAGCCCGGCCGGCGCTTGAGGCCACCCCAGCCCGGCCGGCGCATGAGGCCAACCGAGCCCCGCCGGCGCATGAGGCGAACCAGCCCGGCCGGCGCATGAGGCCAACCGTGCTCCACCCCCGTCGCCCGCAAGGCCACATGGCATCATGGCCCCGCATCAGGTCGGCCCGCCGCACGCGGGCCCCCGACGGTCCCCGAAGGGTGGCGGCACGTGCTCGTCCAGGTACGCGTAGTCGGCGACGAAGGTGCGGAAGTCGCCGCACTGCAACGGTGGTTGGCGATGGATCCGGACGTCCGCGGCGGCACCGTGACCAGTTACGCCGAGGACGACACGACGGGCGCCATGGGCACCACCCTCGACGTCGTCAACATCGTGCTGAGCAACGGCATCGCGCTCGGCGGCCTGATGACGGCCATCGCCGGCTGGCGCCGCTCGCGCGCGCCGATGTCGGGCCCGGGCGGCCCCGACATCGTGATCCGGCGCGGCGAGGTCGAAGTGGTGCTGACCGGCGCCACGGAGGCGGACATCGGCCGGGCCGTACGCGCGTTGGAGGAGCCCGGGGACCCTGCGTGACGGTGCCGGCGGCGGAACTGGCCGATCCGGCGGCCTCGCGCGCGGTGTTGATCGGTACGCACGCGTACGCGCATCTGGAGCACTTGCCCGCGGTGCTTCGCAATCTCCAGGAGCTGAGCCGACTGTTGTGCGACCCGCGACACTGGGGCCTGCCCGCAGGCCATTGCACGGTGGTCGGCCAACCGGCCTCGGCGAGCGAGGTCTTGGACGCGCTCTCCCACGCGGCGGCCGAGGCCCGGGACACGCTGCTCGTCTACTTCGCCGGGCACGGCCTGGTGGACCATCTCGACGACTCGTTCCACCTGGCGCTGCCGAACACCCGCCCGGATCGCATGTACACCGCGCTGCGCTTCGACGACGTGCGCCGGGTGTTGCGTGATCCGAGCACCCGCGCGCCGCGCAAGGTGCTGATCATGGACTGCTGTTGGAGCGGCCGGGCGATGGTCGGCGCGATGAGCGGGCGGGATCGGGCCGGGCAGGTGGCCGTGGCCGGCACCAGCGTGCTCACCGCGACCGCCGAGACCCGCCGGGCGGCGGCCCCGCCGGACGAGGAATTCACCGCGTTCACCGGCGAGTTGATCAACATCGTCAACGAGGGCGTCGAGGATGCGGCCGAGTTGATCGACATGGAGTCGCTGTATCTCGCGCTGCACCGCCGATTGGCCGCCCGAGGTCGCGAACTCCCACAGCAGAGCAACCGCAACACCGCGGCACGGATCTGCGTGTTGCGCAACGCGGCATGGCCGAGGCCGTCGGCGCAGGTCACCGGCCCGACGACCACCGAATCGCAGCCGGCGGAGGTCGACGACCTCGCGATCGGGTTCTCCCACATCGCCAGGGTCCTCGCACGTCGCTACGGCCCCTTGGGCAAGGACGAGGCGAACGACGACTGGCTGCGCGGGTCGGCGGGGCGAGCCGCCGAGTCGATCCTGGCCAGGCTGGACACTCGACTGCACCCGGGTGCCCGGATGGCCGTCCGGCTGCTGGAGCGCGTCGCCGAGGACGCCCACGACGGGACCGTCACCGCGATACTCCTGGCCGACGCCATGGCGACGCGCTGTCGCGAGCTGATCGCACAGGACACGGTCGACCCGCTCACCCTGATCCGGGACCTGGTGCGGCAGACGGACGTGGCGCGCGCGTGGTTGCGTTCCTCGGCGGTGCCGATCGAGGACCGGCAGATCCGGGGCCTGGTGGCCGCCGCCACCGGGCGCCGGACCGCGAGCGCCGTCGCCGAGGCCATCGATCGGGTCGGCCGCGAGGGCACGGTGACCGTGACGACCGGTCCGGGCCGGTCCTGGCAGGTGGTCTCGGAGGGAAGCACGGCACAGATCCGGGTCGGCGCGGCGAACGAGGAGGCCGCGTCGCAACAGATCGAACTGCTGCGCAAGAGCGTCGCGATCGTGCACTCCGCGTTCGAACACGGCATCGTGCCCGGGGCCGGGGCAGGCTATCTACGGATGGGCAACCACCTTGCGGAGGAGGGGAGCCCGGCCCATTCGGTGCTGTCCCGGACGTCGACCGCACCGGCCCTGCACCTGGCGAGGTTCGTGTCGGGCGCCCCGAGCCTGCCCGAACTCACCGAACACGCGCTGCTCGGCCTGTCGTACGACATCCTGCACGAGACCTACACGTCGAGCGATCCCGAAGGGCAACTGTTCGACCCCGTACACGTCCTGGACGCGGCCCTGGCACAGGCCACGCGCACGGTGATCAGCCTGCTGCTCCCACTCCCCTCCGGAACCTGACCCGGCCGCGGAAACGCCCGACGGTCGACCCCATGGCCGACCGTCGGGCGTGATCCCGCGAATGCGCCTGCACCGGCGCCTACACCAACGCGTCCACCGGGCCGGCCGCCAGGACGCCCGCCGCGACCGCCTCGTTCAGCCATTCCGGGAACTCCAGCAGGAGTTGGTCGTAGAGCTCGGCGTCCGCGAGCAGCCTCGGGTCCTGTCCGGCGTGGAAGAAGCCCGCGTTGTCCACCACGCGCTGCTCCGGCACCGAGAGTTCGTCCAGCTTGCGGAGGAAATCGAAGCCCTTGGCCTCGGGGTCGCCGAAGCCGATGAACTGCCAGAAGATCGGCAGTCCGGCCGCCTCGCACAGCGCCTTCGCCGCGGCGGGACGGCTGGTCGGCGCACCGTCGGTCTGGAAGATCACCAGCGCCGGGTCGGTGCTGCCGGACGCGCGGTAGTGCTCGACCACCTCGGCGATCGCCCGGTGGTAGTTGGTCCGGCCCATGTGCCCGTAGGAGCCGTGCAGTTCCTCGATCCGTCCCACGTGGTTGGTGGGATCGAGGTCGGCGACGCCGTCGATGTCGGTGGAGAAGAACACCAGCGGCACAACGGCCTCGCCGAGTTGCGCGGACAGCGCGAGCGTCTGGTCGGCGAGGTGCTGCACCGTGCCGTCCTTGTAGTAGGAACGCATCGAGCCCGAGCGGTCCAGGACGAGGTACACCGCGACGTTGCGGCCGGTGAGACCGCACTTGCCCACGGCCGCCGCGGCGGCCTCCGCACGACCGCCGAGGCCGGGAGTGGCCTCCTCGGCGCGGGCGGGCGGCACCACGGCGATGGTGGTCGGCACCGCCGCGGCCTCGGCGACCACGAACGGCTCGGCCGCGACCTCGACATCGGCCGGGTCCTCGGCCGGTGCCGGCACGGGCGCCTCGAACTCGACCTCGGCCTCGGCGGCCTGCGTAACGACGGCCTCCCGCTCGATCTCCTTCTCGATCTCGGCTTCCGACTTGGTCGGTTCGGTCTCGACGGGCGTCGCGATCGACTGCGCCGGCACGGCGATCGACGCCTGCGCGGACCCGGATGTGTCGAACTCCGCCCGGGACTCCGGAATAACCACCGGTTCCGAGACGACCACCGGCTCCGGGATGGCCTCCGGCTCCGGAACGACCACCGGCTCCGAGACCACCACCGGCTCCGGAACGACCGCCGGCTCCGAGACGGCCTCCGGCTCCGGCGACACCGCGGAGTCGCGGACGGCCATCGGCTCGGGGACGATCACCGGCTCCGGTCTCACGGCCGGCTCGGGGCGCGCCTTCGGCGCCGATTCGGCGACCGGATCCGGCACGTCGACCGGGGACTCGGTCGGCGTGTCCTGGAGGTCGGTCGGCGCCGCGGTCACGTCCGTCGTCTCGGGTGTCTCCGCCGCCTCGCGGGACGCCCGCGAACGAAAGACGTTGCGCAGCAGACTCCTCAAACCCATCGGCGAATCCTTACCTGTGTGAGGGACGCCGTCCCGATGCTCAGGACGGTTACGTAAGGCTAGTCATGGGCTCGGCCGACCTGTGGGCGACCCGCGCGTACGACACCCCGACGGCCCCCCGAACAGCCGAAGGAACGTCGGCCCGCGCGACCGCCGTCGCCCCTTCCCACCGCCGTGAGCAGCACGAACGCCGCGTCCATCGCAGCACACGCGGCCGACACGTCGTCGTCGGACAAGCGCGGCGGCCGGAACCGGCGCACCGAACCGACGACTTTGCGCCCCAACAGAGCGTGGCCGAACAGCGCGTGGCGCACGCGCGCGGCACGGGCCGCGTGGTTTCCGCCAGTTGCTTCTTCGGCAAGCTGCCCACACCGGCTCAGCCCATGAAGGTCAGCCGCACCGTCCGGTCCGGGTTGTCCCGGTTGGTGTCGACCATCGTGACCGACTGCCACGTCCCCAACGCGAGTTCACCGCCGATCACCGGCAGCGTCGCGTGCGGCGGAATCAGCGCGGGCAACACGTGATCGCGCCCGTGCCCGGGGCTGCCGTGCCGATGCCGCCACCGATCGTCGGCCGGCAACAGGTCCGCCAACAACGCGAGCAGGTCGTCGTCACTGCCCGCCCCGGTCTCCAACACCGCCACCCCGGCCGTCGCGTGCGGCACGAACACGTTCAACAACCCGTCCCGCCCACCGGCCACCTCCCGCAAAAATCCCGCGCACATCGCGCTCAGGTCGTACACCCGCTCCCGCCGCCCGGTACTGACCTCGAAAACCCGCGACACGGTCACCTCGCTCATCCCGCCATGCTCGCCCAAGCGCCGCCCGGTTCCGTGTTCTCGACACGGCCCGATCGAGGATTGCTTTGCTTTCGGCCGAATGCGTACCGACAATATGGAGGGGTACCTACCTGTTGGTAAGGATCGATGAGGCCCGGTCGGGAGGAGACGCGCATGGCTCGGCGCTATCAGTGCGGGCTCGATGCCGCGATGGATGTCATCGGCGGCAAGTGGAAGGCGTTGATCCTGTGGGAGCTGCATGTCGAAGAGCGGCGGTTCGGTGAGCTGCGCCGGGCCGTCCCCGGGATCAGCGAGAAGATGCTGATCCAGCAGCTGCGCGAGATGGAGGCCCGCGGAATCGTGCACCGCGAGGTGTTTCGCGAGGTCCCGCCGAAGGTGGTGTATTCCCTGACCCCGCTGGGCCGGTCGCTCAACGAGGCGCTGTTGCCGCTGGGGGTGTGGGGGGAGGTCAACGTCGAGCAGATCGCGGCGACCGCGCCCGAGAGGACCGGAACGCCGGACCCGGCCCGGCCCGCCGCGTAGGCCGTTTCCGGGCGAAGTTTCCCGTATTGGCGAATGCCCGGGAATAGCGCGGTGTGGTCTGCTATACCGCGCGGACGCACTCTGGGTGAGGCGTTGTTGACTTTTCGTAGCACTCGCCGTAATTATTTCGGCAGCGAATATCCGGATTGTCTGCGACGTCTTCGTTGAGCCACCGGGGTGTGAATATATGACCGAATACGTCCGAGTGTCCGAACAGCTCGCGCTGCCACGCGGCCCGGTCGACCCGATCATGGCCTCCGCCCGGCGGCTCGACACGTATCCGGTGCATGTCTGCCTCGACGAGGACACCGCGCTCGCCCGGCTGTGCGCCGAGATCGACGGCCGGCGGGTCGCGCTGATCACCGACGACACCGTGTTCGCGCTGCACGCGCGCCGACTGGCCGAACTCCTGGGCGCCGCCGGACTGGACGTGGTCGGCACGTCGTTCCCGGCCGGCGAGGGCAGCAAGAACCTGCGCACCGCGAGCACGCTGCTGGACTGGTTGGCCGGCACCTCGCTCGCGCGCCGCGACATCCTGCTCGCGGTCGGCGGCGGTGTGGTGATGGACACGGTCGGATGGGTGGCCAGCGCGTACATGCGCGGCCTGCCGTACATCAACGTGCCCACGACGCTGCTCGCGCACGTGGACGCCGCGCTCGGCGGCAAGGTCGCCATCGACCATCCCTCCGCGAAGAACCTGATCGGGGCCTTCTACCAGCCCAGGGCGGTGATCTCGAACGTCGGCTACCTGAGCACCCAGGACGGTCGCGGGCTGCGCGCCGGACTCGCCGAGGCGATCAAGACCGGGATCATCGCCTCCCCCGAGCTGTTCGAGCTGATCGAGCGCCGCCACGAGGCCATCCTGGCCACCGAGCCGGTGCCCACCGCCGCCCTCGTGCACGCCTCCAGCGTGCTCAAGTGCCGGTTGATCGCCCGCGATCCGTACGAGCGGGACCTGCGCCGGCCACTGAACTTCGGGCACACCATCGGACACGCGGTGGAGACCGTGACCGGCTACGGGCCGGTGCTGCACGGCGAGGCGGTCGCGTTCGGCATGGCCTGCGCGGCCCGGATCGCCGAACGGCGCGGGCTGCTCGACCCGGCCCTGTGCGCGCGGGTGACCGGCCTGCTCGATCGGGTCCGACTGCCCACCACACTGGCCGCGTTGCCCGCCCGGTTGGATCCCGCCGGCACCGTCGAGGCGCTCGGTCAGATCCGCAAGATCCGGGACGGCCGGCTGCGCTTCGTGTTGCCCACCGCGCTCGGTGAGACGGTGATCACCGACGACGTGAGCGACGAGGAGATCCACGCCGCGCTCCTGGTCTCCCCCGCCGCCGAGGTCAGCTACGCGCACACCCGCGGAGGCGGCGATGGCTGAACTGGATGTGTTCGTGGTCGGCGGCGTGGGCGTGGACATCATCGTCCGGGTGCCTGAACTTCCTTTGCCGATACACGACTTCAAGGTTCCGCCGATCCGGCAGTACGTCGCGCACACGGGCAACGGAGTGGCGCTCGGCTGTCGGGCGCTGGGCCTGCGCACACACTTCGCCGCCGTACTCGGCGCCGACCCGGAGGCGGACTTCGTCCTGGACCACTACGCGAAGCAGGGCCTTTCCTTCGCGCACGTCACCGACGCCCACGGCACCCCGCGCAGCGTCAACCTGGTCGGCCCGGACGGCGAACGGCTGTCCCTGCACGACGGCCGACTGCCGGCGGACCTGGTCGTCGACCCCGACCTGTATCGCCCGGCGATCGCCCGCACCCGGCACGCGCACGTGTCGATCGGCGGCTGGTCCCGCCCCGCGCTGGCCGAGGCGATCGAGGCGGGCGTATCCACCTCGACCGACCTGCACGGCTGGGACGGGAAGGACCCCTCCCGGGCCGACTTCGCGTATGGCGCCGACCTGGTGTTCACCTCCACACACCGGCTCGGCGACCGAGTCGAGGAGGCCGCGCGCGACGTGCTCTCCCGGGGGCGGGCCAAGGTCGTGGTCGCGATGGCGGGTGGTCGCGGCAGCTACCTGGCCCTGCCCGACCTGCCGCTGCGGCACGTACCGGCGCTCGCGATGCGGGCCGACGAGGTGGTGGACACCAACGGGGCCGGGGACAGTTACGTCTCCGGGTTCCTGTACGCCTACCTCGCCGGCCGCGACTGGGCCGGCTGCGCCGCCGCCGGCACCCACGCCGGTGCGCACGCGGTGCGGACGGCCGGGACCCACACGTCGTTCATCACGGCGGAGGCGTTGGATCGTGCGCTCTCCTGACGGGGTCGGGAGGCGAGTCGGTGTGGAGTGGGCCCACCCGGAACGGGCCGGCGTCGGTCGCACGGGCGGCACCGTTCGGCGTCACGATCCCGGTCGATGTGACGATCGTTTCCCGGACCGTACTCCCGGCGGTGACCACGGCGCCCGGCAACAGCACCGAGCGCAGTACGGTCGCGCCCGGCTCGATCCGGCAGCCGGCGTGCACGACGCTGCGCTCGACGCGCGCTCCCGCCGGCATCTCGGCTCCCAGCAGACTCCCGTCGACGTACCTGGGAAACCCGTCCGGCAGACCGGCCAACGTGCGCGGGAGCGCGTGGGAGGCGATCGGATGCGGGTGGTCGAGCAGTCGCAACTGCTCGGTGCGGTACCGGTCGACCGTGCCGATGTCGGCCCAGTAGTCCGGCACCGGGTACGCCGTCACCCGCCGGCCGCCGGCGATCATCGCGGGCAGTACGTCGCGGCTGATGTCGTGCTGCCAGCCGTCCTCGCCCAGCGCGGCCAGGTCCGCCAGCACCGCGCGCAGCGCGTCGATGCGAAACACGCAGAACGCGGTGAACACCAGGTCCGAGGTGGGCCGTTCGGGCTTCTCGATCAGCGCTCGCACCCGGAGTTCGGCATCCGCCTCGACCATGCCGAACAGGTGCACGTAGCGGCGTTCGATCCGCTGTACGCCGATCGTGCAGTCGGCGCCCGTGGCCCGGTGTGCGGCGACCATCGGCGTGTAGTCGAACACGTAGACGTGGTCCGCGTGTTGGATCAGGAGATCGGTCGCGCCCGGGGCGAAGAGGTACTCCGCGTTGGCGAGCAGCGCGTCGGCGGTGCCGCGTTCGGCCGGACGCTCGGGCAGTACGGCGCCCGGTCCGCTGCGCGCCAACGCGTCGTGTGGGCCGAAGTGCAGCCGGGTGCCCGGGTGTTCGTCCCAGTGTGCGACCAGATGCCGGACCAGGTCGGATTCCCGGTGCTGGGAGAGCAGGACCAGTTCGGGCAGGCCGGACCGGACCGCGTTGGCCACGCTGAAGTCGACCAGCCGGCCGGACGCGGCGTACGGCACCAGTGGTTTGCACACGTCGGCGGTGAGCGGTCCCATCCGCTCGCCCAGGCCGCCCGCGAGCAGCGCGCCGCGTACTCCCTCGAGCGTCACCAGGTCCGCCCCGTGGCGACACCCGTGGGTACCAGGGTGCGCAGTCGCGCGAGCGAGGTCGTGATGCCCTGTTCCGTGGGCAGTAGGGCGTCCTCGTGTTCCACGTAGATCACTCCCCGGTAGTCGTCGTCGAGCAGCGCGGCCACGATGGCCGGCCAGGGCAGGTCGCCGGCGCCGAGCGTGCGGAAGCGGATCGCCGGTCCCGGGCCGTAGCGCGACCAACCGGCGCCGCGCGGTTCTTCGGCGCCGGACCAGCGTTGCAGGTCCTTCGCGTGCACGGCCGCGAGCCGGTCGCCCCAGCCGCGTACGGCGGCCACCGGATCGTGTCCGGTCGCGGCCACGTTGGCCGGATCGAGGCACAGGTGAACACCGCTCACCGCCGAGAGCAGTGCTCTCGCACTCGCCGGGTCGTACGCGACCTGCTTGGGGTGCGGCTCCACCACGACCCGCACACCCAGATCGCCCGCCAAGCCCAGGATCGGCCGCGCGGCGAGCGCCCACGCGTCGACGTTGTCCTGCCAACTCACGTCGCTGCCCGACCAGGACAACCAGCGGGCCAGGTCGGGCACCCCCAGCATCAGCCGCACCTGCGACGCTCCCACACCGGCCGCGAGCCGCACCGTGTCGAGCGCGGCGCGCAGGCCGTAGTCCCGCTTGGCCTCGGCCGTCCCGACGAACACCGGGTCGGTGTGCGGCCCGTGCGGCCCCAGCAACAACTGGGTGTCCCGGCTGTTGCTCACACAACCCACCTCGACCCCGACCTCCGCACACCGCGCGCGCACCTCACGATGCAGCGCGGGATCGGCCCGCCGCCCGGGATCCACCAGCGCGAAGCCGCTGTCGGCGGGCAGATCCACCACGCCCACCCCCGCGTCCCGCGCCACCCGCAGCGCCCCGGCCAAACCCACCGGCGCCAACGCGGCCAGACACAACCCAAGCCGGATCGGCGCCCCGCCGGCCGAACCGGCCGCCGCGACCGGCGCCCGCCGTCCGGCGACCGACCCGCTCTCCGCCGCCGCGACACTCCCGCGCACGGTCGCCGGCCCGGCGGAGAGCTCCGTCGCGGGCTGCCCCCGGCGCTGTGGGGCGACGCCAGGGGCGGTTCCGGGGTCGATTCCCCGGGCGGTTCCCGTGACGGTTCGTGGTGTCCGCTCGTTCGGCGTCCCGGTCATCGGCGGTCCCCCTCGCTCGGCTGCGCTTCGGCAGATCAGAGATTGCGGGTGTGTGCCCAACTCTTCGGCGGCGAACCCTCGTTCGCGACCAGCGCGGCGTACACCGCGTCGACCGGATCGGCGATCACGGTCGGCGGTTCGGCCGCGCCCAGTTCGGTGACCATCCGTCGACCCAACTCGGCGGCGTACGGCGGGCATCCCCGGAAGACGCCGCCGTTGAGCACGGCCCGCCACGTCCCGCTCAGTCCGGCCGCGTCCCGGGCCGCGCGTACGCCGTCCAGCAGTTCGTCAAGCGCGGCCCCGACCACCTCGCCGGCCACCGCGTCGCCCGCCTGCCAGGCCGCGCACACCTCGGGCGCGAGCGCGGCCACCCCGGCCTTGGGAAACGGCTCGGCGGCCAGCCGACGGGCCAGTTCGCGCGGGCCGTGCGCCGCGAACAGCGTGGTCGGCCGCCCTCGACCGTCCGCTCCCCGTACGGCGGCCCGCAGACCGGCCACACCGAGCGCGTACGCACTGCCCTCGTCGCTGCCCAGGTACTCGCATCCGCCGATCACGACCGGCGGGCCCACGTCCGGCCCGGCGGCGGCCACGCAGGCCGAGCCGGTTCCCGCCACCACCACGACGCCCCGCCCGGACAGCGGCGGCGCGAGCAACAGCGGCGGCACGTCCCCCGACACCACCAGCCGTCCCACGAAACCCTGTTCGCGCGCGATCACGGCCAACCGGTCGATCTCCCGCGGCGGGGTGTCCATGGTGATCGTCGAACTCGCGAACCACCCGACCGAGGGTCCCAAGCCCAGGTCCGACGCCATCTCGGAGAGCAGTCGCACGAGCGTCGCCTCGGCCGCCGCGCCGGCCGAGGCGGGATTGACCGACTCCCGGGTGTACCGCGTGCCGAGCACCACGGCGGTGGTGTGCGTGCCACCGGCGTCGATCGCCCAGTACTCCACAGCCGCCACAGTCGAAAGCCTCCGCAGTCGGTCGAAATCCAACGCCGCAGGTCACGCTACCGGTAGGGGATGCCGGCCGAGGGTAGTGGTTGAGCAGTACGGTGGGCGACACTCTCGGTCACTCCCGACGAACGGAGCGTCGATGCGGCACGGCGGCGGCGGTGTGCTCGGCCTGGTGGCTCCCGCGACGAGTTGGGGGCTGTTCTGGGGCGGTTGGGCCGCGTTGATCCCGACGCTCAAGGACGAACTGGCACTGGACGACCGGCAGCTGGGTCTGGCGCTGTTCGCGGTCCCGGTCGCGGCGGTGCCCGCGATGCTGCTCACCGGGCCGCTCGCGCGCCGACTCGGGCCGCGCACGCTGCCGCTGGTGACCGCCGCGTTCGCGCTCGGCACGCTCGCCGTGGCCGGCGCCGGGTCCCGGTGGACGTTCTCGGCCGCACTGCTGGTGATCGGCGCGGCCAGCGGCGCGATCGAGGTGGCACTGAACGCCACCACGGCCGCGCGTGAGGCGCTCACCGGCGAACGGCTGTTCAACAAGGTTCAGGCGGCCACTCCGCTGGCCATGGTGCTCGCCGCGCCGGCGGTCGGCCTCGCGCTGCATCTGGGCGCGTCCGCGCGCGCGATCCTGGTGGCCATCGCCGTCCTGGTCGCGCTCAGCGCGGTCCTGGCCATCGACGGCCGCCGGTGGCAGGAACAGGAGCCCGACCCGGCCGGCACCACCCGTGCCGGGCGCGCGCACGGCCGCCTGTTGACCGCCCTGCTCGTGGTCGGCACGGTCGGCGCCATCGTGCTGCTGATGGAGAACACCGTCGAACAGTGGGGCGCGATCCACCTCGCGGACGACCTCGGCGCCGGTTCCTTCGTCGCCGCGTGCGGCCCGGCCGTGTACATGGCGGGCCTGTCCGCCGGCCGGATGCTCGCCCAGTGGCGCGGCGAGCGGGTCGACGAGCGCATACTGGTGCTCGTCGGCGGCGCACTCGGCGGCCTCGGCCTCGCCCTCGCGGCGGCGGCCTGGTCCACCGCGTCCACGCTGGCCGGATTCGCGCTCGCGGGTGTCGGCCTCGCCCCGGTCGTCCCCACGCTGCTCGCCGCGACCGGGCGCGCGGTCGGCCCGGAGCGGCGCCCGCAGGCGATCTCGCTGGTCACCACGGTGTCCTATGCCGGGTTCCTAAGCGCACCACCGCTGGTCGGCACGCTGGCCGGCCGGCTGGGTCTGGGTACCGTCCTTGGCATCGTCGCGCTGTGCGGGGTAATGGTGGTGGCGGGGAGTGGGTCGCTCCGACTGTTGCCGGTGGATCACACGGACGAGGCCGGCGCGGATCGGCCGAACCAGCCGGACCGGCCGAATCATGAAGCCGGCACACCGAGCGACAAGCGGGGAGACCGGGGCGAGCGGGGCGACCCGCGCCCGTCGGGCGGACCGGGTGAGCCGACTCGGCCGAATCATACGAACCATCGGAATCACCCGAACCACCCGAACCACCCGAACCACCCGAACGAGAAGGGGGTTTCCCGATGACCCGGGTCCTGGTGTTCGGATCGGGGTACATAGCCGGCCACGTCGGCACCCGGTTGACCCGACTCGGCCACGGTGTCGTGCTCGGCTCACGCCGCCGGCCGCACACCCCGGAGACCCGGGGGCTGCGCTGGCTCCCGGTGGACGTGGCCGATCCGCACCAGGTGCGCACCGTCGTCGACGCGGTCCGCCCCGACGCCGTGGTGGCCGCGCACGGGCCCTCGGACATCACGTGGTGCGAGGCGGACCCGGCGGGGGCGACCGCCGTGCACGCGGCCGGAGCCCGGCACGTGGTGGCCGCGCTGGCCGGCCGGACCGCGCGGACCGTGCTGATCTCCACCGACAACGTGTTTCCCGGGCACGCGGACAGCTGCACCGAATCCGACGCCACCGCACCCGCCAACGCCTACGGCCGGGCGAAGTCGGCCGCCGAGGACGCCTACCTGGCCGGCGGCGACGCGCTCGTATTGCGGGTCAGCCTGGTGTACGGGTGGGATCGGGCCGGTCTGCGACCCAACTTCTTCACCACGTGCGCCGAACGCCTCGGTGTGGGCGCGCCGGTCGCGGTCCCGGACGAGCACTGGAACACACCCGTACTGATCGACGACGTCGCGGCGTGGACCACCGCGCTGCTGGACTCGCCGCACACCGGGGTCGTGCACCTGGGCGGGCCACGCCGGCTCTCCCGCGTGCAGTGGGCCAGGCACATCGCGCTCGGCTACGGCGTCGACCCCGAGTTGGTGACCGCCGTACCGCAGGGGGACACCGCGTACGCGTGCCGTCCGCGCAACGCCTGTCTGCACAGCGAGCGCGCCGCGCACCTGCCCGAACTGCGCGGCCTGGAACCGGTCGACGTGTACACGGCCGACGCCGCGCTGATCGCGGCGCCGACGGCGCACCACCCGTCGATCCCACGCGCCGCCTCGCCCGCCCCCGACACCCCAGCCGCCTTCGACGCTTCAGCCGTCTTCGGAAGGGACCAGTCCTGATGGATCGTCATCTGTTCCTGGCCAGCAAGCGCGCCGCCGTCAGCTTCGCCCCGGATCCCGAGCACGGCCGGCTGCGGCCGTGGCTCGCGCCGGGTGGTACCGGAAACGTGGTCGCCGAGCAGGCGGGTGTGCTCGACGTGACCTGGATCGCCAGCGCGGACACCGACGACGATCATCAGGCGGCCCGGGAGAGCCCGAACGGCCTGGAGCTTCGGCTTCGTTCGGGGCGCGACATCCGGGTCCGGCTGCTCCGGCACGATCGCGAGACGTTCGAGGTGGTGCAGAACTTCCTCACCGCGCAGTTGATGTGGGCCGCGAACAACTACGGCTGGGACAAGTGGACGACGCCCACGTTCGGCCCCGAGACCTACACCGCGCTGGACCGGTTCGCCGAGTTCACCGAGGACTTCGCCGGTGCGCTGCTCGCCGACTCGGCCGACGTCGCGGACCCGGTGTACCTGGTGCACGACTATCAACTCGTCGGCGTACCGGCCCGGTTGCGCGCGGTGCGGGCGAGCGCGCCGATCCTGCTGTTCGTGCACATCCCCTGGCCCTCGCCCGACTACTGGCGGATCCTGCCCAAGGCGATGCGGGTCGGCATTCTGGAGGGCATGCTGCCCGCGACCACCATCGGCTTCTTCGCCGAGCGCTGGTGCCGCAACTTCCTGGACTGCGTGGCGGACCTGATCCCGGACGCCGAGGTGGACCGGAACGCGGGCGTGGTGCACTGGCGCGGCCGACGCACGGGGGTACGCACGATGCCGCTCGGCTACAGCCCGCTGGCCCTGGAGGCGGACCACCCACGCCTCCCTCCGGGCATCGCACAGTGGGCGGGCGACGCGCCGCTGGTCGTGCACAGCGGCCGGACCGACCCGATGAAGAACGCCGAACGCGCGGTGCGGGCGTTCGTGGCTGCCCATCGCACCGAGCCCTCGGTGCGCTCGTCCAGGTTGCTGGTCCGGATGAATCCCAATCGGCTCTACGTCGAGGCGAACGCCGAATATGTGCGCCGCGTGGAGTACGCGATCGCCGAGGCGAACGCCGAACTGGGTCCGGACACCGTGCGGTTGCACTGCGACAACGAGGTCGAGCACACCATCGGGTGTTTTCGCCGGGCCGACGTGCTGGTCTTCAACTCGACGGTGGACGGCCAGAACCTGAGCACCTTCGAGGCGCCGCTGGTCAACGAGCGGGACGCGGACGTGGTCCTGTCCGAGATGTGCGGCGCGGCCGAGATCCTGGCCCCGGTCTGCCGCACGGTCAATCCGTTCGACCTGGTCGAGCAGGCCGAGGCGTTGATCGCCGCGTTGACCGCGCCCGCCGCCGAACGCAAGGCGGCGGCCGAGCGGCGACGCCGGGTGGCCGAGCCGTGGACGCTGGAGGCGTGGGTGCGCACCCAGTTGGAGTGGCTCGACGCGGACCACCGCGATGACTGAGTCGGTCGACGTGCGGGCGGCCGGAGCCGCCCAGGTCGCGCAGTACCAGTTGGGCGACGCGGTGTTGGTGCGCGGCGAGGGCATACGTTCGTGGGACTCCACCGGCCGCGAGTACCTGGACTGCGTATCCGGGACGTTCAACCTGGTGCTCGGGCACAACCATCCCGAGGTGATGGCGGCCGTACGCGAACAGACCGAGGAACTGGTCTTCGCCGCCTCGTCGTTCCGCACCGAGCCGACCGACCGGGTGATGCGCGACCTGGTCGAGCTGGCGCCGGCCAACCTGACCCGGGTGAACCTGCGCAGCAGCGGTGGATCGACCGCGAACGAGGGTGCGATCAAGATCGCCCAACACCACACCGGCCGACGCGATGTGATCGTGCCGTTCCGGGGTCACGTCGGGCAGACCATCGCGGCCACCGCGTACAACGGCAGCAGCCGGATGCGCGCGCCGTTTCCGGTGCACGCCGCGGGAGCCGTGCACGTGCCGGACGCGTATTGCTTCCGGTGCTTCTACCGGCAGACCCCGGACACCTGCGGCATGTTGTGCGTGACGCGGATCGAGGACTTCATCACCTACGCGAGTTCCGGCAGCGTCGCGTGTGTACTGATCGAGCCGATCAGCGGGATGGGCGGCAACATCGTGCCGCCGCCCGGGTATTTCCAGGCGCTGCGGGCGCTGTGCGACGAGCACGGGATCATCCTGGTCTTCGACGAGATCCAGACCGCGTTCGGCCGTACCGGGGAGATGTTCGCGGCGGACCACTTCGGTGTCGCCCCGCACATGATGACCGTCTCCAAGGGCCTGACCGGCAGTGGCCTGCCGCTCGCGGCGATCCTGACCGAGGAGCGGATGGCCGACTGGGATCGCTCGCTGCACGGATTCACCTACGGCGGCCACACGCTGGCCGCCGCGGCCGCGGTCAAGACCTTGGAGATCGTCCGCCGACCCGGGTTCCTGGCCAACGTCCGCCGGGTGGGCGCGATCTTGAGCCGACGGCTACGCGGTCTCCAGCGCGAGCATCCGGTGCTCGGCGACGTGCGTGGGCCGGGGCTGATGCTCGGTGTCGAACTGGTCCGCCCGGACGGCGCGAAGGCGCCGGAGTTGGCCCAGGCGTTCCAGCGCCACCTGCACGCGCGGGGCATCCTCACCCGCGTGTCCGAGCACGGCCTGGGCAACGTGATCGAGTTGCGCCCGCCGCTGATCCTGACCCCGGCCGACGCCCATCTGATCGCGGACCGGTTCGGCGAGGCGCTGGAGATGTTGCGCGCCCGCACGGCGCGGGCCGGCTCGCCGGTCCCGGCCGCGCCCGGTTTGCCGCACCGGGTGGCCGAGGTCGCGCCGGCCACCTCCATCGGCGGTTCGGATTCGCCGCGATGAGGGTCGAGTTGGGTCCGGACGGCCCATCGTTGCGACTCGGCCGTCCGGACCCACCGCACGGGGAGCACGCGGTGCGAATTCGGGTGGAGCTGGCGGGCCTGTGCCGCTCGGACCTCAAGGAGGTGGCCCGCGAGCGCTACGGACCCAGCCAATTCGGCCACGAACTCGTCGGTTTCGTCGCCGAATCCACCCTGCCCGACGACCTTCCCACCGGCCTGCGGGTGACCCTGGACCCCAACGTGCGCCTCGCCCGCACCACCGGCTTCGCGACCGAGATGTACGCCGCCGGCCCGGCCGATCGGCTGTGCGCCGCCCTGCCCCGCGTTCCCGGCGAAATCACATCCCGTCAGGCCGTGTTCGCCGAGCCACTCGCGTGCGCCGAGCACTGCGTGAGCGCACTGACCCGGCACCTGGGCGGATCGCCGGCCGGCCGGGCCGTCGTCGTTTTCGGCGCCGGGGCGGCCGGTCTGCTCATCGCCCGGCTCGCCGAACTCGGCGGGGCCGAGGTCACGTTGGTCAACCGCAGCGCGGACCGCGCCGAGTTCCTGCGGAGCCGCGGCTTCGACGTCCGGCCGTTGGCCGCGCTGCCGGCCGCGGCGTTCGACGCCGCGGTGATCGCGACCAGCTTCGTCCGCCCGGACATCCTGACCGAGGCCCTGCGCGTACTCGTCCCCACCGGCCTGGCCCTGCTCTACGGCGGCACCGCCCCCGGCGACGAACTCCCGGGCCTGCCCGTCGACCTGGACCACGTCCGCCGCTCCGAACACGCCGTCCACACCACTTGGTCCGGCCGCCCGGTCACGATCGCCGGCAGCTACGGCACCACCTCCTGCGACTTCACCGCCGCCCTCGGCACCCTCCCGAAGCTCCCCCTGGAACACCTGATCACCAACGAGATCACCCTCCCCCGACTCCCCACCACCCTCCACGCCCAGCTCACCGGCCGTCCCCTCGGCAAGACCCTGATCCACCCGTGAGCTCCC
This sequence comes from Embleya sp. NPDC050154, assembly GCF_044460165.1. NCBI lineage: Bacteria > Bacillati > Actinomycetota > Actinomycetes > Kitasatosporales > Streptomycetaceae > Embleya > Embleya sp. NPDC050154. Next base: position 329,229 of record NZ_JBITJP010000010.1, read on the forward strand.
CGCCCGGCAGCACGCTTCGCCGATCCGGTCGGTTTGTCGGCGGGTTAGGATCGCGATCATGACGATTACTCTGGGCGATGCCGCGCGTGCGCTTCTCGACGCGGCGTATCCGGCCGTGCTGGCGACGGTGAATGTCGACGGCGGGCCACAGACCTCGGTGGTGTGGGTCGGGCGCGATGGGGACGACGTGTTGATCTCGTCCGAGGCGGGGCGGCTCAAGGAGCGGAATCTGCGCCGTGAACCGCGGGCCAGTGTGACCGTCTACGATCCCGCCGACCCGGACGTCTACCTGGAGATTCGCGGCACCGCGACGATCACCGAGGACGTCGGGCGTCGGGTCGCGGTCGCGTTGGCCGAGAAGTACGAGGGGCCCGGCGCCGGCGACGAATACCTGGCGCTGCCGCCGGAGTCGGTCCGCGTCGTCATCCGGATCACCCCGACCCGGCTGACCGGCAGCGCCGCGCGCTGAACACGCTTCGCCCGCCCGGAGCCGGCCGGCCGGTGTCACGGGCCGAGCAGGCCGAATCCGCGCAGTGCCCGGCGGGTGCCGTTGTAGGTGAGGTCGATCCGGGCCGGCGTGCCGGCGTCCAGGTGCCGGAACACGCTCACGGGCGCGCGCAGCGCGACGGCGCGCGCGAGGATCGGTGGGTGACCGCGACCACCCGCCCGTGTCGGCCTGTTCGTTCCTGCTCCTCGAGCCAACCGCCCGCCCGGGCGAGCACCGAGGTCCGGGTGGCCTCGCTCGGCATCCACACCGTCGTCCGGACCACGTTCGGTCTGGTCTTCGGGCTGTTGGCGGAACGCGTACTCTGCCCCGTTGCCGATCCGCGACCCGACTCGCGGGTCCCGGCCGCCGCCGGTTGACCGGGTCGGCCCCTTGGTGTCGTGGCCGGCAACCCTCACCGGCCATGACACCCACGCCGGCCGGGGCCGTGCACGGCCCGGCCGGCGCTCGACCGACGACACGTTCGGATGGCATCGGGCGACCCGATAGGGTCGGCTCCCCGGATTCCCACCACGCGGCGTCGGCCGCCTCCGTAGGCTGCGAGACCATGCGCAAGATCGTCGTCGTCGGAATCGGCGGAGCCGGCCGGACCGGGTGGGCCGACGCGCTCGGCACCCGACTCGGGCTCCCCGTCACGCACTTGGACACCCTGTATCACCGCGAGGAGCGATCGACCACGCCCGCCGAGGAGTTCGCCGACGCACAGCGCACGCTGATCGCGGGCCCCGATTGGATCCTGGTCGGAAACCACGCCCCGACGCTGGCCCTTCGCCTGACCGCCGCGGACACCGTCGTGTTCCTGGACATCAGCGCGCCGGCCGCGATCACCGACCTGCTCGCCCGCCGCCGACGCCCCGAACCCGGCGACCTCGACGGCGCGAATCCGAGCGTATTGCGCTCGGTCCTGGCCTACCGCCACGCGGTCCGCCCCCGACTGCGCCGCCTGATCACCGAACACACCGGCTCCGGAACGTCGGTACACACCTTCACCACCCACGGCGCCGCAACCCGCTGGCTGGCGGCGCTCCCCGCGACGCCCTGACTCGGTCCACGACGAGGCGAACGCTCACGACCGGCCCGCCGACCGGAGGGAGAGCCCTCGATCGTCGGCCGCGAACACCTCGGCGAGCGGGTCGTCCCGGGCGACGCTCGCTGGGTGGTGGCCGGCGACGGGTCTCAGCGGTTGTCGCGCTGGTCCAAGCCCGAACCCGGGGATATCTCCGGCGAGTCGAGCAGTGAGGACTCCACGCCGCCGACGCCCCAGCCGTACGCCAACTTGTGTACCTCGAGGACGAAGAAGGAGTCGGTGGAGAGCACCCCGTCGATCAGCAGCAGTCGGCGGTTGAGCAAATCGGTGAAGTGGTCGGTGTCGCGGCAGATCACCTCGACCATCACGTCGTATTGCCCGGCGACCATCACCACGTAGGAGGTCTCCGGCAGTTCGCGCAGTTCGCGGCACACCTCCCGGGCGCTGCCGGGGCGCACCCGCATGCCGATCATCGCGAGTCGATCGAAGCCGATCGTGAGCGGGTTGGCGATGCCGACGATCTGGAGCGTGCCGCTCTCCTCCAGACGCTGCACCCGATAGCGCACCGAGGACGCCGGGATGCCCAGGTCCTCGGCGATCTGCTTGTAGGCACGCCGCCCATCGGCCTGGAGGATGGCGATGATGCGCCGGTCGATGTCGTCCAACGGGCCGGTGGGGTTCATGCGGCTGCTCCGAGTGTGCTGCGGCGCCGAGTTCGGCATGTCCTCTCGATCTTCGGCAGCCATCTTGCCCTGTTCCTCCCTCCCCCCGGGTACACCGGGCCCGCCGGCGCCGCTCGCGTCGGTCACGAGTCGAAGCCCAGGCCGAGCCGGTCGAGCGTGCGCAGCCACATATTGCGTCCGCCGTGCGCGTCCTCGCGGGCCATCGACCAGCGGGTGGCCTGGATGCCGATCCAACGCGCGGGCTCGGGCGGGAACGGGATCGGCTTGCGCTTGATCATGGCCAGCTCCGTACGCTCGGACCGGGTGCCCGCGAGCAGGTCGAGCACCACCTCCGCGCCGAAGCGGGTGGCGCCCACGCCCAGTCCGGTGAAGCCGAGCGCGTAGCCGACCCGGCCGGCGGCGGCGGTGCCGGCGAACATGCAGAACCGGGTGGTCGAGTCGATCACGCCGCCCCACGCGTGCGAGAAGCCGACGTCGGCCAGCGGTGGGAAGGTCGCGGCGAACTGCTCGGCGAGCACGTCGAACGTCTCGGGGCGCTGGGTCAGCGCCTCGTCCACCTTGCTGCCGAAGTGGTAGATGGCGTCGTAGCCGCCCCACAGGATGCGGTTGTCCTCGGTCTTGCGCACGTAGTGGAACTGGTTGCCCGCGTCGGTGACGCCGTGCTCGCCGGTCCAGCCGATCGCGGCAAGCTGCTCGTCCGTCAGCGGCTCGGTGGTGAGCGCGTAGTCGTACACCGGCACCATGCTCAGGCCGAGCCGGCGCAGCAGCGGCGGGAAGATGTTGGTGGCCAGCGCAACCCGGCGTGCGCCGACGATCCCGTACGGGGTGGTCAGTCGGATCAGGTCGGTGGGCTTGGTGTCGATCGCGGTGACCTCGGTGCGCTCGACGATCCGCACCCCGGCGTCCAGGCAGGCCCGGCGCAGTCCCCACACCAGGCGGGCGGGGTCCAGGAGCGCGTAGTCGGGTTGCCAGACGCCCGCCGACCACAGCGGTGAGTCGACGTACGCCCGCAGCGCGTCGTGTTCGAGGTATTCGGCCTTCTCGCCGTGGCGGTTGGCGATCGGTACGGACTCGCGCAGCGCCTTCGCCTGCCATGGGGTGGCGGCCACCGCGACCTTGCCGGTGCGGGCGAAGCCGCAGTCGACGCCGTGCGCGTCCAGGTCGCGTTCGAACGCGTCCAGGTTCTGCGCGCCCAGGCGTTGCAGCGTGTCGATCTCGTCCGGCCAGCGCTGGAGCCCGTTGGCCAGGCCGTGGGTGAGGCTGGGCGAGCAGAAACCACCGTTGCGCCCGCTGGCCGCGTGGCCGCACGTGCCCTGTTCGAGCACGAGTACGTCGCGGCCGGGGTCGCGCTGCTTGGCGATCAGCGCGGTCCACAGACCGGTGTACCCGCCGCCGACCACGGCCAGGTCGGTCCGGGTGTCGCCGACCTGGCGGGGCAGCGGCTCGGGCCGCTCGGGCCGATCCAGCCAGAACGGTTCCTGGGCGGTGCGGCTCAGCGCGGTGCGGTGGGTCGGGGTCATGCGGTTTCCCTTGCGGGTTGTGGCCGATATGCGTGTTCTTGCTTGGCCTCGAACGCCGGCCGGGCTGATGTGGCCTCGAACGCCGGCCCGGCTACTTGGCCTCAATCGCCGGCCGGGCTGGATTTCGCGAACCGAGCCATCAACAGCCCGGGCGGCGTTCGAGGCCGAACCAGCCCGGCCGGCGCGGTCGAGGGCTAGAGGTTGATGACGCCCGTGCGGAGGTCGGACATGTCCAGCAGCGTGTGCTTGCCGCCGATCCGGCCCCAACCCGTACCCCGGTTGCCGGCTCCGCCGAACGGCATGTTCACGTCCCAGAAGCACGTGCTGTCGTTGACCACGACCTGGCCGACCGCCATCTCCTCGACGAATCGGTACGCCGCGCGCATGCTGCTCGTGAACACCGCGCCCTGGAGGCCGAGCTTGTCGTCGTTGGCCAGCCGCAGCGCGTCGTCCTCGTCGGCGGCGGTGATGATCGGCACGACCGGGCCGAACGACTCCTCGCGCGAGAGCAGGCTGTCCACCGGCACCTGGTCCACCACGGTGAACTCGTAGTACAGGTCGGTCGGCATGCCCTCACGGCGCTTGCCGCCCAACAGCACCTTCGCGCCGCGCTCGTGCGCGTCGGCGATGTGCCGGTCCATCTTGGCGGCGACGCCCTCGTTGTTGAGCGAGCCCAGGTTGGTCGCGGCGTCGAACGGGTCACCGAGCACCACGTCCTCGGCGGCGCGCAGTACGGCGGCCACGAACGCGTCGTGCACCTCGTCCACCACGATCACCCGCTCGGTGGCGCAGCAGACCTGCCCGGCGCACAGGTACGCGCCGTACACCGCGGCCTTGGCGGCGGCGTCCAGGTCGGCGTCCGCCAGCACGACCAGCGGGCCGTTGCCGGAGCACTCCATGATCGAGCGCTTGAGGCCGGCGGTGGCCTGGATCTTGGCGCCGGTCGCGGAGGAGCCGATGAAGCCGATCGCGTCGATGCCGTCGTGCCGCACCAGCGCGTCGCCGGTGGCGCCCTCGCCCGGGAGGATGTTGATCAGGCCCTCGGGGACACCGGCGGCGACGAACGCCTCCATCGCCTTGAGCACGGTCAGTGGCGTGTTGGCCGGCGGCTTGACCACGTGCGCGTTGCCGGTGGCCAGGCCCGGCGCGACGAACTCGGCGAGCATGAGCAGCGGGAAGTTCCAGGGGGTGATAATGCCCCACGTGCCGACCGGCGCGTAGAAGGTCCACATGCGCTTGGTGCCGTCGGTGGAGGGCATCGTCTCGCCGTGCAGCCGGACCGCGTCCTCGGCGTGCAGGTGGAAGAGCTGCGCGGCCTCCTCGATGTCGGCGACCGACTCGGCGAGCGGCTTGCCCTGCTCCAGGGTCTGCAGGCGGGCCAGCTCGTCGACGCGCTTGGTGATCTCGTCGCCGATGCGGTGACACAGCTCGGCGCGCTGCCAGACGTTGACCTTGGCCCACGCGCGCTGCGCGGTGTTGGCGGCGGCGACGGCCTTGTCCAGGTCCGCGGCGGTGGGGACCGGGATGGTGGCGACGTACTCGCCGGTGACCGGGCTGATCACGTCGTAGCCCTCGGCGCCGGAGCCGTCCACGTAGGCGCCGTTGATGAAGAACTGATGGCGGGCGGAGCCGTTGCTGCTCATGCGGGGGGATCCCTCTCTGCTCTCGGGCGACGTGTACTCAGAGTTCATCAGCAACTTTGACCTGTCAATAGATCCCAATGAGCAACTTCCACAGGTCTCATTTGTCGAATGAACAAAGACGAACCCTTGACGTGGTCGAAAACTCGCATCTATAACAGGGCCATCAGCAGGGCCGACGACGACGCCGACAGCGGCGCCACCGGAGCCCGCGACCCCCTCCCCCAAGCGGCCGTCCCCCGGGCTCACCCACCGGCCGCCTCCACCCCGCGAAGGGGATACAGATGTCCGCATCAACTCAGCCGGCCGCCCCCGGCGCGACCGGCCCCGGTACGGCCGACTCCGCAGCGAACCCGCCCGTGCTCGCCAAGAAGATGCGCTGGTACGACGGCTTCGCGATGTCACTGACCATGCCCGCCGCCCTGATCGCCTCGCTCGGCGCGTCGATCGGCGGCCTCGGCGCGTGGGGCGCGATCGCGCTGTGGGCCGGGTCGATGGTCCTGGCCACGATCGCCAACTGGATCTACACCGAGCTCGCCGCGATGTTCCCCGAGTCGTCCGGCGGCATCGCGCACTACGCCACCGAGGGTTGGAAGAAGCGCGCGCCGTTCGTCGGCCCGCTCGCCAGCATCGGCTACTGGTTCCCCTGGACGACCGCGCTGTCCGTGTACGCGGGCATCATCGGCTCCCTCGTCCAGGCCCAGTGGTTCAAGGGTCAGGACTGGACGCTGGACCTGGGCTTCGCCGAGCTGACCTTCCCGATCGTGGTCGGTATCGCGGTGATCGTGCTGCTGTTCGGCGCGGCCATGTTCGGCCTGCACGTCGCGATGTGGGTCGTCTACGTCACCGGCGGCATGCTGCTGGTGCCGCTCGCGGTGTTCATCGTGCTGCCGTTCGCCAGTGGCGACTGGAGCGCGAGCAACCTGCACTGGAACCTGCACGGCGCGGCGGGCATCCGCGAGTCGCTGGTGTGGCTGTACGTGATGGCCTGGACCTCGTTCGGCGTCGAGGTCTGCGCGACCTTCGCGCCGGAGTACAAGGACACCGTCAAGGACACCTCCCGGGCGCTGCGCGCGGGCGTGCTGTTCTCCCTCGGCGTGTTCATCCTGCTGCCGCTGGCGCTGGCCGGGTACGTCGGCGAGGGCGCCATCGCACTCGACCCGACCACGTTCTACGTCGGCGCGTTCAACGACCTGGTGGGCGGCGCGGCCGACCTGATGGTGGTCTTCCTGATCGCGTCGCTGCTGCTGATCATGATCACCGGCCTGGCCGACGGGTCGCGCGTGCTCTACAACATGGGCAAGGAGGGCACCACGATCAAGCAGGTCGGCGTGCTCGACAAGCGCGGCGTGCCGGCTCGGGCGCTGATGATCGCGCTCGCGGTCAACGTGGTCATCCTGATCGCGCTCAAGACGCCGCTGGCGATCATCGTGACCGGCAACCTGGGCTACATCCTGACCCACATCCTGGCCATCTCCGGCTTCGCGATGTTGCGCAAGGACCGCCCGGACCTGGCCCGGCCGATCCGACTGCCGGGCTTCTTCGTCCCGCTGGCCTGGCTGCTCGCCGCGTTCCTGACCGTGGTGTTGGTGGTCGGCGCGACCGGCTTCTCCATCACCGGCTACGGCGGCTTCAAGGAACTGGGAATCGCCTGCGGTGTGTTGGTCACCGGCGTGGCGTTGTGGCTGTACCGCACCAAGGTCCAGGACCCACGCGACGCGGCGCTCACCGGATCGACGCACCGGCGCTGACCCGAGCCCACGACGAACGACCGGGGTCCCGCGCCGCGCGCGGGGCCCCGTTTCGTCGTCGATGCCCGGATCGAAGCCCGCCCCGCCGCCGGCCGGTTCCCGGCCCCCGTCGGAGCCCACGAGGCACACTCGACCCATGTCCACCGACCCGCGACCTCGATCCGCCCACCGACTACCCGCCGCCGTCGCGTTGACCGGCCCCGGCATCCGGCTGCGCGAATGGACCGACGCCGACCTCCCGTTGCTGGTCGACCTCTTCGACGAGGTCGAGACGGCCCGCTGGACCCCGCTCGCCTCGCCCTTCGACGCCGACGCCGCCCGCGAGTTCCTCACCAAGGCCCGAGTCGCCAGGGCCGAACACCGCGCCGTGCAATTGGCGGTGACGCTCGACGGCGACGAACCGTGCGGCGTCGTCATGTTGTTCCTCGGCTTGGACGAGCGCCCGGATCAGGCCGAGTTGGCCTACGCGATCGGGGCCGCCCATCGCGGGCGGGGGTTGGCCGCGAAGGCGGTCCGGTTGATGACCGACTACGCCTACCACGTGGTGGGCGTGCCCACCGTGGGGCTGCGCATCCCGCCGGACAACGTCGCCAGTATCGGCGTCGCCCGGGCCACCGGCTTCGTCCGCAGCGACGCGCCGCCGATCGTCCGCGACCGCCGGGGCGGTGCGTTCACCCTGGACCTGTGGCTGCACCGCCCGGTTCCGTGATCACCGGGATTCCCGCCGGCCTCCACTGACATGGGTTGTCAGGGGACCGGGTCTACCCTCCGGTCATGTCCTTCACCGCGAAACTCCTGCGCGTGCACTCGCCGATCGAGGTGGCGGGTCGGCGGATCAAGCGCTACCACGTCACGCGCGATCCGCACGGGATCGATCCCGCCGTCGAGGCCGCCGCCTACGCGATCCTGCCCGAGTTGTTGCCCGCGCCGGACGGCACGCCGCCCGCCTCGTTCGTCGTGCTGCATCGGGGCGCGGACGACGGCGCGTATCTCAATGTGTACAGCTGGGTGTGGGACAACACCCTGCACTTCGCCGGTGTCGCGGCGGGCCAGCCGGTGCTCGGCTGTCCGGACCGTGATCCCACCAACTTCGTGCGTGTGGAGCGGTCGTTGATCGGCTGTGTCTGGGAGTTGCCGCCGATCCTGCACGAACGCGACGCGTGGGTGCGGCACATGCTCATCCCGGAGTCGCCCGACGGCCCCGACCTGGCCGCATACCTCGCCGACTCGCTCCCCGACGGCAGTACCGAGGATCGGGCCGGATACGGTCACCTCGGGGCGGCCTCGATCCGGTCGCGCAGTTCGGTGTAGCGGGCGCGGCGGTCCGGGCGGGCGTGTGCGGCGGCCTTGCGCAGTGCGGGCAGCGCGGGCACGCCGATCCGGGCCAGTGCCTCGGCGGCGGCTTCGCGAACCACCGGGTCGGCGTCCCCGAACAGGGTGACCAGGCCCGGAACGGCGGGCTCCCACCCGGCGTGGGACAGCGTACGGATCGCCATGCGCACGATGTCCCGACGCGGATCGGCGAGCAACCCCTCGGTGTGCCGCAGGTATGCCGCGCGGTCGAGCAGGCGGCGCGAGACGCGATGCGCGTGCAGCCGCACCCTCGGGACCGGATGGCTCAGCAACTCGACGACGAGGGCCCGTACTTCGTCGTCCCCGCCGTGCTCGTCGGCGAGTCGGGACAGCGCCCGGCGGGCCTGTTCGGGCCCGTCGCCGCGGGCCGTGCCGATCAGTTCGTCGCGGGTGGGCCGCTCGGCGCCGGCGGGTACCGAGCGGGTCCGCAACTCGGCCAGGGCTCTGCCGCTTCGGGCCGCGGCATCGACACCGAGCAGGAACCCGTCCGTCAGGTTCAGGCGGTCGGCGAGGTCCGCGCGTCCCTGTACCCGCAACCGGCGCACGGTCTCGGTGAGTTCCGGGGTGCGCCGCGTCGAACGACTCGCAAGCAGGTCCAGGCAGCCCCAGCGGCCGGCTTCGAGTCGGGTCCGCAACACCTCGGCGAGCGTGTCGGCGGGGATGCGCCGGGTGGCGGTGAACACCTGGGCCCTGGTGGCCGGTGCGCCGTTCTCCCACCAGGAGACCAGGTGCGGCGTCATCCGCTCCGACTCTTCCACCGACATCAGGGCACACAGCCTCGCGGCCCGTTCCCGACCACCCTCGTCGTAGTCGGTGAAGTCCGTGACGCCCAGCAGCGCCCGGGCGAGCCCGCGCTGCGGCGGCAGGTCCGGCGTGCCCCGCAGGTACGCGTCGAGCGTGGCCCGCCGTACCTCCGGCTCGTCCCAGCCGCTCAGGGTGCGCGCGGCGGCGGTGCGGCGCGCGGGTTCGGCGGCGTTGAGCAGGGCCAGCAGGCGTTCGCGCTGCGCGGTCGAACGTGGTTGGTCCAGGTCGGTCGGATCCGGCACCCGCGGCGCGGCGGCCCGTGCCGGCCGCGCGGCCCGTTCGGCCAGGACCCACGCGGGTGCGCCGATCGGCTGAAGCTCGGTCAACCAGTCGAGCAGGGGCCCCCGGCAGGCGGGATCGGCGGTCGGAAAGGCGTCGATCAGCGCGTCGACGCGCGCTCGGGAGTCGATGTCCGCGCAGCCGGCGGCGCCGCCGCCCTCGGCATCGGCTCCGGCTCGCGCCCGGAAGTCGGTGAAGGCCGGGAGCGAGCGCACCGCGTCGTCCAGGGCGGTCCGCCACGCCGCGACGTGGGCCGACGCGTCGGTATCGACGGCCGCCACGTGGCGATCGCGCGGAGCGGCACAGCCCACGGCCGAGTCGGACTCGCCGGCGCGCCGATCGGGCTCGGCCCTCGCCGCGTCGGCCCCCGCCGCGTCCGCCCCCGCCGTCGGCATGAACGCAAGCCTGAGCACCTCGACTTCCGCCTCCCACGGATTCGGCCCCAGCCGCGCTCCAGTCAATGCCCGATCCACGTCGTGCCGGGTGAGTACCGCCCCACAACAGCGCAACACCGCCAACGGCGCCCGCCCCGCGAAGGATCGCGCAGGCAACGCACGAACGCGGGCCGCCAGGGCGAACGCCGCGACCTCGGACAACGTGTCGGCGATGCCTTCGAGCACCTCCTCCACCCCGCCCACGGCGCCGAGTTCGGCGGCGAGCACGTCGTACGCGTCCGCGAACGCACCGAGTTCGGCGGCCGACCACGGCGCGGGGCACACATCCAGCGCGAGGCGCAACACGGTGGCCCGATCCGCCGGCCGATCCCGCGCGACCGCCAACATCTGCGGCAACGCCTCCCGCAGGTCGGCCCGTTGCCCGACACCGATGTCCCCAGAGCGCGCCGCCAACCGCAACACCGCGCGCGTGTCCTCGTGATCGGGCCGCCCACCCTTGCGGGCGAGCGTGATCAGGTCGGCCCGCATCTCGGCGTCCTCGCCGGCCGTCGGCTCCGGCAGCGCGATGTCGTACGCCGCGAACTCCGCGGCCAGGTACCGCAGACGGCCGCACTTCAACCATGTCGTGCCCCGCGCCAAGCGGGTGAGCAGCGGCTCCGCGACCGGGGATCCGCGCCGGACCAGGGCCGCCACGGCCGGCACGGACAGCTCCCACGCCAACGCGTCGAGCAGCAGCCCGCGTTCGCGCGCGTCCGTCGCCCGCTCCGCCGCCGACAACACGCACACCGGGTACGCCTTCCGCCCCAGGATGACCCGGAGCGCACGCGTCAGCGACTCGCGCAGGCCCGGGTTGTCGTGCCGGCCGAGCCACCGCAGCAGCGCCGGGACCTGGGCCGGCGTACCGGCGTCGATCAGCGCCTGCGCCGCCGTCTTCTTGATGTTCATCACGGGGTGGTCCAGGCATGCCGCGATCGCCTCACCCGCCCATCGGGCCCGCGCGTGGCCGAGGGCGAGCAGGGCCTGACGCACCGTCTGCGGGTCGGCGGCCGAGGTGAGCGGGATCAGGCTCGCGGACAGGGACCGCGCGGCGTCCAGGTCGGCGTCGTGCGCGAGCAGTGCGATGACGTGCTTGCGCACGTGCGGATCACGGTGTCGGATCAGGTGGTGGACACGGTCCTTGACGTGTGCGGACGGTACCCGGCCGAGGAGTTCGAGCAGGACGGCCAGTTCGGCGTCGGTGACGCCGCTGCGCTCCAGCAGGCCGAGCGTGAGATCGACGACCAGTGCCTTTCGCGCCGCCTCCGGTGCGGACGCGTCGAGCAGGCACACCGGACGCAACACGCGGCGCCGGTACAGGCGTTCGCCCAGGTCGCCGATCGCCTGGTACACCTTGCCCGGCACGACCGGTTCGGCGGCCTCCTCGCCGCGGTTCGCGACCAGGTCGCTCACCACCCGCAGCAGCAGGTCCGCGAGCACGGGAATGGTGCGCGCGTCGCCGTGCTCGGCGAGTCGGCACAACGCCACGCCGGGCCGGAGCACGTCCAGGTCCGAGGTCCGCACCGCGAGTTCGTCCGGGTCGGGAATGCCGAGATCCGCTGCGACGCGTTCGGGCAGCCCCCGACGGTTGAGCCGAGCGCGCAACGTCCGGCGCGCGGCCGGGTCGTCGGTGAGGTGCCACAGCACCTCCAGTGCGAGGCCCGCCACCGGGCGCAGGTACGGCGCGACCACACCGTCGGGATCGGTGACACCCAGCGCCTCGCGCAGCGCCTCGACCGTACGCGCGCCGCCGATCGCCTCCAACGCGCGCAGCGCCGCCCGAGGCGCGCGCGGCAGGGTGGCGAGGACGGCGTCCTCCGCCTCCTGGTAACGCAGTTCGCGCAGGACGGACAGGATCGGCTCGGGTCGGACCGAGCCCGCGAGGCGCCCGGTGAGCACCTCGCCGACCGGCAGGTCGGGAGCGCCCTGGGCGGCCAACGCGTGCAGCAGTTCGACGCGCCGAGCCTCGTGCGGGTCGTCGTCCGCGACCGCGGTCAGAGCCCGCAACGCCTCGTGCCGCACGGTGAACAGCACGATCGCGACGTCCGCGGTGGACACGCGGTAGTCGGCGAGCGCGATCTCGATCACGGCCGGCACGTCGTCGGCCCGAACGAAGTGCCCGCGTCGATGCATCGCCCGCAGACACGCGAGGAACGGCTCGGCGAACAACAACGGGTCCGTGCCCGCGAGCGCCGACAGCCCTGCCGTCTGGCCGCGTTCGGCGAACTCCCCGACCGACTCCAGGGCGCGCCGCCGCCGGTGCCCCGGCAACCTCGGATCGGCCGCGATCTCGCGCAACAACCCGGACAGGCCGAACCGGGCCGCCGTCTCGACGGCCTCGGGGTGGGCCGACACCAGCCGCCGCAATGCCGGCTCGACGCTCGCGGGTGCGTCACCGGCGGCCCACGGTTCGGCCAGTTCGGCCAGCGCTCCCGCGACCACCCGCGCCCCGCCGGCCGGATCCAGCAGTTCGACCAGCCATCCGCGTGCCTGCTCCGGCCCGAGCAGCGCGCCGTACACCGCCTCCCGAACCACGCCCAGCGCGGCCGCGCGCAGCACCGGATCGGGCCGCGCGACCAACCCGCGCAGGTAGCCGTCCAGGTCGGCCGGCGCGTCGGCGTCGATCGCGCGCACCGCCTGGTACAGCTCCTCACCCGGCGGTTCGGCCCGCACGGTCGCCTCGGGTCGGGCGATGATCTCCGCGCGCAACCAGGCGATCCGAACCTTGGCCGGCCACGCCGACGACCGCCGTTGCGGCACCGGGACGCGCAGTCGCGCGCACGCCTCGGCCAGCACCACCGCCGTCTCGGCCGAGCCCGCCAACGACGCCGAGCCGGCCGACATCGCGGACGACAGGGCCGCCGACGCCGCGGACAGCAGGGGCGCCGCCTCCGCGACGGAGCCCGGATCGGGCCACCCGGCGCGGTCGCGGAGCAATACCACCCCGAGGTGGCGCAGCACCGGATCCGCGTGTCCGATCAACCGCCGCAACACCGCGACCGGGCACGGCGTCCCGTCGAAGTAGGCGGAGAGCCGGCCGACGTCGCCCCGACGCACGGCGTCCGTCACGACATCCGGCACCGCGTCCTTCGCGGCGTCCCCCACCGCGTCCTTCACGCCGGCCCGGTCGGAAGTCGTCATCGGTCGATCCTAGGCAGGCCGCCGATCCGGCACGAACGAGTATTCGCCCGGGGTGACGGCGTTCGACGGACGCCCGCCCGTACCGGGCGCACGACGCACCACCCCGCCGCCGGCCCGCCGGCCCCTGCCCCGCCGCCCATCGGCGCCCCGACTCGGCAGGTCCGCGGGGTCGCCCTTGCCGTCGGGTCGCCGCGCCGGCTACGTTCGCCACCTCACCACCCGCCATTCGGTCGGGCCCCGGCCGAGCGAGGAGGTGTGCGGCGGATGCGCGCGAGTGCCCGGATGCCCCGAATCGGCCCCACCGGTTTCGAGCGTCCTCTCCCCGACCCGCACCCTTCGCTGGAGTCTTGTTGTCCACGCACCTCACCCCGCTGACCGACCCCGCGCAGAACCCGGCCGGTCGCCGACTTGCCTGGCTGGCCTCCGACGCCGACGGGATCCCGCTCGGCTCGGCCTTCCTGCGGCTGTTCACCAGGCCCGGGCAGGACCATCTGGCCGAACTCGACCTGCGCGTCCACCCGGCCGAGCGCCGCCGCGGCACCGGCGGGCGGCTCCTGGCCGCGGCCGTCGAGGCGGCTCGCGCGGACGGGCGCCGATCGCTCCTGGCCCAGGCCGAGGTCGACTCCCCCGGCGATCGCTTCCTGGCGGCCCGCGGCTTCCGCGCGGTACTGACGCTGATCTACGCCCGGCTCCCGCTCGCCGAGGTCGACCTCGCGGCGGTGACCGAGGTCGCCGAGCGAGCACATCCCGGCTATCGCTTCCTCGCCTGGGACGGCATCGTCCCGGACGCGTGGGCCGACACCTTCGCCGTCTCCCGCCGAGCGATGGACGACATGCCGATGGGCGACACCGACTACGGGACGGTGATCTGGGACGTGGACCGGGTTCGGGCGGCGGCGCGGGCCATCGCGGACCGCGGCGAACTGCTGCACACGATCGCCGCGATCGACACCGCCGACGGGTCGATCGTCGGCTTCACCGAGTTGGTCGTCCCCGGCGACGGCAAGGGCGACGGGCAGCACTACAGCACAGGCGTGTTGCCCGAGCACCGCGGGCACGGTCTCGGTCGCCGGATGAAGGCCGAGGCGATCCTCCGAGCCCGGGACCGGCACCCGGATCTGGCCGGTCTGTGCACCGACACCGCCGCCGAGAACCGCGCGATGCTCGGGATCAACGCCGCCCTCGGCTACCGCCCCACCCACCGGTCCACCGAGTACCGACTCGACCTGCTCGACCTGCCGACCGGCTGAGACCGCGTCCGCACGACCCACCGTCGCGATGGCCACGTCGCTGCCACCCCGCGGGGACCGACCTCGGCATACGCCGACGGACCGGAGTTCGCCGCATCGGCGACTCCGGTCCGTCTCGCGCCCACCTCGGCGTCGTCACGCCCGGCGGCGCCGGCATCTCGGCGGCCGGGTCGACCCGCGCCGACGATCGGGTACTCCGGACACCGGTGCTCCGGTCAACCCGTGCCCAGGTCCTGCCACACACCCCACTGGCCGGTCGCACCCGGCTCCTCGCCCTGCGTCCACCACTTCGTCTTCCACGAAAGTCCCTTGTGCGAAACGGTGTTGTTCGCGACGTAGATCGCCGAGGGTGCCCTCCGGTTCCGGGCCGTCAATTCCGGGCCGTCAATACATTGGACTGGACCAATTTCGCCGAACTCCGAGGTGCACTCGCGGTCGACCGCGACGCGCCGACGGCACCCGGCGGCATCACTCCGGGCGCCCGGCGGCATCAGCCGGGACCAGACGCGTCACCCGGACGGTTGGGTATCACTCCGGGCAATGCGGGCAGGCGTCCCGGCATGTCAACAATCGACGCCATGTCGGGAATCGACGTCCCCGCTCCGAGCCCCCGCCCGCCCACGCCGGCGAAGGCGTCCGCGACCACCCGACCGACCGGGCGCCACCGCCGAACCCGGCGCCGCAAGGGCCGCCTGCGCCGACGACTGCTCGCCTACCGCGAGGTGGATCTGGTGCACTCCGCCGATCCCGCGCACGACGGCGGCGCGTGCCTGCTCCTGGTGCACCTGCGGCGGATCGTCGGCTGCGTCACCTACCGGGTCTGCCCGCTGTGCGCGCTGGGCGTGATCACCGAGGTGCGCGTGCGCGAGCCCTTCCGTGACACCGGCCTGGGCACCCGGGCCCTGTCCCATCTCCAGGCCACCCACCCGGGCACCACCTGGCACAACACCGACCCCGCCCGCCTCATCGCCGACCTGATGCGCCGCATGCGCATCGCCTCCACCCCCACCCCGCCCTCCTGTCCCCACCCCCTCGCGACCCCACCGGGCCCACCCCGCACCGACACGCCGTGACGGACGACGCTCCCCGGCCCGCGCCGACATCGGTTGTCCCTCCGATTCGACGTTCGATGTTCGTCCGGGCGTTTCGCGGATGGGGACGTCTTTTCGTCGGGTCGTCTTCGCGGTCGGGCAGGCTCCGAGCGTGAGCCCCTCGTCGAAAGTCCGCTCCCTCCCCGGCCTTGCCGAACCGGGTCGCCGACCGCCCACCACGCGGCCCGCACGTCCCACGCGGCCCGGGATGCGCGGGTGGCGTGGAACGAGCGCGTCATCGGAACTCCCCCGCACAGTTCCGGAGTCGCACCGGATTCTTCTCGCGACGTGTGCCCCGGATCGGGTGGTGAACCGTTCGCGCAGGTCAGCGTAGGAGACACCGCACCGAGCGGATCGGTGTGAGCCAGGTCACCGGGAAGTTCGACCGACTTGGTCTGGACCTTTCGTGGTCCGACGCGGTTATATTCAACCGTCTTTACTAAACCGAGCATGCAATAAGTCCGCGCCGCGCAGGCGTCGGCCAGCCGAGGGGGCGTCCGTGAGCAGCATGGCGACATTGCCGGACGAAGCGGTCTTCGGCGAACCCAAGTACTGGCAACTGCGCACGTCCTTGCTCAAGGCGATCGACGAGGACTTCAACTCCGGCGACATCCTGCCCAACGAGCGCGAACTCGCGGCCCGTTTCGGCGTCGCCCGCGCCACCCTTCGGCACGCGCTGGAGCAGCTCGAACTCGAAGGCCGCCTGGTCCGCAAGCGCGGCGCCGGCACCACCGTCGCCGGCCCGCGCGTGGACGTCTCGCTCAGCGCCGACGGCGAGGGCTGGCCGGGCGTGGACCTGCGCGACCGCGAGGTGATCGACTGCGCCACCGTGCCGGTGACCGACGAGTTCGCGGACACCCTCAAAGGCCGTCCCTCGGCCCTGGTGCACCGACTGCGCCGTCGCCAGTTCTCCATGCGCCAAGTGGTCGGCCTGGAGTGCCTGTACGTCTCGCGCGCCGTCGTCCCGTCGCTGTCCACCCGCGTCCCGGGCTTCGAGCGCGCCTCGCTGATGCTTCGTCAATTGCGCGGCCACCGCCTGGAGGGCCGGCACCGCGCGGTCGAACTGGGCGTGGCCGAGGCCGAGGAAGCCCGTTACCTGGAGCGTCCGCCGGGTACGGCCGTGCTGGTCGTGACGACGACGTACACCGCGCTCGGCCGGACCGCCGCGGTCACCGTGGCCACGTATCGTGCGGACACCTGCCGGCTCGCGTTCGCCGAGGCCGGGCCGACCGCGTTGCGGCCCGCGTCCTGATCCGACGGGAAATCTGGGTACCATCCGCGCCTGAGCGACGACGTGCACGACGGGCGCGGACGCCCGGACGAACGCACCGCGCGACGGCGCGATGAGAGGACAAGAGCTGTGGCACAGGTGACCGGCGGGGACTCCTCCGTGGTCCGACGGATCAACTCCGCCGCGACCCTGCGCGCGCTGCGCGGTGGCGAGGTGCTGACGGTGACCGCGCTGATGGAGGCCACCGGGCTGTCCCGCCCCACCGTCGAGGGTGTCGTGGACGGACTGCTCGCCGAGGGCCTGGTCGTGGAGACCACCAC
This sequence comes from Embleya sp. NPDC050154, assembly GCF_044460165.1. Taxonomy (NCBI): domain Bacteria; kingdom Bacillati; phylum Actinomycetota; class Actinomycetes; order Kitasatosporales; family Streptomycetaceae; genus Embleya; species Embleya sp. NPDC050154. Next base: position 346,255 of record NZ_JBITJP010000010.1, read on the forward strand.
CGCCGAGAGCGAGGACGGCAGCCGCCCCCGCGGCCGGCCGGCCCGACGCTTCCGCTTCCACGCCGAGGCCGGCCACCTGCTCGGCGTCGACGTCGGCGTGCATCACATCCGGGTCGTGCTCGCCGACCTCGGGGGCACGATCGTCGGCCGTGCCGCGCGCACCGTCGAGGAGGACTGCGAGGCCGAGGATCGCCTGGAGCGAGTCCGCGGCCTGATCACCGAGACCCTGCGTCGGGCCCAGATCTCGCGCGGTTCGTTGTGGGGCGTGGGCATCGGCACGCCCGGGATCGTGGACACCGAGGGTGTGGTCACGCTGTCCTCGGCGATGCCGGGCTGGACCGGCCTGGACCTCGCCGGCCGACTCGGCCGCTCGTTCAGTTGTCCGGTCCAGGTCGAGAACGACGCCAACCTGGCCGCGATCGGCGAGCGTTGGAAGGGCGTCGCGGTCGGCTCCGACGACATCGTCTACGTGATGGCCGGCCTCAGCCCGGGCGCCGGCTCGTTCATCAACGGCCGCCTGCACCGCGGCTTCGGCGGCGCCGCCGGCGAGATCGGCGCGCTGCACCTGCTCGGCCGGCAGGTCACCCCGGAGAACCTGCTGTCCACTACCGGCACACCGCTGCCGCCGCTGGACGAGGCGGCCGTCGGCGAGGTGTTCCGGCACGCGGCCGCAGGCGACCCGACCGCGACCGAGGCGGTGGACCGGTTCGTCCAGCGCCTGATCCACGACGTCACCGCGCTCGTGCTGGCGCTCGATCCGGAGATCGTCGTGATCGGCGGCTGGGCGGCGGGCCTCGCCGACGCCGTTCCGCCGCTGACCAGCGAACTGCGCCGGCTGTGCCTGCGCATGCCACGCGTCGAACTGTCCGCCCTGGGCGCCGACGGCGTCGCGCTCGGCGCCGTACGGGTGGCCCTCGACCGAGTGGAGCACCGCCTGTTCGCGGTCGAACACACCGGCTCCGCGAGAGCGTAGGGCCGGCCCGAGGGAACCCGGCAGACCCGCACCCTCACCCTCACTCTCACTCTCATCCGATGCCTGCGATCGTCGCCGCCCGCTCGATGATCACCACCGGGATGTCCCTGGTCGTGCCCTTCTGATACGCCTGGTACGACGGCATCGCCGCCACCATCAGCCCCCACAACCTCGGCTTCTCCGCTGCCGTCGCGGTGCGCGCGTGGGCCGGCACGTCCGTCGCCCCGATCCTGATCGTCACGGCCGGATCGGCGACCAGGTTCAGGTACCACGCCGGATGCCGCTCGCCGCCCCGGTTCGAACCCGCCACGATCCATCGATCACCGTCGCGCGCGTACACCAACGCGGTCCGCCGCAGCAGCCCCGACCGGCGCCCGCGCGTGGTCAACAGGAGGTCGTCGATCCCTTCCCGGGCCTGCCCGTCGCTCTCCACGAAGCGCCGGATGTGCTCCGCCACCCACGGATCGGGGCTGTCCACGACCGACCCGGTCATCGCCCGTCCTCGATCCCGACGTGCACCCCGCGCAGCTTCGGCGTGTCGATCTCGTCCAGCAGCGCGATCGCGAAGTCCGGGTAGGACACCCGGCTTTCCGCGTCGGCGGGCGCGACACGATGGTGACCGGTACGCACGCCCTGGTGGTCGAAGTCGCCCGCCGGGCTCAGCACGACCCACTCCGGCCCGGCCTGCGACGCGCTCAGCGCCGCGTTGCCCTCGGCGTGCGCGAGGAAGAACGCCCGGTACTCCTGCGGATATCCCGGCGTATCCATCAGCAACTCGCCGGACTCGGTCGGCAACACCGAGGCCAGGCCCACCCACACCAATCGCCCCACACCCGCCCGGGTCAGCCCGTCCAGCAGCGCCCGCACCGCCCGCCCGAAGAAGTCACCCACCGGCGCCGCCGGGTCGTACACCGCCGCGACCGCCGCGTCGTGGCCCGCCGCGAGTTCGGCCACCGCGTCCGCGTCGGTCACGTCGCCCGCGACCACACGTACGTCCGAGTCGGCCAAATCCGGGTACTTCGCCGGATCGCGCACCACGGCGGTGACCCGGTGCCCCCGGCGCAACGCCTCCGCGACGGCCGTCCGTCCGGTCCGACCGCCCGCGCCGAAAACGATGATGTCGCTCATGGATGCCACCCCGCTCGTCCGGGTCGATGCCTTGTCTCGACCACCGCCGCGAACGCTACCCAGGGCCCTGGTTACCTCCCGGATACCAACTACGCTGGGCCCATGAGCGAGGCGACCACGGAACCCCTGTCCGCGGACATGTTCGACCCCGTCTGCCCGTCGAACCTGTCCCCGATCCGGTTCGGCGACAAATGGGCGGCGATGATCATCCGCTGTCTGGAGGGCGGTCCGCGACGCTTCTCCGAACTGCGCGTGCCCATGCGCGGCGTCACCGCGAAGGTGCTCACCCAATCGTTGCGCACGCTCGAACGCGACGGGCTGATCAGCCGCACCGCCCACGACGCCCCGGTCCGCCGGGTCACCTACGCCCTCACTCCGCTGGGCCGCAGCATGCTGGTCCCGATGGCCGCCGCGTGCGAGTGGGCGGCGGCGAACTGGGACGAACTCCTGGACGCCCGCGAGGCCGCCACCGACCTGGACCGCACGGCCTGACGGCGCCACCGGCGGGCTCGGCGGTTGCCGCCGCAGGCGCCTCGGTCGACTACCGCGCCTCGGTCAACTCCCGCCCCCGGTCGACTACCGCGTCTCGGTGACCTTCGCCAGTGCCCGAGGCGCGTCCGGGTCGCAGCCGCGTCCCAACGCGACCTCGCGCGCGAGCAGTTGCAGCGGCAGGATCTCCAGGATCGGCGACACCTCCTCGGCGACCCCGGTCGGCAACACGAAGCCCCGACCGTACTCGGCCACCGCTTCGGTGGACCCGATCACGTACAGATCCGCGCCGCGTTCGCGCAGCCGGTCCAGCACCGGCCGCAGCGCGGTCCCGCCCGCGCCGTCCGGTGCCACTGCGAGCACCGGCCAGGCCCGGTCGACGATCGCGAGCGGGCCGTGCATCAGGTCCGCGCCGGAGAACGCCTGCGCACCGATGTAGCTGGTCTCCATGATCTTGAGCGCCGCCTCACGCGCGGTCGGGTACCCGTAGCCGCGCGCGGTGACCACGAGCCGGTCCGCGAACCGGTACCGCTCGGCAGGTCCCTCGATCTCGCCCTGCCGCTCCAGGATCACGCGGGCCGCCTCGGGCAGCGTCCGCGCCGCCTCGCCGGTGCCACCGCGAAGGTGGTCCACCAGCAGAAACAGGGTGAGCAGCTCGGCGGTGTAGGTCTTGGTCGCGGGCAGCGCGAGTTCCGGGCCGGCGAGCACGTCCAGATGCAGGTCGGACTCGCGGGCGAGCACCGAATCGGCGTTGTTGGTCACCGCGAGCGTGAGCGCGCCGTCCGCGCGGGCCTGCCGGGCGGAGGCGATCAGGTCCGGGGAGCCGCCGGACTGACTCACCGTCACCACCAGGCAGCCGGCCAGACGTTGCCGTGCACGGTAGGCGGTCGTGGTGGACATCGAGGTCAGGCCCGCCGGCAGGCCGAGCAGCACCTCGGTGAGGTAACGCGCGTACAGCCCCGCGTTGTCGGAGGTCCCTCGCCCGGTGAACAGCACGAACCTCGGATCGCGCGCCCGGATCTCCTCGGCGACGGCGCGGATCGCCCCGAGCCCCTCGGTCAGGATCCGAGCCAACCCTTCGGGCTGGGCCGCGATCTCACCGGCCATCACCGACCCGGGCACGAGGGAAACGGTCATGACGGCGGTACCTCCGGCTGCGACGAAGCGGAGCACGAGGTGATCCCGACGTGCCTCGACCCACGCCGAAACAGGGCACGGCGCGGTGGACCGAAGGTATCCACCACGCCGAACGAGACGCAATATTGGTCTGGACCACTCCCCTCCCGAACCACAAAACGCCGAAGGCCGGAGCAGGCCATGCCCATGCCTTGAAACCCCGATCTCCGCACCGACCACGACGGGTCGAACGGGCGGGGTGACCAGCCGGCCGAATCAGGCGTTCTCGCGTGTCCGCTCGGGAACGACTTCCGCGCCGGACTCGGCCCTTCGCCCCGACCGCCCCGACCGCCCCGACCGCCCCGAAGGCAACATCCTGCGAACCCACGTGCCCGGCATCGCCCACAACACCCGCGCCCGCGCCCGAGGGCCCGAGCTCAGTGCGGCCATCCGCGCCCGAGGGCCGTCCGTCCAGGCCAACCAACGCGGGCGCGTACGCCCCGCGAGCAGACCCAGGACGATCGCCGCGCCCACCGCGATCAGATGTTCCCGGCCGGCCAGGTTGGGCAGGATGATCGACTCCAGGACCATCGACCCGCCGGTGATGGTGAAGAGTATGGGCGCGCGGTGGATGATCGAGAGGTACGTGAACAGGCCCACCACGGCCGCCGACGGACCGGTGTCCAGCACGTGCGCGGCCGACGAGGGCAGCCCGATCGCGTGGTCCGGGCCGATCGCGATCATGATCCGGGCACCCATCGTGCCCGCGAGCGTGGTCACGTAGGCGACCATCAGCGTGCGGCCCGCCCCGAGCGAGAGCTGGGCGATCGCGAAGGCGAGGAACAACTGCGTGATGCCCGCCCAGACCGGCAGGTTCAACGCGGGCACGAACAGCGAGACCGGCGTCCGCAACAGGGCCAGCCACAGCGGCAGGTCGGCACTCACACCACCGAGGAGGCGCACCGCGGTCTTGCCGGTGGGGGTCTGCCCGATCGCGTGGAAGAAGATCACCGCGGAGCTGGCCACCACCGCGAGCGTGAGCCCCTTGCCGCGGGTGCGCCACAGTTGCCGGACCGGATCGGCGACGATCCCCCGCCACTCACCGCACAGGGTCCGCCACAGGAAGAGAAGCAGTTGCAAGGGCGCGGACCACAACCGGTCGCGCCGCCCGCGCGGGGCGGCGGACGAACCTTCGCCGACCGGCTTCCGTACGGTGTCCTGGACCATCGACTCGGCGCTGTCGGGCACCCGCGCTCGGGTGAGCGTCCCCGCCGAGGTGGACCCGCCGGCGCAGTCGTCGCCGTCGTCCCGGCGATCGTCGAGAACGCGCAACACTGCTGACCAACCCCCAACGACTCGTCGAGTCCGACAGCCACAGACCCGGGCCGGTGGCGTTGTGGCATTCACCACGCCCTGCCCTCAGCAGCGCCATCGCAGGACGAGGACACGACACACACCGGTCGGAGGGTTGACGCTGGGCGGACGCTCCGCGGTTGCGACAGATTCCGGTCGGCCGGGCGATGCGGTAGGTGGTGAACCGCTTTCCACACCAAAGATTACCGACTGCCGGCGCCGGCCATCGTCAACCGAATCGATGACTTCACCATGCCGAGGTCATCATCTGGTCGTATGAAATCCCTCCCCACCCCCTGCCGACCTGCATCGATGCGTGGCGCGCCGGATGCGATCCGGTGCGCCGACAACCGCTCGCTCCACGGTTGGTTCGACGGTCGGTCGGCGGAACGGGCGTGCGGCGTAGGAGATCCACGCCCGTAACGTAACGAATCCGCCTGATTGCTGATGGTGAGATCCATGGGTCGGGCGGCTTCGAACATCGCGTGGAGTGGTCGGGCGCTGGACGCGTACTCCGGGCCGTCGAGGGGCGAACGCGGTCAAGTCTTGCCCAGCTGGTGCCCAGGTTTTGCCCAGGTTCCGTAATGGCGGCGTCGAGAGTCGAGCCGACGCCGGGCGGTCCGGACCGGCCCGGATCGGATCGGGCCGGTCCCGACCCGATCCGGTGCAACCCGGCTCGGGCCCGAACCGGCCCATCCGCAACGCACCTTCGGCACGTGACGCTCGGAGCCCGCGCCCCGCGCCCCCACGCTCGCGTCCCGCCCTCAGCCCGTCCTCAGCCCGAGCTCAGTGCCTCGGTGGGTGGCAGTCGTGCCGCGCGGCCGGCCGGGTACAGGCCGGCGAGTGCGCCGATCGCCACCGATGCGGCGACGCCGCCCAGGATGGCCGGCCACGGCAGTACCAGCGGCCATCCCTGTGCGTGGGCGTACCCGCTCGTGACGATCAACCCGAGCAGTACGCCCGCCACGCCGCCCAGGCCGGACAGCGTCACCGCCTCGGTCAGGAACTGCAGCCGGATCTGGCCGCGTCCGGCACCCAGGGCTCGGCGCAGTCCGATCTCCTGGCGGCGTTCGAGGACGGAGATGACCATCGTGTTGGCCACCCCGACCCCGCCCACCAGGAGCGCGACCGCTCCCAGGCCGACGAACAACCCGGTGAAGGTGTTCTTGGCGGCGAGCTGCGCCTCCAACGCGTCGGAGGGGCGGCTGACCTTGACTCCGGCGGGGTCGGCCGGGTTGACGGTTGCGGCGAGGACGTTGCGTACGTCGTTGACGGCGTCCTCGGT